>JAWCDE010000050.1:0-5674 GCA_038861395.1 Thermoproteota archaeon | reverse complement strand
GGTCGACAGGATGATTCAGGATTATGTTGAATCACCGCAGAAAATATCCTGGATAATAAGACTTCACTCTATGTATGGCTTCCCAGGCAGTAGCAGGATAAAAAAAGGATATCTCTCTTTAATAAGGCTTGCAGAAAAAATAGAGGAGTTTACCGACACTAGCCTTGCGCCCTAGTCTTAGATATGTAATTAGCTTTTTCCTTTACTGATAGCGCACCCCAGACTATGAGTTGCTTCCTGAGGTCGTCTACGAACTTGTAGTTAGAAGTTATCCAAGTGTTCTCAGGACCAGATAGTCTTTCAAGGTGTAGTGTAATTTCATATCTCTTTGTTTCCTCGTTATAGACCGTCAATATATTTACTTTCTGAGTGACTCCGAGTTCGAAAGGCGATAATGATACTATAAAGCTCATCGACAAGTTCTCATAATCTGGCTTATGAAGTTCTTTAACCATGTGTATACCTTCCTTGACAGCCCCCATTCCCTCATAATATTCATGCAAGTATGCAAGTAACCCTCTGCTCTCCTCCACCGTGGACACTCCTATGAGCAAAGGTATATACCACTCATTGCCCTTTGGCTTCGTCTTAAACCTCCATCTCCTCTCTAAGGAGGGTGTTGCAACCCTAGAAGCAATGAAGGAGGGGTATGCTGCAGCTGCTAATGCTGCCACTATTGTTACAGCCGTACTTAGAAGTGTGAATGTAGATGCGAAGTTGAAAGTTGCTCCTGCAGGAATTATGTTTAGAAATGTAAGGAATCTCGTCATAAGATAGCCCCCAACGTATCCGAGTAAAACACCCACTATTGCGTAAACTATTACTTCAGTCATAAAGAATACTGTCACACCCATTGGTGAAAGTCCGACGACACTGAAGATGTAGACTTCCCTAGTCCTCTCCTTAAGGCTACCCAGAACCGTCGTGAATATGTTTAATGCTCCCAATATTATCACAAGCCACATTATCTCCCATCCTCCAAGTAGGACGGTGTAGAACGTGGATAATTGTTTGGGAGTCCTTTCGTATGACAAGTATAGTCCTAGGTCTAACACGTATTTAAGCTCTACAGCCAGTTTTTCCATATCTTGATAGGATGTTTCCTCCTTAGGCTCTACCGATATGGATGCAAAGTATCCTCCAAATTCTAATGCTTTCCTAAGCGGCATTATAATCATTTCTCCCACATCAATATTTTGAGGAACCGCGCCGGGTGCTGAGACGGCGGAGGCTCTGCTAAGAGAGTTGTAATATTGAGGATCTACTGGAAGCAGGTTCCACCCATCTGCTTCAAGCTTATTGTTAACCTCATATAATATCTTGCCTTCCTCCGTTTGAACAGGCTCTATTATAGCAACTACCTTAAACTCCTTGCCTAAGATAGTAACGGTGTCTCCCACGGTCACTTTGAGGATATCTGCCATTCTCCTAGGTATTATTACGTGATAAGCGTCTTCGGGAAGAAGGCTGTTAATAGGATTGCCCCCAGTATTCAGATTGAATAGACTGCTTTTCCTTACAATCTCCTCAGAAGTAAGCCCAAGTATGGCACGTGCATTGGTCGAGTTATAGGCACTTCTAACTATGAATACTGATGCAGGAGATTGTGAAAAATCTATTTGGCCAAATGCCCAAACTCTTGGAAATACATAGAATTTATCTCCGGCAATGGTTGTTACCATTTCTAATGTGCTTAAGGAGAGAATACCTGGTGGTGCACCCCTCGATTGTTTTATTAGGATCTGGTCGAAGTCAGACTGTACGTTCCAAACGTTCACAAACCTTGTTACTCTGGATGGCGTCAATGAAGTCAGAGAAGTCATTGCTATTACCATAGAGATCATTGTTAAGAATACGAGTATTGCACGGAGTGGCCTACGCCTCATATGCTCGCTCCCTATAGAGAAGGACATCATTGCAGTGTCAAATCTGCTAACTTCTGCTTTATGTACGCCGAGTACGCGTCTCTCAATACCTTTCCTTATCTCCTCACCTACTGCCATTAAGACTACTAACGTTACTAAGACGAGTATTAGTATTAGTGAACCTATCATTCCTAGTGAAATATTACTCATTAGTCCAAATGCTGGATGAATCTGCATGAAGAGTATTAGGAATAGCGCTGCCAACAGGCCTATGGATATAATACGCTTTGAACCCTGTGAGTGTACAATAACTTTCTCAAGGAAGAAGGCTCCAAATATGGTTATCACGAATAGATACAGCAATGACGTACCGGAATCGTTTATCAAAGGCATTACATCATCCCTATACGCCTTGTAGGCGTAGGCTCTAGCTACCAATGCGTAAGAATATGCTTCGCCGTATTTCTTTTCATTTAGAAGCTCTTCTACTTTTTCTAAGTACCTTCTGGTCTTAGCTATCGTTTCTTCAGCACTGGGACTGCCAATGTTCCTCTCAACAAGCTTTAGGTATCTCCCATATGCTATGTAGTACATGTCCTTAGCAACTTGAAATGATGTGAGACATACTCTACCCCTACTCCCATACTCGACATAAAACCCATTTCCTTCCGTATTTTCTCTGGAAGCGTTTACTAGCACAAGTCCGACTGGGCTTAAGACTACGAACCTTGTACCTGGTTGGACCCAGGCAATTGCAACAGGCTCTCTACCATTAGAGTAATAACCGTAGATTATTGGGATATTGCTTGATAATTCGTATATTGAAAGAACTGACTTCCAAGGCTCATTCCTCCACTTCTCAAAGGACCCTGGTCTAGGATCTATCTCTATGGGTTTTTGAAGAAACGTTGGTGATTCAAAATCGAATATTTCCAGTGGAACAACCTTCGATACGACGACAGTAAGATTCTCAACTGGGTTTCTTACCAGAACCTCTTGGATAAAAAGCCTCATTCCGAATTGCCCGATGTCATTAGCCATCAGAATAGTGCCTTTATCATCTAAAACCCATCCTCTTGCAACCCATGTTAATGGATAGAATCTTCCCCCACCTATGCCTATTGCAGCACCCGCCGGCGGTATACCATGTACAACGAACTTTCCTTCTCCGTCAGCTTTTACTATTATCTTGTTGAGCTTGTACGTAGAAGTACTTATACTAACTTCAACCAAAACGTTTGGAACAGGATCATGCCATCCCTTGCTGAAGTTGTAGGTCTTTACCTGTCCTTGGAAAGTGGCATATCCTGGAAATCCTAGAGACGCTACTAAGTTTAACCTGGTTGGTTTTGACATGTCTCTGTTAAAACCTTCCCAACTCATCCTCAATAGGTTATCGACAACACGAAGAGCTATCTGCAAGTATGGGTCTAGCCTAGTTAGGTTCGCATACTTACTATCATCTATTGGACTACCTATGTAGTTTCTAGCAGAGCGTCTACTTGTTATAGTGAATGCTGCCAGACCAGAATACAAGACTGGTTCGCAATCGAGCATGTAAAATACGGGCTCGGTACCCCAATAAGATTGAAAAGTAAGATAAGAGTTCAGTAGACTAGAAGCATTGGTCTGGAAAACACTCATTGCAAAATTCTTAATATCATCATCATTAGTAAGCATATTGTTTATCTGCGTAGTGAACCATTGAATCCTGTTTGGTACATTCTGGTGAATATCATACCCCCCGTATGTTGAAAACATCCCTGTATAGAGAATCTGCAAACCATCTGAATCGCTTGCCATAAGGTCGAAGTTTATATTGAGGATGGGTCTTAAACTACCACTGACAACATCTCTTCCTCTGAAGAAGAACTCTTCAACGAATTCCCTTGGGCCTGCAAGTGCCTGCCAATGCCCGGAGTATAGAACTATCCAGACATTGTACTTAGGCGGGTTATTGGCCAAGTAGCGAGCATATTCAAGAAGCAATGCAACAGGTATTAGTTCTGTCTTACTCGATGCTAGTCTCGGAACCACTGACCAAGAATCGAAGTGAGCTGAAAGTATTACAACATCGCTAGAACCATCTGTACCGTTTATGTAACCGATTATGTTTGATGCAGTAATTTCCCTCCAAGATACTCTTGTAACAAGCCTTATTTTATTGGCATTCTTCAGTATTTCCCAATCGCTCTTCTTAACATAGACTCTGGGGAAATAGATGGGAGTATCTAAGAATTTGTCATAACATTCTAGAAAGTTCGTCTCTCCATCAGGCTCTATGAATATTACTGCCTCGGCTCCAAGATTAGCTACTTTCAGCCAGTTATCTCTGGAATTGAAATCCATAGCAACAATGCTTCCGGGGATGTCTTTCCCATCTAAATCACTAACACTCCCCTTTCCAACGTAAACCAGTTTACCGATAATACCCTCTGGTGGAGTTGGAGAAGGGTTGATTCCATTCGGGTATAAGGCGTAAGCATCAATCCTTCCCAAATATGGTTCCAAAACCTCGATGTAAGTCTCTTCTTCGTATGGGATCACAACAGTATATTCGTGTTTTTTAGTTTGAATTCCAATATCATTGTTTAGATAGTTATACAGGTACTCTAAAGTATCATAGTATCCCGGATAGCCTGTTAGTCTAGATCCGTAGGATGATATTGTGCTTATCACTTGACCCATTCTTTCAACATTAATCGGGAATAGGTTTGTTATCGCTACCGTTTGTAAGCCTTGATCCACAGTCTTGGTTGAACAGGATCCAAATAGAATTGGAAGCTGGTTGAGAATCGTTAGAAGAATTGCCGTCAAGAGAAGAGAGGTTTTAAGCCTGGAAACAGTCTTTAGGTACATCTCTGAGAAAATAGCTTTTACCTAGTTAATTTATAAACCTTTCCTGGAGGCAAATTTTTGACTTCATCGGAATTTGTAGCAAAGGGGTTGCAAGCTAAATTTTATATTTAAGTGTTAAACCCTAAACAGGCGAGGTGATAACACCTGACTGCCTCTGAGAGAGAATTCTACACAGGCTTAACATGGAGATCTATCCTTGCAATGATTTTGGCTGCTCTCATATTCCTGCCTGCAACGATATACTTGACTTTCTCAATGGGTACGGAAGTGGGTTCAGCATCCATGTACATAACGGCGATACTTTTCACTGCATTAGCCAGAATATACGGTGGTAGGCTTACAAAACAAGAGCTTTACATCATATATGCCACTGTTGGATCCATAGCCACATCAGTACCGTTTTACTACTGGCTTGTCTTCAGGTCATTCTTTGTCACCAATCCTCTTAGCTTAGAGTTTAAGCTATTTGGAACTCCGCTGAGAGAACTTGTTCCAGTATGGTTGTCTCCTCCAGTAAGTTCGCCCGTTCACCAGTTGAGGACTTTAATGCATCCTGATTGGCTCCCCGCCCTAGTGATCCAGTTAACTTTTGGAATTTTAGGAATGATTGCTGAAATATCTCTAGGTATGCTCTTCTCCTACCTTTACATAGAAGAGGAACCTCTTCCATTTCCAATAGCTGAAGTAGGTACAGCAATGATAAACACTTTACACGAAGCTGAGCCTAATAGTCTCCTCTACTTCCTCATATCTCTAATAGCAGGTGCAATATACGGGTCGCTCCTACACGTCGTACCCATGCTACTAGGCGCTGAAGCACGTTTAATACCTTCACCATGGGTTGACTTGACGCAGTATACGCAGTACTGGCTTCCCGGTGCAGTTATAGGCATTTCCACAGATCCGCTTGCATTCATATTTGGAATGATACTGCCACCCTCTCTAACAGT
>JAWCDE010000049.1:0-5735 GCA_038861395.1 Thermoproteota archaeon | reverse complement strand
TTTTAAGAAGAAAGCCTAAACCCACACATGCTCCACCACCTCCACCGCCGTCATAAAAATTTCTAAATAATTTCTTTTTGTCACTTCTAATTCATTTTGCAGTATGGTATAAGATTTTTTAAAAAAAATGAGGTCTTACTGAGCGAGAGTTTAATGTTTAATGATCATCCTGATTGTTGCTAATAACAGTATTGCTCCTAAAACTATTTTAAGTAAATTCTCCTCAATGTTTTTAACATATGTTGCCCCCATAAGAGCGCCGAGAATAGACCCTAATCCCATTGTAATCGCAATGGCCACTGCATTCCTATTCATATGCTTCATGTTATGGTGCTTAATTAAGCCGGAGGCTATTGCCGGTATTGAAACGAATAAGCTGACTGTTCCAGCAGAAGTAACGTTAAGCCCAAAAACATAAATAAGAATGGGGATTCTGAATTCTCCTCCTGCAACACCGAACATTCCAGATACTATTCCTATTAAAAAACCCGAGAATATGACAAGGAAAATCTCTTCAAAAAGTCCCCAAGTTAAGTTGGGAGTTGTCGGAAGCTGTGAAGGTTCGAATATGATCTTTAACCCGAAAGCTATCAGTATGATTACAAGAATTATTTTTATGGGCTTCTCCGGAATCTTTTCAGTTAAGACAGCTCCAAAATATGCTCCAATAATTGAAGCTATAGACATTGTAAGAGAGATACTTAGATAATCTGAGTTCCAAAGACCTAGTTGAAACCGTTTCGCAAAAGATACTGAAACCGTCAGTAAACCAACTAGGAGGTTTACTGGAATCATGGTTAGAAGCGGTAGTTTAAGTATGCGAAGAAGAACAGGTATTCTGAATTCTCCTCCTCCGACTCCGATTAGACCTGCAGCCCCTCCTAGCATGAAGCCTGATAGGAACGCTACTAGCAATTTCCAAATTGTTAAACGGATTTCATTAAGAGGCTTAACAGTCAAAACGGGCTCTTAGATTTCAAGTGAATTTTTAAATTTTAAGGTTAATATTCTTCAAGTTAAATTTTCTTGGTTGGATAAGGCTTCTTGAAGCTATGTTTAAAAAGGGGTCTGCTGAAAATATTCGAATGCGTCTACGTCTACCGAATATGGTTGAAATCCAATTTCCCTTCATTCTGATTAAGACGAGGATGGGTCTGTCTATTATGGATAAGCTTGGAAAGACAGATCTTTCAAAGAAAATAGGGTTCGCATTCACGATTATAATGCCTTTCCTAGGGGCTGTAATGATCTATCTTCTAATTAATGCTCTTAATAACATTTTAAGCAGCCCTGAGGTGAGCAGGGCGATTAGAGAACTAGGGCCTACTGCGAACATACTTTTGCCAGGGCTGAATCCTTACCTACCTATTTTCTATGGGTGGGTAGCTCTTCTCATAGCTATGATTGTACACGAGGCCTCGCATGGTGTTCAGGCAAGGGCACATGAAATTAATGTTAAGTCAACAGGCATAGTCCTATTCCTCGTTATACCAATAGGAGCTTTCGCGGAAATTGATGAAAAACAGCTTGAGGAGGCTGAACTCAGGAAAGCAAGCAGGGTTCTTTCAGCTGGGCCCGTCTCTAATATTATTGTAGCCTTCATTGCACTCATGATTTTCATTATATTGATGCTATCCTTAAAACCTGTTACTAACGGTATTCTTATCTCAGGGCTAGTCGTAAACGGTTCTGCTTATCAAGCAGGAATAAAGTTGGGAGATATTATAGTGGGCGTGAATGGTGAGCAGACCCCCGACTGGAATAGTTTCGCCAAAGCCGTTTTAAAAGCATATGAACAACGTGAAAACATTACTCTCCAAGTTTCGCGAAACGGATTGGCAAATTATACTTTTACTTTGGAGTGGAACTTTACTGCTAGTGGAATAATAAGACTCGTTCCGCTTAAAGATGTTCTGGAAGAATATTCTTCAGCATTAACGCACTCCCCCGTTGAAGGTATTATGACATACCTAATGATCCCTACAGTTCCCTTCCCGTGGGTTTATGAGAGGATCCCCTTTTCAGACCAGTTGCAAAAATATTATGCTTCAGCCTTTTTAGGAAAAAATCATCACTACTTTGCCAACTTCTTTTTCTGGATCTGGTTTGTTAATTTTAACGTTGGGATTTTTAATGCGTTACCCCTTTATCCCCTTGATGGTGGGATAACGTTTAAGCTATTTTGTAGGAAGAAACTTAGTAGTAGAATAAGCATAAAAACCATTAACAGAATGGTTTATGCTTTAAGCCTAATTCTCTTTTGTATCATAATAGGCACGATTATAATACCCTATTTTACAAGCTAATTATTTTATAAAAATTGTTTAAAAGTAAAAAAACAAATTATGGAATTTTATGCAGGGGGTGGAGGAGGCGGCATAACTATTTCTGATAGTTTCTGTTGAGTCAATATTAATAATACTCCGGGTATAACGCCACATATTATTCCAACTATGATTTGAATAGGGTCTGAAGCAACTTTATGAGCATCAGCATATCTTCCTTGGCTGATCGCGTCCAGAATCTTGGGCTTCCATATGGTGAGTGCAAAAAACGCTCCGAGGCCGCCTATGGCTACGCGAATTAAACCGAAAAACAAAGAGATGCCTAACCAATAACCCCACCAATAGCTCCAAGGCCATAAAAGCGAAGAGAGTATGTCAATGAGCCCCCATAATGCTATTACAGCGCCGATAACCAACAAGGCGAGATATGCGAAATTTGCAAAATTTCTGGCTTCTTCTGTCGGACTTGCCTGTGCCATTTTTTATTCATTTCTAAACTGCTCAGTAGCAAGTATTTAAATCTTTACTGAAAGTTAAGAATAAAGATATTCGATATTCATAAAGTTTTTAAGTGCTTTGGAGCGATCGTATTAGTTTCAACCTCGTTTTATACATCGGGATATTTGTTAGTGATTTTATGGCTTGTTAAAAACTTAAAAATTCTGCGTTTTTCTTTACTTATTTAGTAGTCTTGTTACCTGTAGAGAGAGAATGCTTGGAGAACAGTGTTTTACTTAAGATAGAAAACTTATGGAAGAGTTATGGTAAGGTAATAGGGGTTGCCGGCTTGTTTATGAAAGTTTTTCGAGGGGAGATTCACGGCCTTATAGGTCCTAATGGCGCTGGAAAGACGACAACCGTGAAATGCATAGTGGGTCTTCTTAAACCGGATAGAGGAAACATAATCGTATTTGAGAAAAATGCAAGCAAGGATTATGGTTACAAGAGGCTTATCGGATATTTGCCTGAAACACCTGCCTTACCGGATTATCTTACTCCAAGAGAGTTTTTGGGATATGTTGCAAGGATTAGAGGGGTTGAGCCTGGCGAGGAGACGCGAAGAAGGGTCTCGGATTACATGAGCTTATTCGAGCTGGATGAGTATGAGAACAGGTTTATAATAGAGCTCTCAAAGGGCTTAAAGCAGAGGCTCGCATTGGCAACAGTATTCATACACGAGCCTAAGCTTGTTATCATGGATGAACCGTTTATAGGTCTTGATCCTGATGGCCAAAGGCTTGTGAAAAACCTTGTTAAGAAGATTGTCAACGACGGAGGGGCAACACTTATTTGTACGCATATGCTTGACATGGCTGATAGATTTTGTTCTCATGCAACAATAATTAATAAGGGCAGGAGTATCGCATCTGGTTCGGTGAATGCTATTAAGACGATGGCTGGTTTAAATCCGTCTGATACGCTGGAAGAAGCATTTTTTAAGATTGTGGGGGTTGAGGAGGTTCATGAAGTCTCAGCTTCTACAGATACTGGGGTTTAAGCTTATTCAGTATTACGGCCCGTTAAGAAAGGATTCTTCGATAAAGATTTCGATACTGATTTTTGATTTATTGATGATATTTTCAGCAGTTTTTGGAGGAGCACTGGTAAAGAGTCTCTACGGTCTTTCTGAAATGAATATGACGAATTTAATAAACGTGGTTTCACTAATCTTTTCCGGAGTCATTGCGATGGGGGTTTTTCTAGGCATGAGGGGAGGGATTACTGCTCTTGAGCCAGAGATAGATTTCATACTTACTTCTCCGATAAAGCCTTCAACATATCTTCTTTCAGACCTTTTATTCCAATTCGTCTTTCTCAATGTAGCTGCCACACCGCCATTGGCAACATTCACCATGATTATGCTTCACCCGCATCTCTACTATTTGCCAATAGTTCTCGTGTCATACGAGATCATGCTTCTAGCTTCTTCTCTGATAGCCCAGTTGTTAGGCGTTCTGAAAAGCGTTTGGAACGATATTGGAGTAGAAGCACTCGGCTGGATTATTCTACTCGTGCTTTTCCTCCCCTTGTTAAGCACATCCATCGGATTTCCATTAAACTACTCTGCAATACCGTATCCATCAACCATACTTGCCAAATACTCCTTAGGTTCTATTTATCCTATAGAGAGTTTCATCGGTCTGGCTTACATGTTAGCGATAATCGGAGCATACGGTGTTCTCATGAGGATTAATTTTCTTCCCGATGTGACTCCGCTCTTGACAACAGCGCTAATGGAAATGCCTTCAAGCAATAGAAGAATATTGAAATGGCTCCCACATGGGTTCATACCAATACTGTCTTCAAAGATGAACGAGAAACCCATGTATCTGGTGGTTAAGCTTAACTTTCTCAGGATAATAAGAGACGGAAGCTTATTTACAGCACTAGTCTTGTTTGGAGTTGCAATTTTTTCAAACGTTAGCTTCTCAATACTGATAAGGCAAGCTGGATTCTCCAGGGTTGCTGCACTGACTTTCACAGTCCTTTATTCCCCCCTTATTCCATCAATATTTTCAATAAACTGGGGGATAGTTGAACGCGAATCCCTTTGGACGATTGCTGTTTCCGAAGATGGTCTCAAGAAGTATGTGAAGGGCATGATTATCGCATATTTTATGACGACCCTGATATTCTCGGCGGTGTTCTACTTTTTCTTAAACGCTTTCCTTGCTGGAACACCCTTCATAGTTATTGATACAATAATGCTCTTCTCAATAACTCTTTTCGCATCAATCTTATCCGTAATAGTTTCACTGACACGCGACAAGCCTTCAAACGCCCTCTCTCTAGGAGCCTTACTTTACGTGCTTATACCTCTCTTCGGAGCTATTTTCCTATCAATGCCCGTTCTAATGGTTAGAACAGACATAAGAATTGCTGACGCCCCTCCGTTAGAAATAATAGTGGTGCTAATCTTATACGCGTTTTCCACGGCTCTCCTACTTTCAAAATATGCCGTGTCAAAGGTAAATACATTGTTTGATAAGACTGTTGTTGAAGAAATAATTCCTGAGATCAGTTTTCCATTAAGTTTCCAAAATATATTTCTAAACTTTTCCGTTCTCTTATCTTCAATTCTAATTCCGCTTAGCATCGTCGGATGCATGGTGGAAATGAGCCTTTTTCCATGGCTTATTTTAACAATAGTAATGAGCATAGTTCTTGCTTCCGCCTTATCCGTGCGAAAGAGATTTGTAAATATGGGGGAGGAAAATCTTTTCTCGAGTATTCAAGTACCATGGAGTCCTCGCAGAGTAGTCCTAATACTGTTATGCACTATTATCTTCCAATTCTTTCTAGAACTTGTTATATCCCTCATATTTCCAAAAGATTTCCTTAAAAGTTCAACTACATTAATACTGGGAGAACTCGCACTAATAACCCCGTTACTCCTTTATCTTCTGAAGAAAAGAATAAGCCCGGGCTTTTTCGGCGTAGACACTAGAA
>JAWCDE010000048.1:0-6245 GCA_038861395.1 Thermoproteota archaeon | reverse complement strand
TAAGAGCTTCCCTAGCCCTCTCATCCCTCTTCTCAGGGCAAAGAAGAATAACCCTATCCCCACTAGACAACCCATGCTTAATAACGGCAGAAGCAATAGGCCACTCCGTCCAGCCAATTGTGGCAATAAAGGTCTTCATTTCACAACTTTATGTTTCTGGAAGGTTAAAATAAACGTTTCCAAAAATACTGCACGTTTTCATAAAAATGAAATGTGGTAATAAGATTGGAAAAGAGATAAATACGGGTAAGACTTACTTATTATGAAAATGAGCGAAGGATTTGACATAGGTGATTTCATTAGTGATAATGATATTAGAGCAGTTATACGCTACTTGGCAGCTTATAGAGAAGTTGAGGGTGACTTAGGTACACTTGATGAACTCAGGCGGATACGTAGCCTTGAGAATCTGGCCGATATCATGTGTAAACTCGTTCGTGTGAAGGACAGAGTCATAAGCAAACTTATCGGTGAACCCGAGAAGTATGAGGTGTTCGTTGAGGGTAATAGAAGCAAGCTATTTAATGTAAGCGAAACGAATCTTGAGAAAGTTTATGAATATGCGAAAATGAATGCCCCATTGACTGGAAAACTCTTATCTTCTTTTGCCTTTGCCAGTGAGATTGTAAGGAAGAAGGAGGGATGAGAAATGTATGTTAGAGTTTCCGGCAGAGCTATCATAAATGTTCATAGTGGTAATGCAGAAGGAGCGGTAGGTGGATATATAGGGCTATCAAGGATGTCTATTGTACGCCGTACTGCCAATGGCTATGAGTTGTCAGAGGAGCCCGTAATCTCTGGAAATATGCTAAAGCATTGGCATGCTATAGCGGTTACCGATCTTCTTTTGTCACAGGAAAGCAGTGATCTATGCAATCTTTGCAGACAACACGTAATGTTCCGATCACCACATAATTATGGAAGCGAATTCGATTATATTAATAATTGTGCAATTGAAGATCTACATGGATTCTTAGACCCACGTTCAAACATCCGTAGAGAGAGCTTAGTAAAGTTCTCTTTCATGATTCCTATTGAAGAACTGAGTAGTTTAACCGCCGCCATTACGCATAACAGGGTTGTCTTAACTCCTGAAGGTAAGATTCCTAAGAAGGAAGAAGCTAAAAAATTATGGGGGACAGAGGAAGCAGCTGCCATGATGGTCTTCAAACGTGAACATGCTAGTGGTGTATATGGCTTTGCATGTGCAATGGATCTAACTTATGTGGGAAGGGCAATTAGTGATCCTACCAAAGTAATCAATGACATTAATAAACGAAGACGCAGAGCCAAAGCAGCCTTGCTTGGACTTATAAACATGATTTCAGGTCAAGTGGGTGCTGCCCAAGCTAGGGCTCTACCGATAATTAAGACCATCGAGTTTGTAGGCTTTGTATCTAAGAATCCGATTCCCAACATCATCCATGGCTTCTACAGTGATTATATCGAGAGCTCTGCAGACTTAATTAAGGCTTGGCTCAGCGCTCAAAATCCTAGTGCAAACCATACTCAAGTCATTGTAACTAAAGGAAGACCTCTAAATGTAATGATAGAGAAGAAATTACCAAAAGAGTTTATAGTAGGTGTTGAGTCTGCGGGAGAGGCATTAACGAAAATTGCAGAGTTAATCGACAAATGGCTGAGCTAGTTGCCTTAATTGCTAAGCTAAGAGGTCCGAGTTTTTCAGTTAAACAGCCTGAAGCATTTCAGATAGGCGTAACGCTTCCTCTCCCTCAACCTTCAACACTCGCTGGAGCTTTAGCATATTGTATAGCTGTGAGGGAAGGACTCAAGCAGGAAGAGCTTGCAACGAGAATACAAACCATACTGAAGGTATCCCGCGCTTGCTTCTTAACAGAAGTAGCTGTTCCCTCATCTATCGTTTTGAAGAGGTTTCGTGCTTTAGATAAGGTATCTGATTATAGAGCTTTTGAAGATGCATATAGGCGTTTTGATTATGAAGTCATATTTGATAGATTGGAAAAGTTAACGGATGCTCTTTATCGAGAGTATGTATTTACATGTGAGCTTTTATGCGTATGGATTGTCGATAAGGATATATCTGGTGATCTGCTTTGGAGTATTAATCATCTAGGAGATACGGAGTCGTTGTGTAGCGTGATCGAGATCGATCGAGTACCAGTTAATGAGGAAAAGACAAATGAGGTAAAGACAAGATTCCAAGCTCCCATTATTGAGTTAACAACAGTAAAAAGCGGAGCTTATAAGATTGTCAAGATGTACAATGAATCTTTTTGGTATCAAAGAAAGGGCGAACCATTAACCTATGCTATCCCATGCGAGGAGAAGATAGAAAGAGGAGCTAAGGGGTTCAGATACAGGGTATATAGGCCAACCGAAATCACAATACTTTATGATAGACCTGTCAATGTTTACTCATTTAAGATAGGAGAACGCGAGGAAAGCCTGGTAGGAGTGTAATATGAAAATTTACACACCCGGTCACGGTATCTATCCCGATACACTCATCATGTATAGCATTTGTAATGCTGCCCTCAAAGCACGAAAACCGGTGTTGCTAGAAGTTAAGGGAGCTGGATACTACTATGAGATTGAAGTGAAGGACCTTGAGGAACTTGCCAGGTCGATTGCTAATGATATCTCTAAAGAGGAGGAGAATATCCTGAAAAAAGTTGGATACTTTACTCAACCTCAGGAAGAAAGAAAACTTAGGAATTCATTGGTATACTTGTCTCATTACAAGGATTGTTTACAGTTTCTAAAGGAGCTGTCTGCAGAAGGACATGCTGGGGATGAAGGCAGAAGAGGAGGGGGGGCAACAAGTCCAGTCGCCTTTACGCCCTTTGCCGGAAAATACTTCACGGATCAATTTAATTATCCAGATAAACCCTATAAGCTATGCAATGGTTGCTTAGGCTTGTTGACTTATGGCTTCTTCAAGGGGACTATATCTACATCACAACTCCGATCAAAAGACCGAGTAATATTCATAATATTTACCATCGCGTTTGAAGGATATATGGATAAAGACCAAATAAGAGAGGTTCTTGGACTGTATGAGCACGAGGATAGTGTAAGAAGGGAGATTGCAAAATATCTAGACCTAGTTCCTCTTAGGGTACTTATTCAAATTCTGATAAGCCGTCTAGGTCGAGATATTGTTCGCTCGATGGATGAGGCTGATGCATCTTGGAGGGGGATTGGTGTGAAGTTTGAAAAAGAAAAAGGTCGAGCAGCAATGGAAATCCGCGGACTCTGTGAGCTAATAGTAGATCCAATACTGAACGCTTTAAGTACAATTGAATCAGATGATTACGAGAGCTTCCTAAGACTGGTAGATGAACTTGAAGATCCTACTGCCCTAGCATATCTCTACGAATATCTCTTCAAACGGAACATGGATCTACTGGCTAAAGCATCGCGTTATATCTACCAAAATCGCCCTATGGGGGCAAGACTCGCAGAGATCCTTGCAAAGCTTTAATAACCAACAATTATGGTCGATAGTCGAGGAAATAGTTCTTAATCGTGGAAGAAAGCTTAAACGTTACAAGTTTTTTGAGAAAGTTTGGGAAGCATTAGAAAGAGCTCAACTTCTTGTTCTCGAGGCTCCACCCGGAGCTGGAAAGACGGAAGCGCTCCATACTCCATTTCTCGCAGGATTAAGGACAGATAGTAGAAAGTGGTTATCGCTTGTCCATACATTGCCAATGCGTAGCCTAGTAGAGAACATGTTTGCAAGAGGTTGTAAAGAATTAAAGGCTTTAGGAATAACAAATGTCGTCCCAACAGTAGATCACGGACTTGCTGCAATTGAACCGTTTCTGGAAGGTGATCTAGTTTTCACAACTTACGATACCTTAATTTATACAATGTATGGTTACAGGGTTAGAGGATATCACGTTCTCATGCCATTGGGTAAACTCATTAAATCTTTAGTGTTGTTAGATGAAGTACAACTGCTACAGGACTCATATTGGTACCCATTATCAGTACTTCCTTTCCATATTGGATTTCTTGTCGAGTTAAATTCTACAGTAGTACTTACAACGGCTACATTACCTGAAGTTTTACTTCAGCTGATCAAGGAAGAAGTAAAGCGAAAAGAAATTCAGATGGAATTCGTAAGATGCGATGAGAAACCTCTAAGAGGAGCTCTTAAGGTTAATCTGTCAAATGAATCTCTTTTTCGAATAATCGATGAAAACATCGAACGTTTTGAAAAACCCTTACTTATTGTTACGAATACTGTTGAAAGAGCAGTTAAGGTATACTGGAAGGTACGAAAGCAAGGTTATAGCCCCTTATTACTTCATAGCAGGCTCAAGAAAAAAGTTAGGAAGGAACGCGAAATAGTATTCGAAGGAAATCAGGGACCTAGTCTTCTCGTCACTACTCAAGTTGTTGAGGCTGGCATCGACTACGACATCAGAACTGTGATAACGGATATAGCTCCTATTGACTCTCTGATCCAAAGACTCGGCAGATGTGCTCGTTATGAAAATGGAGAAGCTTGGATCTGTGGTTTTAATAAAGAAGATGCCCTAGAATCCACTAAGCACGTGTATCCATCTCTTATATGTGAAAGGACTTTAGAGCAGCTGGATGAAGATTCTCTCAGTAAGAGTGTTGAGGATGTAAAGATCGCCCATGAACTTGTTAGTAATGTTTATACCGAGGAAGTTATACATGAACTTCGGCGAAGTATCGAGATTAGAAACCTGATAGACTCTGTAAGTAAGTTTGCTAACAGCATGGCCAGCTCGGAGGAAATATGGCGTCCAAGGGCTTTTAATAAAGTTGTTGAAAGCTTGCTTAGGATAGGTCAAGAGATACACTGCTTAGTTCTGACTCAAGATGATTATACCAAGTTGCTTTATAACATTTGTCAAGGAAAATGTAAAATCGACTGGCTAAAACCAGATTACATTCAGGATTCTTCATTTTCGTTTTCTATTCAAGAAAAAGTGAATTATGACTTCTTAAAGCATGTCATCAATGGTGAGAAATTATATCTGGTGCTTGAATTTAATAATGAACAAGCTTTTATCAATAAACTTACTGACTTAAAAAATATAAGAAACAAGTTAAAAGAAAATTCAAACTTGTTTCTTATAGTTAACCCTGAGTACTATGAATACGACGAGGGATACGACCTTGGAGTTATTAGAGTGCGAGGGACTTAGAAATAGACTTAATATAGAAAGAGCTCCTTGTGATTTCTGTTATTCTACACTGCTTCCCTCACATTTTAAAAAGGGAATTCCTTCGGGATGTTTGGCAGCACACATCGGTAACTGTTTATTAGAATTAAAATCAATTAAGATAAGTAGAGAAATTATAGATCGGAGATTAATTGTTGATGCAATTTTGCTTCATGATATTGGTAAACTTACAGAAGCTTATCGACAAAGTTATACGGCAAAACGATATCTACATAATGTCTATTCAGCACTTTTTATATATCAGCTTAGAAACCTAAACCAAGAATGTAGAGATAAGTTAGCTCTTAGTGCTTTTCTTCACCATGAGTATTATGCATGGAAGAGAGCTTATGAATTTAAGGAAATAGATATTTTTAAACAACTTCCTTATAGACAGACTAAAATGGAAAAAGATAGAGTTATTGCATTTATTAAATGCATGCGGTCTATTAACCAACAAATTAATGAAAATATTGACAACACTCTAAATCTTCTTGAAGCTTACGCTAATCTTACCCTGAAGGAGCCGAAGAGAAAGTTAGCGGCGTTTAGAGTTACTAATATTTCGCTTATCGCTGAGACACTCGTTCTTACTTACCTCTTATATCTGATTGACAACAGAGCAGCAATCCTTCGTGAGAATAGATTTGAGTGGTTAAAGAACGAATTTATGAAACTTGAATGGGATCCTGAAAAGCTGGCTAAGGAGATAACGGAATTCGAGAATCGTATAGGAGCTCGTAACTTATTCTTATCACTTTTACCAGATTACTTAAAGATGCAATAAGGAGCTTACTCATTAAATTAATATATTTGCTCAATACTACTATATTTTTGCACTCATGTTCTTCCTAAGTAAGACAGATCTTGACAAGAGATTTAAGCTACTCCGAAATGAGTTTAAAAGCTTAGGGATTTCTGAAGATCTTAGGGGTTGGAATTGGCAGTCTCCACCGGTTGAGCCGCCTTCTAGGAGCTTGTTTTTCGGCGTTGGCGATTTGGCTGCGAGGTATTGTAAGACGCTCCGAGATGTTTACTTGAAGAGGGTTGAGAACGTTA
>JAWCDE010000047.1:0-6825 GCA_038861395.1 Thermoproteota archaeon | reverse complement strand
ACCTTCAGAATATTCTTGAAAGAGCCAGAAAGTTTTCTCAAGAAAAAATGCTTTGGAGCGAAAACCTTCAGAAACTTAATGAGCTTGAAATGCAACTTAATAAGATATACCGAAAAGGAAAATAATTTAAATTGATATTAACAACAATTAGGATCTTATCTGAATTAAAGCTTAAACAGAATTCCCAGCATTTTTATCCTGATGAACGAAGTATCGCATCTTCATTTCCTCAACTTGCTTAATCAATTTTTCAAGTTTCTCGTCATATTCTGACCTCAACTTTTCGTATACTTTTTCCGATATTTTTCCTTTTTCTTTCTCTTCTTCAAGCTTTTCTTTATAATTCTCAATTTTTCTGATTTCATCATTAATCTTACCAATCTCCACATCTGAAGACTTAGCGAACAGGATAGTGGGTGGATTACAAAAGCCAACGAAATAGCAAGCAATTGAATCATCAGTTAAAGCCTGATTAGAATCAATTTTGATTAGTGAACGAGCATTCTTTATTTTTAGCTTTTTAGCCGAGTCTATTGTTATCTGATTCAGTGGACAGATATAATATTCTTCTTTGGAAAAAACTTTAGTTTTTGAAAACCTATCAAGGGTTCCATCTTTTTCTGCAAACTTAACCAAATTGTAGTTGCTTAAAGCGTTCTCTTCAGGTACGTTTATCAATGAAGCTATCCTTTTTCTAAGACGACGCTCTGCCATCCTTAAGTCCCCTACCATGAGCATCTCTAGGTTAAGATAGTATTCATATATCTGTTTTTCAACAACCTCTACCGATATTTGTAATTCTCTTAAAAGAAGAGCTGGCTTACCGGAGAAATCCACTCCAATACATTCCACGATTCCTTTGAAACCTCCAGTTTCATCCTCTATCAAAGTGCCTGAAGGTATTTCAACAATTGCCATAAACATAGTTTACGTAAAACGATTATATAAAATTTTCTTCTACAGCATGTAAGTATCTTAGTCTTTTAACAAAATAACTTTATCGAAGGATGATGAATTATTTCTTACCTGACAATTAATATAGTTGCAACAATGAGTAGGTAAAACATTTTAATGTTTACTGTGCCTTAATTGGAGAATATCTTGATTTATTAAAGTAATTTTAACTAAGGGAATGAATGTGAGAAAAGTTTAAGTAAACAAAGAGTAGGAGTATCATGAAAATGTATTCAACAAGCGAACTAGAGCCGTTGTGTCTTTTCGCATTCTTCATACAAACTCTTGTAAGCACCATCATTCTAATATATGGCATCATTTCTAATTCCATCTTCCTTATTATAATTGGACTTTTAGGATTGTTCTTCAGTATGTATAGGACTAGAAAACTACTACACTATCTGGAAGAAGGATATATTAATAGCGCATATGAAGTATCCTTGGATCCAGTAAAC
Organism: Thermoproteota archaeon; assembly: GCA_038861395.1. GTDB lineage: Archaea > Thermoproteota > EX4484-205 > EX4484-205 > JAAOZP01 > JAAOZP01. The sequence continues at coordinate 5,416 of JAWCDE010000047.1, read as the reverse complement.
GTAGCTCTTGGCTTCTTCTGTGGGGTCATACCAGGGGTTCTTTTGTTATATATTAACTATAAACTGAGGAAAATAAAGGTCAGTCTAAGATTTATTGAACTCCATCCTATGCAGACAGGGATAGTACGTAATCGGATAGAGAATAAAATAGAAATTAGGGAAATTATCGACTCTGAGGGAAAATCTGAAAAACATTCAGAAACAATTGTTAAAGGATTTGAAAATGAGAATTCAAAATGGAAAACATTGTATAAATGTGAAAAGATCGAAGAGTATTTAGAGAGACTGGAGCTTCTTCATCGAGAAAATAAGGTTTCTCAAGAAGTGTATGAAAAGCTTAAGAAAGAATATGAGTCTAGACTTAACAAATTAAGAGAAAATATAATGGTTTCTGATTAGACTATAATTCCTTATCCAAATAGACTTCATAACTCATTGATTTCCTCTTTTAACCTTTCTACTTTTGCAAGATATTCTTCCTTTAGCTTTTCATAAGCCTTTTTGGATATTTTGTCTTTCTCCTGTTCCAACCTGTTTAAATAATTTATCGTTTTCTCCAGTTCCTCCTCAAGTTCACGCCTTCGAGACTTTATTGGCTTAATTGGGATAGGGGACGGGAATTCTGAAGGTGGTGGAGGTGGAGGAGACGGTAATTCCTCCGGCTTTTTAAAATAAGATCTTACACTTGGCGTTAGCAGGTAGACAAGAACGAGAATAGAATATATTAAACCGGGAATTAGTAACCATGAAGCCATTAACAGAAGTGGGAGCATAATTATAGAAATACTATTTAAAACTAGTGCTGAAATCCATGCCCAACGCTTTCCTTTAAGAAGATTAAAATAAACTAACAATCCGAAGAAAGCTATCATCATACCTAATAACCTTGAGAGTACATACATTGGAAAATAGAAAAACCAATATACCACAAGCACAAGGTCTATGAAGTTTGTGAACATATTCAATACATTTCCCAGAATCCCAAGAACAGCTATCATTGTTACTCCAAGAGGCCTCCGCATTGAATTTATTTTTCTTTAGAATCATTTAAGCTTTTGTGTATGATACTCTTTGAAACCTATTTCTTAAGCTTCTCTATTTCGCCTTCTAGCCGTTTTATTTTGGTCTGGTATTCTTTCTTGAGGACTTCATATGCTTGTTCCGATACTGCTCCTTTTTTCCTCTCCTCCTCAAGTTTTGCTAAAAATCCTCTAGTTTTCTCAAGCTCCTCCTCCAGCTTCTTAACATATTCTTCAGAAGCTTCTTCAGTGACAACCTTGGTCTCATCCTTTCTCTCAACCTGAACAATCTCTGTCCTCCTCTCTATAAGTGGCTTGCGCCTCACTAAGAATACTACTGCCACTATGAATAAGAAGATTATCATCATGATTACTCCTATTGCGAAAAGCTTAACCTCAGTCTTCCAGCTAGCAACAAGAGTAACAGGCCTATCCACAACAAAAGAGTAGGTCGGCGAGGTTGAAACAATACTTCCATCAAGCCTCCAACCCTCGAAGACAACGTTGGTGAAGAAATCCTTCTCGAATACGGTTGGGGATACTGAAACAGTTGCAGAAGACCCTTTAGCATACCATCCTAAGCCATTTACAGAACCACAAGGTGATGATATGCTAACTTCATACTCAGTAATCCAGCCTGCGACTATATTTCTAGGTCTATCGACAGTTATGGAGAAGCTCTGTTCATAACTTATTAATTTACTTGCTTCATACCAGCCAGTAAAAATCCTCCTAGTACCATTACCATGGTTGATAGTAGTCTCAGATATTGAGACGGTTACAAGTACTCCACGCTCATATAGCCCCGAGCCCATTGAAACCCCATAGCTTGTCATAACATTAATAAGAAAGCATTCATATGGAGACATTAAGGGACACTTATCCTTGTTATTCTCGTCAATAATGTAAGGAGTATCTCCCAAACCATCATTATTAATATCCGCACCATTATAATCATCCCAATAATTACCCTTAGAGCCGTCATCCCAGCTATTACTATAATCAGAAATAGAAATCAGAACCTGCTTAGGTCTATTATTAATGAAATTATTAAGGTGAATCTTATTGTTCGAAGAATCTCCTAATACGATTCCGTATTCCTTACTGTTTTTTATAGTGTTTTTCTTTATCTCGTTATCTGAAGAACCCCAGAGAGTGATACCAGACAATTCGCTGTCCTCTATATTATTTCCTATTATCTTATTGTTATTCGAAGAATAGCCTACGAGTATACCCCATTTATTATTCTTTAAGTTGTTTCCAATAACTTCATTATTATTTGAAGAGTCTCCAAGCAATATACCGCCCCTCTTATTATCTTCTAAACTATTGGTTCTTATTGTGCTGTTTTCCGTGTGCCACAGCTGGACTCCTACGCTTGCTTTTGATAAATTTAGGTTTTCTACTATGATGTTGCTACATTTTACTAGTATTACCTGCCCAGCTTCTCTTATTGTTTTACCATGCTCATTCTCAAGATACACCAGTGGCTTATTATTAACAGTATTGTCCTTAACAAAATTATCGTATGAATCCCAGACCTCCATGCCACAACCAATAAACCTATTCCCAACTACCTTATTTTTAGAACCTGTAAGATAAATACCCATTTCATTGTTTTCTATAATGTTTCCAACTATTTCATTTTCTGAAGAACCCCAAGTATTAATAGCATATACATTACCCTCTATTATATTATTTCTTATTATACTATATTTTGTTTCGAACAGCTGGACTCCTACGCTTGCTTTTGATAAATTTAGGTTTTCTACTATGATGTTGCTACATTTTACTAGTATTACCTGCCCAGCTTCTCTTATTGTTTTACCATGCTCATTCTCAAGATACACCAGTGGCTTATTATTAACAGTATTGTCCTTAACAAAATTATCGTATGAATCCCAGACCTCCATGCCACAACCAATAAACCTATTCCCAACTACCTTATTTTTAGAACCTGTAAGATAAATACCCATTTCATTGTTTTCTATAGTATTCTCGACTATTTTATTTTCTGAAGAATCCCAGAAATGGAGACTTACTTCATTATTTTTTATAGCGTTTCTACTTATCTCGTTATTCGGAGAAGTAGCTATTTCAATACCGCTTCCTTTATTGTTTTCTATAACGTTCTCAACTATCTTATTGTTTGAAGAATTGCTGAGGAGGAAGATACCGCTTCCTTCATTATTTTCTATAACGTTCCCAACTATCTCGTTATTAGAAGAATTCACAAGCAAAATGCCGAAACTGAAGTTTCGGATTCTCATATTCTTTATTTTTACTTTATTCTTGTTATTCAAAAATATTCCTTTGGTTAAATATCCAGATCCTCCCTTAAGGTAATGATTGTTTCCATCTAGGACTATGTTATCTCTTTCAATTATTATTCCATCTCCAGAAGTTATTTCAATATCATCTATTAAAAAGTAAATCTCTCCATTCCTCTTTATAGGAGCATCACTCGGTTCAACCGTACCGTTAGCCCTAATAATGATTGTTTTGCCACTCCAGCTTGCGTTACTATTTAGGCTTAAAGTGGAAACACTCAATGTCAACGCTAGAAGAATTAATAAAATTAGATGTATTTCTCTCAAAGATAATTGTATACTAGACTTCATTTCAGTCTACTGTTATGAAAAAAGATATTTTAAGTTTTTCATCTCTAACTCTTTCTATGGGTTCTGAAGGAATCGTTTTTCTATTCCCATAAGGATTCTGGATCTTCAGTCTATATTCGACAAATCCAAGTTTTTTTCATAAAAATGCTATCGATTTTAGGTTCATTCCAGAATTATCGACCTATTTTTAAGATAACAAAAAATTTATTGGTTTAATGTCAGATCTCATTAGAATTGGAATTGTTTCTCCAAGTATTTAACTATACTTTCAAAAATCTTTCTCCCATCGCCTTTTTCCGGAGGGACCTTGCCCCATTCATGAAGTTGCCATCCGAAAAATGCTCTCTCTGGATGTGGCATCATGCCCATGACGTTTCCTTTTTCATTGCATATTCCAGCAATATCGTAGGTTGAGCCATTAGGGTTATAGGGGTATATGCCATTAGCGTCTTCTCCGTTTGGAAGAACATACCTGAATACTATCTGACTATTATTCTTAAGCCTCTCCAGAGTATTTTCGTCTGCTAAGAATCTGCCTTCTGCGTGTCCAATCGGAATATTAAGTATATCTCCTTTCTTCATCGTTAGGGTAAATGGTGTTTGATTATTTTCGACTCTAAGCCATATCCATCTACATTCATATCTTGCAGAAGAATTGTTGGCTAGAGCTACCGACGGGGTTTCGTTAATACCGTCTCCAGGCAGTATGCCAGCTTCAACTAGTACTTGGAAACCGTTGCAAATCCCTAGTATCAGCCTACCCTCGTTTATGAATTTTCCAAGAGTTTTTCCAAGCCTTGCAAGTACGCTCTTACCCCATACTGCGCCAGCCCTCACGTAGTCGCCATAAGAAAACCCTCCTGGGAAGACGATGAGGTGATAGTCTAAGAGGTTTTTATCCTCCACCTTGTTCATATGGATTATTTCCGTTTTAATGCCCAATTCTTCTAAGGCTATTTTCGTCTCTAAATCGCAGTTTGTACCACCGGTTCTTAATACGATTGCTTTAAACCTCGTGTTCAATTTTCAATACCCTCTCCAAGCCTTCTTTATCTCGGAGCTGCTTAACTCGCATTTCTTATTGTTTAAGTCAACGATGCGGAGACCAACTTCTCTAATTACTCTGCCTATTCTACCGAAGGGCAGCCCTGAAAACAATTCTTCGAATCTTCTCGATTTATCTCTATCTACTTCCACAAGGAATCTTGAAGCCGATTCGGAGAATAAGACATAGTCGCTCCTACGAGATTCAGATGGAACACTGTGAATATCTATTTCCATCCCTAAGTTTCTGGATGCTACAACTATTTCCGCTGCAGCCACCCCTAAACCGCCTTCAGAAATATCGTGGCAAGACAAGACAAGTTGCTCATCCATTGCTTTTACGAGCTTATCCATTATAGCCTTGGAAAGGCCTCCATTAACCTTAGGTACTTCGCCACCATCGACTCCCTTCAGTCTAAAGTATACAGAACCCCTGAGTTCTTCTCGAGTAAAGCCTATTATGTAAATAGGATTCCCCTCCTCCTTAAGGTTTGGAGTAATTACTTTCCTAATGTCTGGGATTATTCCAATACCAGTTATCAAGAGCGTGGGTCTCACAGGTCCTAATGGAGACTCGTTGTACAGACTGTCTTTTCCAGATATGAATGGAGTTTCCAGGATCTTTGAAAAATCGTAACATGCTTCGACTGCTCTGAGAAGACTACCCATGTTTTCTTCATTCTCCGGATTACCCCATACGAAATTGTCTAATAATGCAATCCTCCGCCCGCC
>JAWCDE010000046.1:0-6890 GCA_038861395.1 Thermoproteota archaeon | reverse complement strand
CCCTTCTCTTAGTGATTTAACCTCCTCCCACAGCCTATTCTGCCCCTCTCTAAGTAGCTTAACCTCCTCCCAAAGCTTATTCTGGTTCTCCCAGAACCTCTCTTGGCCTTCCCTAAGCCTTCTAACCTCTTCCCACAGCTTGACTTGGTTCTCCTCAAGCCTATCGAGCCTCCTCAAGATTTCAGATAATCCAAGTCTGCCTGCTACAGCGTAACGGAATTCCTCGTCTCTATCGAGGAGGTCGAGGAGAATCCTCTTCAGTTCAGTGCTTTCAACACCCATCTCAAATAAGTGAAGTCAAAAAACATATTTAAGCATATACGTTTTGAATCATAAAACGAGAACCTAAACATGCTAAATGAAAAATCGTTAAGTACCGCCCGTTCTGAACCGCTGTAAAATACTGCCTTCCATCGCATTCAAAAGAGCCCCTCTCTATTCTTATATTCTCAATCAATAGCTGCTGGGCATCTTGCAGAAACTGATTGTTCTAAATCGTTTCTCCTCTATCTAGTTATACTCTTAGTCTTAAGCCTAAGAAACTCCCTCCTATTCGCTTTTTTAGAACCAATAATGCAAAATTTTATATAAAGTTCGCAGTTTCAATAATGAAGGAAGTAAACGCATGTTACTATGCCAAAGGTCGAAGCTTGAAATGCGAAACACTCTTAGCTATAAATCATCGGAGTGGTCTGCGAATGGACGATTATGAGGAGCTGCATATTTCAGCCAAGGAATACTTGAAGGAGGCCTTCCGTACGATAAGGGATAAAGTGCTTAAAACTAGGGGAATAGGGAAAGTAAGGGCAATAGTTGCCTTCGGCTCCTCCGCTAGGCCTGAGGACTTTGTCATAGGGTCGAGCGATATTGACATCCTAGTCTTAACGGACCGCAAGTCCAATAAAAGGCAATACTTCAAGTTCCGCGATTCCAGGGTCGACGTTACTTACGCTAGCGTCGAGGAGGTTAAGAAAGCATTTGAGCTGGGTCATCCGTTCGCCTTCATACTGCATGATGACAACGTAATTCTGAGGGATGATGGAACCTTCTCTTCTTTAATGAAGATTAGGCCCAAGGTAACTGGGCATACTCTAAGGGTCCTGAGGAACTCGGTCTTCGTTGCCCTGGGACTTGCGATCGAATCATACTTTCATGAGGACTATGAGAGAGCTGTTTCGCATGCTTACCATGCGATCAGACACTTCGCTAGGTACAACGCAATCAAGAAGAATAGGGAAGCCGGAAGATTCCCCATTTCAAACGAAGAAGTCAGCAAGACATTAATCGGCGAAACGTCAGACCTTTTCATTAAGCTTCTGAAGAAGCGCGGGAAAGCCGTAGCCAAAGAAGAGTGTAAGGAGATGCTAGAGAGGACGATCCGCGCGATAGCCTCGGTATTAGATTTAAAGCATCCAGCGCTATCTTTTGTGGAGGAGAACCTGCATGGGGAGGCAAGTCTGATCCTTACAAGAGAAGTTGAAGATTCGATGGTCATAATGGTTGAGGCCATAACGGAAAAGGGGATTAAGAGGCTCGAAATCAGAGAGAGCTATGTCAAAGAGATCAAAAACCTATCCAAATATGAGGAAATTTAACATACGACGATCTGGGTATCTGTAGAGGGAGAGGCATTGTAGCGCATTAAGATCCGGGTGAAAAAGCTTTTGCAGAGGCCTTAATGAGTTTTTCCGGATTTCCGCTCGAGAAGCTTGATAGCGCACCGACATTTCGACTGACAGGGGAATAAAATGGTTAAATTCGTGCTACTTGTAGAAAGCGGAAATTGGAATTTATAGAGGGAAAAATTCTTTAATGAGAGGTAGTTTAACGAATCTTTGATCAACAAGCTATGCAGATTTTTTTAGACGTCCCTTACCTGAGCACCTTCTCGACTACGTCACGCGTATAATGATTCCTCCATTTCCTTCCCCAAGGCTAATTTTATTCCATACTTCTCCGTTAAACGTCTCAATTCTTCCGCAACTTCAGGGGCGACTCTCGCAACCGACAGCATAGTTAACATCGGCTTCTTACCGTATCTCTCCTCAATCATCCTCACCCGCTTAGCCAGTTTTTCAACCTCTTTTTCAGCATCCCCTACGCTTCTTATGCTTACCGTCGCCTCCCCAATTACGAGCGGCTCCTCGCAGAACAAGTTTATCTCCACGACCTCGCCCTCGTAGACCAAATGCTTCTTCTCCACCCTAGCCTCTGGATAACCCATTTCGATGAGCATGACTTCGAGGAGGGATGCGGTGTGATCCTCGAAGGTCACGCCGAGGGCCCTGCTCAAGTCTTTGAAGCCAGTGACCATGTACCTTCGCATCCTCTCCTGCTCCGCCGCCAGCTTATTCTGCTCCTCTCTTAATGCTCTTACTTCCTCCCACAATTTACTTTGATTCTCTCTCAACAGCTTAACCTCCTCCCACAGCTTATTCTGCTCCTCTCTTAAGCTTCTAACCTCCTCCCACAGTCTCCTTTGACCCTCCTCCAACCTGTCAAGCCTCTTCAAGATCTCAGATAGCCCCAAATAACCAGCCACGGTGTAGCGGAACTCCACATCCCTCTCAAGCAGCTCGATGAACTCTTGTCTAAGCTTCTCAGCCACGAACTGAATGTAAGACGACGGATATTTAAAGGTTCTAGGAAGCCCAAAATCCTTCCCATTTGAGAGGGGGTCCTCTGTAGTGCAACTAAAAGAATAGTGGTAACAAAACCTAAAAGACGCAAAGGAGTTGCTGACTGAAGGCAAGGTATGATAGGTCTCACGTATTAAAGATATTAAGGAAGAAAAAATGATGACGCTAGAAACCCGATACAAATTTAAGAGTGAAAAAGTAGCAACGGAAAAGGACTATGAGCAAACAATACTTAAAAACCCAATCACAATTGAGAGAGATAAGGTGGTCGTTTTAATAGGCGGATCAATAATAGTCATAGGTGTCATATTATACCTTGGAAACATTAGTGGCATTTTTTCTACCTTTCCCTTTGCTGGGTTTATAATAACAACATTAGGCGGGCTAATAATTAATAGTGCACCTAAGGTTTTTAAATTTCAATGTACAAAGTGTAACAAAATTATGCGCTTCCGCATTACCTCGGAGGAAAAAATTCTAACAATAAAATGCAACTCTTGTCAATCTGAGTACATATTCATTAAACAGATAAAATAACATTTTTAAGGAGATACTAATAAAATATAAATTCTAATGGAAATACTTCGTGGTACTTATGTGAAGGACGAAGCTGGAAGCTTTAATGGTATTGTAGAATGTTTTGGAAAAGATTCGTCCGGTAGAGTAATGATTTTGGTAAGGCCCAGACAATTTGATGAGGTTTCAAAAATTATATGAATATTATCTAAAGTTGGAGCAAATTATTGTACCTGATCCTAAAGCAGCAGAGATAAAGCTTAGGAAGAAGATAGCTTCCTCAATGAACGTTAGAGAATAAGAAGCCTTCACTACCCTTATCCTCTTAAATTTTGCAAAAAGGATAGAACACTTGACAAGTTTTGTGAAAAGGGAAAATTTGGTGCATGGATTTTTCCATTAGACAAAGTAATTGTTGTCAAGAATGAGAAAGATGAGAAGATAATAAGAATAATAGACACTGCCTCTCTAATTTATCTCGACTCGGTTCCAGACCCTACGAAAGCTAGACTTAATTGCTTCTATCATTCATCTGCAAGTCCTATTCAAGTTTGTCACAGGTGCGGGAAATTATTATGCATACGATGTTGCAGACCGTATTTCGGTAATTACTATTGCAAAGATTGTGATAAGGAGGAATTCGAAATTATAAAGGCTCTTTACGTCAGATATAAAGGTTTTAAAGAAATGTATTACCTATTCGGCATAACGAATAGAAGAATATTGTTAATTCCCTGTTCAGAGTTCAGCTTTGGGGAGCAATGGTTGTCTTATGTAGCCAGTGGAATAATAGGACAAATGCTTGCGGAGAAACATATAAAAGATGCTGCTAAGAAACTGCTTTCCAATATCGATTTTTCTAAGGTATCTAAAGTCGAGGGAGATGGTTTTATTTCGCCTTTAACTCCATCAGCAGTGACAAGCTTCATTAATGAATGCAAAAAGATGAAGATGGTTTTAGTAGAGGAAGTTTTAGGTAAACTTCCAAAAATTCATGATACACATATATTGATACTTGAGGAAGAGATCAGGAAAATCGCAGGATACTGCGAAAAGCTCGAAGAAGAGTGGAGGATTGGGAAGATAACGGATAAAATTTATGAAACGCTTGAGAACCAATACGAAACTAAACTTATTGAATTACATGATGAATATAAAAAGAAGACTTCATAAACCTTTTCTATCGATACATAATTACCATACGACTGACAACCTTCAGAATGGAGTGAAATTTTAAGCATAGAAAAAATATTTAATGTGTACGTTACAACTGACATATAGCGTTTTTCTCAAAATGAACTGCATGCTTAAGAAGATTTGACCTAACCGAAAAACTAAAAAATGCTTTTCCTCTTTTATAAAAATATGCAAAACTTTAAGAGACCTGAAATCCGGGCTTTCTCAAGCCATACTTGTTTGATTCTAATCTCATATTTGTTAACCCTGTCCTTAATACCAACTCCTGTAGTTCGCGCCCAGGGGGATTTGTATTCTTTTCCATCTGGAGCTATTGGGCCTGCCGGTAACTTGGCATATAATCCACCGATCCTATTTGAGCTCAGCCCGCAAATCGTGACCGTATCTCCGGGGCAAACTGTTACATTTACCGTTAGATATCAAACATGGACTCCGCCCGAAATGGGCACGCCAGCAGTAATCTGGCAACTATTTGCCATCGTTTCTTGGACGCCGAAATGGCCGCCACCAGCTAGCTACTACGTGCCACTTTATGATGGTGCACCTGGAAGGTATCCCGGCGTATCCCAAACGCAAAGCTTCTCAGTAACCGTGCCTTCAACACCAGGAACCTATTACATCTGGTTCTGCTACAATCTGCATTACTCTATGGGCCAAGCAATCACTGAATTCACTAATCCACTACCACTTCCAGCACACATAAAGATAATAGTGAGAAGTAGTGAAGGAAATGAAGTGTTAAAGCTACCTGCTGGAGCATGGTACCCAGGTGATTTATCTCCTCATACAATACTTCTGGACATCAATGTCGCAGGGCAAGGACAAGTTGCAATAGTAACCCCTGGTCAAACAATATCGGTTTCCTATACCATGCAGATTTTTGCTAATCCTTCAACACCCGGAGAAATCAGACAGGCTTTCTTCGGATATTCTTGGGCATCATCATGGCCTCCATTGGATGCCCATACGGAGATCTATAACGGCATGCCTGGCCCCTATCCAGGAGTTACAAAAACAGACACATTTAACATTAAAGTACCGACGCAGCCCGGGAGCTATAACATCTGGCTTCTTGGGGGATCAGAATATAATATGCATGACGCTGTAGTAGCTCATAAAAACCCTCCAACAGTATTGCCTCATGCAAAGATAATAGTCCAACAGCAGGAATATTACCTCAAGGCTGATTTTTCCGGTGCTGTTATTAACGGCCAGGCACTAAGTGGTAGTAATCCAGAAATAAAGGTTCAGGCTGGAGCTGCTTTAAAAGGTTATCTGGAGGTTTCTTTGGACAATAATCGGGGCGGACCATGGATAACCCCCGTAATAGGGACTCAGAGTTGGACACGAAACAACTTTTACTGCGTAATAAGCGATGCTCCAACGGGCAAGAGCCGGCAGAGATATACGTTCAGCCTAACAGCTCCATCAACACCTGGAACCTATTATATAGGGATGTTTGCCGGTTGGATGTATACATGTGATGAAGTAGCATCAAACGATCATCCAGCTCTATTTGGAGATGGCGATGATGTTTGGGATATGCCTATTCAGGGCTGGGAGGAAGTAATAGCCAATGGTCAAGCATCGACTGGACCTTATAAGATGCCTGGGAGGGCTATAAGAATAATAGTATATGTAGCTCATGGTGGTATTACGGAATTCACATACGTTTCCGGTAATGTCATCATTCCAAGGGGAGGAATGAGTGATCGGGTTAATGTAAAATACCTGTGTGATACTAATCCAGCTAATGGCTGGAATACGGATTTAAGATTTAACGACGCTAACTGGTTGGGGGGCAGAACGCCCATCGGAATAGGAGAAGACCGTTTTATAAGAACAAAACTTCCATTCAATGATCTTTATGTCAGAAAGATTTTTTTAATTGACAAGATTTGTAGAAACGCAATACTCAGCATAGCTTCAGACGACGGTGCGGATGTTTGGATAAACGGGAAGAAGATATTAAACGATCTAAACAGTGTGCATGGGCCAGGGTACTGGAATTACAGGTTAAACATTACTGATCACTTGAAGATGGGAGAAAATCTACTGGCTGTTCATGTGAAAAATAGCGCAGGAGGACCTTGTTATTTTGACTTTGAGTTATTATTGCAGGAGGACGGTCTGGAGGATATTGTTTTTAACTTTATTAAGGGCAGGTTAAACCCAGATGGCGGCTTTTCCAACGACCATATAGATGATACCTTTTATGCGACATCAATCTTGAAGATTTTGAATAGCATTAATGTCATAGATAAAGAGAAAGTGGGATTCTGGATATTATCACATAAGTTTATGTATGGCGATTTTGGAAACTGGGTTGCATGGCAACATCCTGCGGTAGAGAACCTTAGGAATCTGGGGCTAGAGCTAGACAGCGAAAGCACTGAAAGACTGATAACCGTACTCATAAACTGGCGTAGTAGTGACGGGAGTTGGGGTAGTAATTTATGGGATACATGGCATGCTGTTGAAGCATTAGCTTCCCTGAACGCTTTAAACAGGATAAGGGATTGGGAAAGGACAATCAGC
>JAWCDE010000045.1:0-7099 GCA_038861395.1 Thermoproteota archaeon | reverse complement strand
AGCCTTCCCAAGCCGATAACTCCAAGCTTTTCCTACATGCCTAAGAGAGTTGTAGAATTCGAAGCCTTTGATCCAACTGAGCTTCAAAAGAATGGAATACTCCTAGGATACTACGAGTCCATGGGGAGAAGGCTCGAGGTCAAGATAGGTGTTAAAGACCTTCCTCTCCACCTGGCCATCTTCGGCGTCCCCGGCTCAGGTAAAACAACCCTCACCAAAGCCCTTCTCAAAAGATACGGGGAGCTCGGGGGGACTGCAATGGTTTTCGACAGGCATGGAGAGTATGTGGATGAGCTTGATGCGATGGTGCTCAGCCCCGAGAACACTAGGATAAGCCTACTCCAGCACAACGGCGATCCTGAGGCACATGCTAAGGCTCTGAGCGAAGTCTTCTCAATGGCTTGGCCCGACGAGTTCGGCCCCCTGGTTTCACACATTTTTAGAAAAATGTACTTGAAGTACCTTGGGGAGGATGACAACCCTAGCTTAACGGGCTTCGTAACATTTCTCGAGAGAAGCCTCGGCTCAGACGACTTCACGTTGCTCCGCTCCGGGAAGGCGAGGGACAAGCTTTTCTCGCTCGTCGGAAGGCTTAGCGAGCTAACTCAGGGCGAGATGGGCAGAATGTTCAACACATCCGGGGGAAACGAGACTAGGCTTGAAAAGCTTCTCTCCCGCACCATCGTCTTCAACCTGACCGGCTTGGACACCGATAGGGATGCCAACATATTCACTTGGCTTATGATGAAGCAGGTTTACGACCATAGGAGAATAAAGCCCAACACAGGCCTTCCCCACGTAATAGTCTGTGAGGAGGCCCATAATATTGCGCCAGCAAGGTTCGAGGGTCAGGAGACGATTGTTGAGAAGATGCTTAGGGAGATGAGGAAGTTCGGGGAATCCATCTGGCTGATAGACCAGAGGCCGCTCACAGTATCCAGGGACATACTGGGGCTCTGTGCCACGATAATCTGCCTGAGACTACAGTACGCGAGCGACGTGGGGGAGGTTGCGGACACCATGCATTTGAATGAGAAGCAGGCGTTAAAGCTACAGGAGCTCAAGCAGGGGGAAGCAATAGCATTGCTTCCAAGGATGAGCACGGCAATGCCGATTATAGTACAGATATAGTCCTTACTCTGGCCTAATATATAGAATGCATGATCCGGATGTTGTTATATTGTTATTTGCTTCTGGAAAGCTTGTTTGCACGGGTGCTGTTAATGAGAAGATGGTTTACGACGCTGTCGAAAAACTGATGGCGGAACTGATTCAGAAAGGCTTATTGATTAGATAGTTAGTATATGTTAGTTATGAAAACGGTGTTTTCTCAAATAGTTTCGCTTATTAAGTCGAAAACAATCCTAAAAATTACAAAATTAATTTTTATTTCCTTCTTGTATTTCGTTGCCATATTTATTTGTCTTGAATGTTCACATAGGATCATTGAATTATTCCGTAGCTCTACATTTGAACCACCGCGTCCAATTCCGTTATCGCTTGATATGAGACTAAAGAATATTACATTTGATGGTTCTGACTATATTGTTGATACTTTCTTAACTGTTAATGCTCCAGAAATTCTCGCCCGAGAGCTTAATCTAACGATGATTTATTATAACAGAGTCGGAGAAGAATGCCAACTTAATATCACTTTTGAGAAAAATTCAAGTACCTATGATAAAAGTCTTGGTTTAAAGCTTAAGACATTTGGAGATCCAAGCAATTTTCCTTTTGATAGGTATTATACAGATATGCTATTTAAATTCGTAAACTCATCTGAGACCATCTGGCCAACCCTCTCTGGAAAAGGACTTATAGACAAGAGATTGACATCTGAGTGGTTCATCTTCCTGTTTTTTGAAGGTAGTAGATTAACATTATACTTAGTTAGAAACCCATGGAACGTATTGTTGGAATATTGCTTACCTTTTGTTCTTTTATCATTATCACCTGTAGTTTTAGTAATAAAAAAAGATGATTTAAACAGTCGTCTGATAGGCATGTTTACAATTGTTTTCTCTTCCCTTGCTATTGCCAAAACTGCTCCGGTTCCTTTTTTCTCTTCGCTCGACTTTATTAAAGGAATATTGTTGCTAGATGTAATATTGCTAATCCTCTATATTATCTTCTCAACTAACTTAAAAGAAGAACCTCTAAGGAAAATTAACTGGCTCGTGACCATATCCTTTTCGCCATTTCCTCTATTCTTAATCCTTCATCTCCTTCAAGTTTTATTTGTACAAATTCCGCTTTCACCTGACGCTATAGGACAATGGCTATTCGCCTTTAAGTTAAGTTCAGTATTGACTCTACTAATTCTCTCTTTAATCATCATGGCGATTAAAACGAAGTGCCAATGGATTATTTCTAAATATGGCTGGTTTATATTTACCTTTATAGGAGCTGTAGCTATTATGGTTCCTCTCTCATTCTTATTCTACTTGGAGGCGATGTCACCAATATCTATATCAACCTTGTTAGTTTATCTTTTTGCAATATTTTTTATTCATGCAAGCTTAAAATGGTGGAGAGAAAAAAGCCAGATTGTTACAGGATTTCTCTTTATCTTTATCGGCGGGGTCATATATTTCCTAACCTTCCTTCTTGGGGAAATTCTACCCACTTCATATAGTCCGAATATAACACTTTATCAACCAGAAAGACCTCCTGGATGGTATATAATACTTAGAATCAGCGCACTGGCACCTCTTGAAATTTTATATGTTTATCTTGTATTTACCCTGATCATTTTCATTATCGCTTTGCCGGCTGCGATAGTAGGATTTCTTGTATACAAGCTTAAAATCCTTTAAAAACCGAGTAGCTAAGATATATAGAATGGTTTACGACGCTGTGGAGAAGCTTATGGCCGAGCTGATACAGAAAGGTCTTTTAATCAGATATTTAAAAAGTTGATCAAGAATTGTATTTCAGAGGGATTAAGACAGCTCTCTTTCGACGTCTAAGGTCTAAAATAGACATGTTTCACATGTTTCTGGAAATTACGTCTTCTTTAGCTATAATTGTCGCATTTGTTCTTTTCGTTTTTAGGATAGTGTACCTCACCTTAGTTTTATTAATATTAGGCATCTTGCTTTTGATTTTAAGTGTATGTTTCGAAATAAGAAATGTTCTGGTAAAGAAAATCTTATTTATATCCTTAAAATTGTTTGCTAAAGAAATTTTGAGAAGATTTTGGGGGACATGTAAAAAAATCTTCGGTGTCATAATAACATTTTGGACTATAACAAGTATTTGGATCTTATGGAATTTTATAAATACCCCTTATTTCGAGGCCCTTATCTTAAGTAATCCTCTTAGATTCGGCATAATTTGTTTAATAATACTTCTACTTGTAATGGCTAGCTACAAATTTATGCTAACTCAGTTTTCAACGATACAGAAAAGTAGCTCTATTGAGGAAAAGGTGAAAAATATATCGGTAATCATTGCTGCAGTAAGTTTCACATATTTCTTCTTCAACCCTTCCATCTTTATATTTATGATATGGCTTATAACACCCCTAATGCCTGTTTTTGCAGCTGTAAGGTCTGGAGGTGTTAAAAAGCTTGAGAAGGTATCTAAGGCAACAAAATCGATGGCACTAGTTGCTTTCTGTTCTCTCATTGTTTCTTCAAGCATAAATTATATACTTCCATTTTCACCAATCTATGATCCAGATTTTTTTGCATTTATAGATGAGCTTAATAAAGGGAACTATGCATTGCTTAAGGCATATTATGCGAGCAATGATGCAATGCTTAATGCAATTGATGTTTACTTGATTATCCACTCGAACCAAAATTCGTCTTATGGCAAATATGCATTTTTAGTGCTTAATAAATCAGTAACATCTACTTTCAAATTGACGAGTGAAGCTAGAGTCGCTTTTTATAATTGTAAAACGCATCTACAAAGAAGCTGGTTTTTGCAAAAGGATTTAGTTCTTGGACTAGAATTTCAAATCCTTTATCTCGATCTCATTGAAAATGCTACTTGTTTTTTCAAGATTTATGGCGATTTATTCTACTATCGGAACAAATCATTACTTCAAAGCTTAGCTTTCTACAGAAACACAACAGAGGTTTTGCTGAACAAGATGCAAGATTGTGTTAATAATGCATCAATTTTTGTACAGATTTTCTTTATGCAAGGTTTTAGTGAAGCAAAAAAAGAGGAATTAAAATTATTAAATGATATGTATAGCGAGGCTTTTAAGGCCTTCTTTAAGAAGCCTTGCATGCGCCTCTCTCCATACCCTTTTATAATACTGCGATAATTATCGTAATAGTCTCTGATGGAATAGGCTTTATATAGAATGCATGATCCTGATGTAGTGATACTATTATTCGCTAGTGGTAAACTGGTGTGTACTGGTGCGGTTAACGAGAAGATGGTTTATGATGCTGTCGAGAAACTGATGGCAGAGCTGATCCAGAAGGGTTTGTTGATTAGATGAGTTTAATATTTTGATTTAAACTGAAATTGACTGAGGCATTTGAAGAAGAGGATATCACAAAGGGTAAAGATATGGATAAAGTTGATTCTCTGCTTTTAAGCCTTGCTTCTGGTCTTAGTTTTTTCTTCTCCCTGCTAAGAGCAGTAGTAGGCGATATCCCTTCCATAATTCTTTTCTTTCCACTATTGATTTTAGGCTGGCTTCTTCCGATTTATGTTGGTTATTGCAAAGGAGGTATCAATAATATTTTAGAAGAAAGGTTCAGGGGATGGATCTACCTGATAGAAGGATGTTTCGTTTATGCTATGAGCACATTCTTAGATTTCATGGTTCGCTATCCAAGAGATCCGCTGAATATTGAAGGATTCTTACTTCTTTTTATTGTAGTCAGCTTAATTCTTTTTATAGGCAGCGTAATAATTATTAACAAGGTTGCTTACTGGTTTTTAAAAATTCGATTATCTGATATTAGTAGAACGAATTACAAAGAATCTGAAAAAAGGCTTGTTGTAAGCACCTTTATTTCAACAGTATTTTTAGCTATAGGACTGCAGTGCTTCACTTCTCCATTGCTTTATGCGATAATATCAAAAATTGTAATTAGTAAAGTTGGTGTCATTGTTGCTAGTATTGCTAATGGCATCGGTTATATTTTTATTGGAGCTATTTTTTATAGGACTAGTGCAAAATGGTCTTTTATTTGCCACAATTCGCATTTATTAGAAATTAGGGAATTTAAGGGTCGGATATTTCCAGTAGAAAAAGTTGCTATGATTCTGATGATAACGTTACTATTTTTTCTACAGCTTAATACTGTCATAGTTTTTATTGGAATCTTAATTATACTTTTTTGCTCTTATATTTTCTGACGTTTTATTCGGAAATTTGGGGGTTGGAAATAGGAATCAAAGAGTCAGAATTAGATAAAATATCGCCAGAGGAAAGAGGAAAAATACTTAAGTTCAAGAAAGAATATGAAAAAACAAAGAAGCATGTTTCACTCTTTATACTTGAAAAGTTATAGTTATGCCAAAATGACCGTAAATTCTAGGATTAATTTTTACATGACGGCTTTTCATATTTGCGTTGCATTTCAATTACACTAATCAACATATTGCTTACCATTGCCTACGTAGTTCGGGAATAAAGTAGCTGATTGGTTTTACTATTTCTGGGAAAAGCTCTCTAGGAACGTAGATGGCCTCCCATTTTTTTGATCTGGGCACGGCATGAGTATAGTATTCTGCCAGTGTGATTGCAACTATTCCATACATCTTTCCATTAAACTTTCTGATATCTTTGAAATATTTCTTGTCAGTTGGAGTATTTAACAGGTAAGTGAAGACGAGAAGTGGTATGAAAGCATTGAAATGGGTGGACCAGAGGCGTAGCCCTTGGAGGTCGTCTGTTCTAACCCAATTTTCCCAGAGCGAAGATGCTTTATTGTTACCATACCCAAATTTCTTGCCTTTTATATCTATTAGGAATTTACCATTGAAGGAACTGACTATAAAGTCAAAATTCTTTACTCGATTTCCGGCGTAGAAAGGTCTTCTTGATTCATCTATAGCTATGTAAAGAACACCGCTTCTCCTCAAATAGTCTTCAAACATGTTTTCATAGTGTGCGTGTTCACCTTTTCTTTTCGTCATCTTACCCTAGCCTCCAGTTTCTCTCTTTTCTAAAAATAATAAACGGTAAGACTATTTCATGATACTTCTTTAGCATTATGAGAATTGTTTAGTCTCATAGGCTTAAAAAGCTAACGTAGCTAGTTGTTAGACATATTTCTGATTAAAACAGTAAAAAAATAATGAACAGCCAGCCATAACTTTAATGGTATCAAACGAGATTATACGGTTTTCTCAAAATGTCAATACGCTTTAAAATAATCTTGTTAAAACTATGAGAACAAGAATGTATAGCATGAGTGTTAGGGCAACGATGAATCCGAAGCATGCTTTCCTAGCCTTATGGTGGAAGACAAGCATGCCGAGGAAGACTCCAAACGGTCCCCCTATTAGAGAAATCGTGAAAAACCATTTCTCAGGAATCCTGGATTCTCCTCGAATCGCGCTAGCCTTATCAACACCCATGAAGATGAACCCTGAGATGTTGACCAGCAGAAGGTATTCCCAGACCAGTTCCTTAATGAGGCCTATCAATTCCTTACCATTGATTAGATTAAACACTATTTAAACATCGTGCGAAAAACCCGGGTGAGAGATATATTTCTTCCTCCTAAATCTTCATTCTTTGAGGTGCTGAAAGGTTTATATGATTATCCGACAATAACTATTGGACGTTATATGTCTGAAGCAGTGGTCAGAGAGCTGAGATTGCTAAGGGAAAAAGTCGATAGGGTTGAGGAGCTTCTTGAGACAGTGTTGGAAGTGCTTACGCGTGAGGACGAGCTTAGTGAGGATGACCGTGAGGCTCTTGAAGAGGCTTTGAAGGAGCACGAGAAAGGGGAAACAATAACGCTTGAGGAAGCTGCTAAAACACTATGTACAGAGTAGAGCTATCCTCTAGAGCATTAAAATCCTTAAGAAGGCTTCCACCGGATCTCGGAAGGAGAATCCTCGAAGGCCTGAGAATTCTCGAGGAAAGTCCAGTGCCAAAAGGGGCTTTAAAGAT
>JAWCDE010000044.1:0-7235 GCA_038861395.1 Thermoproteota archaeon | reverse complement strand
CCCGGTGAGTTCTCGAAGAAGGAGCTTAAGGAGATAATAGGAGCAACTTACAAGAGGACGCTTAAGGCTGTGGATGAGCTTGAGGAGCTTGGGCTTGTCGAGGTCAGGGAGCTTCCGAGGAGGGCTAGGGGAGCCTCGATCATCCACGTGGTCAAGGCCTCGCCGAAGGTGCTCAGGGATAGGGAGAGGGCTGTGGAGCTTGTTAAAAGCAGGCTGAAGGAGCTTGAGAAGGCAAGCCGGGTAAGAACACAGATGAAGTGAATCCTGTGGGGGAATGTCATAATCCGAGGTTCATCCGTGTGCTATCCATGTTCCATCGCTATGTCTAAATCCCTCCTTAGGTAAGCAATATACTGGAAGCTACGGAGAAGCGTGAAACAGGGAGTTTTTGAGTGAGCATCTTAGCTTGCATTGTAATGGCTGAAGCCCGCCTTTAATTGGGCATGGCCATGCGTGGATTCTAATGATTCCAGCGTAAGCTAGGGCTTTCCGCTCCGGGCTTCGGGAGGTGGTGTAAAATGGTTTCTCAGAAGTTAATATCCAATGTTTATGAGAACAATCTTGAAGGTGCTTGGAAGAGCTTTACTGTTCGCGTTGGGAAGCGTAGGGTCGTTAACTTTGGGAGGGTTGAGACGGATAATGTAGCTACGTTGAGAAGCCTTGTCGGGGATAGTAGTTTCATCGCCATAAGGGTGAACAATCATGAGGTGATAAGGAAGTTCAACCCTGAGCGGAAGGGCTCGTACCAGTTCATGATGCCGGAGTACGTGGGCGAATTGAAGCCCGGGGAGAGGATAATGGTATGGGTTAGACCAGTTTCTAAAACAGAGTTTATAGAGAAGGCTGTGGAGAGCCTGCCCTTTGGCTTAAAGCTGAAGCTTGAGGATGAGAGCCGAGGTATATTAAGCGTTATGGACACCATCTCCATACCGGTTAGGGTTGTGAGGTTAGAGTGGAGCGAGGGAAACAATGCTCTAGAAGTTGATTTAGAATTCAACGGCAATGGGGAAAAACACATCCTCGCCGTAGCCGTCAAGGGAGACGAAAAGAAAGCAGCCATAAGATTCAGAAGAACAAGCGGAACCATACACTCTATCAGACTCGGTAGAGTCGCTAGCCAGATAGTAGTAAGATACCACGACTTTAAGGGAAGATACTTTGACCATAGCATTAGCTTGGATAACCCAGCAATTCCAAAGCAAAGAGGAGTGCTAGAACTTAGATCGTTAAACACAGAAGAAATAAATAAGATCAAAGAGTGGATAAAAAATAAGCAACAGGCTCTTTTCGGAAACAAAATAAAGGACATGATGGTTGATGCTATAATAAGAGCTGGAGAGATTGCTGGAATTAAGATAAACCCAAATAAGTATAGGATAGAAGCAGAGATAAACAAAAGAAACTGGTACGGGAAAAAGGAAACTGTAGACATAGTCTTTGAATCTAAGAATGGGAAGCTAATAGTTGTGGAAGTAAAGGCCACTACAGATCTAGAAAACATTTGGGAGCAGTTTGAAAGAGCATGGAAGCAACTCAATGGAGAACCTAGATACAATAAACCGGGCTATATCCAACTTATAAAGGAAAATGGTCTCAAAGTTTTTGGCAAAATTAGAAATGATGTGGAAGCTTATATAATCGTAGTGGTTATGGTTAATCTAGAGACAGGATTGTCTAGCATAAGGGTAATAGAGGAGGCTTAAGGGGTTGGGTAAAAAAGCTGACTCTGGATTTGTGCATAAATTGAAAGAATACTTGCTTAAGCGATATAAGAAACCAGAGATAGAAAAGGATAGAGGAGGGTATGATTGTTATATCGAAACAGAACTTTTCTCAAAATCTCTTATTGGAACAGATTTAAAATGGCGCATAAGTGGTGGTGGAAGATACCCTCAAGTAGAGGAAGATATAGAGGGCAATATATTCCTATGGTCCCCTACTGCCGGCGAAGTACCTGATATTATTTTTCTCTCCTGCGAATTGGATAAAGTAAGAATAACCAATGATGAGGTTGATAGGGTATGGGAAATGATACTAGATAAAGGGAATTGGGAGAAGCTTGAGAAAAAGTATAGGGGGTTGATCGAATGGTTGAGGAAAGCAGACGGCCTCGCTAAGAAGGCGACAGAGAAGATGGGGGTGGAAACAGTCTTCTTCATCCCCGACTCTAGTAAAGAGGAGGGCGATAGGTTCTATTTCGTAGCTAGATTCAACTCGAAGGGAATGAGCGATGAGGAGAAGATGAAAACGATAGAGAAAGCATTAAACATATTAGAGGAGATTATAAAGGAATTATAAAAATATCGATAGAACGTAATTTCGTATAAATGCTTATTAGCGTTTAGCACTATTAGTAGGAGAAATTTTCCACAGCTTATGAATAAGACGCTAAAGTGGATTCTGAAGGATTAGATACTCAATAAATAATTCAAGGATATTTTACATATGACTTCTATAGAACAAGAAAAAGTAAAGAAACCGAGCGTACACTTCATCTAGGCAAAGCCCTAGCTTAAAATGAGAAAACAGTGTTAAAGAAGAAAAAGAAATAGTTTCAAACTTGAACTAGAATCTGGATTAATAAACTGTCAAGCAGGACAAGGCGATGTTTATTAGATTATCCACTTCTTGCTTTTCGAAGGATTAGTATTCTCCCTCTCTTTCCCACACTTAGCTCCCCAAATTTAGTGAAACCGTTCTCTATCCTGATTATATCGCCAACTTCTACTTTTGTCTGGTCTCTCCAAAGGTTCAGGGTTATCTTGCCTGTTTCATCTTCAAGCACAGCTTTAGCATAAAGAGCTGGACCGTACCTAGTCTCCAATATTTTAACCTCCGATTTTTCAACTAACCTTCCCTCTACAGTTATTCCGTCCATTTCATTACCTATGTCCTTTATCTTAATCATGATATCTCTCCAAATCTGACTGTTTCGTTTTGCTTGAATATAAGCATATATTGTGAACCGGACATATAGGACACTTCGGCACTTTGGGGACGCATATTAAGTTTGCAAAATCAAGAACAGCTAAGTTGAATTCTCTTGCTTTTCCATTAGGGATAAGATTTTCCATAAAAGACCAAATCATCGGATCTGTTCTTGCGCGTGCTTTTTTAGATTTTACTTGAAATACTCTTTCTATAACTCTGATAACGTTTGTGTCAACGAGCGGTAATTGCTCGTCGTAGGCGAGGCAGAGAACTGCATTAGCCGAATAAGGACCGATACCAGGTAATTTAATCAAACTATTTCTATCTCTAGGGATTTCTCCTCCGTATTTTTCCATAATTACCTTAGCTAGCCTAATAATAAGATGAGCCCTCTTTCTTTGCATACCCAGAGGTTTAATGACCCTTTCTAGTTCTCTAATATTGGCTGAGGCCAGCATTTCCATGCTAGGATACTTTTTAATAAAACTTTCAAATATTTCTTTAACCTGTTTGCGGGTAGTCTTTCTCAGAAGAATTTCAGCCAAAAGTATTTTATAAGTGTCTCTTGTTTCACGCCAAGGAAACTTAATAGCATTTTTTTGATGCCATGCCAGCAATTTGTCAGCAAAAATTTTTCTCAGCTCCTCCATCTTTACATCTTGAGACAATGGCTTAAAGAGGTTGTGCAAACCAGCTTTCGCTCCTGTTAATTTTTCCAAACTTTTTCCTAATTTCGTTTAACTGTTCTTCGAAAAATGCCTGAAATGCTTCCCTATAGTCTGAAAAAGTTATAAAATTATCGGGTAACCCGCTCTTTTTGGAAAGACGACCACTCTTTGTTTTTGGCATTGGAATTTCTGGTATGATTTTTTTATTTATCTTAATCAGAGATACTAGCTCATTCCAATCACTGTTTTGTTCTAGAATTTTTAGCGCAAATCCTATATTCTCTCCAACTCGACCCCTTTTCTGAAAGGGATTTTCTGGGTCGAAAAGCGGAGTTTTTCCATCAAAATAACATCCTCCTTTTTTGTTAAGCTCAATATTTTTCATCTTCTCTACAGCTGATGCGTCACGCCACGTGACAAATCCTAAAATTTTGCACGGAATGACCTCTATATTTCTTGCCACCTCGTTAACTTTTTTCAACCAATCCTTGCTCATTTTTTCTTTAACGCCAGGCACATTTTTTACTATCCAAATTATGTGTTCGTCTGGCAAGCCCACCCACACAGCAACATAGGCGTCGTACGGTCTAGTTCTAACAGATGAAGCAGGGATTAGCATCCACTTCTGATCCCTTCTGACTTCTTTTACATCAATCCAGAATTTTAGTGGAATGAAATCATTGCCTTTCTTTATAGCTACTACATCGGGCAGATATACTCCTCTGTAGAAATCTGCAATATCTACCTCTGTAAGGGTTTGCAACCCGAATTTATTTATAAGAAATAACTTGAAGGCCTCTTCAGCAATCTTCCCGTAAATAAAGTTTTCAATAAATTCGCCAAGAGTTCTCGTGCGCCCTCCGGCCATTCCACTATATTTTGTTATCTTCCCAGTAATGTAAGCATAAGAAGTAAAACCAATAATCTCCAAGTATTTTTCTCTTTCTACAAACACCTTGGTATCATTTGTTAAGCCCATACTAATGTAATAGTAGCTTAGAAACTAATTTTTATAGGTTGTGGTACTAACGGACGTTTTCTAAAATGTATGCTACGGCTTCGGCTATTCGTTTCGAAGCTAAAGGTGGAACAGCTTCACCTATTTGCCTACGGACTTCTTGAGGTCTTCCTTCAAAAAGAAAGAAGTCAGGAAATGTTTGAAGCCTTGCTCTTTCCCTGTTAGTCAGTCTTTGTCTAGATCTCTTATAGTGGTAGCCCCAAGTTCCTCCTCCACCTCTTGCTATAATTGTTGGAGAGGGTTTTAGCGGGTGAATTCGCCTGTATATATTGCTCATTAGTCCAGTAACTTCATAATCTGTGCCTCTCACAAATTCGTGATTTTCTCCGGGAGGGATAAAGCTCATCCTAAGCTTTACATGATCTTCCTCTTCAAGGATCTGGTTACTATCGTCTTCAAAGTAAAGTCCTTCTAAAGGTTTACCATAATAGCCAAGTTCCTTCAAAATTTCCTCATGTCTTTCCATCACTTGTTCTTTAATTTTATTATCGATATAAGGAGAAAGACCATTAGCGATAAGATAGTCATGCCATATTTCAAAGTTGTACCTACTCCAAACGGTTGAGAAATATTGATCACTTCTATCAGAACGAATACTTTTTCTAATTTCTTCGAATTCGAGCATCAATTCTCTATATTCGTTCTGCAATTCGATAAGTGGTCTTCCCATAAAAGTTTCTATAGGCGTGAGTGGGAAGGTCGCTATTAAATCATCGGCTCCTGTTAAAAATGCTCCCGTTTTACTTTTAATCTCAAAAAGATTCTCTTGGTCGACTAAATCTCTCCGGACTCCAATAACTATTATTCTTTCTCTTTGCTGAGGAACACCTATTTTTGAAAAATCTACAAGAGAAGAAAAGAATATTTCATAGCCTTCCAATTTACTTGTTTCCTTAATAGCGTTTACAGCGTTTCTATGATTATCCCACATATCAGGCCATCTTAAGTTTAAATTTTTGAAGTCCTTCAAGATTTGAGCAAAAGCTATACCCCCATTAGCTGACATAAGGCCCTTAACATTTTCAAAAATAAACACCTTCGGTTGGAGCGTAACCAAGGCTCTAATAAAATGAACGTATAGACGCCCTCTCTTAACAAGTATTCCCATCCTTTTTTCTGCCCCCCTAATTAAGGAAAAATCTTGACAAGGCGGACCACCAGTGATAACGTCTATTTCTCCCAGTTCCAATAGCTTTGAAAAATCAACATCTCTTATGTCACCACAAAACACTCCTTTACCAGCAGGTTCTTTTGTTATCTCTAACCCAAAGTTTTTAGAGAAGGTTCTGCACGAAGGTTCATAGATATCGTTCGCCCAAATAACTTTAAAGAGACCGGTTAGCTCAAATCCTTCATCTAAGCCACCGCATCCGCTGAATAGCGACACTACTTTATACCTCATTTTTCTTATCTTTTAGTATCTACTTAATCTACTATTTAACCTCCAACTACTTTGCTATAAATCTATGCCTCCATTCATAAACTTAATTTTAAAGAAGCGAAATCAGACGAATGTAGGATCGGTTTAACACTTAGTTTCCTTATTTCCCGATATAGAAGATGTTAGCTCCATATTCCTTTTGCCGTAATGAGCAAACATTAAAAACTGGCTTGAAAGCGACCTTCGATCAGCATTTAGCATAGAGCCTTTAAAACCTTTTTATTTTCTGATACTTGTTTAGGATTTTAAACATTTATAAAAGAGTTCTGCTCCTACCTTTCCTCCTTCCTGGTCAGTGTGCGCTTCCTTTTTCCCTTTCCTAAAATTGAGAATGCTTATTACTAAGCTTAGAGCTGAAATAACTAGAGCGATAATCGATATAACTCTATTTATTAAAATATCATTCCATTGATTTATCCTCACATCGGCTTCAGACCTATTTACCACTGTAATAAAGGAATGACCATGAATCATCTTTTTATCTTCAAAAAATCTTATTGTCCATAGTCCAGTATATATAAGTTTCTGATTAATGGTCAGATTTTTCGACGAGAGAGGCTTCATAGCAACTGTTTCATTAAATAACACGAGACCTTCAGCCTCAATTACTATATTCACCATCTTGATAGAATTATATAGATT
Organism: Thermoproteota archaeon; assembly: GCA_038861395.1. Lineage (GTDB taxonomy): Archaea > Thermoproteota > EX4484-205 > EX4484-205 > JAAOZP01 > JAAOZP01. Next base: position 535 of record JAWCDE010000044.1, on the reverse strand, counting down.
CCGAATAACGATATTAAAAACTGCCTCTTCATTTAACACACCGATATTATGGGTAGTGGAATATATCTTGATATCAACATCCACATCTATCTTTTCAATATACCCCATGAATGCTCCAACCAAGCCTGTCATCCATAGTGTTACTGCTACTGCTGTTGTTATGCCTACGGCAACAATAATTACTGTTTTGATATTCAGCCCATGTTTTCTAATTTTTGAATAACATTTAAAAGTTAAAGATTTCAATATTATCGAATTAGTAATCCTTTCTGTATCAGCTCTGCCATGAGCTTCTCAACAGCGTCGTAAACCATCTTCTCATTCACCGCACCAGTACACACAAGTTTCCCAGAAGCAAATAACAATATAACAACATCCGGATCATGCATCCTATATATTAGACCGGGAAATTGTTCTGGTTCGTACATTGTTCTTTCTAGTGCGGTGACTGCGTGTTCGAGGTCTATTTTTCCTGGTAGTGTTGCTGATGCTACTATGTTTTGTACTGTGATTTGTGGTCTTGTTTTTTCTATGA
>JAWCDE010000043.1:0-7371 GCA_038861395.1 Thermoproteota archaeon | reverse complement strand
ATAATAGTAGCAACCGAAGGTACGCGAATAAACGTTTCTGCACAAGACGAAGAGGGAGGCGAAGTCTACTCTCTAATACTGGAGAACAATGGCGGCATAAGAGAGATAAGAGTACTCGCTAAACGTTCAGCCTCAATATCTGGAAACTTCCTATGGAACGATGACTGGGACCAGGTTTGGAGTACAACGCTTGAAAACCCTGTTATTGAAGAAAGGGATAAGTACGTTAAGATAGTTACCAACAGTATTTACAAGAAACATCCTGTTTCAATGCTTACTGAAATCAAAGCAACTAAACTTGGGTTAGTTTTCATAAATACTACAATGAAGGCTGAGGAGAATTGTCCAGATGTAGTTGCAACAGGATGGGTACTTAAACTTCCTGTAGACCTATTTATTGATGTCAAGGTATACTTTAAAGAAGGAGAAGAAATAAAATATGTAACCCTGCCTTCAACTTCATCTCAAGGCGGTATTTATTCCTCAAGTAAGATCCCCCTATGGGTAGATATAAGCTTCCCATCCTACGGCATTACGATTATTAACCTAGACCCAAGCTCACACACCGAGTTCCTAATAGAAGATTGGAGACCGTATAACGTTCAAGTATTCACAGTAATGTTCCGCCACACCCCGTGGCAACAAGGTGCAATGTCAAAGGGTGTGGTCAGGAAAAGCACCCTGGCTTTCTATATGCATGGTGCAGGTGGATATGAAGGTGCCATGGATACTATAAACTTAGTCGCGGACATAAGGGTGGTTAAGAGCGATGCTGAAAACATGATGAAAACTTCTAAGGTTCCCGATGCGAAAACTCTTGCTTCACAGGCTCTTAGTAAGGCGAATGATGCTTTGTATAAGCTTTCCGAAGGGGAATTAGAAAATGCAAAATCCAATCTTAACGAAGCGAAGAACCTCTTAGAGCAAGCTAGAACTAAGGAGGAGACTGCTCTTGCTTCTCTTGAAAAAGACATAAACGATGTTAAAACTAAAGCGGAAAATGCAGTAGCTACGTATATTAGCTCCAGAGCTAGAGACCTTGCTTCCCAGGCTCTCAACAAGGCCAACTCTGCTAAATCGAAGCTTCAGGCTGGTGATCTTGAAGGCGCAGCATCAGACCTTAGTGCAGCCAGGGAATTACTGGCCCAAGCTGAGGAAACTGAGCAGACCGTAAGAAACCTTGAAACAGAAATAAACACAATGAGAACTAGAGCACAAGAGTCACTAAGTAAATATGGAAGCAGTAAAGCTAAAGAGCTTGTAAACCAAGCTTTGGAAAAGGTTAACTCGGCCGATTCAAAGTTTAAAGCTGGAAACTTAGACGGTGCCCAGGAGGATCTGCAGAGTGCAAAAAGCCTGTTGGATCAAGCAGACGATGTTGAAAAAACCTATTCTAATCTACTATCAGAAATAAACAGTGTTGAAAATAATGCTAATACTGCTTACGGAAGCTATGTTGGAACAAAGTCTAAGGAAATGGTTTCCCAAGCATTAGACAAAATAAAATCAGCAAAGAGTAAGCTTTCCGAAGGTGATTCTGAGGGCGCGCAGTCTGATCTGAATCAAGCCAAGAGCTTGCTGAATCAAGCCGAGAGTATGGAGAATTCGATAAAGAGCATACTGCCTGAAATCCAGAATATTCGTAACCAGGCTCAAAACGCTCTAAACACCTATACAGGCTCAAGAGCCAAGGATCTGGCTTCTCAAGCGAGAAACAGGGTTGAATCAGCATATCAGAAGGCTATGAACGGAGATATCGGTGGCGCGCAATCAGACCTGAACCAGGCTAAGAGCCTATTGGACCAGGCTAAGACTGCTGAAGAGGAAGAGGCCAGGACGAGAACCATTCTTACAGTAGGGGTTGCAGTGGTAGTAATCATAATCATTGCTGTAGTGGCTCTCCTAATGATAAGACGTAGAAGGAAACCGTCTTAAAACCTGCTTTTCTTATATTTTTTTTCCAATTCTTTTCCAAAGATTCAGAAAAGTTTATCTACATTGCAATAATACTCAAGAAACGATGCTTTACACCGATAATAATGTCGGCATAAAAGATAGGTTCTCCCATGGGGAATTGGTAAAGATAAGATTGAAGGCTTATAGAAATGGCAGCTGGAGGAGGCTGACGCATGTTGAAAAAGCATTATTCAAAGCTAGCATTGAACTCGCTAAACTGAGGGGCATTATAGTAAGCCCATCCCTAGTCAATAAATTGAAATCAATAGTCTCAAAGCTCCTAGAGAGTTTCGCGTCAAAGATCCTCCAGCTGGGAAGAGAATATGCCAGTTTCCTATTAAGCCTGTATGGTAGGAACGGGGTTCTAAAAGCCTTTCCTGTAATTAAGGATTGGCTTAATGATCATCGTTACCTACTATGGCTAGGAACAAAGCAACTGCTTATTAAAAATATTGGATGGATTTAAAACAGTAAGCAATTCATTAAAATTAGGAAGAGTATCGATACCAATAATATTGTTATTTATGATACCGTTCACGCTTCACGCTCACGCTTACAATGGTAATCCGAAGCTTATTAGAATGCTTGAATTAAATATATTGAGTAATTCTACAATCATAGCCAGGGTTTCATCAACAAGCTTGACTTGGGGTTTCTTTAAAGAGAATTTCTATAGGGTTAACGAGTCTTATTGGCATTACAACACGCTAGATAAGATTGTAAAGATGTTTGGATTGTCGGATTATCATATACTAAGAATGGGTGAAGAAGAATCTCAGAGAGCCTTTATCGTTGAATTGGCTTTTCAATTAAACAACTGTAAGAATTATGAAAATGGAAGCGGCAGGCTAAAAATCATAGATCCCTTTAAGGAAAATGAGGAATACTTTTCCTCAGTGAAGATTGAATCCCAAATTAATATTTATGACTGCTCTCCCAGAGATAAAGTATTACCGTTATCATGGTTTTCTACTCGAAAACTAGAGTGGTATAACCACGCATTTTATGAAGCACCAGATGAGTATTATATATTCTTTAAGATTCCCATATATGTTATAACTACCCTTCCACCAGACTCTGTCTGGAGGTTATACGTTAATTCGGAGTATATGGAAGTGGTTGGAAACTCATCCATGATATATGTTGACGAGGGGGATATTGTTAGCGTTGAAAGAATACTTGAATATAAGAATGATACTAGGTATGTCTGCTATTCTCCATTAAGTTACATTCTCTATGCTACCGTAATGTTTAATCGAACACTGATATTTAGATACAATGTAGAATACTTAGTTTCTTTCGATAGCAAGGTAAGTGTTGAAGCAATAATTGTTAACGGTTTTAAGTACAGTGCACCATTTAAAACATGGGTGTGTGAAAACACTATTGTAAATGCTTCTATAGTACCTGCCTCTGTTCAAGGCTCTTTTGTAAACCATGTATTCGACGGTTGGATCGATGATGAAGGCAGAAGGTTCAACGAGAGTTTTATCGTAACAGAGCCTATGAGGTTATCTACACTCTGGAGAAAAGAATTGAACATCGATAACATAGCTATTATAATAATTATTTTAACAATAGGATTCTTAATACCTGAAATTAGGAAGAGGGTAGCTGTTGAAGTGATCAGGAGAAGCGAATATGCTAAAGAGACCAATACTTTTTTGCGAAGCATTAAAGGAAACGTTTAAAGTAATTATCACGATTGGAAGTGGACATACCAAAGTAGAGAGTATTACGAGGTTCATGGAGAATATCCTATTATCCATCGGATTTTTATTGGCGTTATTAGGAATTTTAGAGATCGCTCAAATCCCCATATATGTCCATGGAAGTTATATGCCTTTTAACTCGGGAAGCCTAATAGCCCCATATGTTATAATTGCTACAACTACCCCATTAATTCTTGAAAAACCCTCTAATAAGAAATACTTTTATGTTCCACTTTTACTTGGCCTACTCAGTCTTATAGAAATTATCGTAGGTCATCATTATTCACTAGTTGCTTCCATAATGATATGGTCTGTCATTATTTTCCTAAATAGGATTTACCTGAGACCAAGACAAATTTACCCATCATTCTTAATACTTTTGATTGTTTACACGGTTTCTACTGAATTAATAACTCTAATAAAGCCTATGCTTCCAATCGAATCGTCACTTTTAGAAGGAATTGCTTACTCTTTATGGAAAATACACCTAGTATTAGCATGGCCTGCTATTCTCGCTTATAGTCTACTACCATACGCGCTGCTGTTCACCATATTATTAATGCGTAGACAATACTTTAAAACGGATTACAATGCTGCTTTCGAGAAAGAAGTATTCAGTAGAAAAACCTCATACATAATACTATTCTCTTCAATAATTCTAGCAGTATATGTTTCATTATACAATTACCTGCCAAAGAATAATCCCGGGCAGATACCTGTAGGAGTAGATATCCCCCACTATGCTACAAGCCTCGAAAAAATAGTTAATAATAACAATCCGATAGTGCAAGCATTCTCCGAGCCTCTGTCTTCTACAAGACCCCTGTACATGCTGCTTCTTTATTCAATTCATAAGCTTACTGGCTTAACTCCATTGCAAACAGCTGAGGCTGCCTCCGTAATACTCATGCCGTTGCTAGTATTCTCTTATTACGTTCTGGCTAAAAGTCTCTTCAAAACCAATAGCATGGGGGCTTTAGTTGCAATTCTAACCCTCGCGGGAATACAGTTCCCCGTAGGTCTCTTCGCATCTTACCAAGCCAATATTCTCGGCTTATCAATAGGAAACCTGCTTGCAGCGATAGCACTAGGAGTAAGTAATAGAAAGATCCTATACGTCTCCATATCCTTACTCTCCTTTAGTGGAATGCTCATTCACAGTTGGACAATCGTTTGTTATATCGCATCTATAACTGCAACGCTCGTATTTAAAGCTGTGAGAAAGAGAGATAAAGAGAGTGTTGTGATAGCTGTCATCATAATAACCTCGGCATTGCTCTCAAAACCTTTTGTACAGGCTGTTCAACGACCAGTAGAAGGATCTGCAGATCCTCTGTATGCCGCTCAAATCACGATTGTAAATGCCATTTCCCTAAGCAATCTTGAAAAATACTTGTCGGATACTCACGTCTTGTTTACTAATTGGTGCCACGGGTTTACAGCAAACTTCTTCATCTACCTATTGACCCTCCTAGGTATTACTCGCCTAGATAATATTCCTGAAAACATTAGAATCTTCTTATCAACATTTCTCTTGATATTAACTCCCTTACCTTTAATGAATTACCGAATCGCTTCGAGGATAGTGTTCAATATCCCCCTCCAACTCTATGCATCCTTGACGATATACTCATTGTTACAGAGAGACTTAGAGAAAAGATTACTAGGGGCTTTACTCTGCTTATTACCATTCAGCTATTCTACCTTAGCGGTGGCAAACATATTACGTGTATGAAAACAGTATTAGATAAGGTTGGAAAGAAAATATTCGTAATGTCTCTAGCTGCATCTCTAATCTCATTGATATGCTACTTGTTTCTTCTTCATAAGAACTTTCTGGAAGCCGATGTTTTCGGCAAAGCCACCATGTATTTGCTTTCTTTCTCAGGTGCTCTAAACCTACTAACATCGTTCTCAGAGGGGAAGGCTCCCAAAGTAACTATTCGAATCCCATTATACAAATTGTCGAATCGTATTAATAGTGTAGTAACGAGGGTTTTAAGAGACAGTGAGAAAATAAGCATGTTTTCGAGAAGGATTAAAATGCTTAAACCTACGATAACAATAAGCAAGTTCAAGTTCAATGATGAGTATGTCATATTGATAAACACAGATAAGGATTTGGCTAGAAACATAAAAGTGCTGAACAGAATAATCTCAAAATATTCTGGTGAAGTTAAAGATTTGAAAAGTGTTTTAATACTTAAGAATAATAATGGACAAGATGGTTTAAACCTCGTAATTGTCAGGGAAGAGAATGGACAAACCGAATTATTTGAGAATAATATTAAGGTAAAAATCCTTGGAAAAAAGTCTTTTGAAAAGATGCTTCAAAATTTAAATATGGAAGGTGTGAAATCACAAAGCATAATAATATATGGAGAGGAATTCGTAAATAAGCTTATGAATAACTCGGCATGTTTAGAGGAAGAAATAAGTTCTGAAAAACAGATATATGCATAAGCCGAAACGAGACACTCTTAACAAAAGACACCAACTTCAATTAAATGCTGAGGTATTCAAACAAGACCAAAGTTGAATAAGCCTTTTATTGTTGCTTGCATCCCTGCCTATAACGAGGAGAGAACGATAGCCAGCGTAATAATCAGGACTATGAAACATGTTGATAAAGTTATAGTATGCGACGACGGCTCAACAGACCTAACAGGAGAAATAGCTGAAAAGCTGGGGGCAGAAGTAATGAGACATGAGAGAAACCAAGGGTATGGCGCAGCTCTCTCGACACTTTTTGAGAAAGCCAGAGAGATAAATGCAGACATTTTGGTTATGATAGATGCAGACGGACAGCATAATCCGGATGATATACCCAAACTATTAACACCCATCATTAACGGTGAAGCAGACATAGTTATAGGCTCAAGGTTCATAGGAAAGACCAGAGAGAAAATACCAAGATACAGGAAATTCGGGATAAAAGTGATAACGAAGCTTACGAAAACAGCATCGTACAATAACATTACAGATGCTCAATCAGGGTTCAGAGCATACAACAGGAAAGCAATAGAGAAAATCCATATAAGCGAAGCCGGAATGGGTGCAAGTACTGAAATACTCATAAAAGCAAAAGAAAATAACCTGAAAATAACCGAAATACCAATTAAAATAAACTATGACAAAGATTCTTCTACGCAAAATCCCGTATCCCACGGGATAGATGTCATATTAAGCACTGTTAAGCACATGTCGATGAGAAGACCCTTGCTCTTTTACGGATTACCTGGATTCATATCACTACTCATAGCAATATTCTTCTGGATATGGACATTACAAATATTCGCCACGACAAGACAAATCATAACCAACGTAGCGTTAATAGCAATAGCTGCAACAATAGTAGGGCTAATGCTACTCACAACAGCGGTAATACTCTGGGTGCTCGTATCAATAGTCAGAGAGAGAGAGAAAGTAGCTGAATGTTTGAAATAGAAGTTGATTTAACGGAGAAGGACGGTTGAAAAAGTGATTACATGCAATGCATCGACCCCTAGAAGCCCTATACGGAAGTCAGAATGGTAATTTCAGAGCGAAAAGGATAGGATGAAAGTTTCAATAATTTTAGGTACTCGGCCTGAAATAATAAAAATGTCTCCAATAATCAGGGAGCTTGAAAAGAGGGGCATAGATTTCTTCATACTTCACACTGGACAGCATTATTCATACAACATGGACAAGATTTTCTTCG
>JAWCDE010000042.1:0-7409 GCA_038861395.1 Thermoproteota archaeon | reverse complement strand
TAACATCGCTAAGAGCTTCCCTAGCCCTCTCATCCCTCTTCTCAGGGCAAAGAAGAATAACCCTATCCCCACTAGACAACCCATGCTTAATAACGGCAGAAGCAATAGGCCACTCCGTCCAGCCAATTGTGGCAATGAAAGATTTCATCTGATAATTTAATATTTGGTTTTAAATAAACATTTCCCCAAAATAAAGAACATTTTCTAAAAAATGAAATTATTCAGAAAACAGGGAAAAAGCTTAAATATTATACAATTAAGTAATTATCAAACATGGATAATGAAACATATTTGGAATCTGAGACTATAAATCATGTAGCACGATTCTTAGCTCTCTACCGTCATTATGAATTTGATTGGCTGCCATTAGATAAAGCATTCCGAGTACGGAGTATGGATGATCTTAAGGATGCACTTTATATTGCGCTCAGGAAAAAGGATCGGATTATTGAGAAATTAAAGGAAGAATTAATAAAAAGGGGGCTTTCTGATATAACAGCAGAGGAAAGGGCTAAAAGAGCAGCTCTAGAAAATAAAGATGTGGAAAACTTACTTAAAACTCAGCAGGACATAAGTAGTGTTGGAAAGACGATAGCAATTCTTGCAGCTTCTTGGGATATAGATAGTTACATGAGATGGCTGGTGGTGGAGGAGGGTGGTAAGAAAAATGGTTCTACTGAAGCTTAGTGGAAGAATACTTATTAATTTAAGTTCATTGAGCACGGAAGGTGCTGTAGGTAACTATAATCCCCTTCAACGAGCCTCAGTGGTCTTCAGAAAGAGCCCTGGGTCTAAAGAACTCGATATTGGTGAAGTACCTGTGATAACAGGCAATATGCTCAAACATTGGCATGCCATTGCCGTACGCGATCTTGAAGTAACTGAAGCGAAATCATTGACAAATAAGCCTGCTCTTTGTGATGATTGCCTTAGGGGCGTGATGATGAGAACTCGCTTACCATTAGAAAGCGAGCACAGTTACATAAAAAAGTGCGTAATCGATGATCTTCATGGTTTTTTATGCGCTGAAAGAGAACAAAAGGAAACACAACCTTCAGCTTCTGAAGGTAAAGCAGAGGAAGATGCCGAAAAAAGTGATGAAGAAGAAAGAGGCTTAGCTATAAGAAGAGAGAGTTTAATAAAAATTGGGAATGTTCTTCCAGTCGAAGAACATGTACGTAGAGGAGTTTCAATTGATTCATTAATTCATAATCGAATAGTCCTTAAAAAAACTGGTGTAGTAGATGAGAATTACATGATGCCTTTTCGGCGGGAGTATACATCGAGTTATTTCGCCTTTTATGCAGTATCCGACTTAACTTATGTTGGTGTTCCTATGTCTGATCCATATACCGATGATGGAAAATTAAAGATAGTAATCCCCAAAGACGAAAGACTTCGCAGGATAGGTCTTGCTATAGATGGTTTTATGGCATATTTCAGTGATGTTCGAGGTGCAGGTTCTTCGCGTTCCCTACCTCATACCAAATTACTTGAAGCAATTGCACTAATCTCAAAAAGGGGAACATCACCATTAATTAGTGCATTTTATGAGGATTACATCGAGCAAACTTTGACATCTTTATCATCTAATGATACCATTATTATAGCCTATAATATTGATGAAAAAATCGATGAGCTTAAGGAAAAGTATAAAGATGATGATAACAAATTAAGAATCTGGGAAGAGAAGATTTTCAAAACAAAGACTTTTGAAGATTTCTTCAAAATGATTAAGGAGAAAATTCGTGTGTTAACAAATCAAGAGGAAGTTGTAGAACTAAAAGAAGACGAAATTAAAAAATTGGAAGAAGAGATCCGGAAAACTAAAAAAAAGAGGAAAGAAAGGGAAGAAAAAGGATTGAAGAAAGCGGTATAGTACAATGAGTGTTTTTGTTTCCTGCTTCGAAATCTTCGGTCCTCAAATCTCGGTCTTAGATCCATATGTCTTTCAGTATGGTGTGTCTGTACCATTACCATCCCCCTCAACTTTTGCCGGTGCCTTGGCATATGCATATGCCACTGGAAGCAGTAAGTCCTTTACTTACGCTCTCAACGATTTGCTTGATTCTGTTGAGAAAAATCCTCTCTGTTTAAGCATAACCGTAACCATTCCTCCTGATAGTTGGCTGGTAAAAACTAGGTTTATCCTAAGAAGAAACCGTTTCTTAGATGATGATCATATACCCAAATGGGAAGAAAATAAAATATCTCTGGGAAAAAAGAAGTGGTTAGTAAATCCTCCTCCATCATTTAATTATTACTATTATTATCAACGAGATCTTTTTGATGCTCTATATCGTGAATATATATTTGTACCAAAATTAATTGTCTTTGTTGTAACAGATAATGAGAATATAAATCAAATAGTTAAGCAGTATATGCCTTATGTTTTTCGTTTGGGAGATACAGAGTCACTAGTTGCGACTAAATATATTTATAACTCTGAGGAGCCTATACCGCTCCAAACAGTTGAAAAAGGAGGAATTGTTGAACATGTAAACACATTAACAGCAGCTTCTCGAAAGGATGAAGTTTACTTAACTCCAGAGGGAGATTACATAGTAAGTCATGGAATGCCAATTCACGCTTTGAGGAGACGTGAAGATGGGAAATATGTGTCAAGACAGATCCACTTCTTCTTATGCCCACTGAAGATTAAGCAAATTCGAAATAGATACCAAGTTTATGAACCTTCAGAATTTGTAGCTAAAATGAATGAAAAACATTACCTTATCGATGTAAGGATAAGAGGAGATATGTATAGAATTGTAATACCTATTAAATATTTTAATGATGATTGAAAAATGACTGATTTAGTCGACTGTTGTAGAGAGCTTCTCAATGCATATCTGGAGTATCAAAAGAAAAAGTATCGAAGACTTTCTTGGCAAGAAGAAGTATGGCAGGAGATCGTCAAACATGCAGATAGGGGAGGAATCGGTCTTCTTGAAGCGCCGACAGCAGCTGGAAAGACAGAAGCAGCTGTCATGCCGTATTTTGCTCAGCATCTTATGGACAAATGGTCAATAGCTCCAGCTATGATTTACGTCTTGCCTAATAAGACGTTGATAAGAAAGCAATATGATAGATTAAAAGAACTCGCCGATGTTGTTATTCTTAAGAAACGTGAGAAAAAAACCAAGATATTTATACATCATGATATAGGTGGAATTACTTATGACAAATCGTTTCTAATAGGAGACGTTATAGTTACAACGTTAGATTGCTTTATTTATGGTTATCTTGGTTTACGTTCTTTAGGAAAACGAATTACGATACCTGCTGGTCTAATATCCACAGCCTATATTGTTATGGATGAGATTCACCTTTACCAAGATGAATACTATTATACTCCTCAAGTGCTTAACATAATGCTTCGGCAATTAAAGAAATTAAATGTCCCCTTGCTTCTCATCTCTGCTACGATTCCCTCTAGCCTAAAAAAGAAAATTTTTAATTCTGATGAACTACTTGATTGGAATAAGAAAGTTAAAACCTGTTCAAGGGGGAGAGTGAAAATAGAAGCTTTAGAGCAGACTGAAATAAAAAAGGATTTTATTGAAATACTTGAATTATCATTAAAGAATAATTCAAAAGTTTTAATTATAGTAAATACAGTAAAACGTGCTGTCGAAGTATTCGAATCTCTTAAAAAGTTTTATGGAAGCTCTTCTGGAACCGAAATTAAAATAGAGCTCATTCATTCTAGGCTTGTAGAAAAAACAAGAATTGAGAGAGAAAACTCCTTATCAAGTGCTCACATTGTGGTAGCAACGCAGGTTGCAGAATCAGGATTGGATATGGAAAACGTACAGTTACTTATAAGTGAAGAAGCTCCTCCCGATGTATTAATTCAACGCTTAGGACGTTGTGCTAGGAGGGAGTATGAAACTGGGACAGCCTATATCATAAAAGCCCGTAGTGATACACCTTATCCGCCTATACTTTTAGAAAGAGTAGAGGACTTACATTCCAGAAAGAAAGCTTTTGAAGAAGCTCTTTTTATGCTAGACAAAGCACGTGATCTGATTAATTCTCGTTATGATAAGTGGGAGCCAAAAGTTTCTAAGAAGCTGGAAGATGATTTAGAGAACCTTGTGAAATACATAGAAGGACAACTGGGCTTAGTTAGAGTTCCCAAACACCAGTATGTCAGGCCAAACCTATACATAACTCTCGCCTTATTGGAGAAAGAAGTAAAGCCAAATGACCATATAAAAACGGAAGAATTGATTGAAAAAACTTTCAATGTAGAGTGGCGAGGGAAAGAAGCGAGAAACTATGCTTTCTTAAAAAGGTTAGAAGACAAAAGGGTCTTAGAATTAGAATGGGATCCTGAAGAGAGTATGTATCTGGTAAGGTCTGTAGATAGAATTCATCCTCTCTCTATTTATGTATTAGATCCAGACTACTATGAAAAATATAAGGATGGTTATGAACTTGGTTTAGTGAAACTAGGTGAGACCGATTGATAACTCAGAAGGTTTGTTCTTATATCGGTAAGTGTCCATTAACTAATTCCTCAATTTGTCAAAATCCTCCGCTTGAGTATTTCGATGTTAAAACAAAGAAGCCAGCCGGAGAATGTCTCTTTGCCCATCTTCTTGCTGCGAGTGAGCTATGGGATAAGGCCGCAGAGCGAAATTTATATGCTATACTACGGCTTTGTCACAATTATATTTCACAGGAGACAGTTACATTATATAACATAAAAATGCTCATAAAGTCCGCTATCATTCTACATGATGCAGGCAAACTCTGTAACGAATATTATCAATTCCAAAAAGGCACATTCCGTCACGAATTTCTTTCGGCTTGCATAGGTCTGGAATTTGTCAGCGATCTCGAGAATCCGCTTTTTCAAGGAGAGCTTTCCAGATTCATACCCATAGTCGCAGGTTCTCTTTTGCTTCATCATGAAAGTAGACTTATGCGAACTATATGGTCATCTGGAGATATTGAGCTGAGGTGGGAACATATTATGAACTATCTTCCTCCAGAGATGAATATAAAAAGAGAATATGCTGAAAGCTTTAAAATCTTTCTTCAAAACATACTTAATTATGGTTGGAAACCAAAAGAGAAATATACCAAAAATGATGTTATAGAATCTTCCATTATGATTCTGGGTCTTGTGAATTATAATCCAAAATTTCCTCCTTATTACATAAGAGCTTTGACGGGTGCTTTCCTTAATATAATTTCTATATGTGATTCTATAAGTGCTCAAAGAAGTAGATCAGGAACCGATGATTCGGAAAAAATACAAAAGTGGGAACGACTAATAAATGAATGGGGAAGAGGATTTAATGAGTAAAGATATCATTCTAATTACACCAGGACATGGATTAGTAACTGACACACTAATAATGTATGGAATTGTAGACGAACTTTTCAGAACGTATGCTTGGATAAACGGTACTGTAAATCTTCAGGGACAAAGATACGTGATCAATCTAAATAACATTAGACCCTCAAGTATTTCGCTGCCTGAAAAGATAAGACAATATCAGAATTTCCATATTTCCTGCGGAGGAAGACTAGAAGGAAAGGAAAGAGTAACGGCAAAACTTGAAATCTCTCCAACAAGTGGGAAGTTTGAAAGGGTAGGCGCAGTATGGAAAAGGAAACAATACAAGATGTGTCATCAATGCGAAGATTTTGCAGAAAAAGCTTTAGAAGTGTATGCTGGTAAAAGAAATATAAAAAAATTCACGGGTACCGATAAAAAGAGAAGTAGCTTACGTGAATATTGGATATTAAGTCCTGTTGAGATTCAACTTCCTCTCATTCTTTCGATCAAGGGGCTTGAGATTTCTGAAAGTATTGGAGAATTAGGAAGTGTGAACTTACCTATTATGTCCTCTCTTTTAGCTTTTCTCTCAATACTTCCATCTCCTTTACCGGGTAGAAGTTGGCTCTTCTCGATTTACAGTGTAAGCAAAAGACTGGAGTCAGCATATATTGGTGGCCGTGCTGATAATATTCATAGATTCATTTGGACTATTCGAAAAAGGTATATTGAATTTCCAAGTCTGATAAGAAGATTGATTGAGCTAGTCAAGAGAGAAGGAAACCTAAGTCCATTAGTAAGACTTACCGATGTAGCAATGACCCCTTCCTTATCTTTGGCTTACTCAGCTATCCGGGAATTACGATTAGCCTTAGAAAAAAGTGAACTTAAAAAATTAGGTGAAGCCTTGATCGAATGGTGTCAAGCGTGATTATGGCCGATTTGAAAAAGTCTTTATATGTTCCTTTGCATTGGTATTCCAATGTTCTTCCTGAACAGGAAAGATCTTGACAAGAGATTTAAGCTGCTGAGAGCTGAATTTCAAAGGCTGGGTATTTCTGAAGAACTAAGAGGTTGGAGTTGGCAGTCTCCACCGGTTGAGCCTCCTTCTGGAAGTTTGTTTTTCGGCGTTGGCGATTTGGCTGCGAGGTATTGTAAGACGCTTCGAGATGTTTACTTGAAGAGGGTTGAGAACGTTAAGCCTCCTCCTAGTTTGAAGATGTTTGAGGGCATTGTCTACCATGGTGTTGCTACTGATGCTGTTACCAGGGTTAAGTCTTTTCTTTTCGAGAGGGGTTTGATTAACGGTGCCGGCTTGATAGAGTGCTTAATGCCCGGTGTTGAAAATGCTTGTGAAAAGTTGCTTTGGGAAGCCTCTAACACTATCGGTAGGCTGGGGGATAAGGATGTTGAGGTTGTTAGGAAAAACGCCATTACTTTCTACAAGTATCTTCTCATTCAAGCTGCTTCCCAGATTGATTTGACCCTCTCCAAGTTTCCGCATATTGATGTTGATAGCTTGGTTAATCAGGCTGTTCCACCTATCGTCGAGAGGAAGGTTGACGGTAGTTTAATAGGGTTGTCTAAAGAGCTTTCCGTGGACGTTTATACTCCCGCATACGCGGTTGCAGACATTAAGACTGGAGAGGTTAGGGACTTCCATCCCTATGCCCCCACTGGCTACGCTCTCGCTCTGGAGGCTGACGAGGAGGTTGCTGTAAACTTCGGCATGATAATCTACGTTAAGCTAACGCCTCAAAGGCCTGTTCCAACCATAAATACTAAGCTCTTCCTAATAGGCGACGAGCTCCGTAGGGAATTCCTCGAGATCAGGGATGAGGCTTTTGAAATAGTTGCTAACGCTAGGGACCCTGGCAAGCCTACTGTCTGCCCAGATTACTGCCCCTACTACCCGGTCTGCACAGGCCAGTTTAAATGACTTAACGGTCGTTGTAAGCTTTTGGTCTTAACTCGGATTTTCTGAAAAATATGGTTTAAAGCCTCCCTACAGCAATTATTTTGAAGAGGTTGACTGGGAAGATAGTCGTAGAAGGAGAGAATTATGATGAATACAAGTTTTTCCTCTTGGAGATGGCTGAATCCATCGGCCCGA
>JAWCDE010000041.1:0-7530 GCA_038861395.1 Thermoproteota archaeon | reverse complement strand
CCACACCAGCTCCTGTTTCAAGCCCTGGGGGCAGTATGTTCCGCCCGCAGTCCTTATCCCGCCCATGCCTGCGCTCCCCCAGCCCCAGCCGGAGGAGCCGTAGTATGGGAAGCCCACATCACCCAGAGGTGGTGCGAGCTCCGGAACTATTTTAAGCTCCCCGAGCGTGCTTAACGCTCCTATGCGGCTGTCGCCCAGGGAGAACAAGTAGTACTCCCTGAAGCCCCTGTCAACCATGAGCACAGTCTCCCTGTAGGGCACGGTCAGGCTCGCCTCCCCGCCTTCGCCGACCAGGCGGAACCTTGCGTACTGCCCCTTCTGAATTCCTTGGAAGAGCCTGCCGCCAGCATCCTTATCCACGTATATGTTGAGCTTATCCCCAGCCAGCTCGTAGAATATGGCGTCGTCTGATACAGAAAGGATTGCTAATCAGATGAGTTTAATGATTTTTATTTTAAAATGAAATTGGTTGAACAACTGAAGGAGAAGAAAATATTATAAAGGATAGGGACGAACTCGATTCTCTGTTTTTAAATATTACTTCAAGTCTTAACCTCTTCTTTAGCTTATTTTATCCTTTATAGTTTTTCTTCCACTATTGATTTTGAGCTGCTTCTTCCGATTTATGTTGGTTATTTTAAGGAAGCTATTTATGATAACCGGGAGTAAAGATTTCGAGGATAGTTAATCTATACATTACGTATCTTTTTGATAAATATCTAAAGTAAGTACGACATCTTTATACTCTGTTCATTGTGTTTTAAAAACTTCAAATGGCCAAGTCAAACCAAGAGTCTTCTGCCACGAGGAGAATCGTGGCCGTCGGGGTTTGTGCTGCACTCTACACGGTTATAGGACTGGCGACTTTCCTAGGGATTTTCACACCCGTCTTAGGAGTAGTAAGATTTTGGCCAGCAGTATTTGTTCCAGCGACTTTCGCAATGTTATTCGGGCCTAGTGTTGGGGGCATGGGTGCTGCAATAGGCATTTTCCTTAGCGACCTCTATGTTTTCTACACTACAGGTCAAACTAATCCCTTGTTAAGCCTAATAGCCGGGGTCCCGGCTAACTTCCTTGGTTTCTACATACTCGGTAGAATCGGCAGGTCTAAGGTGAAATGGAACGGATGGAAGTTTTCAATACCACTTGTATCCTTGGGAATTGCTGCTCTGGGACCGCTGGCTTATGTTGAATACATGGTTTCGATGGGGATGGTTAATACTGATGCGAGATGGATTTCTACAATACTTTTTTTCCTCGCGATAATCATATTCATCCTCGGCTCAGTGGGGGCTAAGCTCAGGAGAAATTACTTGAATTACTATGTTGGCGGTACGCTGGGTCTGTTAATAGGCGGTCTATGGATAGGCTTTGGAATATGGCTTTACAGCCAGCTTTTCGGACTGCCAATCACCGGCGAGAGGATAGACCTAGCGTTAGCAGTATACTTCTTCCTCTGGGTATTTGGCACAGAAATACCGTTCATACTATTGGTGCCCCCAATATTGGATGTTGTTTACAAAGCCTTTCCATTTCTAAAAACTATTGGGGGAAGATAAGGGTTAAAAAGTTCTCTAAACTTTCTTTTCAAGTTGAAGACCGCAATAGGTGTTGACGTAGGCGGCTCAACTACAAAAGCCGTAGCGTTGAGAGACAAAAAGATTCTGAATGTAAGCGAAATGCCTTCTTCAGACCCTTTGGCAACATCAATAGGCCTACTGGGTAAGCTCGTCATGATGATGGGGTGCTCGTTGAAAGACATTGATGTGATTGCAATGGCTGGTGGACGTAGCCGCCAGCTTCCAGAGAACATCCTGGGCTTGAGGGTTGTTAAAGTAGACGAGATAACGGCTGCAGGCACCGGAGGAATAGTGCTAACAGGCTTAGACGAGGCTCTTGTAGTAAGCATGGGTACTGGTACTGCCTTAATCGAAGTAAGGGAAAACGGTAGGAAAATAAGACACGTAGGTGGCACTGGTGTGGGCGGAGGAACTCTTTTAGGCTTATCGAAGAAAATACTTGGAATCTCAAGCATAAGCGTATTGATTGAAATGGCTGAGAAGGGGGATTCTAGGAAAGTTGACCTTACCGTGGGGGATATTGTTGGAGGGGGAATTGGAATCTTGTCTCCAGATATGACTGCTTCAAACCTAGGTAAGGTTGGAGACACCTCTGGCCAAGAGGATCTTGCCGCAGGTATTGTCAATCTTGTTGGAGAAGTCATTTCATCCGTCAGCTATCTGGCTGCATCCAAACTAGGCCTCGAGGATAAGATAGTTTTAGTCGGCAGAGTCGCTACGCTCCCCCCTGTTTTGAAGAGTATTCAAAGAGTATTTTCAAGTTTTAACGCTAAAGCAATAGTTCCAGAATTGCCGGAATATGCCGTAGCTGTCGGCGCTGCATACAGGGTTTTGACGGAAATCGATTAAAAAATAATGTCTTTAGATTAAAGTGAAATATGTAAAATATTTACGTTATATGTCATTACTTACTTTTTTAAAAGTCAATACGCTAAGTTTATACAAAAGTTGGAAAAATTTCTCCATAAATGTTCGCTAAGAAAAGTAAATCGTTGCTTGTGGCTGCTACAGCTCTTTGCGCAGCCCTCTACGCTGTGGGATGTTACGCTACTGCTTACATTCCTTCTCCTTGGGGCTTCGGTCAGTTCAGGCCAGCAGTTATAATACCTGCGTTGTTCGGAGCCCTTTTCGGTCCGTTTCCATCTGCCCTCGGGGCCGCGATGGGCACGTTGATCGCCGACTCAGCAAAACATGGAACACTACATATTGGAAGCCTGATTGCGGCTGTGCCTGGAAACTTCATTGGCTTTTACATTTATGGGGAAATACTTAGGAGGAAGTTCAATTGGGCAAGGTTCATAGCTGCTTCACTCTTAACCCTCATAATTGGAAACGCTATAGTTGCTTTCTTCTATGTTTTCTTCTACAGGGCTCTGTTTCTTCAGGCTCTTCCGTTTTCGATAGAAGCATTGACTTTTGTCTCAATCGGCCTGACAATTTACTGGTTTGCCACAATGCTTCCATTCATGCTTCTTGTAACCCCCTTACTCGTCCGCATTATTGCTGTTGCAATGCCTGGGATTGTTCCGGAACGTTTGCATGTCAGCAATATTAGAGCGGAATTTGCGAGGAGATCGTTTATGCTCGCTACGATAATACCTGGAGTAATACTGCTTCTCCTCGGAATCGCTACTTCCTTAACTCCGTTGAAAGACTTTACTCTGAGTGCTGCAAAGCTTAATAGTACACTCCTAATAGAAACAACATACTATTGTACTGGGCTTGTCCTTACTGCAATGGGCGTTGCAGTCCAGATTAAGAAGTAGCTTTTCTTTCTAAACCAATTTTTCTCTTTCTATGATTAGACCCATAATACTCTGTAAAGAGATAAATTGTTAAATGTCCTCAGATTTTACACGCGGCGGCTCGGTTAAGTGTAGCAGGTGTTCCGGTATTTCTTTATCTCTTGCGATTTCTCTGAAAACGAGTGCACTGGGCCTAGCATACCTCTTTTTCGTTTTGAAATCTACTTGGAATAGTCCAAACTTCATACTGTATCCGCGAGCCCACTCCAGATTATCCGTTAGATTCCAGTGGAAGTATCCTCTAACGTCAACTCCTTTACCCAAGGCCATGTAAATCTGGTATAGGTGGGTAACTGTAAAATGATGTCTTAATCTGTCTGTTGCATCCGCCACACCGTTCTCCGTTACGTAGATCGGTAAGCCGTACCTTTTCCAAATTTTATCAAGAACTCTGCAGAGGCCTTCAGGATAAACCTCCCATCCGAAGTCGCTGCAGGGTCTACCATCCTTTGAGACCCCGCCTGGTTCGCATCCGTAGCCGTAGTTTGAAAGAGTCGCATAGCCAGGCGGTGTTTCTTCCTTTATGACTACGCTCCTAGTGTAGTAATTTAATCCTATCCAGTCTAAATGTCCTTTCAAATCTTCTCTCTCCAAACCATTAAAAACACCTTTAAAAGCCGCGTCGAAAGGCCAAACATTATGTTCAAAACCTTTTTCCGCAGCTTCAGCATCATCTTCTCTCAACGGCACCCAGTCCGCTACGGACTCGACTATTCCCACGGGCTTTTTTGAAAAAAGCTTCACAGCATCGTAAGCTCTCGCGTGAGCCTCCGCCATGTGTTTTCTTGCAAGCTCATAACACTTGAAGTCTAAATACCCTGGGGGGAAACCGCTTCCCACGCTCAAATATCCGAGGCTGGCTACTACTTCAGGCTCGTTCATCGTATACCAAGCATCCACCAAATCGTCAAGCTCATGAGAAACAAATGCGGCAAATTTCGCAAACTCCACAACTATCCTGCTATCCAGCCAGCCTGATGGTGCCCTATCCGGGCCTAGTTTCCTAACTTTAATAGGGTCGTGGAGCCATGGTGGGATGGACCAGTGGAACAGGTTTGCTATAACAAAGCCGCCCCTGCTTTTCCAATCTTCAAGAATCTCCCTATAATGCTTCAACGCCTCCTTGTTTGCTAATTTACTAAGATGTTCAATGTTTTCTCTATCGATATTCACGTTTCGAATGTTTTCACCATCCCTCTCTACTGGTGTCCTTACTTCAAACGTAGGTTTAGGAAATATGCGTGCCCATTCTATTGTGAACCACGCCGCATCCATACCTATTGAGATCGCGCGTGTATTATCCTCGTGAAACAAATTCCAGTATCCCGGCCCATTCTCCGGCATGTCGCCGCTCACCAAGCCTACAGCTACGTTTTCAGCATCGTGCAGCCAAATCGTCCAGTCGCTGACGAACTCTGAACCGGGCAACCCCATTTCATGCTGAACTCCAACAGTTGAGAAACCGAACCTGAAATTCTTGTTAAACTTGAGCGTCATGAAAAATAGGTTGAAGTAGAGTTATAAAAGTTTTATACTTATCATGGATTGTTCGAAAAGCGTTTTAAAAGAATAAAAGGTTTAAATTTTTCCTTCACTCAGTTTGAATCGATGTAAGTAATGCCCGCCTTATCTGGCAGAAAAATCATAGAAATGGGAGTTGTAGAAGGATTGAGAAGCGTTGACGATCAGGTTCAGCCTGCAGGCATAGACCTCACGATAGAGAAAATAGAACTCTTGGTTGAAAAAGGAGAAATAAGTAAAGACCCAAAGTTTTCAAAAGGCGTTAACGTTCTTCCGAAAAACGGTTTCTACGAGCTGCCACAGGGAAGCTATAGAATAACTTACCACGAGATCGTTAATATTCCTGCGGGATTCTTAGGATTATTACTACCCAGGTCGAGCCTGCTCAGAAACGGTGCTACGATATACACCGCCGTCTGGGACCCTGGATACAGGGGAAGAGGAATGGGTCTCATGGTAGTGTTCAATAAGCTTGGGATTAAAATCGCTGAGGACGCTAGGGTAGCTCAACTCATAGTTCTAAACGTTGAAGACTCTAGAGAACTATACAGGGGAAGATTCTTAGGCGAGAACTTAAATGCAACAGACCGTCCCGGAGTATATTGAAGGGGGTTAAACTTTTTATACTGCTTCTTCTCAGCGTAGCCGATTCTGCTTGGTTAAGAAGGTCGTAGTAATAAGGGGCGATGGCACGGGGCCTGAGCTTACGGAGGCTGCTATGAAGGTTATGCAATCCATTGGGGCGACTGAGAGAATAGAGTTTCTAATCAGGGATGCTGGTTCCGAGTGGTGGCAGAAACACGGCGGGCCAAGCTATTTCCCCGAGGAAACATGGGAGGCTTTGAGGGAGAGCAATGCCTGCTACAAAGCTCCTGTAACGACTCTTCCTGAACCAAATACTCCGAAGAGCGTGGCAGTAACTATAAGGCAGACCTTCAACCTCTACGCTAACGTTAGGCCGATTAAGACATTCAGAGGACGCGAGGGACCGCTTGGAGCTGTCGAAATGCTTTTCGTCAGGGAAGCTACTGAAGGCCTCTACTTCGGAGTAGAATTCATGGTCTCAGATGATGTAGGTATTGCAATAAGGAAAATATCCCGAACAGCCTCGGAGAAAGTCGCTAGGTTCGCTTTCCAACAGGCTAGAGCAAGAGGATGGAAGAAATTAATAGTGATCAATAAGGCTAATATTCTGAAGCTCACTGACGGGGGGATTTTTGTCCCTACTGTTATGAAGGTTGGTGGAGAATATCCTGACATAGAGATTGAAAACTATTTCGTCGACAATTTTGCTCAGCAATTGATTAAGAACCCGCAGAGATTCAACCAGAACGTTATCGTAGGCACAAACCTCTTCATGGATATCCTTACCGAGGAGGCCTCTGCCCTAATAGGTAACATAGGCCTAGTGTATTCTGCAAACTTCGGAGACAACTATGCTATGTTCGAACCCGCTCACGGAAGCGCTCCTAAGTATAAGGGTTTGAATAAGGTTAACCCTACAGCAATGATACTGGCGGGAGCATGGATGCTGGATTACCTTGGGGAGAAGGATATTTCTAAAGCAGTATTCGAAGCAACGGAAGAGGTTATTGCTGAAAACAAGGTTGTAACCTACGACCTCGGCGGGTCAGCCTCAACCCAGCAGATGGCCGAGGAAATAGCCAGGAAGGCTGTAGAGAAGCTTAGGAAATAACGATATCTTGCTTATTTTAATTCTTGTGATGATTTCCTAATAACTTCATAGCTTTAATTCTTTTAATCTTCTAAAGGTGCTTAATGTTTTTTTTAAAAGAAGACTCTTGTCTCTAATATGCGTTAAGGCTGTGAACAAAAGGCTTACGTATAAGATTTAATAGAAAATTTTTAAGATTCCTTTTCACATGGTTTTACTTAAAGGGTTCCTAGGCGCGACGTAGAGCTATATGGCGGGATGCTCAGTTTAATTGAGAATTCTGGACTTCTTAGTTTTAAGTTTTAATGCTTCAAATTCTTCGGCTGCATGAAGCCTTAAGAGCGCTCTCAACCCGCTGATTCTCTCCAAGAGCAATTTCCCCCTGAGGGCTGCCAACTTGAATGCTGGAGGAGCATAGTCAAGCAGTTGGACATCGATGGGAAGATTAACTTCCTTTTCCAAATCCTCCTTAAGCTCGTCAACGTATACGGGTTCTTCGTCGTAACTTATTGCATACCTTGTGTAGACAGCTATGTCAACATCTCGGAAAATATTTGAGTTCACGAATCCTCCATGTGCAACTGCAAGCAATATCTCTCGATGCTCATATAGGAGTTTTAGTAAACGTTCTAATACTTTTTCCCTTTTACTCCAAGGCATTGACTTAGATCGGCGTTTTTCTTCTTCAAGGATCCTTAGTCTCGACATACTTTTCCACCTCTTTAATAAAATGTTTAATTGCCTCCATACCGTTCTCCTTAGCCTCCCTGTGAATTCTCAAGTCATCTATAGTCCAGTATCTATGTACTATCTGGTTTCTTAATGATACTAGTTTAGCTATACTGTTGAAAGTGTCTAAACTTATCACCTTGTGGTCTACGAGCTTTAGGAAAGCTTCTCTATAGCTTTCAGCAGCATCGTTAAAATCCTTTTCAAGAATAGTGACGGA
>JAWCDE010000040.1:1623-7963 GCA_038861395.1 Thermoproteota archaeon | reverse complement strand
TTTCGACGGGGGCGAAAAGCGAAAAACAAGCAAACGAAGCAGTACACAAAATAGTAAGAGAACTAAAAGCAAAAGGCATCATAGAAAAAACAAGACCACAAATCACAGTACAAAACATAGTAGCATCCGCAACCCTACCAGGAAAAATAGACCTCGAACACGCAGTCACCGCACTAGAAAGAACAATGTACGAACCAGAACAATTTCCTGGTCTTATTTATAGGATGCATGATCCGGATGTTGTTATATTGTTATTTGCTTCTGGAAAACTTGTTTGCACCGGCGCTGTTAATGAGAAGATGGTTTACGACGCTGTCGAGAAGCTCATGGCTGAGTTGATACAGAAGGGATTGTTAATCAGATAACTTCTAGCTTCAAAAATATTTATAATCTCTTAACGTTTTTTATACAACGCATAATGACTTGCTTGGCTAAGGATCGTTCTACTATGAGGATGTTTCAATTATTTGCAGAAGGCATGTGTAAAACAAGGGGGCTTGGAGTTGAAGAGAAATTTAAGAAAGCTAATCATTCAGTCTACTTAAAGTATAAAGTTAAGCAGGCGAGGGAGATTTTGAAAACGGCAAATGAGATTTTTGGTAATAGATTGGCTGTAGCCTTTAGTGGTGGAAAAGATAGTCTTGTCGCACTACATCTAGCATTGTCTATTAATCCAAAAATTGAAGTGATATTTAACAACACTACTATTGAGTTTCCCGAAACAATATCTTACGTTAGGAGACTAGCAAAAGACTGGAACCTAAACCTTCATATAACTGTCCCCAAAGTGCCGTTCTTCCATACTCTTATAAAAAATGGTTGGGCTACTCATGGAAATAGATGGTGCTGTCGCCCATATAAAGAGGAACCGGCACTTGAGTATATGAGAAAAAAGGGTATCTTGGCTGAGGTTACCGGGACCACACGTACCGAATCTATATATCGTAGAAGTCTTACACCCTTTAGGATGCCATCTAAAGAACCATATATAATCAGAGTAAACCCTATTTACGATTGGAACCAGCAGGAAGTTTGGAAATACATAAAAGATAACTCTTTACCAGTTAACCCTCTTTATCATATAGGGTATAGAAGGATAGGATGCTGGTGTTGCCCGTTAAACGGTCCTTCGCATTATAAGAGATTACAAATAACACACCCTAAGCTGTATGTTTTTCTCCATAACTTTAAACCAAAACATCCTTCATTGGTAAGAAATAAACCATAACTTATTTGTGTACATAGATTTTTGCTCAATATGTATCTATATTCTTCATAGATAATAGCAAAGAAAAGCTATCATGCAGTTAATTATTCTTGAAATTGTTTCAGTATTTTTCTTGCTTCATTAAAACTAAGGCCAACTACTTTTTCAGCGGCTTCTTCAATGTTTTCCATAGGTAGTTCAAATGCTACTGTCAAAAGAAGCTTTCTGCTTTCTATTAGTGCCTTAACACTAGAGGGCATCATTGAAACCTTATAAAGATAATTAAGAGTCGTATCACTTATTTTAATACCGTTTTTTCTTAGAAGATTATAAGCATTTCTGGTACCCAGTAAGGAAACAAGCTCTCCGAAGCTTTCCGCATACTCTAAAGGGTTTTCTTTCTTCTTTTTTAGATTCTGTTTAATATAGCTTAAACGATCTTTTATATAAATGCTAGAAAGGAGTACCTTAACTATCTCCATAGGTTCTTTTCCTAGATCCTTAGACAAACAGAGTATAAAGTCATATCCTACAATTGCATATGACGATACTTCTTTCAAAAAGTCATCGAGCGCTTCTTTTAAATTTCTCTTACTTTTTTCTAATAGTTCATTATAACTTTTTCTAACTTTAGGTATCACCGATTCATATTCTTCACTCCTGCCAAAAAAGGGCCTTCCAAATTGCACTGGTTCTCCTATAAGAGTACCATAATTTTCCGAGTTATGAAACGCTACGGGTAACCTCATAGGTTTCCACCCAGCAAATAGGTTATTTGTCTTTTTAGGATAAGATATCTCTCCTGCGAAATTTCACCATCTTTCAGCAGTTGATCCAAAACTGCCTCAAGGCCAGCTCTAGAGACATGATATAACCTCATTTGTTCGTTTCGCTCGACAGATTTATATAAAGGATGTTGCTTGTTTATTAAAATCTTGCCCACTTCATACTTGGCCTCTATTTGCTCCGGCAGTTCGGTGATTATTGGTTGAGGGTAACCTCGTATTCTGCCTTCACGTTTACTTACACTTTCTTTCCCATTTTTATCGTCTTTAATTACACGTCCTTTTCCTCCATACCCGTATTGATCTATTCTTTCCCCCTCCTTTGTAGAGGAGGTGTTAGGCTTGGTTGAGGGGGCTTCTTCTATAACACCTCGCGAATTACCTCCTTTAGTATATATTTCTGCTTTACCGGATAATGGCCCAATTATCCCAAGTTCTCTAAGTTCGGGCATCTCACGCAATACGGCTGTTAACACCTTGTGCACTTTTTGTATTAGCTTACGTTCAGTTTGAGTAGTTGTTTGCAGAAATCCGGCGTTTTTTAGTATTTTTTCTAGTTCCAATGATACTTTTGTCTTAAAATCTTGCCATAAAGGATTATCACGTCTTTTGATTTGAGTTTTATCACTTATTAGGTATTTCCTTTTAGCGAAAAAATCGGCATGAATGTATCCCGTATACTTCTTTACTTCAGGGTAGGGATTGAATCGCTCTTCCATCTTCCTACCGCAAACTATAACCGCTAATCCTCTAATCTCATCAACCAATTCCTCTTCAGAAATAAAAACCTTACCACTTGCTTGCTCGTTTTTAATGTTTATACTTTTTAGCATTTCCACTTTTTTATACCTATTTTCATCTAACCAACTTGGCGGCGGAACTTCTTTTCCATTTACATAAAACTTACGCTTTTTTCCTAATGCAGGTGCTCCGGCTAACACAGTTGGATAATATTCTTGAAGCGTTTCAATGACGGCTTTTTCATCAAGTTTATATTCCTCTTTTAATTTGTAAGTTAAAACTGTAGAATCCTCGGGCAAATCCAAGCAAGGACTTTTGAAAACCCGGTAAGGACATTTTTCTTTCCAATACCATATCTGTCTTCCTCTAAACGCTTTTCGTTTTGTCTCTATTTCTATAGTTTCTGCTGTTACCATTGTTGCCTTCAAGCCCCAGCCGTAATATCCTAGTGTTGTATCTTCTGGTATGGATATTTTTGTTGTAAAAGCTATTTTTGCTAACTCCTTAAACTGAGTTTCCGAAATTCCTGTGCCTTTCATCTCAATTTTTAACTCTCCATCTCTAACATAAAAGGAAATTGTATGATATTCTTTTTCATCAATAAAGTTATCTACATTCTCTACAATTGGTAATTTCCAGTGTTCAAAAGAATAAACTTGGGCAATATCATCCATTAGATGAGATAAATCGACTTTAAACTCTTCACCATCTTCAAAGATTTCTTCTGGATTATTCATCTCCCCTCTTGCTCCCTATGTGCTTTACCATTTCATTGAATTTCACTTATTATATGTGTGGCCAGTTCTTGGAATGACTTTTTGCTAGTTCCGAAAGTTGCAGCTTCCCCGCTCTTCTCCCAGAAGCCATCGGTGAAACAGTCTCCTACTGTTTGAAGAACTTGTTCAAATTGTTGCACGGATGGTTGTTTTCCGAGATTTGGTTTTCTGATGAGTAATGTTGGAAGGAAAATATGAAGGGAATACACTCCGGAGGTCTTCATTAATACGTATTCATTATAGTTTTTCCTAGCTTCTGGACAGAGGTTAAAAACGGCCTTCCAAAAGTTTTTCAATAAGGATATTATCTCACCCATAGAAAGGTCTGCTTGGATTGAGTAATCCAGTAGAGGTGTGAGAGAGTCTGTAAACGAGCCTTCAGTTATTGGTGCATCGCCACTCATGTTCGGTGGTAGGATTAGATCCTTCCAAGGACTATCTTGGTCAACTCTAAGCCTCTTGGCAATGTAGATCGCGTAAGGCACGTAATCCTTTTTCTTTATACCATATGGGAGCTTAGTACTGTCACCAATCGGTCCCCTTTCTGCTTCATGCTGCCTGAATATGTACTGGTGAGCCAAGTCAGTTCTCATGCGCTTCTGCTGAGTGTTTATTATATAGAATTGCATCGCCTCCTCCAGACGCTGATCCCTCGGGCTCCGGCTCGGATCCCAGAATAGGATTGTAATGGGAACTTCGTAATCCGCATCCTCGTCAAGCCACCCTTCCTTAAAGGCCTCAAAAATGCCATCAGTCCGGTGCTGCCCATCTGTTATGTAGAGTTTCACATTATCCGTTTCTAAATCCTGTATTTCGTAAAGCCCCTCTCCAATCTTCTTTATCCCACTATCGGGATCCCTAGAGTATATGAGTATGGAAGTGGGAGATATTCCTCGCAGGGTATCTGATATAAACTTCCCAAACTTCCTAGACCTGGTCTTTGACAAGGCTCTTTGATATCCTTCAGGATTTGCAGGAGAATAAACGTCAACTTTTAACAACTTTTTCTCATAGAGCTCAGCCAGAATCCTAGCTGGTATAGCACCTACAATTATTCGTCGTCCATGTTGCTTAGCTTCGACTCCTTTAAACACATATCTCCCCATTTTTCACCACTAAACGGAATATAGTATTCGAGCGGTATTTAAATTTTTTGATTAGTGATTTTGATTTTTTTTTTTGATTAATAATTATGTTCCTTAACATTCTTCCTTATTTTCGTCAATAAAAAGGAGGATGGAGCAGAAAATGGTATTTTCAATTGGATCTAATCTTTCCAGAACCAATAAAAAAAGAATCTCGGAGAACAATGGAGGAACATCAAGCGATTCTAAAGGCTTCATGTCTACGTTAGCTGGGGCCATTCTGGTTGTATAAGGGTTAAAGGAAATATTAAGCCGATTCGAGTGATGGGTTTAAGGGCGTTATACTTAGTGTCTGGAAGCAGCTCAATAAGTTTGACTAATATGAATGTCTCTATACTTGTTTTCATGTCTCCCTTAAGGCATTTATTGCTTTTCCAATTATTCTTATCTTATCCTCATTCTCCATATTTTTCGAGCTGAATACTGATATAAAGCTGAATCTGTCTCCTTCTTCCGGATGAGGAATGTGTAAAAATTGTTTTGAATCTTAAAAATTATTTGAAATACAGGTATAAAGGAAAGACGGAGTAGAATTAGAGGAAGGAGTTTTTATCAGAGTTTGAGAATTCTAAGTAAGTGGTTTTTCCACTGCATCTAACGCTTTTCAACAACGCTTCTAAGCTTGGTGTTAGGAGGCCACTCAGCTATGAAATACCTGAGATAAGGGGGCTTAGTCTTCGTACTCTCCAAGCATGATTCTTTTAATATCCTTATACAATATCAGGCATTAAGACAGCCATAATGAAATAAATTTAGGCACATGCTCACCAAGTCTGCCATAGACCATATGCCTCCTCAACAGCGTCTATCGCCTTCTCAATTGTCTTATTTACAGTTCTACGAGTTGTTCGCTATCAGCGAACATTAATATAAATCAGCGAACACAGACCCTTAGGTTTTTCAGAAAGTTGTTTACCCACAGGTAGAATTCAGGAGGGTTTGCTGATTGGATGATTTTATACTAATTTCTTAAGAGCTCGTTACAAGCATTAGAACAGAGGACAATGTTTGAGAAAGCCTCAACCAGTTAAGGTTGATCTTGAATGGGGTCGTTTGACTCAGATTGTTCATCTTCTAAAAAATTAGTTGGATTTTTAATTCCTTTTTCTCGATAATACTCCTTCGTATTTTCCTCCTTTGCTTGACAACAACCTTTAAACAGGTTTTAATACCGTCCTTATTCACCTCGTGTTTAGTAAAGCTTAAAAAGAAAAAGCCATATTGTTAGACTGTCAGGATATGGATGATTTGCGTTATATTGTTGATGAAAAGGGTGAGAAGAAAGAGGTTGTTATACCGGTTGAAGAGTATGAGGAGCTCCTTGAAGACCTGCACGACCTCGCCGTAGTGGCTGAGCGTAGGGGTGAGCCAACAGTCCCCCTTGAGGAAATCATAGAGAAGCTGAAGAGGAATGGAATACTACAATGTTCTACTTAAAAAGTCTGTCGACAAAGACCTGAGAAGAATAGATCCAATTCATATTTCAAAAATAGTCGAAGCCATAAGAGAACTCGCCAAAGATCCTTTCCCCAGCGGTTTACGAAAACTCAGGGGTACAGAGAACCTCTACAGGATTAGGATAGGAGACTACAGGATAGTGTATCAGGTTGATAACGAGAGTAAGACCATTACCATACACTACATACGCCACAGAAGGATTGCTTATGGCTGAAGCTACAAGAGCTT
>JAWCDE010000040.1:0-1526 GCA_038861395.1 Thermoproteota archaeon | reverse complement strand
CTCTCGTAGAGGATATCCCATACATTCTTGGAAGAGAAGGAGTATTCGATAAGTTTGAGATCTGTTTCAAGCAGAGAGATAAGATCGTAGAGTTTAAACCTATCACGTAAAAAATCCCGTTAAAATCTAGGCTGAATCTCCTTAGATTAGGTTTCGATAACCACTCCAATAGTGTTTTAATAGGTCTAATATATAGAATGCATGATCCGGATGTTGTTATACTTTTATTTACTTCTGGAAAACTCGTTTGCACTGGCGCTGTTAACGAGAAGATGGTTTACGACGCTGTGGAGAAACTGATGGCGGAGCTAATCCAGAAAGGATTATTAATTATATGAAGGTTCCTACCAATAGAGCAATATTAGGAAGAGCCTGTGCTTTTAAATCGTCTTAAAACATTGAGGAAAATTATACAAATGTATGCATTTATACAGCAAAGCTTAAATATTTTAGGCTCTTTCAAAAGGGAGAGATTGAAGAAAATATTCGGATTATTAGTTATGGTACTAGTTCTTTATCCAAGCTTCTTATTTACACTGCTAACAAAAAACAAAACCGAATTTATTACGGAGTACGGGGGATATGGTTTAAAGGGAGATTGGAAAACATTGGGAGAAGCAAGTGTAGATCTAACTTTTGAAAACGAGAGGGTTACGGATGGATAATGCTTGGTGAAAATAGATATAACGTCGAGTTTTCAAAGAAATATACTATTGAAAAAGATAACGAGTTTAGCATAGTCTATGAGGGAAATATAACTGGAGGCGAAGGTGAAGTAAGATTTGCTGTTTACAAAGATGTCGTCGTAGGAGAGGTCGATGTAAATGGAACTATTTATTCATTCGGAGCTGCTCAAACCCTAGAATCAGCAGTCTTCATGCTGGACCTCTATAATGAGCATCTTGAAGAAGAAGCGTTAGAAATGGGCATAATCAAACCACCTCCCTTAATAGATGTGTATGTTGCACCCGGTAATATCCCTGCCGTAATAGACTTTGACCCTAATGTTCTAAACTTCAAAAGCAATAGTAAATGGATTACTGCCTATATTGAGCTCTTAGCAGACCATAGTGTATACGACATTAACATATCAACCGTAAGGCTAAATGGAATCATCCAGGCTGAAAGCAATCCAAAGTATGGGTTTGTTAAAGATGTTTATTCAAGAATTAGCGATCATGATCAAGATGGAATCCTAGACTGTATGGTGAAATTCAATAGTACATGTGTAAAAGAGATGCTCAGTTGGGTTAATGAAGGGGAGATAGTAAAGCTGGAAGTTACTGGATCATTAATAAATGGTGAACAGTTTTATGGCACAGGCTGGATTAAAGTAATAGGAGTAGGAAAAAATAAAAATCAAGAATATACTTCCATGAAAATGGATACTTTATCTCAAGATTATTCTTGCGATGCGAAAATAGCAGTGTTTAATGGAGGACCTTCAAGTTGGCAATGGGAATCATGGTTCGCAGGAATGCCCCATAATGATTATTCTGGGGTTATTTCCTTATGGACTACAACAG
>JAWCDE010000039.1:4479-8639 GCA_038861395.1 Thermoproteota archaeon | reverse complement strand
TTAGGTACTCGGCCTGAAATAATAAAAATGTCTCCAATAATCAGGGAGCTTGAAAAGAGGGGCATAGATTTCTTCATACTTCACACTGGACAGCATTATTCATACAACATGGACAAGATTTTCTTCGAGCAGTTGAATCTACCAAAACCGAAATACAATCTTGAAGTTGGATCAGGAACACACGCCGAGGAAACCGGGAGAATGCTCATGGGAATAGAGAAAGTGCTACAAGAAGAGAGACCTGACGTAATTCTGGTTGAAGGAGATACTAATACGGTGTTGGCTGGGGTGCTTGCAGCATGTAAACTTCAAATTAAAATCGGGCATGTTGAAGCAGGGCTAAGAAGCTACGATAGGGAAATGCCTGAGGAAATAAACAGGGTTTTGACGGATCATGTTTCAGACTACTTATTCGCACCCACGGAAAAAGCTAAGAACAATCTTTTGAGAGAAGGGATTTCGGAAAAGAAGATATTCGTTACGGGGAATACTATTGTTGACGCCGTATACCAGAATATTAAACTGGCTGAAGAAAACAGTAATATACTTGAGGCAATCGGTGTCAACGACAATGACTATTTTCTGGTGACAATCCATAGGCAGGAGAACGTTGACAACATTCAGAGGTTCAGGAACATCTTAGAGGGGTTGAAATTATTACATAAAGAATTCGACCTACCTGTTATCTACCCAATACATCCAAGGGCAAAGAAGAGAATGCAGGAGTACGGTCTTAACAATGATTCGCTGACTATGATTGAACCTCTCGACTACCTTAGCTTCCTCCAACTGGAAAGCAAGGCTAGGCTCATACTAACTGACTCGGGCGGGGTGCAGGAGGAAGCTTGCATCCTTAAAGTGCCATGCGTAACCCTCAGGTACAATACTGAGAGACCTGAAACCCTGGATGTCGGTGCAAACGTTATCGCTGGAACAGAACCTGTGAATATTCTTGAGAAGACTAGGATCATGATGGGGAGAAGCAGGAGCTGGGAGAACCCGTTTGGCGACGGGAGGGCGGCTGAAAGAATAGTAAATATTATAAATTCTCAAGAATTATGTGGATTGTGAAATGGCTAAGATATTGGTTACAGGAGGCTTAGGTTTCATAGGCTCCAATCTTGTCAGAGAATTAAGAAGAAGGGGACATAATGTTTGGTTATGCGATTTAAGGCATTCTGAAGATCCAAAATCCATAAGATGTGATGTAAGCGTCTTCAGGCAGGTCGAAAGACTCTTTGAAAATCAGGATTTTGATTATGTTTATCATGCAGCTGCGGAATACGGAAGGTGGAACGGGGAGGATTATTACGAGAATCTTTGGATGACTAATGCTGTAGGAACAAAAAATATCATAAAGATGCAAGAGAAGAAAAGATTTCGGATGATATTCTTCGGAAGTGCTGAGGTATATGGCGATTATGACGGTGTTATGAGTGAAGATGTCATGGATAAGATACCGATAAAACAGATGAACGATTATGCGATAAGTAAGTGGGTTAACGAGCTTCAGATAATGAACTCCGCAAAAATGTATGGGACTGAAACAGTCAGGGTAAGGTTATTCAATGTCTACGGGCCTGGAGAGCATTATACGCCGTATCGCGGGTGGATACCTAAATTCATATATAAAGCTCTCCACGACGAACCCTACACTGTCTACCTGGGACATAAGAGAACACTTGAATATATTGATGATATCTGCAGAACTTTAGCCAACATTATCGATAACTTTAAGCCAGGCGAGGTCTACAACCTTGGAGGTGACGAGCAGTACGAGGTGAAATATGTTTCAGACCTTATTTTGAGACTCCTAGATAAGGATGATTCAAAAGTGACTTACAAGGAAGCTGAACCCTTCACGACAAGGATTAAAACACCTGACTCCTCAAAGGCTAAGAGAGACCTTGGGTTTAAGCTGACGGTTCCAGTTGAGGAAGGGATGAGGAGAACAGTAGAATGGTTCAGGAAGACATATGGGAAATAGTTTAGTAAACGTGTCGTTCCAGCAGAAGGCGGAATGAGCTCGATAATTTGACTATTGTTTCTGATAATGTTCTCAGGCATATTTTACGGAAACACAGGAGTTGATAGGTGTAAAGCTGCCGATGGAAATAATTGAAATATCCATCGTCCCCGGGGAAGACATTCTACACATAAGGTTCAAAGAACCAAAGGAGGCGGAGCTAGGAGAACCATTACACCCTAAAATACACGTGTACAAAGATAGGGACACTGAGGAAGTAACAGCGCTCGAAATAATAAACCCAGGAGAGCTTTGAAAAATACGGGTCTCGTAAAAACTCAAATATTTCCATCCGGATTGTAAGCCATGAGTAACGAAAGCATATTGAGCAGTTACACAAACAAGAGGATCCTGATAACGGGAGGAGCAGGATGCATAGGGTCAAATCTTGCGAAAACACTTCTTAAAGCCGAGCCTGAGAAAATAATCATTGTAGACGATTTCTCTGCATCGTACGAGTGGAACATTCCCAAAGATCCCGGGATCGTGTTGATTAAGGGCAGTATTCTTGATGAGGAGAAGATGAAACGCGCTTTTAGCTTTAAACCACACTATGTTTTCCATCTTGCAGCGCATTTCGCAAACCAGAATAGCGTAGACCATCCCGAAACGGACCTCTTAGTAAACGGACTGGGTACTCTCAAGACATTGGAGTATGCGAATCTGGTCGGGGTTGAAAGGTTTGTTTTCGCATCCTCAGGATGTTCAGTATATGGAAGCCAAGCCCCACTACCTTTAAGAGAAGATTTTGTATCTTTACATCTTGACACGCCGTATCAGATTAACAAGCTTGTCGGAGAGCTCTACTGCAACTATTTCTACGACTATTACAAGCTTCCGGTTGCTATAGCTAGATACTTTAACGTTTATGGTCCTGGAGAAGTCCCTGGGAAATACAGGAACGTGATACCCAACTTCATGTGGTGGGCTATGCACAACCAACCTCTCCCGATAACTGGGACGGGGGAGGAGACGAGGGACTTCACCTTCGTAGAGGACATTGTCGATGGGACGCTAAGAATGGGTGTTGTCGAGGAAGCCGTTGGGGAGGCGATAAACCTTGCTTCCGAAACGGAGACCAGGGTGATAGACCTCGCGAACTGGATAAACGAAATTACTGGGAACAAGGCTGGAATAGTGTATAGGCCGAGGAGGGACTGGGATAAGGCGATAAGGAGGAGAGCGTCGATAGAGAAGGCCAGGAGAATACTGGGCTACGAGCCTAAGACAGACATGAAGACGGGGCTTAGAAGAGTATACGAGTGGTTCAGGGAGAACTGGGAAAACATTAAGACATGCGTAAAATTCTGATGGAGGCAGGCGAGAACTGAATTTTGTCTCCAGGTGTCGAATTTAAAGCTGAAACGCCCATAATGATGGATGCCACAGTATTCCTATTATTTCATGCTTCAGTTTTGACAAACATTAGAAAGACGATAGAAGGCTACTTAGAGGCATATCTCGAGGAGCATGTGCTCTGGAAAAAGCTTATATTATCAAAAATTCCCTATTCACATACGGCATGCATGAGTTTGACGTGATAATAATGGAGGATGAGGCTGGCGGGTACATAGCGTTTGTACCAGCATTACCGGGATGCCATACTCAGGGGGAAACGTTGGAAGAGCTCATGCAAAACGTTAAAGAGGCTATCGAGCTATACTTGGAAACATTAACGGAAGAGGAGAAAAGGGATTTGATGCAACAGAAGGTAGTTGGAATACAAAGAGTGAAAACACCTGCCTAAAATACTTCCCCTCAATCCCCATAAGCTGGTTAAAATCCTTCAAAAGAGAGGTTTCAAAACTCTTCGGCAAAAAGGCTCACACATTATAATGATGAACGATAAAGGGGTTAGAATAGTAGTACCTGTCCACCCTGGAAAAGAAGTTAAACCCGGATTAGTCAGGGCAATAATAAAGGAAGCAGGATTAACAAGAGAAGAATTCCTCAAGCTTCTGAAAGAAATCTAGGTCCACGAATGGTTCAAGGAGAACTTTAAAGCAAGCGTAGAAACCTGATGCACATCCTCATAATATCCCAAATATTCCCGCCCGACATGGGTGGAAGCTCAACAAGAGCCTACAATGTTGCCAAAGGCCTGCTGCTAAACGGGGCAGAGGTGACTGTTGTA
>JAWCDE010000039.1:0-4388 GCA_038861395.1 Thermoproteota archaeon | reverse complement strand
ACGTTTACTACTACCGTTGAAAGACTTCGGAAGACCATACCTGGGAATATCCTCAAAACTATACGAGTACCAGGCTGTTGGAAAACCAATAATATGCGTCGCGGAAGGACAGCCGGCGGAACACATCAGGGAAACAGGCTCAGGAATAGTGGTTAAACCCGGAGACTACAAGAAGCTGGCTGAAACAATAATGCTCTTGAAGGAAAACAGGCAAATGGCAGAGAAACTCGGAGCCTCAGGAAGACAATACGTTAAAGAAAACTTGACGATAGAGAAAATAGGACTTAGAATGATGAAGCTGTTTAAGGGCCTTCGAATAAAAGAGAATATTCAGAATATCACGTAATATGAAGATTCTCCAAGCAGTGCCCTATTTTCCCCCAGCATATGCGTTCGGCGGCCCTGTGAAAGTAGCATACCAGATTTCAAGAGAGCTTGTTAAAAGAGGCCATGAAGTTGTAGTATATACGAGTGACGCTAAAGATTTCAATTCGCGGATGGGTGTGGATTCTGTTGATGAATTTGACGGGGTTAAAGTATATCGTTTCAGGAATCTTTCTATGACTCTTGTTAAGAGGTTAAAACTTCTCATCACACCCCGACTTGCCCCAAAATTAAAGAAAGAGATTAGAAACTTCGATATTGTTCACCTTCATGAATACCGAACCTTTCAAAATATCATAATCCACCATTATGCAAGGAAATACGGGGTGCAATACATTCTGCAGACTCATGGTTCACTTCCTAGAATCGGATTTTGGAAAAAGTTGAAGTGGCTTTATGATGTTTTCTTCGGATATAGATTATTAAGAGATGCTTCTAAGGTTATTGCACTTAACCAGTTCGAGGCTAAGCAGTATAGGGCTATGGGTGTTCCAGAGGAGAAGATCGCTATAATACCTAACGGCATAGACTTGTCTGAGTATACTAACCTTCCTCCTAAAGGCTCCTTCAAAAGCAAGCACAACATACCTGAAGACAAAAAGATCATACTATACCTAGGCAGAATACACAGGACTAAAGGCATAGAACTCTTAATAAAAGCATACGCATATCTAGTAGAAAAGATGAATTGTAAAGACGTGGTTCTGGTGGTAGCTGGACCGGATGACGGATACTTGAATGAAGCTAAAGTTTTAGCAAGTTCTTTAAATGTATTAAACTCCACCCTGTTTACTGGCTTTATAAGCAAGGAGGATAAACTTAAGGCTTTAGTTGACTCTGAAGTATTTGTCACACCTTCTTTCTACGGTTTTCCAATAACTTTTCTAGAGGCTTGTGCCACCGGAACACCTATAGTGACAACTAACTTGGGAGATACATTAGAATGGATAGATGGCAAAGCAGGTTATGTAACTCGTCCTACACCCTATTATATGGCTGAGGCTATCTACGATATAATCTCTAATGAGACATTACGTAGAAGGCTTTCAGAAAACTGTATTAACATAGTAAAAACCAGCTTCTCTATAGAAAGCGTTGTTTCTAAGTTGGAAAAGATTTACAAAGAGGTTGTAAATTCTCCATGACTGAGATGAAAATCGCCTTTTTGGTAATAGCTGGGCCAGACGATGGGTACTTAAACGAGGCGAAAGCCTTAGCGAAATCCTTGAAAATAGACGATTCCATAATTTTTACTGGCCCCTAGCACGCTACGAAAATGATGCAGGCGCACGCTACAGATAAAAAAAGTATTTGTGAGGTATGTAAGAAACAAAACGTGACAATCTATCTGATTTTTGGTGGCGAGTTTTTCGGTTTCGGCGGATGGTCAAAATATGTGAGAGAACTAACTCATTATTTAATTCGCAAAGGTTTTAATGTTAAAGTTTTATATAGATTTGGCAGAATTCTCATAGTGAATTCTGGAACAAATATAATTGAAATGAAGAAAAGCATATGCGATTCCAATAAGGCGTATACGCTTTACATGTTATTGCATCACCTACCTAACCCTCTTACAGTTATTTTTAGCATGATACGCCTTTTGATAGATGTTAAAAGTGAAAGTTGCACACAAAAAATTCTTCATGCTCATGATTTGTCATGTTCATTGCTGGTCGCCTTCTGCATGCATAAACTTTTTCGCATACCCTTTATAGTACAAGTTCATGGTTTCCCTCTCAAAGAGCAAAGGATTAAAATAGAAAAATCAGATTCTATCTTTAAAAAATATATATGGTTTTTAACCTGGTACTGGCATTTTATAGCAGCTAAGCTAATGTTGCGCTGTTCTTTTTTAGTAATAGTAAATAATGACGAAGTTAAATCTTTCTTCGAATCATTGGGAATTCCTCCTGATAAGCTGAAGGTAATTCATTCAGCTATAGATTTAAAAATACATGAAGAGTTTTTGCTTTCACAAAATGACGCAAAACAATATTTAGGACTTGCCGAAAACCACGAATTTACTTTGGGTTATATAGGCGGTTTGAGACCTGAGAAAAATGTAAACATTCTAATAAAATCATTTGCTGCTTTTCTAAAAATTCAAAAAGCAACAAGGGCGAAATTGATAATTATAGGTGATGGACCTGATAGAGTACTTCTTAAGAAAGCTACTACACATTATGGTATTAAAGATCATGTTCACTTCTTGGGCCATGTTCCAGATGCCTACAGACTTATGAGTGCTTTCGACGTTTTTGTTTTACCGTCCCTTAGCGAGGGTAGCCCTATTGTCCTTTTAGAGGCTATGCTGGCGAGAAGAGCTATTATAGCTAGCGACATACCTGCAATTAGAGAAATTGTTGAAAATGGGAAAGAGGCTCTTTTATTCAATCCACATGATGATGAACAGCTTAAAGACTTAATAATAAAACTTTACAGTAATCCAAAACTGAAAAGAGAACTTGGAGAAAATGCCAGGAAAAAAGTAGAGCAATACGATGCTTCTGTTATATTCGAAAAGATAAGTCAATTATACTGCGATATTTTAAAGAACCCTTGAAAGAAATGAAAACGCTATTCTTTTTAGGTTTTCCCAACCCATTTCCAGGTGCCGGCTGGACTAGGGTAGGCTTCTTCGCAAGCTTTTTCAAGAACAGAGGGCACGATGTCGGTGTCGCCGGCGTTTTCTCTCCAAAGAGCGTTAAGCAAGCCAGGTTTAAGTATTGGAGGGGCATCAAGATTTATAACTTGTGCCCCACCTTCTGGGTTGAGGGTATTCCTTCTCTGATATTCAATATCTTATTGTCCATTATAGTGTATCCTTTGCTAACGTTGCTTTTACGCCCGGATGTGGCAGTTGTTTCAGTTCCGAGTGGTGAGCCGGCCGTAGGTGCTTTTTTCTCATCTAAGCTTGTTGGGGCGAAAGTCGTTTTTGACGTAAGGGATGAGTGGGAGGATTACGTTATAAGTAAAGCATCATCTCGCACCTATAGAGCCATATACGGGTTTTTCAAAGCTTTAATGACAAGCATCTACGCTAAGAGCGACCTCGTCGTTGCTGTTACTCCCAATATTGTCCGAAGCCTGCTATTAAGGGGCGTTAAGGAGGTGAAGCTGGTGCCTAATGGGGCTGACGTGTCTGTCTTCAGGCCTTATGAGAAGGCTAGCATGAGGGAGAAGCTTGGGCTGAAAAAGGATGACTTTATTCTCGTCTATAGTGGGGGTGTGGGTGGATACTATAGGCTGGATATTGTGGTTAAAGCGATGGCACGACTAA
Source organism: Thermoproteota archaeon (assembly GCA_038861395.1). Taxonomy (GTDB): domain Archaea; phylum Thermoproteota; class EX4484-205; order EX4484-205; family JAAOZP01; genus JAAOZP01. The sequence goes on along the minus strand of JAWCDE010000039.1, from coordinate 721 downwards.
ATAACGTGATGCGCGGTAAGATTAAGCTTCTTATAGTAGGGTCTGGAGACATGCCTCAATTGATCAGACTAGCTGAAAAGCTTGGTTTAAAGGACAATGTAGTTTATCTAGGCGTGAGGAATGATAGGAAGGAGCTCGCCCAGATCTTATCGGCTGGAGACGTGGGTATTGTCCCGTATAATGATAACCTTCTCTGGAAGAATAGTGTTTCAGCCAAGTTCTACGAGTACTGTGCATGCGGATTACCTGTGGTTGCCACGGTATATGAGGACTCGATACTGGCTAAACTGATAAAAGAGAATGGAATTGGCTTAACAGCACGACCTATGGATGAAGAGAAGCTTGCAGAAGCAATTTGCCATCTTTATGAAAACGAATCCTTTAGGGTGGTTGCAGGCAGAAGGGCGAGAGAACTTGTTGAAGTAAAATTCGACAGGAATAAGATAGCGGAAGAATTCCTTAACCTGATTAAGGTGCTCGCTTAATGGAAGAATCTTCAAAATCTTTCACAAGCTTTTCCGTTCTACTCTTAATCGCTACTCTATTTTCATGTTTCACACTATGGCTAATAGATTCTTGGATAAAATACCCCTTGTTCCTTTTCGAGGTTGTAACAATACTTGCCATGTTTCTAATTACTAACGATTATGAAATTAAATTTGTAGTGAAAACACCGAGATCAAAACTTCCATTTGGTTTAATAGTGGATCTGATGTTAATC
>JAWCDE010000038.1:0-8902 GCA_038861395.1 Thermoproteota archaeon | reverse complement strand
ACGGGAATCAGATCGTTTCTTACAATAAACTCGATTAGTCTGTTTTTGATACCCACGCTAATACTATGCATGATTTAATATTATTAAATCTTTAGGCTTTACCCAAGTACTCTTTAATGATTTTGAGCACGCTCTCCCCCTTCTGTCTTAAAGCCTCTTTAGTCTGAGCTATGCTGTGTGGAGACGCTATAACTTTCTCATTTCTTGCAAGCTCTCCAGAGGAATTGTCGGTTAAAGGCGGTTGGTGGTAGAAAACATCTAAGGCTGCGCCTGCGAGCCTACCATTCTCCAACGCTTTTAATAAAGCTTCCTCATCCACCACTCCTCCTCTCGCAGTGTTTATCAGGTAGGCGCCCTCCTTAACCACATTTAGTTCTCGCTCACCAATCATTCCCCTAGTCTCATCGGTAAGTGGTACATGTATAGTTATTATATCAGATTTAGATAGGAGTTCCTCCAGCTTATCTACGAAAACCACTGGAAGAGAATTCTCCCTCCTAGCCTTAGGATCCTTCTCATAGACAATGACTTTCATGCCGTTTGCTAAGGCTTGTCTCGCAACCTCCCTACCGATACGGCCATAGCCTATTATTCCAAGAACCTTTCCTTCTACCCTGAAGCCTACGAGTTCTTTCTTCCTCCACTCGCCTTTTTTCATCAGCCTGTCCGCGCTAACCATGTTCGTGGCGAAAGCAAAGATGTAAGCCATGACTCCCTGAGCAACGTCGTAACTTTGAACTGGAGCATTACGATACGGTATACCACGTTCAGCCAAAGCCTGCTTATCAATATGATCTTCACCATGTGTCGCAGTTATTACAAGTCTGAGTTTTGGAAGTTTAGAGAGGAGCTCCCTGTCCACCCTGGTGTTGCTTCTCACTATAAGTATCTCTGCATCGTTTTCTCGGGATTCATCGATTAATTCACAATAATTCTGAAGCTGTTTAAAAAACTCTTCATCGAAGCTGTCAAGCACAAGTACTTTAGGTTTTCCGCTTAGCATCTCCTACCTTCTCCCAGTCCTTAGAAGCGAATATAAAAGAGTTATTAAATTTTTTTACCCTATTGTATACATTAATACAAGAGACGCTTGTCCCCAGGGCTCTGAACAAATATTAAAATAAGCAGCTTAAACTTAGGAGAGGGCATGGGGATTGCACTCCAGCTTTATTCGATCCGTGAGGATTGCTCGAGAAATCTCGAAGCATCTCTTAAGGCTGTTGCTGAAATGGGTTACGAGGGGGTGGAGTTTGCAGGATACTATGGGAGAAGCGCCGAAGAACTTAAGGGGATCCTTGACAACTTGGGTTTAAAAGTAGCGGGGACACATACTGCCTTAGATACCCTGGTAGGAGAGAAGTTTGACGAGACTATTGAATTCAACCGCACTCTTGGAAATCGTTTCCTGATAGTCCCCTGGTTGTCGGAAGACAGATTGAATACTATACCAAAATGTCTAGAAATAGCTAACCTGTTAAACGACATTGCTAAAAGGCTTAGGAAAGAAGGAATGATGGTTGGCTACCACAACCATACTTTCGAATTTAAGACCATTAATGGAAACAGGATATGGGATTTATTGTTCGACTCCACGATTACAGACGTGGTAATGCAATTGGATACGGGAAATGCGATGCACGGAGGAGTCAGCGCAGAGGAAATACTGGATATAATTAGAAAGCATCCTGGGAGAGCAGCCACTGTCCATGTTAAAGAGTACTCCTCAAAGAATCCAAACGCCCTCATCGGAGAGGGCGAAATGAAATGGAGAGAATTCTTTGAACTCTGCAAAACAATAGGTGGGACAGAGTGGTTTATCGTAGAACAGGAGAGCTACGCCTATCCGCCTCTCGAATGCGTGAGACGTTGCATGGAAAACTTAAGGAGGATGAAACTAGCCCCATAGTTTAAGTTCTTATAAAAACAAAACTTAATATTGGGACGAATAAAGTCTTTTAATATGGAATACAGGCTTTTAGGCAGAACCGGTTTCAAAGTAAGCATCCTCGCCCTAGGGGGGTGTGGCCCCGGGGTGACGCCGAATCCGGAAGAAGGCCTTAGGGCTTTTGAAAACGCTATAGAAAAAGGAATCAACATTGTTGACATAGCGCCAAGCTACGGGGAGGCGGAGATTAGGCTAGGACAATTGATAAGCAGGAACCGTAATAGACTGGTGATAACTGAAAAAACACTTGAAAGAACGAGGGAAGGGGCTTGGAGGGAACTCGAGCAAACCCTATCTCGTTTAAACGTCAGATACTTAGATGTATACCAATTCCACGCAGTAAGCACGTTAGAAGAGCTTGAAAAAATTTTCAGCGAAGACGGTGCTCTGAAAGCCTTTCTGGAGGCTCGTGAACAAGGTTTGATAAGATTCATAGGTATAACGGCTCATTCAGATATGAGAATAGTTGTTAAGGCTCTTGAAAGATTTGACTTCGACACCGTATTAATACCTGTAAGCGTTGGAAGCATTATCCATCCAGCGCCGGAGAATGATTTTAAGCCTGTTCTGAAAATGGCGGATGAAAGAGATATTGGAGTTATCGCTATAAAAGCTATCGCCAGGAGGAGATGGGGCGGAGAGAAGAAATACCAGACCTGGTACGAGCCCTTAGAAGATCAGGAGGATATCGATAAGGCTGTTTGGTTTACCCTATCACAAGACCCGGTTGCTACCTATTCTATGGCTTGCGACATAAGGCTCTGGCCAAAGGTAATAAGTGCTGGAGAAAGATTCAGAAAGCTTTCTCTAGATGATCAAGAGGGAGTTATAAACTACTTCAGGAACAAGGATATACAACCTCTCTTCCCCAGTTAAATTCAAAGAGAACGCAAGGTTTGAAGAATCTTAACGTCTTTCTGAAATCAAACAATAAAAGGATTAAGAAGTTATTCGTACCACGTAGTTTTTACATCTAGAATCTTAAAATGAGGATCATCTGTAACAACAGCTGCCTTAAGATACTTTGACACGGTACCTATTATCACGTCTGCCATTGGAATATCCCTATGTCGGAAAGCGATTTCTCCAGCAAGAAAAGCAATATCTCTATCTATCGGTATAATTTCAACGCCGCTTCCGATCCATAGTCTGAGTCTATTCTTGGCTTGCTCTAGGCCCTCAACTAAACTAGAGATTTTAATAAACTCTACGATTACAATAGGAGGGATGATTAGACTCTCTTTGGAGATTCTGGATAAAAACTCTCTTATTTTCCCTCTTTCACTCTCCGATTTTGGAAAAGAATGCGCTATTAAGAATCTTGTGTCCAGTATTAACGCCATTTTCTTCTTTCTTCTTCTAAAAGCTTAATCAATTCCATGTATTTTTCCTCACCTACTGGTTCTCCTGGTTCTGGTATTCCAGATTTTACTAGTATGACTCTTTCCCCCTCCAGAAATGCATAGAGCATGTCCCCCTCTTTAACGTTTAAAATATCCCTGTATTTTTTGGGAATGGTTACCTGACCTTTTCGAGTTACTTTTAAAAGCTCCTTACCAGACATTGAGTAGTACTATTAAGTACTACTATATAAACTTTATATTATTTTTTCTTACAATTAGTTTTTCTCGGATGGTCAAATGTTAAAAGCCAGTTTCTTTAAGGAGGTTTTAGCATCGCTTAAACCGAGCTCAAAAACTATTAGACTAGCAGATTCTACTTGATTAAGTGTCTCCAAAAAACTCTTAACGTTTAGGTCTCCAGCTCCTAATGGTAGATGATCCTTCGCAATAATTACGCCCTTATCTATTTTCCTGTAAGCATCGTGTAAATGTATTTCCCCAAGCCTCTCTGAGGACTTTATAAGTGCTTCTTCAACGCTTACTTCCCCAGAGTATCCTGCTAGAATATGTCCAGTATCCACGCAGATAGACGTATCGTACTCTCTAGCGATCTCGATTGTTTTATGAAAGGGGAATTCTATCGATTCCAATGCTATTTGGCGCGATGCTACTCCAATATCTAAAAGATATGAAACTATTTGCTCAACGCTCTTTGAAGCATTCCTAGTGAGGATCTTGAAAAACAAGTCTTTATAGCTCTGACTAATGTTCATCCTGCTAAGCTCTGCAGATATTGGGCCAGCTGCATGTAGAACGTAGACGAGGGGCTTAAGCTCTTCAAGGATTTCCACGGGCTTAACTACAGCATTGACTGAGGCTCTTCTAACATCTTCTACGGGAGAGTCGAGTTCTACTGATAAGAGTGGCAAGTGGACCGAAAATGAGACTCCATCGTATCGCATCGAATCCAATTCCTCGATGTTGTTTTTAGAAAAGGATTCTGGAAGAACATGGTATAAGTCCGCTGTAAGCTCAACGTGTTTAAAACCGTTTTCAACAAGTTTCTTAACGAGCCGTATATGGTCGAAGAACACTGTATCACCCATTCCTAGCTTCAGGTTTTCCATTACGCCTTCAAAAGAAAGCGTGGTGATGCCGATTTTCATTTTATTAAGTATTTTCTCATTCATTTACGCTCTCTGAGAACCTAAGAGTATTAAACTTTTCATATTATGGCTTCGGGCATTAAGACAACTGTATCTGTTTCGTTTAGGATGGTGGAGGAAGCTTTATCCACAGAAATGACCCTGCCGTTCAAAACTATAGTAACGTCTTCGGAAAGGTTTTTAGTACCTTCTATAAAAACCCTTTTTTCAAACTCCCTCCCATACTTCTCAACCATCGTCAAAACCAAATCGTACATGGTCTTACCCTCTTCCAATTCAACCAATACTTCTTTCGCACCTGTGATGTCTCTAAACTGTCCGACGAGCTCGACACGAATTTTCATGAACCATTTCAAGACTAGGAATTTATTAAACATTACGATGAGTTCTGTTTTTCACTAAATAGCAACCATTATTGTTTTGTTTCAATAATGTTAAATACGGCTTTTGGGAGAACGCTTATAATGATAGGGACTGTTGTAAATGTTGCTCTAGTATTGGCCGGAGGTTCTACAGGCCTTTTAATTAAGAAGAAAATGCCTGAGAGATTTGAGTCAATACTCATGCAAGCAATTGGGCTCTTCACGCTGGGTCTGGGGGCGCTGATGGCCATGAGACTTGCAAAACCAGTTTCACTCGTAATAGGTTTCCTCACGGGAACTCTGTTGGGAGAAGCGGTTAAGCTTCAGGATGCGCTTAACTCGCTAGGAGAGAGGTTGAAGAATACGCTGGGCGGAGGCGAGAGATTTACTGAAGGCATAGTAACATCCTTCCTAACCTTTTGCATCGGCCCTATGACTGTAATCGGTGCGATAAACGACGGTTTCGGCGACCCCACGTTGTTAATAACAAAGTCGATAATGGATGGGGTTGTTTCAATAGCCTATGCTGCCGTTTTCGGAGCAGGTGTTTTATTAAGCACCCCTTTAATGCTAATGTTTCAACTGCCCATAACTGTGTTAGCATCCTTCGCAAAGCCTCTTCTAACCCAGGTTATCCTAGATAATCTGACTGCCCAAGGGGGCATTATGCTTCTGGGACTTGGGCTAAGCCTCCTCGAAGTTAAGAAGATCAAGGTCTCGAACATGCTTCCATCAATCGTAACAACACCCGTGGTCACGTTAATACTTCTACCAACAGGTTTCTAGAATAAAATAAGAATCGCTTTTATGGAGGGAGTATTCTAACCTTTCTGCCCTCGACGAGGATCCTGCCTTCTTGGAAAAGCTGAATTCCCTCGACCAACGCCTCACCCTCAGCCTCTTGAACTCTTTTCTTCAAAGTCTCTTCAGTATCGTCCTCCCTAACTTCCACGACTTTCTGTATTATTATTGGTCCAGCATCCATCTTCTCATCTACAAAATGTAGAGTGCATCCCGTAACCTTGACGCCGTATTCTAAGACAGCTCTATGAACATTAATATCCCAACCTGGGAATGCTGGGAGCAGCGAAGGATGTATATTCATAATCCTGTTTCTGAATTTGTTAATAAACTGCTGGCTAAGGTATCTATTGTACCCTATTAGGAGAACAAGGTCTACGCTCCTCCGTTCCAACTCGGTAGCGACCTCCCTATCATACTCCGCAGGGTCTTTGCCCTTTGGGTCTAGGAATATTGCCTCTATTCCGTTCTGTCTCGCCCGCTCAAGCGCGTAAGCATCCTTCCTGTTGCTTATTACGCATACTATCTCGGCTTTTAGCCTACCGCTCTTTATCGCTTTCAGAATAGCCTCCATATCCGTAGCCCTTGTTGAAGCTAATATTCCTATCCGCAACAATCCTACTTGGCCTCTGAAGCACATTCGACCAGGTTACTTATCAAAGTAGCAACTGTAACCGGCCCGATACCGCCTGGAACAGGGGTTATTGCAGAGGCTTTTTGAGAAACGCTTTCAAAATCGAAATCGCCCGTGAGCTTGCCTTCTACAAAGCCTGTTCCAACATCTATGGCGACAACACCTTCTGAAACCATTTCCCCAGTTATAAGCCGCGGAACTCCCGTGGCTGAGATTAGGATTTCCGCCTTGACCGTTTTACTCTTAAGGTCTTTCGTCTTAACGTGGCAGACCTGTACAGTGGCCATTCTGGATGTGAGCATTGCAAATAATGGTCTACCAACGAGTATACTATTGTTCACAATGACGATGTCTAAGCCCTCTACGTTAATCCCATACGCGTTGAGTATTTTAATCACTGCAGCCGCCGTCGAGGTGGGTCTGGTTTCGTCCCCAGCCAGTAGCCTCCCTAAGTTAACTGGATGTAGTCCGTCAACATCCTTCTTAACGTCTACCGACTCTAAAACCCTCAGCGTAGAAATGTTCTCTGGAAGCGGGAGCTGAACTATTATTCCGTGAACATCCCCATCCTTGTTTAATTCTTCTATGAGAGAGATGATCTCAGACTCTGAGGGATTATCAATCCTATGTATTACTGCTTTAGCGCCGACAGTATCACATGCCCTGATCTTCATCTTTATGAAAGAATCCTGAGCCTTAGAGCCTGTGGCGTTTACAATGTGTAGGCAGGGTTGGAAGCCTAGCTTCTCTATTTTCATCTTTGCCTCTGTAAGAATTGCTTCAGCAACAGGTTTTCCACTGAGAACTTTCGCAACCATCTTCCTCAACTCCCTAATTCTTCATAGAGCGGGAACTTTTCACACAGATCTTTCACTTTCCTCCTACATTCGACTATGATATTGTTTTCACGAATCTTAGACTTGAATTCCCTAATATACTCCTGCCTGTTTTTCGAGGGCAATTCGAATTTCAAAGCCTCTCTAGAAACCTCTACTATTATCTCTCCTATTTCCTCCATTTCCTTCTCTTTCATCCCTCTGGATGTAACAGCGGGCGTCCCGGCTCTAATACCACTAGGATAGAATGGCGAAGACCTTTCTCCAGGAACAGTATTCTTGTTTACAATCACTCCGCAGAGCTCTAATGCCTCCTGGGCCAGTATTCCCTTACCCACGCCGTGATCCGACAAGTCTATTAGCACCATATGAGTATCCGTCCCCCCGGTAACCAGCTTAAACCCTTCTTCAACAAGCGTTTTCGCCAGTGCTCTAGCGTTTTTAACAACCTGTTCAGCGTATTCTCTGAACGCTGGTTCCTGGACAAGCTTGAGGGCGACTGCTATTGCAGCAATATTATTCTCATGGGGCCCGCCTTGAAGACCTGGGAAAACAGCCTTATCTATCTTCTCCGGCAGATCCTCATCCTTCTGTAAACCCTTGTCCGTAACCATTATCATAGCTGCACGAGGCCCTCTCAGAGTTTTATGTGTCGTAGTTGTAACTATGTGCGCATAGGGCGATGGATTTGGATGCACTCCTGCGGCGACTAAACCGGCAATGTGCGCTATGTCTGCAACCATGTAAGCACCGACTTCGTCAGCGATTTCTCCAAACTCCTTAAACGGAAATGTTCTGACATACGCAGAGTAGCCACACCATATGAGCTTCGGCTTATGCTCTCTAGCAAGTTTTTTAGTACCCTCAATGTCTATGAAACCGTCTTTATCCAAATGATAGGGCACACTCTTATACAATATGCCGCTCAAACTAACCTCCCAGCCGTGGGAGAGGTGTCCTCCTTCTCTTAAGTCGAGGCCCATTATGGTGTCTCCCACTTTACATGTTGAAACGTATACTGCAAGGTTTGCAGGAGTCCCGGAGTAGGGTTGAACGTTAACATATGGAACGCCGAAAACCTTCTTAGCCCTCTCTATTGCGAGTTTTTCAATCTCATCTATTACTTCATTACCCCCGTAATACCTTCTCCCCGGATACCCTTCAGAATACTTATTCGTCAATACTGAGCCTAGAGCGGATAAAACGGGGAGTGGAGCGAAGTTTTCAGAAGGTATGAGGTCAAGCGTTTCACGCTGTCTTTGAAGCTCTTTGATAATCAGTTTCGCAATCTCTTCATCGGCCTCCATCAGCTTCTTAAGCCAATAAGACATAGACACTGTCTTTGAAACTCATACTTATAAGGAATTCGATTACGTTATTACCTGTCTGTTTTCATTCGTAACAACGATGAGGGAAATTTATCGTAAATATTTTACAGATTTTTATTACAAAAAGTTTTTATAATAAGCGATTCAACGGGCCCCGGATGGGCTGCAACATCCCAAGCGTTAAGGATGAAGTTAGAGAAATCGTTTTAAAGAGAATCCTCTCCCTTACCGAGGATCAGAAGCGGAGTAAGAGCCTAGCAATAATCTCCAGGCTTAAAAAACTCGAAGAATTTTCTAAGGCTAAGGTGGTAATGACCTATGTTTCTAAAAGCGATGAAGTAGACACTACTGAATTAATCAAAGACATGCTTAGATCCGGCAAGAGAGTCATCGTCCCAGTCGTCGATAAAGAGAAGAAAGATTTGATTCCATGTGAAATATCGAGCTTAGAAGAACTTGGTTTAGGGACCTTTGGCGTAATGGAGCC
>JAWCDE010000037.1:0-9396 GCA_038861395.1 Thermoproteota archaeon | reverse complement strand
ACTCTCTGTTAGGTAGGCTATTAGAGGATCTAAACCTGTCCAAACTTGATAAAGACTTCATTCTAGTGGTGGACGGATATGTTAAAGCGATCGATGTAAGCGGTAATCCTAAGGTAGAAGCAAGCTCGATAATTTTCCCGTTAGAAACTGTACTTAGTCAACTTGGCGTTGATACAAAAAATGGGTCTATAATACTGTACAATGCGACTAGTATTCAAATAAAAAGCAATTCAGATCTAATTATTGAAGCAAAACACTTCACAATAGAAAACGGTTATGGCTTTTACGCTGCAGTCAAGCTCAACTCAACTTTCACAGTAAAACCTTTAATGGGCTTTTTTGGCGTTCAAGCCGTCGCAGAAAACAAAGAAATCCAGATACCTAACGTTGAAAAACTGTCAATAACTCCCTATGGCTCAGTTAACTTCCTCGCCAGAACGCCAGAGGTAAGCGCTTCCCAAGTTACGTTCAGAGAATTCTACCCATCCGCCTCATTGGAATGGAGCACAAGAACCTATGGTCAAAACTTGCATGTGACAGAATTAACAAGCTTTCAAGTAATGCTTTCTGATAGCTACACTATTCTTAGAAATGTCAAGCTGGGAGAATCTTTCATGCGAGATCCTCCAGCCGTCATGTTTGACGAGCTTTCATCACTCCCCGTAGCAATATTTTGGACACTGCTATTACTACCCCTCCTACTCGGAGCAGTTCTTCTCTCCGCTTTGAGAAATTCAAAAATAAGGATATGACAGAAAGATGGGTCACCAAAACATTTGGGAACTACAAGGCTCTTCATTACATAGACAAGTAAGGAGAGCTGAGGTTGTTAAGAGTATGTTGAAAAATTCTAAAGCTGTGTTGGACGCAGGGTGTGCTGAAGGCTTTATCACTTCCTTCATTTCTAATTTACCGGCTTATGTTGTGGGCATAGATCTTGATAGAGATTCCTTGAAGATCGCAAAGGTTAAAGTGAAAAATGTTGATTTTGTTCAAGCCTCGATAACAAACCTTCCCTTTAGAGAGCATGTTTTTAATGCCGTCACGTGCTGTGAAGTCATGGAGCACTTGCCGAACACTATTATTAAAGAGGGTATTAAAGAAATTGATAGAGTATTGTCAACTAAAGGAGTTCTCTTAGTTAGTGTCCCATATAGGGAGCAGATAACGTATACTCGTTGCATACATTGCGGGAAACTGACGCCTCTTTGGGGTCATCTTCAGAGCTTTGACGAGAATAAAGTTTCCTCTTTGCTTCCAAAAAGCTATCGGTTAGTAAAGAAAAAAATTTGCTGAACCTGAGTTTAGTTTCGTGTTCAAAACTCCTTAAATGGCTGCCTTTCAGGATTTGGCTGTTAATGAACGATTTGCTCGGCATTATAAAAAAAGGATATTGGTTAGTACTAAAGTATCAAAAAGGATGATTTAGTTTTGACCAAATCATATTATTTTAGGATTAAGGATCCACATGAGTTTTGAGATATTGTTTGAGTATTTACGAGGGAGATTATAGTAAGAGAAGAGCAAATAGAATAAATTCGCTTTTCCTATGTCTAAAAAGCGGAAGGATGTTAGATATTGGTTACGGAAGTGGCTTTTATTCATCAGTCACATAACAAAAGGAATGCGAAGAGTGCGGTTCTCTTGGATATCTCCTCTGTATGTGAAAACAGCAATGTTACACTTAGACAAAAGCGGAGCGTGCGCTTATTCTGTAGGTTTTCCATATAAACAGTACATAGATCTAATCATAGGTTCTTCTCTGCTCTTTAGAAGGCCTAAAAAGTTCACCATTCTAATTGATGAACCAAAAGAGAAGGAACAGATAATTCCTGGAATAAGGAGTGAAATCGCCTTGGATACACCATGTCCAATAATAGTAGGCGATAAGCTGCACCTCTATTATGCAGTTATGGATAGGGCTGACAAAATATGGAGAACCGCTTTAACGATATTTTCCTTGAACGATTTTTATGAATGAGAGCTTGATAGTTCATGTTGTTGGCGCTAGACCTAATTTCATTAAGCTGTCTGTGGTTTATTCTGCGTTGAGGAATGCTTCTGATCAACTGATTGTTCATACTGGTCAGCACTACGATTATGAGCTTAGTAAAGTTTTCTTTAAAGAGTTGAATATTCCTGAACCCGATTATAATCTCAATGTTGGTTCAGGCCCTCATGGGTACCAGACTGGTGAAATGCTTAAACGCGTGGAGGAGGCTCTCTTAAAAGAGAAGCCTAGGTTAGTCATGGTTTACGGCGATACTAACAGTACCTTGGCTGGCGCCTTGGCCTCTGTAAAACTGGGTATTCCAGTAGCACATGTTGAGGCTGGTGTCCGAAGCTACGAGAAATATATGGTTGAGGAGATAAACAGGGTTGTTGTAGACCGGGTTTCTGAGCTTCTTTTTGCTCCTACACTGAGGGCTGTTGAAAACCTGCGCAGGGAAGGTGTTGTAGAGGGTGTTTACTTTACTGGAGACGTTATGCTCGACCTCTTCTTAAGCGTTAGAAACAGGTTTAACGTAAGAAATGAAGGTTTTATTCTCGTTACGGTTCACAGGGCTGAGAACACCGATAATCCTGAAAGGCTTAAAACAATTTTAGAAGCTTTAGTTGAGTCTGGCGAGAGGATAGTTTTCCCCATGCACCCGCGCACTAGGAAACGCATCATGGAATACGGGTTCGATTGGTTCATGAAGGCGGGAAACGTTGAGGTTACGGAGCCTATTGGATATTTGGAGTTTCTGGATGCTGTGAGTAGGGCTAAAATGGTTGCCACAGACTCGGGTGGTGTTCAGAAGGAGGCTTATTTCATGGGTAAGCCGTGCGTAACGCTGCGTGGGTCGACGGAGTGGGTTGAAACAGTCGAGACGGGGTGGAACGTTTTAGTGGGTGTAGATAAGGAGAAGATCTTGAATGCTTTAAAGGGGTTTAAGCCTAGAGGCAAGCCTGACTTAAGCCTGTTCGGCGATGGCGAAGCCTCTAGGAGGGTTGCTTCCATCCTTTCTGAAAGGCTTGATAGATGATCCTTTTTGTGGAATATTGTTTTTCTTATCGGAGTGAAAGATGAGCGAGACGATTGAGATAGCCAGGGTATCGACTAAGCGCACGCTTCTTTCAAACCTGGAATTAGAAGAGTAGGTTGATTTCTTTTTCGCTTATTATATTCAGAATCAGGAAGCTTTAAATTTACACGAGCACTTCTTTTAAATGCGGTGCCTCGGTTTATGAGCCCGGTGGGGCATAAGGGGCGCTGCTCAACACTCTGTTTTGAAGCCCTAGTTTTATTCGTCTTCTCGCTGGTTGCATCAAGTATCTATACGTGCTGTCAGCCTGTTCAGCCTTCCTTAACCCTTGTCTATACTCGTGCGAACGGTAGGATCGGCGACGTTTCTCTAACCTCCTCCGGCGAGCTCCTGTTCACCAACTATCCCACGAAGCCCGGGAGGCTGTGGCGTTTAACCGGTGGTTTAGAGACCCTTATCTATGAAGCTGCCAAGACTGCTTACGATTTCTACGGTGTTGCTGCTTCAAGGGATGGTGAAGTTTATGTTTCATGCCCCTATACTGGTGAGGTTTTCAGGATAGTTCCAGGCGGAGGCGTCTCCACCGTTTATATTAGACCCAGTAAGAACGTTGGCCCACTGGCTTTCGCTCCCAATGGATCGCTCTACATGGCTGACCTTATTCCCTCCGAGGGCTACCAGTCTGTTTACAGGCTTGACCCAGCCGGGGCTGTGACTGCGACGGGAAGCGTGGTTGAGACCCTCGTCTACACTGCTCCAGTAACCATTGGGGGTATTGCTTTCAACAGCAGGGGTGAGCTCTTCTTCAGCGACGGCCCCAGGGGCAGGCTGTAGAAGGTTGTCAACGGCACAGCGATGCTCTACGTTGACAGGAAGGGCTGGTCAACAATGTACGGCATCGTCTTCGACCAGTACGATAATCTCTACTTCTGCGACTGGAGCAGCCCGGGTAACATCTACTATCTCGACTTCAGGCTCAGCCTAGCCTACAGGGTTCTAGACGGCAACAAGATTCCTCTAACAGGTGCGAAAGTCATGGTTACGATGCCTAACGGCTCAGCCTTAACGCTTTCGACAAACTCAACTGGCTACGTTTCCCTTCCTAAAGCCTGGCCCGGCGCCTACAGGTTGAATGTTTTCTGGCAGAATGTCTCCGTAGGCTTATTCGTCTTCGACGAGTCTGCCAGCGGGAAGAGGGATTTGGCGTGCAGCGTTTTCAACGTGAAGCTTGCCGCCAGGGATAGTTCGGGGAAGGCTTTAACCGGCTGCATGTTTAAAATCTCTCTTCCCAACGGAACCATGGTTGAGCAGTCTTCTCCCGTATTCTTACCTTCCATGCCAACAGGATTGATGACTATCCAAGCATTCTATAAGGGGGTTGTGGTCGCCGGCCCTATTGATGTTAATATCTCGTCTAATATCGACCTTCCGGTGGATTGCAGGGTTCACTCTCTTTCCCTCAGCCTCTTAGACTCCGCCGGGAACTGGTTGAAGAACTCTCGGATTCTAGTGAGCCTAAACGATGTCCTAATCGCGAATCAAAGTTGTCCCGAGGGAAGCTTAACCCTGGACGGTCTTCTCGAAGGCAGGTGTGTCATCACCGCTATCTTAAAGGGAGTTACTGTGGCACAATCGGATTTCTATCTTAACAGTACTCGGACAATTGTTTTAAAGGCTAATGTTTCCTCGTCAAGCGACTTTTCTAAGCTAGTGCTCACAGTTAGAGACTTTTTCGGATTGCCGTTGCAGGGTGTCAGAGTATCGTTAACAATGCCTAACGGCTCAATTGCAAAAGGCGAGACGGATGAGAACGGCGTGTTCACGTTAAGTCAAATACCGGTTGGTGAGGTCAACGCGGTGTTGGAGACGTTTTTCGAAAAAAAGGTGTTCAACCTCAGGCTTGATAGGGATGTGGTTGAAGTAACACAAGTTTTCAACTTCTCATGGGCATCAATACTGGTTTCAACAATTCTTCTGCTTCTCATTTTAATCCTCCTGCCTCCAACTAGGAAGCGTATTGCGAAGATTATTCCAATAGAGGTCTCTATTGGAGAGTCTCGAGATATTGCTATGGCTTACCTTGAAACGTTATACTCGAAGGGGCTTATGGTTGAGGAGGCTGTTGAGATTAAGACTGGAGAAACAAGGATTCTGGCCGGTGAGGGAAGAATATTACCACAAGTGGAGAAGACCGTTGACCACGTTGTAATCATTGTTTCCGACCAGTTTTTCATTCCGCCTAGGAGGGAGGTTAGAATCCTTATGGAGTTGGGGAATCCTGAGGAGGATGTCGAAAAAGTCTCCAGGCTCTTCAAGCATTATAGCGAGTCAACCGGGCTGAGAGCCCTGGGAATACTTGTCTGTAATGAGGCTGACGACAGGCTACTCAGTCTTTTGAGGAATCTTAAGGATGTGGAGGTGGTTTACACAACCAGAAGGATCATAGGAGTTTAAGCTGGAAACGTTCAGGTGTTTTTCTTAGATTTAATGATAAAACAACAGTTAAAGTATATGCAATCATTCCTATGAGGAGTAAATGCTTATAGAAATAGGTGAAACTCTGTAATGAGAATGTCCTCTTAAGACTTTTGGATCAAAGCTTTAAGTGGAGGAATATCTCTTTCATGGTTTTACAGGTATGGGGTCTACGACTTCTATCTCAAGTTTTGTCGCTAGGCGTTTGAAGATATTGTCATGGGAGAGGAGCTTTTTTACGCGTAGTTTTTTCAGCGTTGCTATTACTGTCGCGTCTCTCCCCCCTAAGCCGTGAGTGTAAGCATATTCAACGAGGCTGTCGAGGGCTTTCATCATCATTTGCCTATCGAAGTCTACAATCTTCATGTTTTCTAGGTTGACGAAGTATTCGATTTTTCTCCATGCAGCTTTCGCGGGGAAGTGTCTGACGAGGTAGTGGGCAACTTCCATGACAATAATAGTGTTACAAGCGATTTCATCCGTCTTTATGATTTCGCGCATGGGCTCGCGCACATAGCCGTGTTCCGGTAGGCGTTGGTCGAAATAGTAACACCACATATTGGAGTCGACGAATATCACTTCTTAATCACTCTTGTTTTCCTTGGCTTCCCAAATTTCCTTAAGCTTTAAAGGGCTTATTTTAGGGGTTCCTTCCTTGATGCAACCCTCCATTTCATCTATGAATTCTTCAGGTGAAATCGGTGGCATAATGATAATCCTTCCATTCTCTATTTTCATTCTAGCTTTTCTGCCGGTTTTTAACCCAACTTTGTCGCGCACCTTCTTCGGTATTAAAACTCTTCCCTTATCGTCAATATTCACTTCTTCAATGCTCATTTTTCCCACCATGTTATTCCCACGGTGGGAAATATAAACTTCTCGCATAGAGGAGGCGATTAAGAAAACCCTTATGGAAAACAGTTTATGAATTCAAAAAGCTACTTAAAGGAAACTGAGAGGTGCTGTTGAAGTCATAGGGCTTCATCGATAGGTGAAAAAGGAGTTGCTATGTGAGGCATGGTCCTAGAGTATCTTTATTAGAAAGGCTGATGCCTACAGGCTTACGGGTTGGAGAAAATTTGAACGACCCCAGTTTAACCATATCCAAAGTTGCATTAGGCTCCGTATACCTTGCCATTCAGAATGTTCTATCGATGCTGATAGGTGTTTTGGGCTATGCTTTTCTAGCTAGGGTTATAACCCAAGAGGAGATGGGGATGGTGGCTGGCTTGACTCTGCTGACCGCGCTAGTCCAGCTTATCTCCGACTTCGGGTTAAACTCGACAATAGCAAAGTTTGTATCCGAGCTTAAGGGGAGGAAGACAGATGTATCTGTGCACGTGTTTTCAGCATTGTTCTTCAAAATACTACTGGGTCTTCTGCTAACTTTAATTCTGATCGCATTGTCACCAAACCTCTCTTCAATACTGCTTGGAAACCCATCCCACCAGCCTGTTATCGTGCTGATTATCCTGGATTCTCTCTTGCTTTCGGTTTCTTCTTTCTTGAACAATATATTGCTGGGTCTTGGTAAAATAAAGAATATTGCAGTATACGGGGTCTCGTCAACCATGGTACGATGGCTATTTATAATAGTTCTCCTGCTGAACGGCAATGGTCTAATAGGTTTGGCAATAGGATGGATAATGGGAGACTCTATCGCACTCCTGCTTTACTCTATTACAGTCACGAAAAATGTTGGGTCAAAATTGCAAGCAACTCAGAAATACATAGCGATCCTCTCAGACCTCTTAAAGTTCTCCTGGCCTATCTACGTGTCCTCAATAATCTACTTTCTTTACACTTGGTATGATAGAGTGCTTATACTAACATTCCTAACTCTCTCAGACCTAGGCGTGTATAACGTGGCTTACCAGGCTTTTTCTGTACCAACTCTGATAGCTACGTCTCTGAGCTCATCACTTTTACCGTATTATGGTATGGCCTATGGAGCTGGCGATGATGAAGCCATAATCCTCGGAGTAAAGCGCGTAAGCAAATACGCAATGCTTGTCATATCGCCGTTAATGCTAGGCTTGGCTGCAACAGCGAAACCTGTAATAACGCTTTTCGCGGGCCAGCAGTATGAATTAGGGTGGCTGGTTTTGACGGTGCTTTCAGTCTTCGGCTTGGTGTATAGTGTCTCACCCGCCTTAGGCAACCTGCTTCTGATCTATGGGAAAACTAAGATAATTCTTTTGCTGAACGTATTGTCGATTGCATTAAGCCTGATTCTTATCCCCCTACTTTCAATTCTGAAGCTGGAGGGTCTTGCAGTAATGAAGGGTGTTTCGTTCTTATCGTCTCTTCTACTCTCGCTATACTTTATATCTAAAACGGTTAAGATACAGATGGAGGGAAAAGTGTTGTTGAAAATACTCGCTTCATCGGTTGCAATGGCTATAGTGGTTATACTAATTCAGGAACTGTTTTACAATAAGTTTTTCCTAATGCTGTATGTTTTCACAGGGGGAATAGTCTATCTGACGATAATTAGATCGTTAAAGGTTCTGGATGAAGAGGATTTTAAAATTATAAGAGAAATTATGGGTGATAAGGCGTTAAACCTCTTGGGTAAGATTCTGGGAATTAAACCCTAAAAAATGCTAGTAGTATAAGTTACTAGTATCGGTTAATTCTGCTCTTTTTAATCCTCATTTTTCCTATCGGTTTTTACCCCGCCTGAGAGGCTAGAATTCTTATGGAGTTGGGGAATCCTGAGGAGAATTAAGTTTCCAGGCTTGTCAAGATAGTCTAGGATGCTAGTTAAACACTAGCTTCTTTTCTCTAAGCAATATGTTTGTCTTTCAAAATAATAAGCTTTTGAGATCATTGGTTTTATTCCTTCATTTTTCCATACATCATGTACTGAACGGATAATATTGAAAATGGATAAGCTAAATATTAAGCAATGTTTTTTGACGACAATGTCTTGAGAATCAGAATTTCCGAGATTAATTCTACAATAAGCGAGCTACAGATTAGTTTCTAAACCGTTTTACGCAACTTAGCATTGATGAAAAATATTCCTAAGACACAACACAGTGGTTCTCGCGAATTCGTTGTCTCCTTGTGTATGCATATTGTTGTTGAAGTTTACGTTAAACTCCAACAACCTAAAGAGAGGATTAATCATTGCCGAAAGGCTAACTTATCTCTTTACAGGTGGGCTTGAGTCTAGTCGGGCTACGTAATCTACTGGTCCACCGTTACCGACCGTTGAGGATGAGAAGGTCTACAAAGCGGTGAGGAGCGACTTTAAATCTTTAAGTAGTAGAAAAGGTTTATTAAACAGGCTGACAATGGGCTTTGTTAAGGTTAAGTTCAGGATTATAAACCCTGCCGAAAAAGAGAAGCATGTAGACGTTGAAGGTGTTGTTGACACGGGGACGATTTACACAGTTGTAGGCAGAGCCCTACTGGAATCCATAGGTCTTAAGCCCGTTGAGAAGAGGAGGTTCAGAGCATTCGGCGGGGAGGTGGAGAGGGAAATAGGCGTCGCGGAGATTGAGCTAATGGGCAGGAGAGGAGGCATAACTCTAATCTTCGGAGAAAAGGATGATTTAGCAATCCTCGGAGTCACAGCACTGGAAGCACTGGGGCTTGAAGTAGACCCGATAAGAAACACTTTGAAGGAAGCACAACTCCTGATGCTTTGATAATAGGAAGCACACTAATGATGTTGAGAGTCTTGAATGGATGTTCAGCAGCATACGGTTTGAAGCTCTTTGCAAGACTTGCCTAGGAATACGCTAGAACGGTGCTTCAAGCATCGTCTTCCGGAAGAATCACGTAGGAGGGATGAGTGATTTTTAAGGAGAACATCCTTTTCAGATTTTTAATTTTTGTAATAAAACAGCCATTATCCTTTGTTACGGAAAATATTAAAGTG
>JAWCDE010000036.1:0-9906 GCA_038861395.1 Thermoproteota archaeon | reverse complement strand
TCCTATTCATGCTTGAAAGGCTGAGAATCTTAGGGAGGGCTAGAGAAGAACATTCATAGGGCGAAATGGTTTGACCTCTACCAGTATTTGGGGAACTACTACGGGAGGCTGACCTCTGGCTTTCCAGGGCAGGCATAAAGAGAGCCCGTCCAGAAGTAGAGGTCTAGAGAGGGATCGTAGGTAAGACCGGTTTTTCATCTCGTTTATTGCGGTACTACATTTCTTTTTATTCGATCATTCATCTTAGTATATACACTGCTGATTTATTTAGACTTCAGCAAAGGTTAAATATTCTCAGTGCTGTTAGTGAACAAGGTTGACGGAAATCATTATTCCTCTGCCGAAAGAATTGGAGGAGGATAAAAGTAGGATAGAGGGTAAGTTAAGAGAGCTTGTGGAGTTTGAGGCTAAGAGGAAAATGCTTGTAAAGCTTTTCGATAAGCTTATGGAGGGGGCAAAACAGCTCAGTGATGAGGAGATCGTTGAGTTCTCTCGAAAATTTAAGAAGGCCGGCTCTGAAGAATTGGAGAAGAAAGGACTGATTTGATAACGCTTGTTGCCGATGCGAACATAATATTCTCATTCTTTTCTCCCAAGTCTAAGGCTAGGGAAATAGCAATATCTGGAGAGGTGAAACTTTACTCGCCCAAATTTCTGCTTAAAGAACTCGATGAACATAAAGACGAGGTGAAAGAGAAATTCGGGTTGAATGAAACACAGTATCAGCTAGTTTTAGAACTGGTTAAAGCGGTTGTTGAATTCATACCCCTAGAAGATTTTAAAGAATTCATAGAAGAGGCAAGCAGAATATCTCCTGATAAAGATGATATACAATACCTTGCACTTTCCATGAAGCTAGGTACGCCTCTATGGTCTAACGATAACAGGTTAAAACAGCAACTGAGAGTCAAAATAGTTTCAACAAAAGAATTAATAGAAATTCTTAAGTAAAAATTTCAGAGATCTCTCTGTCTATCTAATTCTATCAAATAAGTGCTTGTTCTAAATATTTGAAAGTGATCATTTCTCGTCCGTGTCAGGATCAATCTTGACTTTTCCAAGAGCCTTCTCGAGCATGATTCGTTGTTCTATGGATGCACCAAGCTGCCTTGTGAACACTGCAATGTCAGGATTATCGAAACAGAGTCAATACCAGCCCTAACGAGAAACTCTGTGAACGCAGGGTAGACCGAAGGAGCTGGCGCCGCGCGCGCTAATCTGCAAACCCGGGATAAACTGGGAGTTAACTTTTTTCGAGTTGTCTTATCCTGATTTTCTTCTCAGAAGCGACTAAGATATTCCCAAGAATACTTCCCCTATGCTTTTCTATTACGTATGTTATAATTTTGATCTTATTCTCTGTTCTTTCGTCTTTTAATCTTAAAAGTATCACGCCGGGTGGCTTATAAAGAGAAGCAAGCCATCCGAAGTCTTTATCGTTTGTAACGATTACACGTTTTTCATCTATTGCTTTTCTTATAATCTCTTCATCATCGGCTCCCCTCATAGAATGTATGACTGAGACTACATCAAAACCCATTTGCTTAAGCTTCGAATAGACTTTTATACCAATGCTCTCGTCCAGCAGGAGCCTCACGATTCCAGTCTCATTCCACTGTTAATGGGTATACTTCTTCCATACCAGTAATCTTTGCAGCGTAAAGCAGGGCTGCGGCAATATCTTCCCTAGTTAGATGAGGATAGTCTTCAAGAATCTCTTCGAAAGTTAATCCTTGGCTCAACAGTCTTAAAATATGTTCAACAGTAATCCTCGTGCCCCTTATAACGGGTTTTCCAACCATAATCTTGGGATCAACTACGATTCTCTTCAAGAGCTCCTCCTCAGGTTCCATTTAAAGTCCGACAAACATACTATTCGGGAGATTAATAAACTTAGCGCGCTATTACAGTTATTGGAATTACCACCAAGCCTGAGAAAAAGGCTGAATGCTACAGGGTGCTCTGTATTTAGAGAATTAGACAGGCTGGATCTCTTGGTTCAACTGGGTTACCGTTTCCAATGATGACGAACACCTTACCATATAACTTGTCATGCAACTTCTCATTTAGGTAAACCCGCCTTATGATTTTAAGGTATTCCATTGCCCGAGGGCTCCTCATCAAAGAAGCAATATGCCTTCTTGTATTCCGCATTATCTTTAGTGAGAAGCTCTGCGTCCTTTTCTGGCTGCTTAGCTGTATTCTTGCTAATCGATTCCTCAACTCCTCTTTGAGTTCCCATCCCAAGCATGGCTTGGGAACTGCTAACGTCGTCAAGGTCAATCCCCTTCAAGACTTCATCTATGAGCTTGCCCTCGACGAATGGGCCCCGCTAGCCATACTTTGAGAAGACTCAGAGTATCAAATCATAATCATATGGATATTACTAAGAACCACATTTCAGCGTTATACTTACGGTGGATCTCGTATGCTCCCTTAAAGAACTCACCCCACCATTTCATATACTTGTTATTGTACTCAATACCCTTATCAATCAAATCGTCATGCGTCTGCTCCCTGTCCCTCAGTTCTTCTTTGGGAATAACTACGTTAATTTTGAACTCCTTCAGATCTTCCTTTGAAAACATGTCTCCTCCCAACAATCTTTCAACTTCACTCATAACCTTCTCTAGTCAGGTCACGCTAACTGGCCAACATAAATAGTATTCATCGTAATCGAGGCCTTTAATCCTCTTAATCCTTACATCCACTTTCTCCAATATTTTGTCGACTATACCTAGTTCTTTAGCGCTTTCCAAGTATAGCTCACAAGCCTCTTTCAGATTAGCTTCAGCCTCCTCAACAGTTTCACCTTGGCTGGCTACTCCCAATTCTGGGCAGAAAACGGAGTAACCCCCTCAGCCTCCTTTTTGAATACTGCAGTAAGCACAAGCTCTATTGACATACACTCTTTACCTGCGTTTGACCCTTATAAATATTGGTCTAAACCTACCGAAGATAAAAGAGCTGAATAAGTGGACGGATTCGCTGAAAATTTTACGAAATACTTTACCCTTCGTCTCTCAAAAACTGGTCGTGAACAGTTTTAACGAGTTGAATTCTTAGAGTAAGCAGGCAATACTTCGCGATAATTCTCCTTAAACTGGGGAAGATCTTTAAGTTAACACCATCATAATTGTTTGACTCAGCGAAATTTACAAACTCGCTTGCTTTACTACCGTAAGCGTTTAAAGCAAAGCTTACCCAAGTTGAATTACCATTCTGCTGAGGATAATTTTTAATGAAACTATCAGCCTGCTCAACACTGAGACCAGCCTCGACATAAGGCTTCCTAGCCTGCCCGGGAAGATAGGCTAGGAAGTAGTATGAGGTGGCGACAACTAAGACGGTTAGGAAAGCGAGAGCAATAATCATTCTCAAAGCCCCAACAGGCATTATTCATTGAAAACTTAAAGAAACAATTTAAGCCTTATGGAAAGAAAAAGCGAAAAACAGTAAAAACTAATCGTTAAAAGAACCTATTCCTCGTCTGGATCAACCTTGACCTGTTCCAAGGCTTTCTCTAGCATAATTCTTTATTCGATGCTAGTATTAGCATATAAAACTCATTAGAAGGTTGTCAAAGTATGTCGGATATGTATAGCATTAATAAAATTTATATAATTAGGCTTTCTATGATAGAAAGCCTTTGAGCCTAGAAAGAAAAACGACTTTTTATATCGAAGGCTATAAAGACTTAACGAAGTTAGCAATACCTGTGAAAAGAGAAGGGAACACCTATACTCTTACGGATGATATCCATGGTAGGATTATTGTGCGGGAAAGCGATATAGTTATAGATGGAAACGGCTATTCGTTGCTAGGTAGGGGTAAGGAGAGAGCTGGTGATGCAGGATTCGGACTCCATTTGCTAGATGTTAGAAACGTTGTAATTAAAAACTTGGAGATAAGGTATTTCGACTTTGGCGTTTTTATCAGCAAATCTTCGAATATTACCGTTTCTGATAATAAGATGAGCGAAAACAATTATTGCGGCATCTATCTTTGGAGAAGTAATAACAATAGGATTTTGAAGAACAATATAACCTATACGGGCGACGGTGTTGACCTGTATTACTCTTCAGACAATGTTATTTCGGAAAACAGTATCATTAAAAACGATCATGGTCTATACTTTTTCAGGTCCTTAAATAACACAGTTTCCAGAAATACGATAGTGGGTAATCACTATTCTGGCATCTGCTTCCGTCAGTCTTCGAAAAACATCTTCTTAGAAAACAATTTTACTGACAATGAGGTTCTCACGGATAAATCAAGTGAAAACAACATTCCTGAAAACGTTGTGAAAAAGATCTTGGAAGATTTGGTTTTGAAGACAGAAGCAACAATTACGGAAAAAGGTGAAGGCAAGGTTTCGATAGAGGTTGATCCTAGGGTTAAGAAGGTGTTTATTAGAATTCAGAATGCGTTGCTTGAGGGTACAGATTTCGCGAACAATATTAATATAGATAGGGTGAAAATCATGGGGCAACCCGCGGGAGGTGTAAGGGCAGTAATACTTCTTAACCCTGAAGACGAGCGTGTGCATTCCCTTGCACTAGACGTCTTTGCAGACCCTGACACTGGGAGGGCGTTGTCTGCCTACATGTTTAAAGAGGATTTTAATAAGTAAAGAGAGCGTTATATAAGGAGAATGGGAGGAGGTAGCAAAGAGGAAGAATTTAGGCGAGACATAGCCTACATTCTTGGAACAGATTATTCTCCTGAACTTTTACAAGAGTTTGAAGAATCCCTAAAATCGACCTTCGGATACTCGTTTAAGTGGGATAGTAGAACTTATGGGCTTATTCCTGAAATAGAGGGTAAGCTTGACGACCTCTATAAGCGTGGAGTCCGTAGCGCCTTGAGCTTTAAAGACCCTCTGAGCGAATTAAGAAAGCTTTGGCAACACGATGATGAAATCAGCCCAATAAAAGGAATCTACTTGAATCCAAATAAGGGAATAGAAGATCCGGATACCGGTGTAACCCATTGGGGTCTCGTTATCATTGAAAGTCCTCATGCGCTTCTTCGAAGGTTTAAAGGGGCAACATTAACAATCGTGGAGGAACTGAAGAAGTCAGGTATAGACTGGCATGAGCTGCCCGGAAAGATTAACGATGAGGATTTTGATGAAAAAGCTCCGATTACTGCCAGGTTTATCAAGACCGGTTTAAATGTGGCGGAGGAAGTTAAAGGCATAACTGGAATCAACGTCTGTTTTTCATACGGTTATTCAGGTCTCTTTTTCTTTCGCACTTACTATAGCGTACCCATGCCATACTTTTACGTAGTGTTCCCCTATAAAGACCTATCTCTGGAAGAAGTATTTAAAAAGATAATTGAGGGAGCTAAGGCGATTAAACAATCTTGGGCAAAGTGGACGGAAGAGAGGAGAGAAATTTGTGAAGAAATGGGAATGGGAGACGAGCTGTTTGCAGCGAGAGACATTTTAGAAGTATTGTTGAACTTACCCAGTTGGACGTTAGATGTGAAACCTACTAGGGAAGGTGGAGAGGTTGTGGTTGATACATGCTATGTTAGTGAATGGCTTCACTCTCAAAATAGTAAATCGATTGGAAATCTTGGCTTGAAAGCTTTAGAGGATCATCTTGTCCAAATCGAGTTTAATAAGCCACAGGGTGTCCTAAGCATTTTCAGTCCTCCCGTAAACCTGTTCCCTTCAGTCATGCGAGCAATAGCTAAAGATGCTGATGTTGAAGACTTAGACAAGAAATCTAAACGACTATATGATAAGTATTATGGATTGATTAAGGAAATACTGAAACGACCCTTGGAGCTTAGAGCGATTGTTCCCGACTACTTCATAGATAGGGAGAACCTGCCTTTCATAGAAAAAGCAAGCCCTTCATTAGCAAGATTACTAAATGAAGTGATTAACATTCTTGAAGAAACAGAAAAAGAGGATAAAAACATAATGAAAGCTACCCTACATAGAATCCTTCTGGTCGACGATATACACGGATTATGTAAGATAGAACCCGAAGTGTGTGATAGTGATGACGAATTTACGCTGCGAATATGTATGGAGTGCAGCATAAGGCTAGATTTTAGAATCCTTAACACTTCAGAAACTATTAAGCATATTCCCATATGGCTAGAAAGATGCCTCAACACTTACAGAAAATTGAAATCCGTAAGTAAAGAAAAGTGACGCCTGCTAGCACTAATAGAAAAAAGCGAAAGAGAGTTAAAAAAAGCTAATTCAATAAAAAACCTTTACTCCTTGTCGGGATCAGGCAGATCCCAGTCAGGATCCACTTTAACTTGACCTAAAGCCTTCTCAAGCATGATCCTCTGCTCAATGCTTGCGACGAGCTTACGTGCAAACATTGTGGCATCAGGATTAATCGAAAACGAATCAATCCCTGCTCTAACCAAGAACCCTGTGAACTCAAGGTAGAACGAAGGAGCTTGTTCGTGACAGGCATCAGTAACGGGTTTGAGCTTGTTAGTATTTCATTTTTCTTCAAAGAAAAAGCTCCAGAGTTCATTAGTAGAAAGCACTTTAATTCTGTTTTTCAAAGCTTCTTTCAATTCGTTATCATTTGACCATATTGCAACCTCTAATCCCAAAGATTTTATTTTCAATGCTAGTGCAACGTAAGGGAAATCATCAGTCGGAGAGATCCTTTTAGATTCTTCTAAAAATTCGGAGAACATCGAAGATGGAATAAAACTTACTTCCTTTTGTAAAAGCTCGAAAACCCTCTCCAATTCAGCTTTTGCAAGCTTCGATTTATTGGCAACTTCCTCGATATGTTCTTTAAGCTCATCCTTAAGAAATTCTGGTGCAACCAGTTCAAACAACTTGATAAGGCTATTAAACTCGAAGAGCCGAAATGTTCTGCCTTTAGAAATCAGTGCAGAGAAGAAAACATTCGCATCAACTATAAGGAACATTTAAAAAGGCTACCTTAGTTTTTCATATTTCTTCGCCAAAGACCTGTTAACTTCTCTGCCTAGTTCTAAAGCCTCCTCCTCAGTTAGCTTGCTTTTGGACAGTAGCTTCTCAGCCTCAATGAATCCCTCGAGCTTCTCCCTCACCAATTTCTGTATGGCTAACTGCAGCAATAGAGGGTTCAACCTCTTGAAATCCTCTTCCAACTCCTTAGGGATAGGAACCACTATTTCACCCATTATAGGCACCGAGTGCAAACAGTGTTAAAAACTATTTAAGCCTTGCGGGAAAGAAGAATGGGAAAACAGGAAAAACGATAAGCCTTTGGGAAAACCTATTTCTCGCGCGCTGATAGGTTGCTGATTCAGACTCTTTATCATATCCAAGCTTATAGATGAGTTTTAAGTCATCGACTTCTGCTTCCATCCATGTGAAGGGTTCATTCCAATGTAACCTTGATTTGGATACGCCGGCAATGTAGAAAATGTTAAAACGAAGGTTGTAAAGATTGATAAAACTCCTCCTGTAGCGTATGCCGGGCAGGATGTTAGGATAGTTGTGGATGAAGCCCATACTTTTGATGCAAGTCAGTCCACAGATAATATCGGTATAGCTTCGTATGAATGGGATTTTGGTGACGGGATTGCAGGAACCGGTAAAACAATAACTCACCGTTACTCAAAACTTGGAACCTACACTGTAACGCTAACCGTTAAAGACATACTGGAAACACGGCTAGACATATAGTAACAGTCACAGTAGTATCTCGTGGTCCCGACTTAATAATTCTAGGCATTATAACTGGAGGCATCACGATTATTGCATTATCCTTATACCTTATTATGCGAAAAAAGCACGTTTCTGGAAACAAACGCTTATAGTGCGTGCTAACCACTTACCCAGCAGTCTTGCAAATGATTAGCTTACTTTCTCTATGAAAGTTTCTCCTATCTATGAAGTAGTTTGGACAATTTCGTGCACGCTAACTAGTTTCCTCGCAAACACTGCAGCATCATGATTGATTGAAACAGAGTCGATACCAGCCCTAACAAGAAACTCGAATTCCATGTTTAGGGGCCTATGGCATAGAGATAGCGATTACCCATGTATACTGTACCATCGTTACCTATTGCTGGAGAGGATAGGATGGTTTTAAGCCCGATTTCAAACCTCCACTTCAAAGACCCGTCTGGATTAAGGGCATAAAGAAATCCATCATTGCTACCGAAGTATATTGCACCATCAGAGTCTATTGCAGGAGAAGAGAGAATAGCACTATCGGTTTTAAACTTCCATTTCAAAGACCCGTTTGGGCTTATGGCATAAAAATATTTTTCACCGAAGTATATAGTGCCGTCTTCGCCTATTGCCGGAGACGAGTTGACGATGCCCTCAGTCTTAAACTTCCACTTTAAGGATCCGTCTGGGTTTACAGCGTAGAGGTAGTAACTGGCACTTGCATAAACTGTTCCATCAGAACCTACTGCGAAAGAGGAGAGAATTATGCCCTCTGTTTGAAACTTCCATTTGAGCACATTCTTCTGCGCCCCTCTATACTTAGATCTTCCAGTATGCTGAGGATCGTGCATGAACATTGGCCACGGTGCCTCAATACTCATGTTGTTACCACCCTACCCAATCCATTGTGCTGAATGAAAACTTCCTCACATAAAATGTTATCTTGTTTAGCCTATAAATTATTACGAAACCATAGCCATATTCCGGAAGGGCTGATCCTTCACTCCTTGCTTTTTCATAATATTAGAAAAATCGAGGAAGAGTTATCGAGAAGAGGAATTACCTATTATCTCGACGGCGTCCCCCTATCAGAAGACAAGGAGCTGAAAGAACGTTCATATAAAATTATAAATCTAATGAAAGACGAAAAGTATAAGGAGGCAAAGTAAACATCCTCGAGGTATGCATGAGTATAAATTTGGCCAAGTACCCTTCCGTCAGGCGATTTAACGGGATATAGTCCTTCAGGATCCCTTAAGCAAGACCTTCCCTCCACCATGAACTCGTAGCTACTCCTATTCTTCAGCTCCTTTGCCAGCTTCGGAATGAGAATTTTCCACCTCTCATCCGACATTTTCATCACCCCTTCTTTCGCACGCTATTACTGGAGGTTTATCCTATGGCACAGAGGTAATTATGCCTACGTTTCCAGATGCTGACGTACACTATCCCATCCCCGCCTACGACTGGGGAAATGTCGATGTTGCTTCTCCCCCTTCCATATTCCCATTTCAATGAGCCTTTTGGGTCGAAGGCCCTAAGCCTATCGCCGCCCAAGTATATTGTTCCATCGCCGCCTATGGCTGGGGAGGGGTCGAATACAGTATCCCCAGGCTTATCCCAGAACAGGTAGCTCCATTTTCCAGTCCCGTCTGGGCTTACTGCGAAGAAGTTTTCCTCGAAGGTAAAGTATACCGTTCCATCATCACCTATCGCTGGGCAGGAGTAACACTTTGAGCCAATAGTCTCTATTCTCTTGAAGACCCATTTAACAGACCCTTCGGGATTGATGGCGCAGAAATAGTTCGATGAGCCTATGTATACCGTTCCATCATCACCGATTGCTGGAGAGGCTGTGAGGTCATGCGTATCGAGTCCGGTTTTCCACTTTAAAGAACCATCAGGGTTTACTGCGTAAAGATAGCTTTTCCAATCAGCGAAGTATACTGTGTCATCGTCACCTATAGCTGGTGAAGAGTCAATACTCATCTCAGCCTTAAACTTCCATTTTAAAGCACCGTTTGGGTTAACAGCGTAAAGGCAGTGATCGCTACTGCCGAAGTATACTGTGTCATCGTCACCTATAGCTGGAGACGAATAGATAGGCCCTCCGGTTTTTAACTTCCATTTTAAAGCACCGTTTGGGTTAACAGCGTAAAGGCAGTGATCGCTACTGCCGAAGTATACTGTGTCATCGTCACCTATAGCTGGAGACGAATAGATAGGCCCTCCGGTTTTTAACTTCC
>JAWCDE010000035.1:0-11110 GCA_038861395.1 Thermoproteota archaeon | reverse complement strand
AAAAGGTTCCAAGAGCTCTGTAGGGCATTCAATATTTCAAACGACGATTTCATAAGGACAACGGAAGAAAGACACCGTAAAGTATCGCAGCTGATATTCAAGAAAATGTTTGAAAACGGGGATATCTACAAGGGTAGCTATAGTGGCCTTTATTGCTACGGTTGCGAAGAATACAAGACTGAGAAAGACCTTGTCGACGGTAAGTGTCCTGAGCATGGTACGGAACCAGAGTATATTGAAGAGGAATGCTACTTCTTCAGGTTGAGCAAGTATGAGAGGCAAGTGTTAGAATTGATCGAGCAAAACCGTTTCATAATTCCTGAAAAAAGAAAGCAAGAGATGATTGCTAGGATAAAATCTGAAGGACTAAGAGATCTTGCAGTAAGCAGGTCGAGAGTAGGCTGGGGTGTAGAAGTGCCTTTTGACCCTAAGCACAAGATATACGTTTGGGTAGATGCATTAGTAAACTACATTTCAGCACTAGGTTATCCAGATGGAGAGAAGTATAAGAAGTACTGGCCTGCAGACGTCCACTTAATCGGAAAGGGCATAAATTGGTTTCACTCAGTAATATGGCCGGCTATTCTGCTTTCCTGCGGCATTCCACTACCAAAGCATATTCTTGTCCATGGATACATCACAATAGGCGGGGAAAAACTCTCTAAGTCAAAGGGAACTGCAATAGACCCGTTTAAGCTATTGGAGAAGTATGAGGTTGATGCTGTAAGATATTTCTTGGCGAGGGACATACCATTCTTCGAAGACGGAGACTTCAGTGAGAAAGCATTGGTGGAAAGGGTTAACGGGGAACTCGTTGGAAACATAGGTAACTTTATTCACAGAACTTTAACGCTTATTTGGAATCTTTACAACGGAGAGGTGCCTGAACCACACGGTTATGAGAATGACGAAGATTGTATGAGGCTTTTAGAGAGCATTAAAATGCTTCCTAATACTATGAGAGAAAAATTTGAGAATTATGAAATAGACAAGGCCTTAAAGGAAGTTGCTGACTTCTCTATTCAATGCAATAGGTTTTTACAGGCTAAAGAGCCTTGGAAGACAAAGGATCCCAACGCATTGTTTCTCTGCGTAAATGCGGTGAGGACATTAGCGATAACACTACGTCCCTACCTACCCAGTTCTTCTGAAAAAATATGGAAGATGCTGAATCTGGATGGACTACCCGAAGATTACGGTTGGGATTCAGCGGGAGAACTTGCAATCAAACCTGGACATAGAATAAGTAAGCCAGAAATAGTTTTCAAGAAGATATGAAGCGACCAAGATATTTCAATAAAATAAGGACAATGTTTACAAACGGTATTAGAAGCTCTGAAATACAGATAGCAGATAACGTATGCGTAGTTGGCTATGGTTACATGGGATTATTAATGATTCAAGCTATGCCTAAGAAAATCATCGACAATCTCATAGCTTTAGACATTAGAAGCGAGCGGTTAAAATTAGTCAAGGATTTTGGAGCCGACTTTACTCTAAACCCGAGGGAGTTGAAGTTATTAAAGAAGTTAGTAATATGGAACAAGGCTTTGAGAAAAGGGCTAGAGAAACCTTATTCTCAGTAGCTCCATGTTGCTAACTATCCCTATCTTCTTGAAGAATCATAGCCTAATCTTAATTATTATTTTGACCTTTCGACTGTCAAACGATCCTCTATAGCAGGTTATGTTTCAGTATAGAAAAGTAAAATCTGCTAGATGGGAAACATTCTTCTTGATTCTGTCGCTTAGTTTTTCAACCATTCTCTCATCACTTGTAAGTAGCTTGGTTTTAAACGAGATTGAAGTTGCCAGATATATTGCATCGTAAACTGAGACCTTATCTAGAGCTGATATTTCGAAAGCTTTACGCCAAGTTTTGACAGTCGGTTCAATGGCAATCTGCATATTTTTCAACGCTGAGGTTGCTTTTAGCAGTTCCTTCTCGGATAACCTGTAATAGGGATGAAATCTTAATGCATTAGCCACTTCGTAATATATGAGTGTTGGAGCTACTATTTCTAAGGCTCCGTTTAAGTAAAGTTCTCTGAGCTTCAATGCTTTATCACTATCCTTTTCTGGCACAAACCACTTTACTGCAACTGAAGCGTCTATTACTATTCTCTCCAAACTCTAATTTCCCTCCATTCCCTTATGGTTTCTGCACTATCGTAATCGCATTTGCCATTCCTAGCTTCAATATCACATCTAAGTTCATCCATCTCTTTAACAGCTTTTCTTATAAGCTCCAAATCTTTATCAGCTGACTTCTCTTCGATTACAATCCTTTCTAATATGGCTTCTCTAATTACTTCGCTCCAATTCACGTTTTTAAATCTACTCATTCTTCTTTTAAGACTCTTTGGAACTCTAACCGTTATGATGCTCATCTTGTAATTACAATGTATTTACAGTTCCTATTAAACTTTATATCTACACATCGCATCAGATAAAAGACATGAGGAAAAATTTCTCCCATCTCTTAAATGGAAATTAAGCATACTTTTTAGTCTTCAAGCTCCTCGACTATTTTTTCCACAAAGGGCGAAAGCCTTACCAGCTCTTTCGATAGCATCTTTAGCATCATCTTCTCCTATTACATCATCTGGAGAAAGAAACGCTTCCTCACCTCCGTAGAAGCTTACTTCCCTCTTCTTAATCAGAATCTTAGAAGATTCGGAAAGATAGTCAACTCCTGTTGAAACCATTCGGGGAACCTCTGTCCGACACTTAACAACACGTCTGAAAAATCATGCACCTTAGGGTATTCTATACCGACTGCTTTAAGCACTGCTTTTAGAGAAAGTTCAACACATTCTTGGCTCAGCCTCCCAGTATAAGGGTAATTCCTCTCTTGACAGGCGTCTTTAGCATCATTGAGCCTCGCCCCAGCTTGTTTCAAATACGATTTGGCAATTTTGATGAGCCTCAAACCATTATCTCCTCCCAAACTTATAATCGGGCTTCAGATTCCAGTACCAATTATCCCTATCGATGAAAACTCTTCTTGCATCGAGCCTGAGTAACTCGGCTTTAAACTCCGTCAACACTTTTTCTAGGAACCGGTCTTCATCGTAAAGGATCACAGCATCTTCAATAATGTCGATTAATAACAAAGGCTTCCTTGAAGCCTCCTCCTCGGTTAAAGGGTAGAAGCTGAAACCAGTATAGATGCCATGCTTCCTAAGCCATGTTAATTCTTTAAGCTTCTTCTCCAACCGGTAAAGCATATCTATCCTCTTACCAATGCTTCCAGAGAAGCTATTCGAAATAAAAGTCAGCAGATCTATATCGCTATTCTCCTTAGCTGTACCACGGGCAACAGAGCCGTATACGGCTAGAGAAGTCAGCCTTGAGCGTGAAAGAACCTAAATGCGTCGCATAATACTTTAACATACCTTTTCTGAAGAACCTTATGCAGGTTTCTAATCTTGCCGGAGGCTAAGAGTATTAAGTTCCTAGGATCGATAAGCCTGTATTGCCTTGGTCTATCCTTTTCGAAAAAAGTAGAACCCTGCTTTTATGAAGCTTACTGAAGGCTACAGAAAGCTTGTTTCCACCCATTTTAAGAAAGTCTAAGGCTTCTCTAAACGTGAATAGCTCGCTTTCGAACTCTAAGAATAGCTTTGAGTATATCTCTCCCAGCCAGGTGGCTATCCACACCTTTTTCACCTAACTATGAAGAATTAAGCTTAACATTAGTTAGGGGAGGCAGCATCCGGCCGATGTTTATAGGGCTATAGGATTACTTACAGGTTTGACGTAAGCTTTTTGGAGATTTTAGCTTAAATGTTAAAGATCTTAAAAGGGCATATTAATAATATCCTGAAGCCTTCATTCTTTTTAGTTTTCATTCCTCTCTTATCTTTCTTCAGCAGGATTAAACGTTAAAGAAATATCTTTACCATATTGTAGCAATAATATTGCCCCTTATTGCTGTAGCTGGAGTATTCCAATCACTTTCAAATATATTTTAATTTGGAGGTTTTCCCTAAAAATATTCGTTATTCGTTCACTTAGTGATGACAACTTTATTAAGGTTATTCTCTTTAATAACAGTTCTGATATTGACACATATTACTAGAACAGCTAAAAATTAGAAATAGGTGATTGATTATTTGTTACCGCCCCACTGTAACTAGGTTCTTAATGAATTTTAAAATTTGCTCATGTCTCTTCTCATCTTCAACTATCCATTCGAAGATCATTTTGTAAGGCTCGATGTTCAACCCGGATCCCTTTGCCATAAGTTCTATGGTTTTCATGCTTAGAACCGTTAAATATTCTTCTGCTACAACACCTTCAAACCTTACTAAACCGTCTATCAACTCGACAAGCTTACGATTATCTATTTCAGACTCTTCCTGAATCATCTTGGCTTTCTCCATGAGGTTTCTCCAGGAGCTTCCCAAAACCTTTTCACACTCTTCAAAGCTAGGTTTATTGCAATTCGTTAGATGCTCGCTAAGAACCATGAGTACCCTGGCATGCTTATGCGAATCGTCGGAAATATAGTTTAAAAAGCATTTGACATCCTTGTCTCTTATGCTTTCGGCTAAGTGACGATAAGTCTTTGCAACCTCTTCCTCTAATAAGCTTGAGCAGTAAAGAAACTTGCCCACTTCAATAGAATGTTCGGTTTTCATAGAAAAAATAAAGCTAAACGATAATATGAATAATGCTTTGTAATCTGGTAATCAAACAGATTTAAGTATAACATTCAAACGTATTTACATGGGCCCGTGGCCAAGCCAGGATAAAGGCGTCGGCCTTCGGAGCCGAAGATCCTGGGTTCAAATCCCAGCGGGCCCGATTTCATTGTTCAACTTATTCTGCAACTCCTAGGTTTCTCGTATTTCAACCTGTTGTTAACCATCTCCATAAGGGCGAAAACTTTATCTTCCTATTGCTAAGACTAAGCTCATCCTCGTAATCCCATGCTATCATGAGTAGGTCTCGGCATCCCAGTTTAATACTTGCCTCAATCAGAGCTTCGATTTCTTTCTTCCCGATTTCATCCTTCCCAGAGGCGTAGGTAATCCGGATCATGCTTCTTATTCGAGCATCTTTTTTATAAGGAAGTCTATCTCGTATCCTTGAGCGCCTCTCCAGTAGAAGAGGTTTTCATTTGGATTAAGCCCCTTCTTAATTAACTCTAAGAATACAACGTTCTCCAAGGTTTTTCCAAGGTTTTCACGTTCAAAATAGTTGTATATCGCATTGTTCACTAGGTAAAATTTTGGCAGGCTGAGTTCCACCTTCCTCCTGCTCCACTCAAACTTTTTAAGGAAGAAACCGAAGTTAACGTCTTCAACGGTCCTTTGAAAAGCATATAGTGTCTTATTACTAATTTTTACTCCTTGAGGTTTCAATGAATTGAAGACCTTATGAACTGAGAATATTGAACTGTTTGAGGAAATACAAGACTTGAGGAAAAACTCGAGAGTATGCCTGTTTCTAATTCCAAACCTTTCTATAATATCCATATATTATGACTAAGTCAAGATATTCTTTAAAGAGTTCGAAAGGCTCCACGCTACCTAAGACTACGTCAGGAAAAAAGCCATGCTTTAAACATGAAGACAATATGTGTCTTATCCTAGCTGATTCATAAGAACTGTAATACTTCTTCAAATCCACCCCATTTATCCTCAATACTTCTGCAAAGGAGAAGGGAAAAACATGTAATGGCCCCCCTGAGCTTGCTATTTCCCCGCTTAAAAAGCTTCGACGAAGAACCGGTGATAAACATGTAATATCTTTTTCTTTCATACAAAGAGTAAACATGCTTTTTCCCAATTATCGAAGCTTTGGAATCTCGTCCAAGAAGATATAGATCGGGTCCTTCCCGTATATTTCATGATGGGCTATGATGACTTCTTTTAACTCTTTTAATTCACTAGGTTCCTCAAAATTTATGAAAACGAAATCATCATTCTTTTCCTGATTAAGTTATAAATGAAGTAGGTCTTTCCAGCTCTCCTTGAGCCTATTACAGATATTATGAAGTTTTTATTCTCTTTTACTTCAGTACTCCTGTCTTCTATTCTACTTTAAATACTAAACATTCATAGCATTAAATAGTTTAAGAATTGCTTTGATTGGTCTCAGCTCTCTCTTCAACGGATCCAGCATTAGCCCAAATATTTCAAGCGTTACTGTGCCGAGGAGATTTTCATCGTCTTCTTCTCCCAATATGACTGGAGTATAATACTGCCCGTAAGAGGGTAGTTCTATGATGGCTTCGGAAAGCTGACGGATTATGGTTGAACCGTCTGCAAGAATGAGCTCTACAGACCTTTTGGGTATTAAACCTAAGCGCTCCCATATGCTACGCTGGATAACCGTATATGTTGCACCCGAATCAACTAGGAACTTTACTCTTTCTTCTTTTCCACCCCATTTGATAATGCCCTCTACATGGATTATGCCCATAACAAATTTCAGATAGGATTAGCTTTAAATAAGCATTACTGAAAGAGATGGGTTTTAATTAGAGGCAGAATGGTTCTCTTATTGACCTCTCGTCATGATCGTATCTACTCCATCGGGTAATTCTTGAGCTTCTCGAGTGGAAAAGATAAATCTATATGTCACGATAATACTTGTAATTAATACTGTTACTACTAGGGCTTCTCAACTTTTGGCAAGTATATGCATGGAGCATTTGGCTCCCCCAACAACCATTACTTCAGCTTCTCATCGTCCAAATAGGCGTTGTTGCAGTAGCTTCAAATAATGAATCGACCTGTTGTAGAAGAATTATAAGAAAACATTTCTTAGATGAAATCCGTCTAGGAATAGAATAAGATATCTGTTATACTTTATACCTAAGCATTCTTATTTTTCCTGAAGATAAGTTTTTAAATTGTAAACGCTCCGATTTAGAGGTGATGTTGAATGGAGAGGCATGAAATAAGGATAGAACAGCCAAGGATTCCAATTAGGATTCTCTCCATAGTTGTTGCAATTATATTGTTGATTGTGATCACATTCACCTTATTCACTCTTACCCTAGTAACTACGGAGGTTGGATATATTACTCTAATTGTAGACCCGGTGGCCGGTACAGTAACTACAAAAGGAGATGGAGCAACAGCACAATGGTTCTTCTTTTCTAAAGCACCTTGGGCCTATGAGAAAAAGGTTTACGTTGCTGTAGACGTAATCCACATGTGGACAGAGGGGGGAAAAACAGGAGACTTCCCAGCAGTCGGATGTTTAACGAAAGATGGACTAGCAGTGGAAGTGGATATTACGGTTCGTTGGCGTATTAATCCCTCTGGTGTACTCGATCTTTTCAAAAAATACCCTGAGCTAGACTGGAAAAGTAGAACTATAGTTCCTCTAATTCGAGAGACTTTGAGAGACGTGAGTAGTAAGTACACGGCAGTGGAGACAATTACGAAGAGGGAGGAGATCGCGGTGGCTGTGAACAGCCTGCTTGAAAAAGCACTTAATGAGGAGCCTACACTCCGGGGAGCAATTATTCTTGAAGGCATAGACTTGAGGGAAATCAGCCTTCCGAGAAAGTTCACAGACGCTATTGAAGCCAAATTGTCTGCGGAGCAGGAGAAGCTGGCGGCAGAGTTTCAAGCAGCAAAGGTATTAGTCTTAGCATATGCTGACGCTAATGCAACAATAATTAGGGCACAGGGAACGGCTGAAGCCATTAGTCAGATAGCTGAAAAATGCAATATGGCTGAGAAGGAAATAGCTCAGTTATACATATTGGTCGAGGCCCTGAAGAAGATGGCTGAAACCGAGGGGAAGGTAATAGTCATAATGGTCCAAGGCGAAGGAGGCTCTTGGATACTTCCAATTCCTCCATAAGCTTCATTGAGATAATATGATATAAAAGCCCTGAATGAGAAGCATAGAGAAGGTAAATCCTTGACGATAACTTTAAATTCTTTATGGAAGATAATTTAGGTAAAAATAGATTAAATGGATTCAGAAGAGGTATTATGGACCGGTAGACCGTTACTGAAGAAACATTTTTGAAGTTCATCATAAACTTTATTACGATAACGATATTGCTGACTTTCGCCCCAGTCATATTCCCCATATTACTGCTTCCTTCAGCTTTGCTATTCTTTCTCTTGTTGTTATTAGCTCTCGTATCCCGACTATTGTCTCCCTCTTTTCAACAGCTTATTGGAGAACTGTCTCTCATATCAATTATAACTAGGATCAATACTATCAATTTTATTAAAAGGAAGGAGAAGTATTTTCTGGGATATTCAAAATCCTGAAAAAGTAGCCGATATTGTAAGGAGTGAGATTGTAAAATGGCGAAGCTCGTGAGCAAAAATGGCTGTAGCTTTAATTTTCAGAGAATTAGAGAGGCTTAAAAGATCACTAGATGAAGGAGCAATAACGCAGTGGGAATACGAAGAAGCTAAAAGAAAACTACTCGTCTCAATTCCTCAACGAACCGTAGCATGCAAGTATTGCGGAACTGTTTATCTTGAGAGCGAAACTAAATGTCCTAATTGTGGAGCACCTCGCAGACCTTAATGGTTTCACTATACAATCATTAAAATTAATTTTCCCGATGCTATTATTACTGATATGCTACTCCCACTTCCAGACTTTCCTACCCATAAACACCTCGGGAAGCACTAGAAGCCCCCAACTCGCTACACCTATAACGTACGTCAAGTCTATTAGGCTCAAACTTGTCAGGTGGAACAGTTGCTGTGTTATCGGTATGTATGTTATTCCAAGTGTTAATGCGACGGATGCTAAGTCAGCTATTACGAAGAACTTGTTTCTGAACGCTTTCCTACCCATTTTCCAGACACTGTGTTTCTCCGAGCGGCAGTTCCACACCACGAAGAGCTCGAACATTGCTGCTTGCACGAAGGCTGTTGTAGTGGCCTCTCTATAGGTAAGTTCTCTAGCTAATTCGTCTATTGTTCCGTCTGGAAGCATCCATGGATGTGAAGGCCAAACATAATACTCTAGACAGAATACGAGGAATGTACCGGCAGCCTGTAGCAGGAATGAAGCTATTATAAAAGATCCCATTCCATGTAATATCCCCTCCTCAGGCTTACGCGGAGGTCTATCCATTACGTCAACATCCGGAGGATCTGTTGCCAATGCTATCGCTGGCCCACCGTCAGTAACTAGGTTTATCCACAATATCATCGCAGGTAAGAGTGGTAGTGGAAACATTGTCTCGCCGAATATCCCTCCTAGGATGGCGAATGTCCCTATTACTAGTAGCTCGTCAAAGTTGCATGCAAGGAGGAAACGGGCATACTTCCTAATGTTGTCGTATATTACTCTGCCCTGTTCAACAGCTTTAACGATTGTTGCAAAGTTATCATCTGTCAGAATAAGGTCAGAAGCCTCTTTTGTAACATCCGTACCCGTTATGCCCATTGCCACCCCGACATCAGCAGCTTTAACCGCAGGAGCATCATTAACCCCGTCTCCAGTCATAGCTACAATATGGCCCTTTTTCTTCAATGCCTTAACTATCCTAAGCTTATGCTCAGGAGAAACCCTAGCGTAAACAGTTACCTTCTCAACGATATTTTCAAACTCTTCATCGCTCAGCTTATCCAATTCGTCGCCTGTTAAAACTATGTCTCCCTCCTTAAAGATCCCAACCTCCTTAGCGACAGCGATAGCTGTCAGCTTGTGGTCACCGGTTATCATAACGGTCTTAATCCCTGCTTTCTGACAGGTCTTATTGGCTTCTATCGCCTCTTCCCTCGGAGGGTCTATCATCCCCTGTAGGCCTAGGAAAACCATTTCTCTCTCAACTGCCTCATCATGCTTAATATTCTCCGGTAAGCGTCGATAGGCAATGCCTAATACTCTTAAAGCGTTTTCCGCAAGTTGCTCGTTGACTTTAAGTATTCTTCTCCTCACTTCTTCAGTCAGAGGCTTTTCAATACCGTCTTCAAGAATCCTGGTGCATCTTTCTAAAACCACTTCAGGGGCTCCCTTCATGTAAGCATGCATCTCACCATCAGGAGTCTTATGTATGGTTGTCATCCTCTTCCTTTCCGATGTGAATGGTATCTCACCTATCCTCGGAAATTTTTCCTCCAACGCATCCTTATCCAATCCGGCTTTTGCCGCTACAACTATGAGCGCACCTTCCGTTGGGTCTCCAAAGATCTCCCAATTATCACCTTGCTCAACTCTCCTCAAGCTGGCATTGTTGCAGAGGGCACCTGCTCTAAGAAGCAATTCTAAATCTCCCCCGGGTTTTACTCGATCGTTTCCTAGGAGGAAATCTCCCCTAGGTTCATATCCTACGCCTGTTACTTCAATAATCTTATTGTCAACGTAGATCTTTCGCACGGTCATCTCGCCCTTAGTTATCGTACCGGTTTTATCAGAACATATTACGGTGACAGCGCCTAAGCTCTCGGCTGAGGATAAGCGTCTCACAATGGCATTGCGCTTTGCAAATTCCCTTGCACCAAGCGCTAGTGCTACAGTGACTATTGCGGGAAGCCCCTCGGGTACTGCTGAAATCGCTAGAGCTATCGAAGACATGAATGCTTGAATGAAGCCCTCGGCTTCAAAATGTCTCTGCATCGCTACTTCAAAGACTTCCAGTAGGAAAATGATTATACATACTGCAATTACTACCCTGGCTATTTTACTGGCAAACCTATTCAGCTTCCTCTGAAGAGGCGTCTCCTCTTCCTCAGCTTCTTGAACCATTTTAGCTATTTTACCGAATTCTGTATTCATGCCTGTCGCTACAACCACCGCCTTGCCCCTACCGTAGACAACATGTGTTGCTGAGAAAACCATGTTATGCCTTTCAGAAACCAGGGCATCCTCTTTAATGACGGTTAACTTTTTCTCCACTGGCGTTGATTCTCCAGTTAAAACAGCCTCGTTAGTCTTAAGTTCAACAACTTCGATTAGTCGTGCGTCTGCAGGTACTCGATCTCCAGCCTCCAATGTGATAATATCTCCCGGGACTACTTCTTTAGCAGGTATCATCATCTCCTTACCGTCTCTTATTACACGGGCTTTAGGTGCTGCAAGCCTTTTCAATGCTTCAACAGCTTTCTCAGCCCTGTATTCTTGGATAAAGCCGGTTATAGCGCAAAGCAGGACTATTGCGCTTA
>JAWCDE010000034.1:0-11754 GCA_038861395.1 Thermoproteota archaeon | reverse complement strand
TTTTCGCATTAGCAAGCACCATAATCGGAGTATCGCTGATTAAAGCATTGTCGAAAATACCTGAATTCAGTCAGAACCCGTCGTAAAACTCTCCAGACCATAATGGCCTAGCCTCGCCCACAGTAAACACTGAGCCGGTGATTAATATTTTACTATCATTGTTAGCGGAAGCTATCGTGTTTTTAACCGCTTCTTTCACAGTAGGCTCTGTGTCAAACCTGGCGTTTAAACCGTTTAATACTTCAGCCATATTCTCTACGGGAAGCGCCCTACCCATAACGCTGTGTCTAGTTAAAACAAACCTGTCGGTTATCTTAGCGAGTGAAGTAAGTATCCTAACGTAATCCTTGTCCGATGAGATGCTTACTATAGTTGTAAACCTTTCACCTGGTACGATTTCCTCAAGGCTTGAAACAAGAGCTTCAGCAGCCGTGGGATCCTTAGCGCAATCCAGTATTACAAGAGGCTTCATGCTTACTGGCTCAAGCCTTCCAGGCCAAGAAACCTTTTTCAAACCATTTCTAAGAATGCTATCGTCTAAATCATATCCTCCAATTAATTCCAAGAATTTGGAAACGCTTGCTACTGCTGTAGAAACATTTTCAGCTTGAAACTTGCCTCTTAGAGAAACCTTTAGGTCATTAAAAGCCATTCTCTTCAACGTCATACTCATTTCTAAGCCATTTAAGTCAGATTTTGAGACATTGTATTTAACATCTCTCCCTACAAGAATTAATTCCGAACCAAGTTCCCTACAACGCTCTTCTATTACTCTGAGCGCTGATCCAGAGCATGCGGAAACAATTGGTCTACCTGGCCTTATTATACCAGATTTCTCGAATGCTATCTTCTCAACAGTGTCTCCAAGATATTTGGTATGCTCCAATGATACGTTTGTTATTACTGAAACGAGAGGATCACATGCATTGGTCGCATCTAACCTGCCGCCCATCCCAACTTCTACAACGGCCACGTCAACCTTTTTCTCTGAAAAGTATTCGAAGGCCATCGCTGTAGAGGCTTCGAAGAAAGTTGGGAATCTTCCAAGCTTTTCAGAAACCTTTTCACCGGCCTGCTTTATCTTCCAGTAATATTCTACGACCTCCTTCCTATCTATCTCCCGATTATCAACAACTATTCTCTCAGTGAACCTACAGAGATGGGGCTTTGTGAAAACCCCCACTCTAAAACCGTATTCTCGGAGAATAGAGCTTATTGTTGCGACTGTTGAGCCCTTGCCGTTTGTCCCCCCAATGAGGATTATAGGATAGTCTCGCTCAGGATTCCCGAGCTCTTTCAAGAGTCCTTTAATAATATCGAGGCCGAGCTTAATGCCTCTAAGATCGTAAAGCTCTTTTAAAACTTGAAAGTATTCTTCGCCATCAATATTGCTCAATGTTTG
Source organism: Thermoproteota archaeon (assembly GCA_038861395.1). GTDB lineage: Archaea > Thermoproteota > EX4484-205 > EX4484-205 > JAAOZP01 > JAAOZP01. The sequence goes on along the minus strand of JAWCDE010000034.1, from coordinate 10,352 downwards.
AAGCATCTCCTTCCAGTAAATAGCATTGCCACGCCTCTTTTATCTGCTGTCTCTATGACTTCAGGATCACGTTTTGAGCCTCCTGGTTGAACAACGTATTTCAAACCGGCGTCGGCAATAGCCTCTATACTATCGGGAAATGGAAAGAATGCTTCTGAAGCGAGAACGCACTCTTTTAAGACTTCTTCAGGATTAAGCTTATTCCTATTACAGTATTCTAGGGCACGGGGGATCGCAAGCTTGACGATAGCGTCTACTCTATTCGGCTGTCCTCCTCCTATACCTATAGTGTGATAAAACCCTTTAGAGTATTCTCTAGCAATAACCACCGCATTAGATATGACGTGTTTCACAGCCAAGCATGCAAACCTGGCGAGTTCAAGCTTATCCGTTGGGAAAACAGTCTTGGTTACAAGCCTGAATTCTGAAGCCTTTGTGTAGCCAATATCCCTGTCTTGAATTAACAATCCGCCGGAGATGATCCTGTAATCCTTCTGGACAATGTTTTTCAAATCGCCGGTTTCAATAAGTCTTACATTCTTGTTAACACTTAGAATCTCCAAAGCCTCATTTGAAAAAGATGGTGCTACAACGACTTCTACGAATCTTTTAGAGATAAATTTAGCAACGTCCTTATCAACATCATAGGAAAATCCTAGGACGCTTCCGTATGCGCTTACGGGGTCGCTGTTCCAAGCTACTTTCAACGATTCAAGCGGCGTCGGACCCGTTGCAGTAGCACAGATGCTCTTATGCTTAACCACTACTGAACTAAAACCGTATTCCATGAGGTCGATTACCGCCAAAATAGCTGCTTCACTGTCGATAAAATTGTTGAAGGACATCGGTCTATCGAATGGCTTACGCGCCATGGCCAAGCTGAATCCTTCAAAACCCTTTTCAGCATAGAGACTGGCAGCCTGATGCCAATTCTCACCATACTTAAGCTTCTCGACGTACTCGTAGCAAAGATAGAGAATGTCTTTTCCTAAGAGAATCCTGGATAAGAGCTTGGATATTTCCTGTTCATACTCTGCAACCAGATTCATCGCCTTAACAGCTAGAAGCTTTCTAGTGTCGTTTGAAACACCCCCTCTTGATAGCTCAGCCAATATTTTATCGTAATCATTAGGGTCGCAGACCACTATTACGTCAGTGAAATTCTTCACGGCAGCCCTCAACAAGGTTATTCCACCGATATCGATTCTCTCAACGAAATCCTCCAGACTCATATTCTCATTCGGAAGCGGGTAGGGATTGACGACTACCATGTCGAACAAGGTGGCATTTAGCCTCTTGATCTCCTCCATGTGAGACGCGTTAGATCTGGATGCCAGTATGCCCGCGTATATTAATGGATGTAGAGTCTTTACCCTGCCCCCCAAAATGCTTTTGAAACCAGTTATTTCTGAAACGGCATTGGCTTTAACCCCTGCTTCTGCAAGCCTGCGTAGAGTGCTTTCAGTAGCGTATAGTTTGAAGCCCAAGTTAATAAGCCCCTTAGCAAAATCATCTAAACCTCTAAAATCTGAAACCGATAGCAATGCAACCCTCTCTCTCATTCCGCATTTGCGGAAAACATCTGACTTAAATGTTTAACTTGTCGAAAAAAAGAATCATTGCTATAAAGTATCTTCTTTGAGCTAAAACAATCCGTATATAATTCTTGGAGTCGGCTATTCCGACTATTAATTCTAGTAGACAAGTCTTAAACCGAGATTTTGAAAGAGGGTAACCAAGCTGTTGAAGTCAAGTCGACCATAGAGATAAAGAACTTATTAAATTTCATGGAGTTTTAATGTTAAGGAAGGCCTACTAATCCATGATGGGAGAAAGGACGAGTATTTTAAATCAGAAGATTTTAAAGTAAGAATCCTACCGCTTTTCAAGCTTGCTTTCTCACCTAGCAGAGCATTCGAGTCCTAAGGATGGAGAAATCTAAGCATAGTTCGCACTCTAGGATTGCCGTGGTTTGAAGCCTTAAAACATTAATACTGGACTATACGTTTCGGTCCCATGGTCCTCAATACGATAGAAGTAGCCTCAACATCTAGGCAACAGTTTATTGATATTACTGATAAAGTCGAGGAAGTTGTTAAGAAGAGTGGTGTGAAAAACGGCATATGCCTACTCTACATTCCCCACACTACTGCAGGAATAACTATAAACGAGAACGCTGACCCGAGTGTTGTTAGGGATATTATGGAGACTCTTGAACGCCTAGTACCAGTAGACGGTCGTTACAGACACTTAGAAGGAAATGCTCACGCCCATATAAAGTCAAGTATACTCGGCCACTCTGCATGCGTGCTCATAGAGGACGGTAGACTCGTATTAGGGACGTGGCAAGGAGTATTCTTATGCGAATTCGACGGTCCAAGAAGAAGAAGGGTCTTGGTTAAAATAATCAGAGAACAAGCTTAATCATAGAGCTACCCGTTTTTGCAATCGAAGCTTCTAAACTATTCTAGAACCGAGAATCTAAAGCCTGTGATTGAAGCCAGAGCTCCTACTGCGCTCCATGCTTCCGAGCCCAGTCTGCGTTGAGGGGTCTCTGAACCCTTGTCTTTCAACGATAATGCTTTGGCGAGCAGGGGCGACGAGACTATGATAGATGAGAGCAACCCGCTTAAGATCCCGATTGGAGAAATGAATGATGCTAATAACCCTGACACTAGGCCTACGACGATCATAATGGCAGCTGCTGTTAGCATCATTGTCCGCGATTTAGTGCTTAAAGGATACTCTACGAAAATAACCCTTCCTCCTGAAGCGTCCATGAGGACTCTATGTGTCTTGCCCTTGTAGGTGTACTCCATAAGCCAAAGAGGGTAGTGGACTAGCCCAAGGTAGTTCAATTCAGCCCTATCGACGCCCTTAGACCCACTACAGCTCCTACGCGCTTCAGACATCGCCTGGTTAATTATGAAAGTATAGGCCATATTGTATGCTTGACGGTAGTCTAAGGTTGGAAGATAAAACCTGCTCTTCTGAGCCTGGTTAGGGTTAAAGAAGCTCCTGCCCCTAACGGAGAAGGATAGTGTTTCGGCAAAACCGTCTATCCATGTTCCCGTGCGCGCAGCAAGTATGGACATGTTCCTGGCCTCTATGTAGCTTGCCTGATTACCATGGTAGAAGCATGAGGAGTATGCTTTGCAACTGAAAACGTGATATGGAATATTGTAGAGCTCAGCCTTGCTAAGGTTTGCTTCAGCGTTAAAGTCCTCGGGAACACCATATCTGCGGAGGATGAACTGGATAGCTTTACGCCATGCTGAAGCACTATCAACATAGGCTGGAAACATGTAGTACTCCCATTTCTTCCCTGACGAGACTTCGAAAGTATGGCCGCAATACGGACAGACCACTATAGATGCTGCTTGGGGAGCAGTTATGGTTGCATTGCAGTTAGCGCAGGTTAGCTGCTTTAAGCTCACTTCCACTTCTCCTCCCTAATATCGCTTATTGACTTCCTGGTAAGAGACACCCCTGCTATACAGGATATGATGAATAGGAAGAAACCGAATGAAGGGAAGTCTCCCTTTGAGAGTAGTGTTAAAGGGAGTATAAATGCTCCAACCAGTATTGTAATTATGCTTCCAATCATGTAAAGAATTCTCTGGCTTAGGAAAACGGGCTCGGAGACCCTTAGGAATTGTAAGTTGTATCCGGATAAGCTGGCCCTGTACATCCCTCCTTTGTACTTGTATACTATGTTCCATAATGGTGCGAGCACGATCCAGAAGGAATCCACATTGGGCGTACACGAGTAGTAGTAAAAACCGTCGAGACGCTTGGAGGAGCGTATGCTGTCCCTCATCTGGTCTTCAGCCATATCCTTAAGCTCGTCGACAGCCTCTTCCGGAGATATTTCAGCATTCAAAACTTGAAGACTGATCTTTTTCCAGTCTACTGATTCGAGTGGTTGAGCCACTACGGTCTTTGCTTGAGAAATAAGCTCCTGGAGGCCGTATTCCGCAACCTCCCTCCTAGCCTCTAAGGCAAGCCTTAGGGAAGTGTTGAAAGAGCCTCTTTCAGTCACTGTTCTAGTGACTACTCTTTTATCCGTATGCTCTGTTTCCCTCCTAAAACCAACCCATGAGCCTCTGACTGAAACATCCCCGAGGAGTATTGGGACGTAGGATCCTTGAACTTCAACAAGCTCTATATCGCCATAAACCTTACTCATATTGGGATCTTTCTTCATCCTATTCCAGAAAGCATTAATAACCTCGTCTCTTGCACGGGTTGGTATTACAAATATTTCAAATCTGCCCGTTGAAAACCAGTTTACTGTACCGCAGTATTCGCATACGCATGCAATGGTTTCAGGAGTATAGTTTAACGGCCCGTTGCAATTAGAGCATTTAAACACTTTTTCCGCAGTAGTCAACTCGGTCAACGTCTACCCACTCTGGATACTATTACTCCGACGAGAACGACTATTGCAAGGGAAATGCTCAAGTTCAGTAGTAGGTTCCCCGTGAAAAGCGTTAAGAAAAGAGAAAATCCTAAGCAGGATATTATTAACCCCCAGATCAAATAATACTTCCAGTCAGTAGCTATAATCGAGAAGAATACTGTGTATAATCCAAGCAAGACAAGAGGCAGTGAGATGAGAATAAGCGGATCGCCGTAGCCTATTGAAAAAAGTATGCCGTCTATAGCAATTGAGACAAGCAGTACAGCTAGTGCGTAGCCACCGTATCCAATTCTTTTACTCATTTAGACTTCGAGTTATAAACAAACTCCACTAGCATATATAACTTTATCTTCTATCTTCCAGATAACTAAAAAGGATTATGTTGAAACACAATGGCAGTCCGGCTTTAGTGAAGTGGAAACGTTAAGTGCTTAGCTTCTTTGCAATGCTTACTAACTCTTCTGGACCAAGCTCTTCGTGGGAACCAGGTACTTTAGGAGGCTTCTCACTTGCACTTATAAGCCCTGCCCTCGGTATACCATAAGAGTGAATTAAATCCACTGCTTTTTTAGCCTCGCTCTCATCGATTTCCCCTACTTTAACCTCGTACCCTATTATTGGAACCTTACTCTTAGAATCCAATACAACTATGTCAATATCTCCCTTTCCGTTAGGAAGAAATGTATAGCTTCTTATTCCCCCAAGGTATTGGGCAAGCATTTCTCCCAGGCTAAACTGGAGTTCTCTACCTAAGACGCTCAGAATAGTATTTTCATCTATTTTAACATGTGGCGATTCGCTTATGTTTAGCTTTCGGTCCAAGTAGTATATTATAGAGAGTAATGGGGACCTGTGTTTAAAATAGCTTCTCGAACCCTTCGTCTTCCAAAGCCCTATCTTCTCTAGAATGCCCATTTTAGAAAGCCTTTCAAGCAAACCAGTTACCGTAGGGATGCCGCCTGATATCAAGTTGTTAGCAGTTAAAACCCCGGAAATCTCTGCAGGCATCCATATGCCTCCTCCAATCAGCCTAATGGTTACATCATAAACTCTTGTGAGCGCTCTTTCTTCGTCTTCAAAAACTTCTCCGACAAGGCCTGATGCTGATGCGAGAAAGTAATAAATTTTGTCTCTGATTTCTGAAACAACACTCCTGTCAAAAGAGACCATTGGAATTATCCAGGGATCTCGGATAATAAGTCCCCAGAGTAAAGCATCTTTTAGCGATAAACATATTTTGCTAAGGGAAGTAACAGCATCAGAATAATTTATCAAATCAACTTTAAAAGGAGAGAAAAGACCTAAGAGCGGGCTGTTCTTCTCGAAAACTTTCTTTAAAATTCCAAGGCTTGACCCGCTTGCGACGAATCTTCCATTAGGATGGTTTACAGCAATAAGATCCCAATACTTATCTGGAAACCTTTGGAATTCATCCAGTATGACAGTCCCCCCTTCTTTTAACAGTTTTCCAATGCGTGTAACTGCTTCTGAGACACTGATATGGGAAAACCCTTCGCCGTTCCAAGCAGCAATATCGCCAGATCTTGTCACTACAAAGTAATTAGACCTAGGGAAGACCCTTCTTAACATGAAGGTTTTTCCGGTTTTTCTCCTTCCGTAAACTAATATCCATCCCTTCAGGTTTTTTAGCATTCTCTCTTCTTTTCTGTTTATTATTACATTGGAAATATTCTTCATGGAATATTCTAATTAGAATATTCCCTAATAAACTTTATGGCTAGAAATAGGATTTGAGAAGCGATTTCCATACCAGGTGATGAAGCTATTGAAGCTTTGCACCGCAGTTCATGCAGAACTTTGCGCCTGCAGGAATTTGCGACCCACATTGCGGACAGTTTAACGTAGTCTGTAGAGGATTGCCACAGTTCATGCAGAAACGGGCTGTAGCAGGATTCTGCGTCCCGCATTTGGGACATGCTATTGTCCCAGGCTGCGGAGTAGCAGGCGGTTGTGACGGTGGCGGTGGGGGTGCTTGAATAGGAGATCCACAGTTGGGGCAGAATTTGCTTGTTGAAGGCACTTGCGCCCTGCAGCTTGGGCATATCACCATTGGGGCTGCGGCGGCCTGCTGCATTAACTGGGGTATTAGAACTATTCCCGTCCCGGCTGCGGCACCGGGCGACTTACTTAGTGATTCTGCAACGCTCTTGGTAGTATCCATTGCGAGCACCTGCGTAGCAGCACCTCCAGTCTGCTTTATCCAGAACAATCTATCCCTATATTCTGGAGTAGTATCCATTCCCTCAAACTTGAGGTCTACGAGGTCTATTCCAACCCTTTTAAACTCCTCATCTATAGCAGCCTTAACCTTAAACGACACTTCTTCAAGCTTTGTGAAAACCGTTGCAAGATCATATTTTGCGAGTTGAGTTATCAGCCTCTCGTTCATGAAGCCTCTTAGAAAGTTGTTAACAGCCTCTGTAGTGTAAGCACTCTGGCCGCCTACAATCTCCATTACGAAGGTTTTAGGATCATCTATCTTAAACCAGAAGGAACCGTAGAACTTGAGCGGTGCAAGCTCGGTTGTTTGGCCGCTTGCTCCAAATAATCCTTTAAACTGTTTCGTTGACACGAATATTACCGTCGCCTTAAATGGTGTTGTTTCGAAGCCTGCTAATCTAGATAATACTCCAGTCAGAAGCGGAAGATTCATCGTGGTTAAAGTATGTCTCCCTGGACCGAGTACATCGTAGGCTTTTCCGTCTCTGAAGAATATTGCTGCCTCATACTCGTGTACTATCAGCTGCGCGCCCCAAGTTATCTCCTCCTTAGGATATCTCCAGACAATGTCTTCTGCAGATGCTCCGATCCACTCTATTATCTGAGGCATTTTTTAAACACCTCCCTTAATGGATATTATAGCCTCCTCTCTGGAGGCGAATGCGGATTCGAATTCTAAGAGCTTAGACTCAAGCTGTTTAAGGAGGCTTGGGAGTACATCGAGGCTTCCAGCACTAGCATTATTACTCGTTTCAACAGCTAGCCTAGATATTTCGTCGCAAGTTCCTAGGAGCTTATAGTCGTAGTCCATAAGTCTATCGAGCTCATCTTCACGTATCTTAACGAAATCGAAGAATCCAGAGTAGCCGTAATCTGCATGTTCAACCTTATTTATCACCCTATCAATTACAGCAGTAACCCTATTCAGTGTCTTAAACAATTCAACGGCGTCAGCATTAGCAACCTCCTTGACAACGTTCTTCAAATTTGACCTTGTTGCCTCAAGCTTCCTGACCATGAATCCTCGAAGAAGCTTATCTGCCTCCCTTCTAACCTCCTTCTGCTTGTATCCTCTGTAACCAGGTATGTAGGAGGCGATCTTTTCAGATAAACCTCTTTCCTCTTCATATTTTCTAACGAATTCGCTCATTTTCTATATGGTAAAGCGTAGACCAGTTTAAAAACATTTATAGTAAGAGTCTTAAAGCATCTTGATTTCTTCTACTGGTCTGACTTTCATAACTTCAGGATTGAGTAGGCATTCTGGAACGTTCCCCTTTAAAAGACGCAGTATGTTTTCGGCAGCAGTTTCAGCAAGCTTCCTCCTAGCTTCGAAAGTAGCACTGCCTATATGCGGTGTTAAAACAACGTTACTTAAGCTGAGCAGCGGATTATCAGGGTCCAGAGGTTCTTTATTAAACACGTCGAGAGCAGCACCAGCTATCCAGCCTTCTTTAATAGCCCTCGTCAGCGCAGCCTCATCCACGACTTGCCCCCTGGATATATTAATCAGGTAGGAGGATTTCTTCATAAGCCTAAGCTCTTTCTCTCCTATCATTCTCATTGTTTCAGGAGCTAAAGCAACGGATAGCACTACGAAGTCTGCCTTAGATAAGACCTCGTGAAATGGGGAATAGTTTATCCCAAGCTCGTTTTCAAAATTAAGTTTCCTAGTCCTACTGTAGTAAATGACATTCATACCAAGTCCCTTGGCTCTTCTCGCGATAGCTTGACCTATAGCACCGAGTCCAATTATACCTAGAGTTTTACCAGCTATTCCCGAGCCTAGCATGAAGGTTGGGGACCAAGCGATCTTCCATGAGCCGCTTCTAACAAATTTATCGGCTTCAACGATTCTCCTTGCAATAGCAAACATGAGGGCGATTGCAAACTCTGCTACAGCATCCGTAAGGACGCCCGGGACGTTTGTAACGTAAATACCTCTGGAAGTAGCTTCTTCAAGATTTATGTGGTCGTAACCGGTGCTCATCGTACTTAAAATCTTAAGCTTCCTAGCTTTCTCTAAAACTTCCTTATCTATCCTGTCGCTTAAGAGTATGAGCGCAGCGTCCTTGTCTTCTAAGCTTTTAATTAAAACATTTCGAGGCACAGGATATTCGGAGTCATAGATTTCAACTTCACAATATTTTCTAAGCATCTCTATTGCAGATTCCTGTATCCTACGTGAGATAAAGACGCGTGGTTTCACAAGTTTACTTCACGGCGATAAATTTAAAATTAACTTAAAGAGTTCGATAGAAGAAATATCTGGGGGAGAGTATCATTGTGCTTTACAGTTCTCTCATGCTCTATTTTAAGCCCCACCTTATGCGCAATATTTTTTACGCAATCAGGCTTAAGTGTTATTATAACTATTTTTCCATCTTCCGTCAAAACCTTTTTCATCTCTGTTAGACATTTGAAATATAGTGGACACGGATCCATTTTTGGTAGAGGTTTAATACCATAGGGAGGGTTTGTTACTATCCTGTCGATTTTGAAGTTGATAAGCTTTGAAAGCTTTTTGCAGTCTGCTCTCTTAAAAACTATCCTATCGCCAAGGCCCATGGCCTCAGCGTTTAACACTCCGCCCTCTAGGAAGTATTCAGAAATATCGAAACCATAGAGTTTCACGTTGTTTAATGCTAAAGCTGCTTCAATAAGTATTGTGCCACCTCCACACATAGGGTCGAGCACAGTCATACCTGGTTTGACATCAGCCAATCTGACCATCGCATAAGCTATGGAGGGTTTGATAGCAGCAGGATGGTTGAAGACAAAGTATCTTCCACGCGAATACTCTTCTTTAAGCAATCCTATGAAGCACGAGTTGTCAATAATCTCTACGAAAACGTTCGCTTCAAAGTCTTCAAGCTTAACTTTAAGACGGTATTTATCCACTAAAACTTTGCCAATAGCCTTCTCAACATCCATGCTCGTATAATCATGTTCACCTTTTCTCTCGCAAGTGACTCGGAAGGAAGAAGCATTACGGAAATCCTCTGGAAATTCGATATTCGATATTTCTTGGCAAATCTTGTTTAAAGCATTTCTATCCTTGTTGATTTCGAATGAGCCGAGGTATTCCACAATGGAATCTACACTCCTAAGCGACGAAACGATGTTTTTCTCAGATTCCGGCAGTTGAATAATGGTTTTGCCAGGAACATTGAGAGGATTCTCTTCAATTATGCATAAGCCGATCTTCTCTTTGATTTCCTCCTTAACTATGTCCTCAATGCCAACTGGAAATGTTAACAGAAACCTCACTTCTAATAATGTGGATAGGAAACGCTTTTATAACTTTTCATAAGCAAAATTTAAATTAGACAGATTTAGGGAAAGAGTAAAAATATGCTCAGTTGTAAGTGGCCGAATGCACTTGTAAGCGTCCCGATAATAATTTTAATAATAGCTTTTTCTCAAACTAGTGCTTCAGGTTCTCAAGGAAGTTCTATAACTATTAAGCTTATTGATGAAAAGCCGCTGGTAGAAATATCAGGCGTAATTTTTAATTTAATTGAGATTAATGAAAGCCTGAAAGCCCACGGTTATGAGCTTAGAAAAGCTGAAAAGCTTTCCGATGACAGTTACCTTATAACATTCTCCATAAGCTGGAGCGATAGCGATGAGTTTCTACTCATATACGATTTAACGGAGATACTGCCCCATTTGGCTAAACCAGTTA
>JAWCDE010000033.1:0-12105 GCA_038861395.1 Thermoproteota archaeon | reverse complement strand
CAGACGAGTTAAAGATCGAGGTGAAGGCGGGAAAGCCTCAAAGGAAATATCCGAGAAACGTAATCATCTTAGAAGAGGAAGACATACCTGAATTCCTCCTAAAACTAGAAAACTTCCCGAAATAGTAAAGCGAGACGACATTCTTATAATTAATTAAATATATAAGAACTTAAAGTTATGAAGTCAGATATTCCAGAATTGTTCAATAACGTTAATGCTCCCTTTTCAACCCCGACAGAAACATTCATGAAGAACATGGGAGTGAATCAAACAATTACGCTAATAGAGTAACTCACATTAGTAGTAGTTCAAGCGGTTTCAGTTCACCTTTCACCGGGTCTACTTCTAAACCCAATTCTTCAAGTGTTACAACCCCTAAAAGGTATACGTTTTCATCACCGAAGACTGCTATCGTATGTGTCTTCACACCATTGACCTCTATGCCTACGATACCTATCTCCTTTTCAAGAACCTGATTATTGGCCAGTCTGAACCTTCTCTTCCCAATACTTTTAACACCCAGCGATTTGAGAATGCTCTCTGGCAAAACAGTGTAGATAGCGCCAGTGTCAGCCAGAAGCATGACTTCTATGACATTTTCTAGGTTTTCAATATTCCAGACCTTTGCTTTAACCCTGACAAACCCCAAGGTCTACCTTTGTATAAGTATGTGAAAAGCAACTTAAAAATATTCATCTCATTAATGGCTTCCCTTATCCTGTTCCCTACACCAGAACTTAAGCTACTCAGCTCTTTAACTGCTTTTTTGTGAAGTACTACTTTAAGCGATTTCCTCGAAGTATACGAACTCTTCCCTGTTTCCTCTCAACAATCTTTGAGCCTGGACCTGATCTCCCTAACCCTCTTCTTCAGGCAATTCCTCTCTTTCTATCATTATAATGCTTACTGCCTTAGCAAGCAGCTCAACCTTCTTCTCGAGCTCTTTAACCCTAATCTCAACCTCACTCATTGACGTAGCTGTATGGTTAACCATTTCATCATAATCATCATGAATCCAACTTTTAAGCATAACAATCACGCATCCGGAAAATAAGCGTTGAGAAAAAGTTAGTAGCCCGGGAGAGATTCGAACTCTCGTCAAGGGGTTTCTTCTACATATAGATCCAGAGCCCCTCATCCCTGGTCGGATTCTGGCCTTTTTATTTTCCTTTGACCGCTAGACGACCGGGCTACCAGAGGGGCATGATTGTTGTGAGCTATATTAATTTTTCGAAAAACGCGTCTCATGTGCAGGACGAGTACTCTTTTGGAAATCTATATCACTCATCTGCTCTTACCTACATACTATGACTGGCAGAACTCTCAACAGGGACTCTTACGCCTCGTGCAATTACTTAACCCCTTAGTTAACGAGAAAAGCTAAAAAGCATGCTGTGCAGTAAGAAGTATGATGAATTATACGCTCAAGCATAATCTAACAGGCATTTCAGTCCAAATTTAAATAGAACACAGATTTCTAATATTTGATGAAGAATCTCTTAAGGATCTCTAATTTCTTTATGCTGAGCTTGTTGTTTGCATCAAGTCTTTTCGAGGCTGGTTACGGATGGAGTAATGGCGGTTATAGTAGTGATCCCTCTAATCCCAAGTATGGTACTCATGACTGGATTGCTCAGCATGCTTTAGACTGGCTGCCATACGAGGAGAAGGCTTTCATCCTAAGCAATCTCCCTATCTACCTCTATGGGACTGAGCTTCCGGATAATAGTAGGGCTCCGGACGGTATAGGTGATACTGGGTTGCATCATGTTTATTATCGTCGCGACGGCTCGTTGCAGGATGATGCTTCAGCCAGACGTGCTCAGGAAGAGTTTGACCTAGCGGTTTCTCTCTATCTTTCCGGTAGGATTTCCGAGGCTGTTAAGAGGCTCGGAGCTATGACGCACTACATTTCGGACGCTGCTGTTTTCCCGCATGTGATGGGGGCTTCAACCGATTGGGGGAGTGAGACGCATCATAGTGATTACGAGAACTACGTGAATCAGAAGACTAGTAGCTATAGTAGCGATTTCGATGTCTTCCTGAGCTTCGACGGTACTTTGGATACGGTATCAGCGTATAATGCTACTTTAAAGCTTGCTTTCGACACGACCTTCGATATTGATGGCGATTATACTTGCGTATGGATGGATAGTAATTATGATTGGGATAATCCTGTTTTCAAGAATAGGTGTGGCGAGTCTCTCAACTTGGCAGTGAATCTTGTAGCGGATGTTATTCATACTTTCTACTTGAGGGTTTCTTCACAGCCTATACCGTCGCCATCTCCCACCCCGACTCCAACGCCTACTCCAACTCCAACATCACCCCCTTCCTTATCTCCTGAAGCAACTCCGACACCTACACCAACGCCTAAGCCTACTCCAATACCTGTTTCTGTAGAAATAACGATAGTCATGATTGTTTTCGCGATAATAATATGGTTATCTTCGAGAATTAAGAAGAAGTAGAAAGCTGGCAGAGTTATTGTTTTGGAAAGCTTTTAGTCTGCTTGAAGGATTGGAGAGACGGCGTTACTTTTTAAAACGTCAAGAGGGCGAATTCTTTTCCTGAAGGAACATGCTTGTTAAGAGCCTTTTTGAAGAGTATGCGACCGTTAGATCTTTAATTACAAGAATCAAGAATACTGAATCGTAAACAGGCTAAATTGCCTTGATTCTAGCTTCTTGAAATAAAGAGATCTATTTTTGCAAAGATACTTAGGTTTTTCTTTTAAAAAAATACGGAGATAGTGTTTTCGGAAAGATTTCACGTGCTACTCAGTTAAAGGAGATAGTTGGAACAAGAGGCTGTTCTCTCAATTCCTTTAAATTAACGACGTTTATAAAAAGGATTGATCCGCTATTTGTTAAGCCAAAGTACTTCAAAATGTTAGAGTGGAGAATCGTAGCCGTCATGCCGTGTAATCTTGTAAAACGGCTTCGGTTCAGCTGAAAAATCGAGATAAAAAAACATTTATAAGTAATTAGTTGATAAATATTATATGCCCAAAATAGAGAAAATCGAGGGCATTGGGCCAGCTTATGCAAAGAAGCTTGCTGAAGCAGGTATTAAAACTACTGACGACTTGCTTAAAGCGGGTGCAACTCGAGAAGGGAGGAAGCAGCTTGCTGAGAAGACTGGGATTTCAGAAACCTTAATTCTAGAATGGGTTAATCTTGCGGACCTCTTTAGGATTAAGGGGATCGGAGAAGAGTATTCCGACCTGCTTGAGGAAGCAGGTGTTGACACAGTTGCTGAACTAGCAAAAAGGGATCCAGTGAATCTTCATGCTAAGATACTTGAAATCAATAAAGAGAAAAAACTTGTAAGGAGACCGCCGACACTGACACAGGTCAAAAACTGGGTTACTCAAGCAAAGAAACTCCCAAGAAAAGTAGAATACTAAAATAAATCATTCCCATCTCCTATTTATTTTTTCAATCCTCTTAAAGACAGTTATCGTTGAAAGCGAATCTCCATTTGTCATTCAGACTGATCCATCTGCTTCAAACTAAATCCGATATCGAGTGCTCTAGCATTGGAATATCCCCCTTTCGATATTGAAAAACCACCCAACCTAGACTGCCTGTAAAAAGTTTCCTTGTAACCTGATAAATTTCTAAGGCTATTAGAAGATTTTTTTAATCCGGACTATTTCTACAGCTGTTGAATAACTGTATGCCGGACGATAATGGGTTTAAACCTGGGGCTATTCAGAAAGAAAGAATAAAGCAGCTTAATACCAAAAGCTTGAGGAACGGCGAATACGTGTTATACTGGATGCAGGCTTCTCCCAGAACAGAATACAATCATGCTTTAGAATATGCTATTGAAAAAGCTAATGAATTAAACAGGCCTCTTATCGCTTTCTTCGGTATTACCAACAGGTTTCCTGAGGCTAATGAGAGGAGCTATTGGTTTATGATTGAAGGCGTTCTGGAAGCCAAAAAGTCTCTTGAAGAACGTGGAATACAGCTCATAGTTTGGAACAAGTCACCGGAGGAAGGTGTTCTCGAATTGTCGAAAAAAGCATCTCTCCTCGTTGGTGATAGAGGATATTTAAGGATCCAGAGGAAATGGTATAAATACGTAGCTGAAAAAGTGCCTTGTCCTTTTATTCAAGTCGAAAGCAACGTCGTAATTCCTGTTGAAATAGCCTCGTCTAAAGAGGAGTATTCTGCAGCAACTCTTAGGCCTAAACTTTTAAAGAATATTGGAAAATACCTGACTCCTTTAAAGGAGAGAAGCTTAAGGATCCATTCTCTAAGCATAAAACTTGAATCAATCGATCTTGAAAACATTGAAAATCTGATCGAAGAGCTTAATGTCGACAGGACTGTGAAGAAAGTGGAAAGATTCAAGGGCGGTACTAGCGAAGCTAAGAAACACCTAAGGTTTTTCATAAAGAATAAACTTGACGAGTATCATAGACTTAGAAATGATCCTACTGCAGATTGTGTTTCGAATATGAGCCCGTATTTGCATTTTGGACAAATATCTCCAGTCTACATAGCTTTAGAGGTTTTGAAAACAGAAAGCCCTGGAAGAGAAGCCTATCTAGAGGAATTAATTGTGAGGAGAGAGTTAAGCATGAATTTTGTTTTCTACAATGAGAAATACGATTCTTTCGATTGTCTACCGGAGTGGGCTAGAAACACTTTGATGAAACATCGGAGAGAACGTCGTACAAATATTTATGGCTTAGAAGAGCTTGAAAACGGTGAGACTCATGATCCCATATGGAATGCTGCTCAGCGTGAAATGGTTAAAGTCGGAAAGATGCATGGCTATATGAGGATGTATTGGGCGAAGAAGATCCTCGAATGGGTTGAAAACCCGGTTGAAGCTTTCAGAATTGCACTATACCTCAACAACAAATACGAGCTTGATGGTAGAGACCCTAACAGTTTTGCCGGAGTAGCATGGTGCTTCGGCAAACACGACCGCCCTTGGAAAGAAAGACCCATTTATGGAAAAGTTAGATACATGAGTGAAAACGGTTTGAAAAGGAAGCTCGATATTTGTAAGTATATTCAAAAAGTGTATGCTGACGTCGAGTCTTAAGCCCTGAGTTTAAAAGGCTTTCAGGTTGTTAGCAAAGATGATTATCATGTCACGATTTCTTTAAGCTTACTGTTTTCAGCAGCATGTCTTATCTCCAACATAGGGAGGTCCATGGGAGTTTCTATTCTCTCTAAGCCGTACTTCTTTAGGAAGTTGAGATACTTCAATGTGAGGCGTCGCATTTCTGGAGAAGTAGGTCCAACACATGGGCATCCAGGTATCCTGGGGCTCACATCGAAAACATAGAATTCCAGTCTTTTCTGCTCAGGATCATCAGTATCATAGGCTATAGCTCCCTGTAATGCGAAAAGGCCTATTATTCCAGGCGGATACTCTTCTTCACATACTCTCCTGAATTTCTCCGCAGCCTTATACACAAGGGGTTTAAGAGACTCCCTCATCGTCAGACCATAGTGACCTACTTCCTCGTTTTTAATAGGGATGTTTAACGAAACCTGGTTCTTCGCAGGAAGGCTGAGTAAGCCATGCAGGTTTGTTTGCTTCCTATCGTCAAATCCTAGAAGGTCGAAATCACCGAAAACGTCTTTCAAAGCCCATCCCTGGAAATTGGCGTTGAACTTCTGCCCTAGCACATATTCTTCTATCCTCGCTTTCTTTAATCCCTCTTCGCTTATCACGTCCTTCTTCAAAAGCTCCTCAGCCCTCTTATAATACTCTTCCGGAGAAGATGCGTAGAAGAATGATCTTTCAAGAGGCTTCTTTTTCTGCTGAACCTTAACTATAACCAGCCTATCTATCTCCTCAGGCTTATTGAACTTCTTAGGAGTCTTTATCCCAGCTTTCTCCAAGAGCCAGTATTGATTTCTCTCCTCACTGCGCTCCTCAGTCCTCAGTATCATCCTATTACCGTACATCGGGACCATGAAAACGTTCTCAATATTGTCATAGCCCACGTAGACTGAGAATGACCTATTAGGTATGAAAATGGTGTTCAACCTCCTCATTTCTTCCTGAACATCTTCTCTCACAATATCAGAGAATTTTTCAAGAAGTACCACGTGGTCGAAAAGATGTTTATTATACTTTGCGTAGAGTTCTTCTCTGCCTTTTTGACAGACGACGAGTGTTTTGAAGCCTAATGACTTGGCGGATACTCCTACTTCTTCGGCTGAATGTGAGCCAAGTACGCCGATTGTGATGCTTCCAGCATCGTATTTTGAAACAACATCTTGAATTTCCTCCCTCTTAATCACCATTCTACAGCATCACTATAAAAATACCTGCTACCACCCGTCTTAATATTTCTTCCCTTTTTTTATCAGTATTCGCCCTTTGAAACATATTAATGTCTAAAACTGGCAGATTTACCCCAGTATCTCTTTTAACCTATCCTGCTCAATAGCCTCTCTTATCTCGACTGCTATCCTCCTTCCCGTACTCATCGGTTTACCGTGCTTCAAATACGCGTATGGGGAACCGTTCATAAAGACGTTTGTTCCAGCAACTATTCTCGCAGAGATCTCGAAAACGTAGAATTTCAAATCAGGGGTTACAACGGTTTCGAGGCAGAAGGGACCATATACCCCGGGACTGCAAATCTCTCTGGATGTTTCGACAACCCTTTGTCCTATTTTGAAAACTTCCGGTAGGAGCGATTCCCGAAGCATCAACGGAAGATTGCCGACGATCGTGTAGGTTACGTTTAAGCCCTCTTGGTGAATCGCGGGGATCCGGGTTATCCCATCCACGTTAGACTCGTAACGTCTATCAAAACCCATTAGCTCAAGTTCTCCACGTATTACTGAGTAGAAGTAATGAATGTAGACGGGGGTGCCTACTACGTATTCCTGGATAAAGTATTCTTTAGCATCGCCTATCTTATCATAGAAGTCTTTTTTGTTTCTTGCTAGAAAATAGCCCTGCCCGCCCTTGGCGCCGTGAAACTTAACTATGCATAAACTGTCTATTTCCTCAGGGTTTTCGTAGACTTTAGGAATGTTAACCCCTGCCCTTCTCAACCACTCCCTCTGCTTGTTCCTATTGCCCTCCCATGCGAGTATCCTCCTATTACCATAGTAGGGCACCTTTATTCTCTCAACGACATCTGTACCTACGTAAGCTATTAGAGATGCGTGTGGCACAAGTATAGCAGCCTCATCTATAAGATCATCCTCAACATTCTCGAATTCTCTATAAGAGGATATTTCTATAATCCTGTCGGCGACGTTGAAATGACGGTATAGGAAACTGTGCTCTTTAACGCATACTGCTATCGTTCTAAAGCCCTCGTCCTTGGCTCCCTTAAGGATCTGGAGAGCAGAATGACTTCCAACGGTTGCGATAGTGCTTTTCCACTCCATTACTAGAGGAGCCATGTGAAGCTAAGTTTTCAGAACTTTTAAGGTTTATTATTTGCTTAATGGAAAAATGCTGTAATGCCAATAGTGGTAGTTCAGCCAGATGGGTTTAGAATCCAGGTTTCTACTGGATCAGACTTGTTGCCTGTTCTTAGGGAAGCCGGTGTCGTTATAGTATTCTGTGAAAGTATAACCGAATAATCTCGCATAATATGGTCCTCCAACTCCTATAACAACAGGGACCCTATCCGGTTCCTTAAATTCCGATGCTTTTTCGATCCGCCTCCTGTTTTCTTCTAGGGTTTTCGAGTAGTCAAAGATATTAAACGGCTCCATGTTTTTGAACAAGCTTCTCAGACTTTAAATTTTTACCCTATGGATTTCATCGATTTTCCTTGAGACTTATGTTCTTAAGAATCATGGTTGTCAGATCTAAGCTGGTTCTCCTAAGGCCACAGTCAGGATGTATGTATGCTATGTTCTCCCTGCCGATTTTTGAAGCCACATTATTAATTACTTCAAGAGATTGTTCTAAGAAGGTTAATTCGTTAAAAGATGCGATGCTAGACCTGGTACAGCCTACGCCTATTTTCTTAGGCGTGCTCTTAGGAAGGAGATCGATATTCGCCGGAGACCCGGCGAACTCTAGGCTAAGTACGTTAACCCTCTTAATCCTACTTAGAACATTTAGTGAGCCTGAACTTAATCTACCGCAGACATGCATGCTCGTCAGACCTGGGTCCAGTAAGGATGTTAGGGCTCTTCAATTAAACTCGGAGCAATGAAGCCAGCACTTACTCCAGGCTCCAAGTTTAATACTGCAATACCTTACTACGCTTGGAGTAATCGTGAACCAGGAGCCATGACTGTTTGGGCTTGGCTAATCTCTATTCAGAATCTTTGAAATAATGGTTTCTCCGTCACTCCCATGTTCTAAGTAGATTTATAAGTGAGAGGCTTTGCTCTAGGCTTTGAGTGACCCTCTATGGAATGGCTCCACGTAACTCCAATAGCGGGTTTGGCTGCTGTCGGCTTAGCCAGTTATCTCTACAGTTACGTTAAGAAACAAGACAGTGGGACTGAAAAGATGAGAGAAATAGCTGGGGCTATAAAAGAGGGTGCGAGAGCCTATCTCAAAAGGCAGAATTCGACACTGGCTGTATTCGTAGTAGTAATGGCAGTTATCCTAGGCGTGTTTTACACGATTTCATCTAATAGAGTTGAGTACGGAGCCAGTATTACTGTTGCGTATGTTTTCGGCTCCGTGTGCACGACCCTCGCTGCCTACGTCGGGATGATGGCAGCTGTTGAGGCCAATGTTAGAACAGCTAATTCGGCAAAACAAGGTTTAAAAAGAGCTTTCCCAATAGCCTTCTACGGCGGGGCTGTTATGGGTCTTTTCGTAGTGGGCTTAGCACTCTTAGGCATAAGCTTCCTCTTCTACGTTTACAGGTTCATCCTCGGATGGAGCGAGGTCGATGCTTCAAGCGTTGTATTAGGCTTCAGCTTCGGAGCCAGTGCATTAGCACTCTTCGCAAAGGCAGGTGGGGGGATCTATACTAAAACTGCTGATATAAGCGCTGACTTAGTTGGGAAAGTAGAGCTCGGCATCCCAGAAGACGATCCGAGGAATCCCGCAGTTATCGCGGATAATGTTGGAGATAATGTTGGAGACGTCGCTGGGATGGGCGCCGACCTCGTCGACTCATACATAGCAAGTATCGTAGCAGCCATGATAATAGGCTCAGAGTTAGGTGAGAGCATTCTTACAGCTCTGCCACTTGCAATTGCCGCGATAGGGCTATTCGCCTCATTGATAGGAGTCTTAGTTGTCAGACAGAGTATAAAGGGCAATCCGGGTGCAGCATTAAACAGAGGATCATTTGCAACGTGGATCATCTTCGCATTTCTACTCCTTGCTGTTTCCTATTTCTCAGGTCTTGAGGGCAGCAGGTGGCTGGGAATATTTCTTCCGACTGCTGCAGGGCTTGTAGCAGGAGTAGTAATTGGAATAACCTCGGACTACTTCACGTCGATAGACAGGATGCCGGCTCAGAAGGTCGCACAAGCCTCGACAACGGGGGCGGCAATAAACATATTGACAGGATTCTCCTACGGTATAATCAGTATTGTTCCCCCTGTAATCGGCATCTGCGCCGCTACTCTAGCAGCCTGGTATTTGGCCGATGCTTTCGGAGTAAGCCCGTTCTACGGTATTGCAATATCAGCCGTTGGAATGCTTGCAACGGTAGGCATGACTATTGCGGCCGACGCCTATGGACCTGTTTCAGACAATGCGAAGGGTATTGCTGAGCAATCCGGCTTGGGTGAGGAGGTTATCGAGATCGCTGACCGGCTTGACGCTGCCGGAAACACTACGAAAGCCATCACGAAGGGCTTCGCTATAGGTGCTGCTGCACTAACCGTTCTAGCGCTTTTCGCAGCCTACGCTCACCTGGTTGACATTGAAACGCTTGACCTGATGAAGCCTAGTGTTGTCGCCGGGGTTTTCCTAGGCGGAATGATGCCACCGCTGCTCTCAGCCCTCCTAATACTTGCTGTCGGTAGGAATGCTGAGAGGATGGTTGAGGAAGTTAGACGCCAGTTCAAGGAAATCCCGGGATTGATGGAGGGAAAAGCCAAGCCGGATTATGCGAAGTGTGTAGATATCGCTACGAGAGGCGCTATTAGGGAACTGATGCTGCCCTGTCTACTGGCAATAATAGTCCCAGTATTGACGATGATTCTATTGGGCAAGGAGGCTCTCGCAGGCTTCTTAGCTGGAAGCATTGTTACAGGAATCATTTTCGCGCTTTTCATGGCTAACTCGGGCGGGCTTTGGGATAATGCTAAGAAATACATAGAGGCAGGGGCTTACGGTGGGAAGGGTTCTGAAGCCCATAAGGCGGCTGTCACCGGCGATACTGTGGGAGACCCATTCAAAGACACTGCAGGGCCATCGTTGAACACGATGATTACAGTCATGTCGCTTGTTGCAGAAGTTTTCGCCCCATTAATCCTTATGCTAATTCCCTAGACATCTTTTTCCATATCAATCTTACAAATACGATTATAATGGTAGTTAGATTTATAGGGAAGCTTAGCAACGAAGCCGCAAAACATTCAAAGTAGGAGGATAAGACATGTCTAAGCCATGGCACAGCATCAAGGTTGAACAAGCGTTAAAAGAGCTAAACACGAGCATTGAAGGGCTGTCTTCTAAAGAAGCCTTTGAAAGGCTTAAGAAATACGGTTTCAACGAGATTAAAGAGACTAAGCGCAGAACAGTGTTGCAAATGTTTCTCGACGAGTTTAAAGACATTTTCATATTGTTGCTTATTGCAGCAACAATACTCTCCGCTATCGTAGGTTATTACGAGATGTCGCGTGGCGAGGAGTTTACGGAGGCTTTTGCAGACGTTATTACGATAAGCGCAATAGTCCTGCTTTGCGCTATAACCGGCTTTATCCAAGAATACAGGGCTGAGAAAGCTGTTGAAGCATTGAAAAGGCTTGCAGCACCTAAAGCCCGTGTAATAAGAGACGGTAAGGAGATAATGATACCTGCTAAAGAAGTCGTCCCGGGAGATATTATCACATTGGAGGCTGGAGATCGAGTACCTGCAGACGCACGACTAATCGAAGTTGTTGAACTTAAGACTAACGAGGCTGTTTTAACTGGAGAATCCACGCCAGTGGAGAAAAGGTTAACCATCCTTAAAGAAGACGTTCCGGTTTCTGAAAGACATAACATGGTTTTCTCAGCAACACATGTTGTCTACGGTAGGGGCAAGGCGGTTGTTGTAACGACAGGCATGAATACAGAATTCGGTAAAATAGCTAAAATGGTTCAAGAAGCTGAGGAAGAGGAGACGCCTCTTCAGAGGAAGCTGAACAGGTTTGCCAGTAAAATAGCCAGGGTAGTAATTGCAGTATGTATAATCATTTTCCTACTGGAGGTTTTTGAAGTAGCGATGCAGAGACATTTTGAAGCCGAGGGCTTTATTCGAGCATTCATGTCTTCGATAGCTCTAGCGATTTCAGCAGTACCCGAGGGGCTTCCCGCAATAGTCACTGTAGCACTAGCGCTTGGTGCAAGGGAATTTGCAAAGCGCAATGCCATTGTGAGACGCCTATCCTCAGCCGAGAGCTTAGGCGCTGTCACCGTAATATGTTCTGATAAAACCGGTACGATAACTAAGGGTGAGATGACCGTGCGAAAAATCTACGTTGATAATAAGATTATTGAAGTAACAGGCGTAGGATATGAACCTAGGGGAGATTTCCTCCTAGGAAACGATCGAGTGGAACCCGAGGGAGATTTAGAATTGCTTCTTAGAGCAGGTGCCCTCTGCAACAATGCCAGCTTGAGGAGAGTTGAGCAAGGTGATAATTGGGAGATATTTGGAGACCCAACGGAGGGTGCGCTCATAGTTGCAGCGGCAAAAGCCGGATTGGATAAGGGTGCGTTGGAGGAAAAATTCCCGAGGATAAGCGAGATACCATTCACATCGGAAAGGAAGAGGATGACAACCATACATAAGACCCCTGATGGTGAGATGCATGCTTACATGAAGGGAGCCCCTGAAGTAATTTTAGAAAGATGCACCAGGATTCTTGAAGACGGTATTGAAAAGCCTCTGACTGAAGAAGTGAGGAGAAGAATACTTAAAGTCAACGAGCAACTTGCGGAAAACGCTTTAAGAGTATTAGGCATTGC
>JAWCDE010000032.1:0-12280 GCA_038861395.1 Thermoproteota archaeon | reverse complement strand
GATATAGTTCTTCTACACTTCCCTGTACGAGAAGCTTTCCTCTACGTATTACTGCAGCATGAGTGCATACCATACCCACCTCGTAAAGCAGGTGTGTCGACATGAGGATTGTCTTACCCTCCTTGTTCATACTCTTAACAAGGTTTCTGAATTCAGCAGCACCTTCAGGATCTATCCCGACCGTGGGCTCGTCGAATATTAAGAGCTCAGGATCCTTCAACAGGGCCTGGGCTATTCCGAGCCTCTGCCTCATACCTCTCGAAAATGTTGAAACCTTATCGTTAGCCCTGTCCTTTAAGCCAACCATCTCAAGTGTCTCGAGTGCTCTCTTCTTCCTTTGGTCTGGCGGTATCTTATCTAAAGTAGCTAGGAAGACGAGGTTTTCAAGCGCAGTCATATGGTCGTAGAAGCCGAAGCCCTCTGGAAGAAGCCCTACTCTTCTTCTTATCTCTACGGATTCTTTAACAACATCGAATCCAAGCACTTTCGCACTCCCGCTCGTAGGCAGAAGCAGGCCCACAAGTATCGATATCAATGTTGTTTTTCCAGAGCCATTTGGACCGAAGAGGCCATATGTACTAGCCTTTGGAATTTTCATGCTTATTCCATCAAGCGCTTTAATTCCAGAACCGCCTTTACCATATACCTTGACAAGGTTCTCGACCTCTATAGCTAAATCCATTTTCATCACCTCCTTCCATATCTTCGATATATCATGAAAGTTGCAGCAGCCATGATTACAACGATTACAACTCCTATTAGGACAGTTTCTCCCTTTTGCTTCACATACACGTGTAGGCTCCGAGCTGGAGCCTGACTCTGATCTGCTTTAAGGCTTAGAGTAATATAGTAATCGCCAGGACTTACATCAGCATCGCCCGTAATCGTTAATGAGAAAACAGCACTTTCCTGAGGCTTTAGCAGAGATACTAATTCTGGACTTACTTTAACACTGAAACCATCCGGTATGTCTGAAACTCCAAGGATAAGATTTGAGAGCGAGCTGTAGCCAGTATTCTTAGCCTCAACCTGGAATACTATTGATTCCCCAGCCGTTGCCTCACAGTAGAAGTTTTGCGTAACATAGGAGATGCTGTAAAAACCTAATATTCCTAGGCTCAGGCTAAGCCTCTCAGCAGAATCTTCGGAGTTAGCTTCCAAAGTTATAGGTATTATATTGGGTTCAGCCAGTGGAGGTATGTTCACAAACAGGTTTAGGTTCTTGCTCTCACCTGCCTTCAAATATACTTTAGACAGGACATTTCCAGAATCGTCCTTAATCAACCAGCCATAACCAGAAGGAAGCCCTTTTACGCTGATGTTTACAACCCCATCTGAACTACCTCTGTTCTCAATCATTATTAGGTAGCGGGCAGTGTTTCCAGCGTAGGCATCAACGTAAGGTGTGTTCGCATACAATTTCAATTTGGGAGCACCTTTTACTACAATGATTTTAAAGGATAGTTTCGACTCGAAATCTGTTGCCCTAAGCAATACTGTGGCCTCGTATTCTTGCGGAATCTCATAGTCCGGTACTTCCAATTTCACCTTTGCATTAACGGATTCTCCCACTCCTAGTGAAACACCTTGAATACTGCTACCATCGCTTTTAATAATGCCTCCACTCCAATGGTCTGGAAGAATAAGTAATAACACTCCAGTAAACCTTTTTGCCAAAACGTTTCTTATCGTTAAATCGAAAACTACTGTAGAACCTGGTGTAGCCTGCGTCATGGGATACGTTGAAGAAAGTATTTGAAGATCGGTTTCCTTAACGTATACCACTATTGTTCTCTCCCTAACAGTTGAACCAGATATTCTAACTGTCAGGTTGTAAATTCCTTGTGCAGTATACGGAGGCTGTATTTTCAGAGTTAGGCTTTGAACGCTTCCGGGACTTAACGTCAGGTTAACAACTTCAGCTGAGCCTGAGTAAACACCTACATTCCATTCCCTTGGGGCTTCGATCGAAATCGTTATGCTCTCCTCCCCTGACCCTTTGTTTTCTATGGAGAGCGGGATACTGGCCTCTGAAAAGGCCTCCATTCTTATATATGTTTGAGGCATTGAAAGTCCTAGTGCGTAATCAAGTATTATCTCCCCTAAATCAATATCATTGCTCACGCTCACCGCTAACGGCTTTCTCTCATATCCCTCTTTCTCTATCTGGATTCGGTAGGTTCCTGATTGAAGCATTACACTAAAACCTCCGCCTGAAAACGTCCTAGTTTCCGTCACGAATGCTCCAGAAGCATCGTAGACAGTTATAGCTGCGTAGCCCAAAGGATTTCCTTTAACATCCTTAACTCTCCCGTAAACCGTATAGTATGTCGGCTGTTGAATAGATTGGTGTTGAGCATGAATCTGAATTGTAGGGAGGATGAAAGCGAATATTATTGTGGGTAGTAGAAATCTATATGAAGGGGCTCTATGCTTGGTTTTTATAACGTTCTCCTTTATGTTCATGTTACTATTATAAGTAGTAGCATTGCCTTATAAACTTTGTCACTAAGAGCCTTAAGGAAAGAGTTAAATAGCTACTATTGATAATAGTATTTAAGTAATATGACTAGGAAACTTACCAAGATATCCCAGTATAATATTGGTGAAAAAGAGCTTCAGGCATTTTTAGGACCTTTGGAAGCAAATGTAATAGAGATCGTCTGGAGTTCGAAAAAACCGCTTACTGTTAGAGAAGTTTATGAGAAACTTAGGCGGAAAAGAAAAATCGCATACACTACTATCATGACTACGATGGATAGGCTTTACGATAAAGGATTGCTAGATAGGAGGGCTGAGAAAGGGCGTGGAGGAGTTTTCTACGTTTATTGGCCTAAGTTTGAGAAAAACAGCTTTAAGAAGTCAGCAGTGCACGAAGTGTTAAATAGCCTTGTGGAGAACTTCGGGGAAATAGTTGCAAGCTACTTTGTCGAAAGGATTTCTTCAAGCGATCAGGAGTTTAAGGATTTGAAGCAGAGGCTTGAAAAGGCTTTAAAGGGAGGATGATAAATAATGTTTGACTTAAACAATATTTTAATGCAAGTTTTCCAACCCTATTTCTACTATTCTACAATTCTTCTAGCAGTCTCGTTCATCTGCATTAAGCTCTTTACCAAATATAATCCTCTGTTAACCACGAGGGTTAAAAGCATGTGCTACTTAATCCCCCTCTCATTCCCCGTACTGCTTGCGATAGTTAATACCCCTTGGCCGGTAGGAAGATTCTTGTTTGAAGCAAAGATTCTTATCCATAATCAGTTAAATACATGTTTCTTAATCAAGCCCTGGACCCCCGTCGTTATCCCACATATTCCCATAAGTATCTATATCAACGGGCTGCACCCGGTCTTACCTGTAACAAGCTTACTATATGCTATTGGATTTGTAATTGCTCTAGCCTACTTGATTGTGACAACTTCTCTCGGCGACAGGATTGTAAGAAGAGTTTTTCACGTCATCGAGCTTGACCAAGGAGAGTACGGATCTCTGCAAGAAGCAATTAAGAAGCTGTCCGCTAGGATGGGGATAAACCCACCTAAAGTCGGGCTTGTAGAAGACTTGAGACCAAACGCTTTCGTAATGGGGTATGGACGTAGAACAGTACTGGTGTTTTCTCTAGGACTCTTAAAAACTTTAACGAAGAAAGAGTTGGTTGCAGTTGCAGCCCACGAATTGTCTCATGTGAAAAACCATGATTTTGTTTTTAAAACATTGTCCACAGCCCTCTCCATAGTGTCGTTTTTCAATCCGTTTGCACACTTTTCTTCAGCATCAGTCCAGAGGGAGAGGGAAACCCTGGCTGACGAGGAAGGTGTTAAAATGATAGAAAACCCCAGTTTGTTTAAAAAAGCGATAATTAAGATAAACAAGGCGTCTCTCAAATTTCCTAAAGAGAGTTTTAAGGCTCGTTTAATGTCAAGCTTATTCTTATCTTCGCCGATCTCGGTAAGGACGTTGTTTTCAACACATCCGAAGCTAGAGCACAGGATTAGGAATATCGAAAAATTGAACAGAAAAGAAGACATTAAGGAGAAAAGCCTGTTTTATTCAATGGTATTATCGGTACTGGTTATTGCAGTATGGGTTTTAAGCATATATCTCCTTGCTTCAATTCAAATCTCCTTCGTAAGGCAGCATTTCCCTCCAATATCCTTAAGAACTCCTTGGGAAAGAACCTTTTTCATAAGGCTTAATTCTGACAGGGTGAAGGACATACAGATACTGAGTTATCTTAAACATAGAGAACACGGTTATGATTCCCGTATAGCGGATATTGCGACGTTTTTTGTAGGAAGACCTTCGTAATCAAATCTTCGGGAAAACACTTTTTAAATTGAGTATCGCTAATACGCCAGCGATGCTAAGTTAATGATGGCCTTGCTTCAAGCGTAACGGGAACGTCTATTGTCTGGCGGTTTCTAACTATTTTTAACGTGACGATTTGCCTTGGAGAAGTGTATTCTTCAAGATAAGAGAAAAGATCGTCTCCACTAGAAACCTTTACTCCGTTTATTCCTATGATGACGTCACCGCCTACTAGAATTCTCGTCCCCTTAATCGTAACGTACTTGTTTCCGCCCTGTAAGCCCGCTTTAGCAGCAGGTCCATTTGGTGCAACGCTGGTTATTAGCCAGCCGTACGTTATGTCGATGCCCATTGCCTGAGCTAGATCGTAAGTCATATCTGTACCCGCAACCCCGAGCCAGGGATGCTGGTCGTAAGACCCCTTTTTAACAAGGGATTCGATTTCTCGCAGAATCGTGTTCGAGGGGATTGCGAAGCCTAGCCCTTGGGAATCTTTTACTATTGCTGTGGTTATTCCAACAACCTGGCCGCGGAGGTTTAAAAGCGGCCCCCCGGAATTCCCCGGGTTTATTGGAGCAGTTGTCTGAATACAGTTGGCTATTGGATACCCTCCCGTAAGGTCCTCGGTTATCGTTCTACCGAGTGCGCTAACTATCCCTGAGCTCATTGAGCCAGCTAGGCCATAGGGGTTTCCGATCGCTACAACGGGGTCACCTACTTTAAGCGTTGATGAGCTAACTATTTCTAGAGGCTTAAACTCTTCGAGCGGAGCGTTTACCAGCAGGACGGCAAGGTCAGAATACGGGTCGGAACCCTTTACGTCAGCCGGATAAGCATTACCATTGCTAAACTTCACTACAATGTCGCGCGCATTATGAACAACGTGGTAGTTAGTGATCACTACAAACTGGTCTTCAAACTTGTATACGAAGCCTGATCCTTGGGTAGTGCTGTAGTACGCCCTGTAGAAGACATCGTACTGCACAATGGTTCCAGTTATCAGTACCACAGAATCCCTAACTTTTTCATAGAGTTGGGATAGGGAGAAATTCCTCTCTGAAACATAGATTGTTACTACGCTAGAGTTTCGCATTAATTGTAGATTTGAAACACGGTTCTCAAGGGTTGAGAGCCTGTTTTGAAGATCATCGATCCTGCTTAGGATTGTTAGAACGCTAACGAAGTAGCCTGCTAGTACTCCTATTAAAATCCCGATTAAGATAAGCATCATTGCTGAATTTTTGACGGGCTTTTCCTCAGGCACCTCGTATGGTGGAATGCTCCCAAAGTTTTTCATTCCAATCTACTATCAGCAATAGTAACATGTTAATAAGTATTTCCAACGTTTATGCGAAGAAAAATTGGATAACAGGAATGCGGCGTCCGGGATTTGAACCCGGGTTACCAGCGTGGCAGGCTGATGTCCTAACCAGACTAGACGAACGCCGCTGTTATTTGAAGGATAACGGTGGGATAAAAATTTTATTCTCCCATGCAAGTAGTAAAATAGGCAGTTTTAACTTTTCCTATTGTTTCATGCTCAGATTTAAATACCTCGTTTTTAATCCGGGTCTTAATGGATCTAACACCGCTACTCGCGTCCCTCCTGCTGATTATTCTCGCTGAGCTGGGCGATAAGACCCAGGTGGCTATTATAAGCCTGTCATCCTGCTCTAATACTCTTATAATTTTCACTGGCGCGATGCTGGCTTTCATCCTTGTTTCCGCGATAGGTGTTTTTATCGGAGACGCTTTAAGCATGATAGTGCCACCGCAGGCGGTAAGCCTCGCATCCGCAGTCTTATTCTTAGTCTTCGGCATCTATATGATTCTAACAAGGAGAAGAGAAGAGTGTTTTAGAGAAAACGGTTCCAAATACGCTTTCCTATCTACCTTCTCAATGGTTACGCTGATGGAAATTGGCGATAAGACCCAGGTGGCTGTAATAGCTCTCGCAGCAAGATACGGTACTCCAATAATGGTTTATGCAGGAGTTATTATGGCGTTCATCATTTTGACTGGGATAGGCGTATTGCTGGGAAGAGTGTTTTCAAGACGGGTACCGTTAAAATATGTTAAGCTTGGAAGCGGAGTAATCTTCCCGTTATTTGGAATATTTTCCCTCCTTGAATTTTGGAAGGCTATTTGATTCATTGCTAGATTTATCATTTCTATCCATATGTGGTAATTATCAAGACTATCGGAAGCAGTATTCACATGATAATGTTAATTAGGAAATTGGAAATTTAAAGGAAGAACAAGCTTATTAAAAAGAATTTTTATTAGAAGTCATGACTCCTTTAAAAAATGGTAGATGCGGCATCCTCGGTTGCGGTGTTGTTGCACTCAGGTATATTCCTTACGTGAAGAAGCACGGTGATCTTGTCGCAGTTTGCGACAAGGTTCCTGAAAGAGCAATGAAGTTTAAGGATTTTTACGGAGCTAAGGAATACTACACGGATTTTAACGATATGCTTGCAGAGCCAGATATAGACATTGTTTTCATCCTCACCGGCATGAGTGTTCATGCTAAACAGGTCGCTCAAGCAGCCAGAGCTAAGAAGCACGTTCTGGTCCAAAAGCCCCTTGCCACTAACATGGAGGATTTGAAAACGACTGTGGAAGAAGTTGAGAGGAACCGGGTTAAAGTCCTCGTGGAGCCGAATGTTCAGCAGTCGCCGCTCTACCTTAAGGCGAAGGAGGTATTAGAGGAAGGAGCTATCGGCGAAGTATTATGGTTTAGAGCCGGTTTAGGACGAGGCCCCCCAGCATGGGGCTCTGAGACCTTTTTCAGCAGGGAGGCAGGAGGGCCTCTTTTTGACCTGGGCGTGTATGAGATATCTGCAATAACTTTTCTACTTGGTCCGGCAAAGAGAGTAATCGGCATGGCTAAGACATCTATTCCGGAGACAAACATTGTTCCAGATGAAATCGTGACTGAAATTCTCTCAAGCTCGCCAGTCTCATATATGGAGTTCTTCAACTTGTTGAGTAGATATCCAAAATCTAAGAAGATACGTGTAGCCGCGGAGGACAATACTTTCACCTGTCTAGAAATGGAGAACGGGAGCCTCGGATGCATAATCTCCAACTTCGTAACACCCTACGAGATAAGGTTTGGCGAAGGCGATGCTCCGAGGATAGAGATCTACGGAACAATGGGAGCCCTGTTCATATGGCAAGACCGTTTATCGGTGAAAACAGAGAAAAAGACAAGCAGATACTATGGGGATTCTTGGCATGTAATTCAGATGAATGATGCATATTGGGATTACATGGAGGCCTCTACGAAGCACATCATAGAATGCGTGGCTGAAGATAAGGATCCGTTGCCAAACATATCTTGGGGAGCGCATGTAAGCGAAATAATGATTAAGTCGTTAGAATCAGCACGGGTAGGAAAGGCTATGGATTTAACAACAACATTCTAGTTAGATTCTCTAACAAAAATAAGAGGCATTAAACATTTTGAAGTTTTCAAGAATATTTTACTTCATGCATGCAAGAAGCGAGGGTTCTTATAGAGTAAGTAGGTTAATGATATTACCGGCACTATAAAACCAATTGCCGCCGAGCCCTGTATCGTCATACCCCAGATGTCGAAAGCTATAGTTGCAAGGCTCACTAGCACCGTCATCCAGAAACCCCCTTTAAGACTCTTCCAAAAACTTAAGACAGCAATAAACCCAAGTACTCCTAAAGACAGGAACATAGTAAACAGTAGGAACGATATTTCATAGGTGACGGGCACGTCTAGAAATTGGCTCATTCCTCTGGGTGTTCCAAGTACTGCGAAATAAAGCCTGCCAGCAGATTGAAATATCCATAAAACAACCAGGAAATACAGTCCCATCGGTTTTTCAATCCGATTCAATGTTCACCACCAACCGCTTGATTTAAGCTTCACTGATATCTCGTTTCCGAATTCTCTACATTTTAAGAGCTCGCCTTCTGCAACAGGCCCCTTCATCCCCTGAACCTTTATGGATAAACCTGGTAAAAGTCTTTTCATTTTTGGAGCTTTCTCGCTTATTTGCTTCTCCATCTTCCCCATGGCTTTCTTAAAATCGCCTCCGAGATAAGTGTCGAAAACAGCGAAAAGTTTACCGTTCAACTGCAGCCCGTTAAGTTTGTCGATAAAGTCTCTAATGCCTCTAGTTGGCTTACCTATGTGATTGGGAGAACCGATTAGAAGCACATCATATTGCGGAACAACCTTCAAGTCCACTTCCTTCACCTCCCTGAGTGAAACTTCAAATCCTCTCGCCTCACCCAAATCTTCTATTATTGTTTCAGCTACCCTCTTAGTATTACCATATTTTGATTCATAAACAACAAGTATTTTCACCATTATAACAACATCTGCCACCTTAACACCTGGAGTAGGAGCATATAAAGGTTTCCAAAAAGATAGCAGTATACATGTTTGAAAACTAAGAGCGGATTTGAGGACTCGGAAGCGGAAAAACCAGTCACAAATCCTCGTACCTCGATCTCCTCATTGTCCGGAAAAACGTTAGTGATGTAGAAGCTTATTTACATTTCTAGAAGCAGCCTTTGTTTAATCCTGTTTTTGCTGCTTAACGTATATTTTTCCACTCAATACGGTGTTGTTCGGTATTAAGGCTCTTGTCCCATCACTTTTAACAACGGTAGTGAAAAGAGTAGCAACGTCTTCAACAACACCTTCCTCGCCGGCAACAATCACGGAGTCGCCTATTTTAAAAGGCCTAACTATGAGTACGAATAGGCCTGCAACCGCCTGTCCCAATACTTGTTGAGTTGCAAAGCCTATAACCATGCCTAGGAAGCCTCCAAGGGCTACGCCGGCAGCACCACCAGCAACACCGCCAGCAATAGCTGCAGCAAGCCCGCCTATGCCTATGATCTTAATGACATTCCTAACAGCCGCAGCTGTGGAGTGAGTATACTTTACCCTGAGAGTCCAATAGATGAAGTTAGCTATGCCGCTTACAATAAGGTAGCCAAACGCTAGGGCTATCAGAATATTAGCGTAAACAGCATAATCCGTGATGAATATCTGGTATTGAGGTAGGAAGTTGAAGAATATATATTGCACAAGCATTGTGACGACAACGTAGAGAACAATATAAACCACGACCTTAACTATTGCCTTTGAAGACTCTTTAGCAACAGAATGCTTCTCAAGATTCTTAGAAGCCATATAATATGGCTTGAAAAGACGAATATAAGTATTTAGAAAGCGGTATTAAAAATGGTGGTGCGGGGGGTGGGATTTGAACCCACGAACCCCTACGGGACTGGATGACTTCCTCGCGTCTTAAGTCCAGCGCCTCTGGTCTAGTCCCGTTTGACCAGGCTCGGCAACCCCCGCCTTCAAGTGATTTATTCCATGAGGCTTATTAAGATTTTTGATCAGTAACCAGCTATTTTATTAAGGAGGCGAGTCTGAAGCCTGGCTTTAAAACTTGGTTTTTAGAAACTTTTCTAAAGCTATCGAATTCTTACATTTATTGAGTATTTCCTCGTCTTCCGTTATCAGTTTTAGGTTCAGCTTCTCCGCTGCGTAAATATACGAGGCATTGTAGAAAGGCAGGTCTCTTTCAACCGCGATCTTTTCCACTTCTTTAAGATGTTCCATATCTATCGAATACGTTAACAGCTCGCTTATTATCCTACACCATTGCTCTACTAAGCTCTCCCAATTCTTCACGCGCCCCAGCCTATGCTCCTTCCAGATTATGTTTCCTAGCTCATACTTGGTTAGGTCGAGGATCATTAGCCTCGGAAGTATGGACGCAGCTTCCCTACCAAGCTTTTTAAGCAGGGGGTAGAGCGCTGAAGTGTCTAGAACAGCATCTAACTTTCCCTGCGACATTCCTTAACAACCCTTACCCATTCTTCCTCAGGCATTTCCCCCATTTCTCTCAGTAATGTGTTAATCGCTTCCTCAAGCTTTCTTTTCTTAGCCTGTTCCACCGCATCAGTCAACGCTTTCTCAACAACGCTTTTCATATCTATTCCTAATCTTTCGGCTTCTCTTTTTAGTTCCCTGCTAACTCTAACGGAAAGAACTTCTGTAGACAATACTGGATAGTATACGAAATAAAAATGTATACTTAAACTTTCTCTTCCATTAAACCTACATTATCAAGGTTTTTAAAGCATTTTTCAGTAGGATGCATTCATCGACTGATTAAGGTAAAATATACTATAAATAACCGTGTTAATCATGAAAAAAGGAGGTCCCATTAAAATCAAAAAGCCTCGGTTAAAGCCGACAGGTGCACAGTATTAATATTTAACAACAAACAACAACACTAGCTCCATTGGCATACGTACGCTGCTAGAACCTCACCAAGTGTGTAATTCAAAAGGCTAGAATGACTATAGAGTATGAGAAGATACCTGTTAAGGAACAGTAATAAATTAAATAGGTTGTCGTTAAGCATTCTTTTGAAAAGAGATTAGGCAGAAAATATAAAAAATACCGAGGATAGAGAAGTCTTGGGCCCGTCGCCTAACCTGGATATGGCGGCAGCCTCCTAAGCTGTAATAATCTGGGTTCAAATCCCAGCGGGCCCGTTTTCAAAGACTAGTAATTCAGGAAGGCCCTTAAAACACAGTATCACCTAAGAAGGGGTAATGTTTAAGGCTCAATTGAAGCCATGAAAACATTACGCACCATGTAAATATCCCTAATACTCTGATTGAATAGCCATCTAACCGAGTTTAAAGAAAGGTTTGGAAGCCTGTTCTGCCGTGAGTTGATCGAGATAGATCTAACAACGGAAGAAGCAGGAGAATTTTCGCTGAAAAAAGTCGGAGAAGAGAAATGTGTTAATTTCGTTAAAGAATTAGTCTTAATACTTCTAGATTTGATTGAGAAAAAACTCCTAACCCTTAGTCAATAGAAAATTACTGCAAGATTTTCAACCGGTGTTCTTCCAGTAGCTTTTTAATTTTTAAACGTGAAGATTCTTAGCCAATGACGCACTCGATCTTTGATTTCTAAGGCTTTTTAAAAAAGATGAGTGACAATGAGGATACGGGGGACTGCTGAATATGGAGCCAGATGGAGCGATTGTTAGCCTCATTGACAGTTCATACTTCAATAGTTTTTATTACAGCCATAAGAATACTGTACGCCTTGTAGTAGTCTTGTTCTTAATTTTCAAGTAGTATGATCTCTCTGAATCTAACATTTATAGGTAGCAAGTTTTACATAGTTATTGTAATTATGGCCCCGAAAGGTTTTAATGAGCTTATACAATTATAGTATTAGTCGTTTGCAGCCTCCGGTTGTAATCATTGCTGCAGGAATAGCTTCCAGGCTAAAACCCTATTCTGAGGAGGTTCCTAAATGCCTAATGGAGCTAGAACCGGGTAAAACGATATTGGATTTTATCCTCAGTAGGATTGAAGAATTTAATCCTAGCCGTATTCTCATTGTTACAAGATCCCGATTTAGAAGGATGTTCGAAGAGGCAATAGGAAGTAGAGTAGAGATAGTTGAGACGGATGTTGAAAACTTCGGTAATCTTTTCAGCGTCAGCTTAGCTTTGAAACGATTAAACGCCGAAGGATTCCTGCTCTTAATGTCTGACCATATTTATGAGAAGTCGATAATAGAAGAAATTTTGTCTTCGAATAGAGAAATCGCTTTCACTGTCTGCTTAGATAGAAAACCCTCTTTGACAGACGCTGAAGAAGGTTTGAAAATCATATTGAAAGACAAGGGAGTAGCATATGCAGATAAGAATATTTTGCCTAGGCATGGGATAGATACGGGAGTAATATTTTGTGGAAAGAATGCTAAGAAATATGTTGAGAAAGCAATAGAAGAGCTTGGTCCTAATGCAACAATAGCAGATGCATTAAAGCTTGCTGCATCCGATGACGAGGTTGACTACGTGGATGTTACTGGAAAACTCTGGAAGGATATAGATACTCCGGAGGATCTAGTTAAAGGGAGGAAGATCTATTGGCAGAT
>JAWCDE010000031.1:0-15765 GCA_038861395.1 Thermoproteota archaeon | reverse complement strand
AACCCCTCGGAAGCCTCTTGTTTGCTGATTTCTCAGGTATTCTGAAAACATGCTTAAAGACAAGCCTAATCAACCTGCTTCCAACAACAAGTTGCTTCGCCTTTCCCTCATATACGAGAAAGCTGTACGGTAAGCCTATTTTTTTGAGAATGCCTAGGAGTTCTTTCTCAACGTCGTCTTGGGCAACAGTTATCCTAATATCTTTGTTAGAGTAATTTCCATCCGATATGAAATAACCCATGAGCGTGGCTATTTCAGGTGTTATCTTTATTTTCGGAGGAAGCTCATGTTTAGTAGCATCTCTACCAAGCCTATACTTGCCAGGAGGATAGAAATCATAGAAGTATTTTAAAGGCATTGAACCATACTTCCAATTATAAACAACGTTTCCATACTTCCTTCTTAACAAGAGGACATTAATATTCTCCACACTCCTAACGTAGACTTTCTCCTTATCCTCTTCCGGAAGTGTTCTAAACTCTTCCAAAAGGTCGACTTCTCTAAGGCTGTTGTTACTATTAAAATTCCAGAGTAATATAAGCTCGCTTCTTTCATCAAGCTCATCAGCTCGCTTCTTCTTTATCTCACCGTTCTCGTTAACAAAGACCATGTGCTCCGGGGTTAATCTAATCTCGCGCCCAGTTCGCGTCCTAATCCTTAAAACCCTCCTATCATACTTCCTCCTGAACACTTTTCTAACTCTCGTCCACTCCGCCCTCCCCCCATTGAAAGTTAGAACATGCAAATCATCAGGAATAGCGTATTCCCCAGAAAACTCTCCAACCTCAGCCTTATGGTTGAAAATGAGGTTTTTCGAAGCCTCTTCAAAGCTTTCCAGCTTTATTCCTCTACTCGTCTTGAATAAAACTTCCTCATCTCCCGGAAGACAATACCAGCATGAGAAGTTACACCTGTTTGTCACGACAACGTTGGCAAGTGCTGTTTGAGTAGTATGCATGGAGCATATGCCGCATGAGAATGGACAGGGGTTCTCAAGCTGTTTGTAAGCGTATTTCACTCTCGTAGGAGGGGCTTCGAACCTCATTGCTCTCCTGTACATTTCAGCATCCCCCCAGTAGAGGTCTTCAACCTCACCGTGCTCAGGACATGTCTTCCTTATCCAGATCTTACCGTCCTTCTCGTATACGATGGCTGGTAAAAGCCTGTAACACTCTGGGCAGACTGAGAGCGTATTCTTGACAAGCGTTTCCTCGTTTCTCAATTCCGGCTTTGGGCCGCCTACTGCTATCTTCCTCCCAGCAACCTCTACAGTTTTCTCATCTAGCTTCTGCTTGCCCGCATCCATTTAGCATTTAACTGTAGTAAAAGAACATATAAAGTTTCTCCGAAGCATTCAGACAACTGTCGACTCATAAACACCAGTTTCCCTTTCTCAGCCTTCTCGAGTTTAGATAAGTATCGTCCTACGCAAGAGCATCAGACAGCTATAGTTGTAGACCTCTTTTTTCAGTCAGGTTTTCTTAAACTCTGGCCCAATGCCTCGTCTAAGACAAGGTTTGGAAGACTATTCCTATTCTCGAATGTTACAACGTACGTTTTCACATCAGTTTTAGATAATATTGTTCTCCTGCAAAAAGAATCCTGAGAAGCCTTGTAATGTATTGTTGCAATAACCTTCTTGGGCGAGGAGAATGCTTTGGAAACAACTGTTTTGAAAGAGTTGGAGTAAAGCTCCATAGGTCCTATCTCATCTATGATAATAAATTCATCATCTGCTAAAGCGTTTTCAACAGCTTTAACACCAACCCTCTCAATCTCCGCAACGTTAACAACGTATTTACCGACTCTCAGCCCAGATCCCTGGGCGACGCTGGCCATAATCCCTTTTAAACCTGTTTTCAAATCCTCTACGATAAAACCTGTCCTAACACCCTTTTCCCTAACCTCGTACGTTATCATTCCTCCAGCTGAAAACCCCCTCTCCTTAAGGCTGTTGAAAATCTTGGAAACAACAGTTGTCTTCCCTACCCCAGGCCTGCCCGTAAGAAGGATCTTCAAAGCATTCTAAACCTCCAGTATCATTCCTCTGGCACCAGGGTTTACGATAAGGGTATTGCCAATCTTCTCGGACAATCCTGCTCTCTCATGAACATGGCCGCAGAGACAAACTAGTGGTGCCTCCTCCTCTATGAACTTCCTAAGCTCCAGTGAACCAACATGCTCGCCGGAGGAGGTTAGGTCTAGAGTAGTGTTGAAGGGAGGGCTATGCGATAAGAGTATAAGGTTCTTAGAGCCCTTAAACTCTGAGAGTATCTGTTTGAAACCGTCCTCGCCCATTTCGAAAGGAGTTTTGAAAGGCGTATGGAGGCTCCCGCCAATTCCGGCGAAGTTAAAGCCTTTGAAGAAAACCTTTCTACCATGCATGAATATCAACCCCTTTTCCATAGCCTTCTCCTCCAAGAGTCTAGGAGACTCGTTGTTTCCAGGTATTATCATAACATGCTCGTTTAATCTCCTGACATTCTCCAAAGCAGCTTCCAATCCCTTGTTGAAAACAGTAATGTCCCCAAGGCAGACTGCAAGGTCTGCGTTCCTAGAATCCTTCAAAGCTTCTTCAAGCGAGTTAAGCCTCAGGTGGATATCGGAGCATGCAAACAGCCTCAACGCCGGGGGCTTTTTAATCCAACTATGTTTTTATGCTTTTAACCTAGTAGCTTTTCCATCAAGGGAGTCTCACAGTCATCTTATAGTCGACGTTGCTTGATGATGAGCGGAAACCCAGGCTAATGGTCGCACCACTGGTCAAGGAGCCTCCATCATAAGAGGCTCCGTACGGTATGGTCAGCTCAACGTCAACTTTAACACCCATTCTTAGAGGTATTGGAACTCCGTCTCCGGATTCTCCCTGTTCAGAAACCCAGTGTAAGCCTACGCCTTCAATAACGCTTAGCGGGACATCGTTTATTGTCACGTCGCTTATTTTACAAGGAGTGTCCCCCAAATTTTTCAACCCTGCTCTTATTATGAACAAATCCCCTTCACTATAGCATCCGTATAACTCCGCCCTTATGTTTTCACGACCCATGAAAGAACCAGTCAAGCCACTAGCCCACACCATTACTGCTATTGCGATAACTATCCCTATGGCTGTTAAAATAACTACTGTAACAACTGGGCTCACGCCTCTTTTACTTTTCAAAAGGCTTATCGCCAAGCCTAAACCTTGGGCAAGGAAAATGTTTTTAAATTTTTTTAACATGAACAAAGCAATAAATTAATTATACGATTTTTAAACCGCGTTCTAAAAGCTCTTAATCAGCATTCTGACTATTATAAGTGTTAGTAGCAATAGGATATCTCCATACAGGAGGCGTATGACGAGGCCGAGCAGTATGAAGGCTTGAAGGGGGATGAGAAAGCTTGTGAAAACATACTCCTCATCCCTAAGCCTGCTGCCAGAGTCTTCTCCAAGAGTCTTAGTGAAAACTATTCTTTTAACGCCGCTTCTACTGTATTTTTCAGCCAAAGCGAATCTGAAGGAGTTGGAACGGTATTGTGAAAAACTTATCTTCATTAGTAGGAATAGTGCAGCTATCCTCCTATGCAACCCCTCTTTCTCCAATCCTTTAAATAGCTCGACGCCCCTCAGCCTCATCGAGAGATTCCATAGCAGGTTGAACAAGGGGAATACGAGGGTGAGGATTATAGCATTGTCGAAAGCGGAAAGGGGTACTGCGAGTCTTCCAATGCTTAGATCCGTTAGAAACTCCGCTAGGCAAGTGGGGTACATGATACTTAAGCATATTAACGATTTAGCGTCAGCGCCTCCGAAAGCCCCCGCATAGTATAGGAGGATGAATAATGCTGACTGGAGTCCTGCGAACACTAGCCAGCCCACTGGTTCGACGATGCTGGTTAACACGCCTGCTAGGTTTATGAATACGGCTACAGCTATGAAGGCGATCCAAACGCGGTCATCTATCTCTCTTTTCTTAACGTCTTGAAAAGAGCTTATGGAAAGAAGGAATACGGATACTAAGCTCCTCGCATAATGCAGCGTAAGACGGTTGAGCAATTCACCTTAGCTTTGAAATGACTTCAGCCCTCTTAACATGGAACTCTGTAACGACTCTTGCAACATCCTTGAAATGCGTAATATTGTTAGCCATCATCCACCTTATAACGCTCTCCCTGACCTGAAGCTCCCTAACATACCAGTCAGGTGGCATCCCGGACTTACGACAGATATTCGGAAGATGGACCGACTTGCTGAAATCAACGTCGAAAGAATCTTCTACAGGGTTCCATGAGGCTATGTTTATCCTATTGCCCTCAGGGTCGAGCTCCCAGACCTGCCTGACCCTCCTGCCGAAGGGTACACCAGCCTTCTTAGGCAGTACGACCCTCTCGACAAGGCATGCGACGTTCATCAAAGGAATGTATGATTCAGCGATGTTCATCGGAGGACTAGTCATCCTCTTTATAGCGTATTCAATGTTCTCAGCGTGCACTGTGCTCAGGCCACCGTGTCCAGTAGCCATAGCCTGGAACATGACGAATGCTTCCGCACCCCTTATCTCGCCGACGATCAGGTAGTCAGGCCTGTATCTCAGAGAGGTCTTTACGAGGTCGAACATCGTTATCTCACCTATCTTAGATGTTCCGAGGCCGTAGCTCTCCCTTGTGACGAACTGCACCCAGTTGTCGTGAGGGATGTTGAGCTCAGCGGTTTCTTCAACAGTCACTATCTTGAGACCGGGCCTGAACAGGTTGGTTAAAGCGTTGAGGAAAGAGGTCTTGCCAGCTCCAGTACCGCCTATGATTATGATCGTAAGCCTATTGTCGAGAATAAACCAGAAGTATGCTGCGAGAGCAGGGTTAATAGTGCCCATGTTGATAAGGTCGACTATGCTGAAAGGCTCCTCCCTAAACTTCCTTATGGTGAAGGTTGATCCGAATGTCGAGACCTCGTCACCATAGGTTGCGGCGAGCCTGTGCTTACCGGGGAGCATCGCGTCCACGATTGGGAACGCTGCGCTAATATGCTTGCCCGCGAAGTGTGCAAGCTTAATGATGAAATCGTTGAAATAGTTCTTATCCATTATCCTCAGATTCGAGGGCAGGCTCTCATGCTTCTTATGCCAGACGTAAATAGGCTTGTTAATGCCGTCGCAAGAAATGTCCTCTATATTCTTATCCTCGATAATCGGGTTAATGGGGCCGTAGCCTATGAGATCTCTCCTAATGTAGTACTCGACCTTCCTGATAGACTCCTCGTTCAAAGAGCCTAAGACACCCTTATACTTCTTCATAAGCCTCTTAGCCTCTTCTACAACATGCTGCCTCGCGTCTACAGACATGTCCCTCGGAGGAGTAAGCTCCCTGCTCAGGATCTCCTTAATCCTGTTGAAAGCATTCTTCTCATTCTTGTTGAGAGTAACCTCGTCTATGAAATACCCTTTCTGACCACCCTTGCCGGGAATGGGTGCTATAACGATTCTCACGTAAGGCTCTTCAATCCAGTAAGTATCAACCGGGGTAGTGTTCGGAGGAACAGGGTCGAAAACATATTCTAAAACCTCCTCTTCTTCCTTCTTCTTTTTCTTCTCCTCCTTCTTAGGCGGCGAGGGAGGAGGAGCAGGCTTAGCCTCAACCTTAGCCTCCGCTACAGTGGTTGATGCTTTCTTATTCTCCTCGGCCTTCGCAGTGCTCATCCTAGCAGTAGGATGGTCGGCAGGGTGCTTTTTATCTCTATCGGAGGCCAGGAGGCTCTTAACACTCATTTGTTAAAGACGTTTTTACAATACTCAATATTTGCTCTTGGAAAAAGCATTGGAACTGTATAGCGCTCTAAGGAGAACGGGAGTTAAAAAAATAGGGAAACAGGGTGCTTAAGGTAGCTGAGTGCTCTTGTAATACTCTCTGCCTGTTGAAGTATGTATCTTCACCTGAACACTGCCACCGCTGACAAGCCTCTGATTCTGATAGGAAGTGCCCTCTTGCTGTATCGTTATCGTGACGTCTAACTCGTCCCCGACGTTTACAGGAGCAGGAGTGTCTGGACTAAGAGACTGTCCCTCTATCTCCACTTCTATTT
Organism: Thermoproteota archaeon; assembly: GCA_038861395.1. GTDB lineage: Archaea > Thermoproteota > EX4484-205 > EX4484-205 > JAAOZP01 > JAAOZP01. Next base: position 9,707 of record JAWCDE010000031.1, on the reverse strand, counting down.
GCGGGTTCCATAGATCATACGGCACGTCGTTTATGAAAACATTGTCTATCTTCGTAGGCGTTTGCCCAACGTTCTTCAACCGCATTGTTAGCGTCCATCCTCCTCCTGAAAGCGGGGTAGCGTATAGGCTTGTGACCTCGATCCTCTCATAGCTCATGAAGGACCCTGCGAGCCCAGTTACCCAGAGCATTACTGCAATAGCCAGAGTTATGCCTACTGCAACAATTATGACTGTAGTTATCACCGGGCTGATTCCTCTCCTGTCTCTAAGAAGTTTCAAATCATATTCACCTCTCCGCGTGTTTTAACAATCGTTAAATTAGTATTTAAACATTTTTAATACCTCTCTAATACTTACTACAAACTATATACTGTGATGCTTTACTTTTCTCGACATAGTGTCGTTTTCAGAAAAATTTCTTTTTTTATACTCTTCTCCAAGCTTTCCCAGCTCTAAAGAGCTTATTCTCACAATAACCGCCTTATAGCGGTTGGTACAAGATTATTGAAAAAAATTCCTAGAAATAATTTGTTTTTGATACATGAATGTAAAGGATGTTTGAAAAAGAATATATCTCCCCTTTTGCAGAATACTATTTAAGCTTTGTCGCTCACGGGCTTCGCCACCATGATGTTCGGCTCTTTGGGTGATAGCGTAGCAAAGCTCTGCGGAGACCTGGAGGCTTCAGGTATAAGAATCTACCCGAGGGCCTACGGCTCCCTGGTGCTTTTCGCAACCTTCATAACGGCAATCGTCTCAGTGGTGTTGTCAAGCGTCTTCGTAGTAAGCTATACGCTGCTCTCGATCAACCTGGGCTTCGGCGAGATCTACATCATACCCCTGCTTTTAATGAGCCTCCCCGCTATTGTGTTCCTAATCGGAATATCCTGGCCTAGGATGAAGATCTCTGGAATCCAGTCATCGTTGTCGGCGGAGGTACCCTACGCCGCAGCCTATACTGCAGTAATGTCTACAGGCGGCATCTCCCCTTACGTCAGCATAATGAGGCTTTCACGCGTCCCCCTGCTGCCGACTTTCTCAAAGACCGCGAAGCTTCTCGACCTGATGGTTAGGGGACTGGGCTACGACCCTGTAACTGCCTTGGAGGAGTGCGGTAAGAAGCTTCCTTCGAAAGAGTTTAGAGAGCTTTTGCTCGGCTACGCCTCCACTCTTAAGACTGGCGGCGACGTTGTTCACTACTTGCTGCGGAGGACTGAGCTGCTCTTCCAAGAGAGGCTTGAGACGCTGAAAATGATAGGCGGCAGGCTTGGGCAGATGATGGAGGTCTACATAGTTGTCGCAATACTCCTATTGCTCGGAATATACACTATCTACGCTGTCCAGCTGGCTCTGAGCCAAGTGGTTGCTTCCTCAGGGGGGCTTTTCGAAAACCCAATGGTGTTTGCACTCTTCAGCTACGTCTTCCTCCCCTTTTTCTCAGTAATATTCTTATGGCTTATAGATGTTCTCCAGCCGAAGTACCCTATGGAGGACAACTCGCCATACGTCGTGTTCGCCGCCACAGCCACGCCCATGCTCTTAATACTTCTGCCGGGTTTCTTCCTATCGTTCCTAAGGTTCACAACCATCCCGGGTCCAGACTTCTCTTTATTCGCGATGATCCCGCCATTCAGCATTCTAAACGCATTCATAGATAGAATTGGGAAATACTTCAACCTTGAAGCTGGTTACGATGCTTCAATAGGACTAATCCTGGCCTTGATTTTCGCTACGATTCCGGCAGTAATCTACAGGACCTATATTAACATTAGGGAGAGGGGTATGGATATTGGCTTTGCAAACTTTCTCAGAGACCTTGTGGAGATAAGGAAGTCTGGCTTAAGCCCTGAGAAGTGCATAATCAACCTCTCTGAGAGGAACTATGGGAACCTTTCCAGACATATTAAGACGATGGCTACGCAGATCTCTTGGGGGGTAGGCCACGCCCAGATATACAAGACTTTCTCCAAAAGGGTTAGGTCGTGGCTGACTAAGATAAGCATGTTCCTCCTCTTGGACGCTATCGAAGTAGGGGGAGGGACTCCTGAGACCCTTGAAACACTCGCACAGTTCAACGAGTCCATAATACTGATGGAGAAGGAGAAGAGGTCTGAGCTCAGACCTCTTCTTCTTATCCCCTACATAGGGACCGGTGTATTAGTAATCGTTGTAGTCGCGTTGCTAACGTTCTTCAGGGCTGCGCTTCAAATGGCTGGGAAGCTGATGAACCTGCCTGACATGATTAAAATGATGCTTCCCCCTATCGTCGTACACGTCTACTTAATGGGTCTCGTAGGTGGCAAAATAGCCTACGGAGAGACTTCCTCAGGCTTCTTGCACGCTGTAATGCTCCTCATATTCATGCTGGTGATCATAATACTTGCTCCAATGTACTCTTTCGGCGTAATACCCACGGGTGGGGCGACGATTGGATAATGCTGGGCTGGCTAGGAAGGGAGTATCAGAGGTTGTTGTTACAGTAATAATGTTCTCAACAATACTCGGCACACTCGTTGCAGCATTGTTCTTCGCCCAGCTGAATCTCTCGGCGCAATCCACAGCGGTAGAGTTTGAAAACGGTAAGGCAGGCATGGTGAGCCTGGCCCAGACGATAAACGGGCTAAGCCTTGCAGAGGGCTCAGCAGCCTACGTGAGAGTTTCATCGGTCAGCCAGGGGGTCTTCTTAACGGAGGGCGAAGAATCTCTTGAGATAGTGGTTGACGATGGCCAGAGGTCTATTCCATGGGATATGGGGAGGATAAACCTCGTCAAGCTTAAGGGGGCCATAGGAGCAAGCTCCTCGTCATTCATGGTTCTTGAAGGAGATAGGAGTATAAGGGATAAGAGAGAGCTGCTTGGGGACCTCATAATAAATCCGGAGAGGCCAGGATCCCTGGGTGTTGTTTACCAGGAGTGGAACTATGGGCCTTGGGTAATCGTAGATTTTGGGAGAGTAAGGGTCGTGCCCTCCGGTGCAGTGCCTCATACTGAAAACGGGTTGGACTGGTATAATATCAGCACTGTGCAAATAACTTATTTCAAAATATTGCGGGGAAGCTCAAGCGGGAGTGAAACGCTGGATATTTGCGTGAGAGTTAAAAGAATTAAGACTTATACTCCTGAGTTCTTCTCTTCCAATTTTGTTCGCATAACTGTTAACAGGGGTCCGGAAAGCAACCCGTCGCTCTACAGTAAATCCTACACCGTACGCAGTGATGCTAGAAACCTGCGGGGGATGCTTGTATACTTGACGGTTGTAGAGGTAGAGGTTTCAGTGAGGTGACCTGAATGCCTTCCTCAACCTTTGAAACAGCTGTTTTGACGACAGCGTTATACGGGGTTATGCTGATCGCTCTCAACATGTTCTCGGTAGTTTCTCAATGGGTTTTCGTAGATTCTATTAAGGTGAGGCTCGGCGAAATTGCTAACCAGGTTGCGTATGAGATTGCAAGCATATACTCGATGTGCAGGCAGTCGAGGAGCGACCTGTCTTTTTTCAAACCGATTGAAATACCGCCCGCAATATCTGAGACACCTTATGCTGTTGAGCTTAGGAAGATTGGGAATGTGTGGTATGTGGTTGTTTACCTCGAGACCAATAGAGCTATAAAGGCTTCCTCACCCATATGGGAGGATCCCGGTATTGATGTACTAATAGGCCCCCCAGAGGACCGTAGTTCCTTTACCATCCGTAGAACACATGGTTCTTACACTATCAATTGCGTTAGTCTCCTACTTTCTGGAACCGCTAAGCCAGTAGTATGGGCCAGCAGGTCCAATGGTGAAACAAGAGTAGGATTGGGATATATAGAGGAAAGCGGGGGTTGATTAAGAATGCATATAACGATTGACAATATTTTCGCCTTCCTCATCCTCATCCTAATAATAGTAACCTTCATGGGATACATAATTCCGTCAGCATACCTTTCCTTCACAACTGTTAGAGAGCATCAGCTCGAGGAGGTTGCTCAATCAATAATGGACAAGATACTTCTTAGCCCAGGGGTCCCCGAAAACTGGGGGAACATACAAGTTGTGGGCTCGGAGAACAGTCTTAGAGCATTCGGCCTCCAGAAGGCTTATGGAGAACCCTACGAGCTTGACGTAGATAAGATTCTTAGAATAGTCTCGGTCAACACGTCGACGACTAGGACGCTTCCAAGCTACGTTAGGATAAGCTCCGACGTGATGGCGAGGCTCCTCGGCTTGGGCAGAGACTACGGCTTCAGCATAAGGATAACTCCTGCACTGAACATAAGCGTAAAGACTGTGGGGTACTACACTTTCACAAACGGGCGTGGCGTAGGACATGGTCAATTAACCGTCCCTTGCCGCGTGGAGGTTACCGTTGCTACGCCAGACGGCAGGCCGGCTTTAGGCGCTAACGTCACAGGCTTATTCATCTTCATGAGCATTAGGACGCAGGGGTCTAGAGAAGATTGCTACGTTAACTCCTCCTACCTGCCTCCGCAAAAAACTGATTGGCGGGGGAAAACAATGCTGGACTTCACTCCCCTACTAAGCAGCATTGACAACGAGCTGGAGAATAAGGTTTTGAGGAAAAGCTGCTCCTCCATAGTTATTTACGCTGACTACTACGGTATTAAGGCCATTAACTCCTCTCTACTAGCTACGGATGCTGATAATATTCTCGGGGGGACTGTTGTAGACAACTACCTGGTTCTGGAGCACGAGGCTGGGGAAGAGTTGGAATTCTTCGCCCCCCCTGCAGCAATACATCTCAGTAAAGAAGTCGCGCTTGCTAACCCGCCCTACTATGTTTACTTGAGCGATTTCGAAGACGTGACGCGCGGGGAGTCTGGACAGATACTAAACAACGGCCGCTTCAACATACGCGTATACGAGCTTGCGAACGTTGTCGACGACGATGTCAGCCTGATACTCATGCCCATCAAGTATAGGGGGAGCTTCTTATTGTCCTGCTTCTTCAGAGCCCCCTCCAACGTCATATGCCAGAAGGGCGCTGCCTCCGGCAATATTAAGACGAGCGTTTTAAGGAGGATGGTTAGAATAGGCTCTTTCCATTACATTGTTGAAGTCAGGGTCTGGAGGTGGGGTGAGGGTTGAACAACAGGGGGCAGATGAGGACTGTAGAGGCTCTGCTGGCCAGTGGAATAATAGCGGTAGCGATGACTGTGATGATAAACGTCGTCAAGCCTCCTGACCCCTACGTCACTAAGTCTAGGAGCGATTTCACAAGGTATTGCTACGATTTCCTCATGACCCTTGCAGACGAGGAGGTTTTCGACAGGGTGATGTTCACCCCTGGAGGTATGCGTCGGGATTGGGAAGGGTTGATGAAGAACATGCTTAATGCTCTACTACCTCCTAACATCCTCTACAACATGACTGTGTACAACATGACTGTGTACAACATGACTCAGACCGGAGTCGGCATGGAGCCTGCCTTCCTGGGAACGGTTTCAAACGCTTCCCCGGAAGACTTCAGGATTGCTCGCGAGGCTACTGGCGCAGACATAACGTACACCACGAGAAGCAGGTGGGTGTTGAAGATCCACCTTGAGCTAGCTAGGAGGTGAGCGTGTTGCCAAATGCCTCAAGCTGGATGAGGGGGCAGCTCATACTTGTTATGAGCATCACGCTCGTGATCGTCATACTTTCCGCTGCGACAATAATCTATTTAACCTCGATCCAGCACCTCTTCTTCAACTACAATCCGAGCAGGGAGGTTGTGTTAAGCATAGACGCCGACTTTGAGAGAGCCTTAACCAGGATTCTTGCAAACGCTACCATGCAGTACAACAAGACGAGGACAGTGGACCTCGATGTAGACGAGATGAAGGAGGCTAGGACACTGGCTAATAAAACGTTCTCATACTGGTTTTTGGCGACTCAGGCTGCTTACGCTGGCAAGGGTCTAAACATAGAGACGGAGTGGATAGAAGACACTATACAGGAGGAGAAGGATATTGCAATGAAAATAGGCTGGATTAGTAGGCAAGGAGGATCAGGCTATATTAATCCTGTTCAACACTACCCTGCTAGGGCTCTTGAGAAGAAGCTGGTTAAACTATTCTGGTATAAGCCTAACAGTATCTCCGCAATAGGTTCTAAAATTAGCATCGACTCCGTCGCAAAAGGGATAGTAGGCTGGGAGTCTACTCGCATCATCCTGCTCAACCTAACAATAACCTCGATATGGGGGGATGAGAAGGACGGCCTCGTCTACGTGAACATAGTGGTTCTGAGAGAAGATGAAGAGCCGGTTAACAATCTTAAGAAGGATAGTTTTGAACTCTACTGGTTCGACCCAACAGTTCCCCAAGAGGAATTCTGGTGGAAAAGGGCTGGGAGCAGCGATATAGTTGAGGTAAGGTATAACGGTGGAGGAAACTACACACTCATACTTAAGCCTAACTTTCATAATCCGGATAGGCAAGGCTCGTTCTGGAAATGGGGGAACGACCCTGGTTACTTCCAATTCTTAATAGTCAGGGTTAAGGACAGTAGGGACATAATCGTCGAAGCATACAGCTACCCCGGGATAGAATACTTGATACAGGAGAATGCTGTAGAGCCTTATTACCCGGGTGAACCTGCTAAGACCAAGGAGACCTACGTGTTCGAGCTTCTTCCAAACGGCACATTATACTGGTTCAACACTGCTCTCCCAGTCAGGACGGATAAACCTGTTCCGCCAATACCCATCCCCCCAGTTAAACAGCTTAGAGTATATGCTACAGTCAACTACCAACGTGACCCTGACAACTTTGTTGAAGTGCCCTACCAAGTAGAGGTCTGGGACAGCAGGTATCTCTGGCCTAGTAGTACGAATTTCCTAGGCTGGAGGAAAAGGTTCATGAGCGGTGCTAAGCTAGTGTTTGAGGTTAACTACCCACCCGGGTGCCGGAGGCAGGCGGTGAGAGTAGTCTGGCTTGAGGACTGCGACGCTGAGGTGCCGGAGTACAGGATTGAGATGAAAGTATCCGGGGGATTGGCGAGAGTTGATACTGGAAGCTACATACTCTGGATCGTCGTAGACAGGGAGGAGGCGTCGCGTCATTTCCCGCACGTCGACTGGTCGATAAGCCTTAGGGACAGGTTCAACACTTCTCACGTTGAATACATACTGACTGCGTACGACTCTTATCTTTCCGACGCCTACTATATTCCTATTAAATTCCCCGAGGACGAGTGGAGTATAGTGCCAGAACCTAACTCCAGAACCGGTGTTGTGAGGGCTCCTGCAAGAATCGTGGCCTTCAGGAAGTCTGACAGAGTAGTTTACACGTCTCCCCATCCGAGGCAGGGCCAGGAGGTACATGACGAGATATACTACGAGGACATGATCTTCATACCTTACAACGTTCCATACTTTCTTTACTCTGTCAACGCACGCTGGAAGAAGAGCTTCGATATAGAGTACAGCTACTTGGTTTTCGCAGGCATGATAGGCGGCTTTCCCGATAACAGCTATTCTTCGCAAACAATCCAGAGGTTTAAATGGGGGTCTTTGCTTGAGAACGAAGCCACTAGACGCGTAGTCAACGGGACCTTTAACAACGTGAACTCTTATACCCCACATAGGGGGTACGCTATCGGGCAGCAGTACGGGTCCGGAGCATACTCTTACTGGATAGCGTTATACAACGAGAGCTGGGGTACGAGCCTCTTTGCCTCAAAACAGCTCCTGGACCTGCTAGATACTTATGGGAAAGCGTATAAGAAGGGCGGTAGCGAGGTTGACCAGCTTTTCGTATGGTCGAGAGGACTGGGTGCAAGCAGGTTCATGGAGTATGATGCTATAAGGCTTGAAGCCCGGGGAAGTACTTATCAAAGAACAACAATAGACCCCTCTAAGACGCCGAAGGTAGAGTTTAAGTTCGCCGGCTTCCTAATCGGGGGAGGCATAGCAGACGATAGCTCTAAGTATGATGATGACAACACGTGGTATGACGGGGGGAGAGACTACTCTAGGCCTTTCAGCGTATTATATGATCCAGTAGGAGGCGAGATATCGGATATTAGGCTTTATCAGAGGAGTGCTTTCGCCTACGACGATTTCTCTGAAGACCCGTTCTCCACCGGGAGTTTCACCACGCCTAACCCCGGCGCATGGAGCCATGACTCGGCTAACGGGTGGTTACGCAGCACTGCTCCAGACGGCTCATTCTGCATAGCATACTCTGCTACGAGAATACCTGCGGGTACGCGTGTCGTCTACGTGCTTGCTAAAATACGGTACTACACCTCGTATATTAACCAGTATGCTGGCTTAACGATGCTCGACGATTCGGCGAGCAACTTCTACTTATTGGGCTTTCAACGGTATAGGCAGGGTAACAACTATAACTTGAGGCGGTTAGGAATATGGAGGTCAGGGCAGTGGAGCGGATCGACAACAACTTCACTGAATCTTCCCGATAATACTTGGTTGTTTTTCCTAGGCAGCAGAACGCTAACCGGACAGTTTAGTGGCAGGATGGAAATAGGAGCATACAATTCTCAAGGGAGTTCGATAGGGACTCTAACACGCAATGATCAGCAGATTAATGTGAACCGGGTTGGCCTCGGCCTGTACGACGAGGCTTCCGACGGAAATAGATTAAACGCTGACTTCGACTTCTTCATAGCGTGTGCTGATGCTAAACCCGAAACCGTTACTGTGAGGAACCTGAGGTCAGGGTATAGGGTTATTATTAAAGATAGGAATGGTAATGTTGTTGCTCAAGCAACGGCAACCTCCGGCTCCGTTGCTCTCAACGTGATTACTAATCCTGTGATTAGAGGCGGGAGCATAGAGATAAGAGATAATAGAGGTGTGCTGCTTTTCACGAAGACTTTCGACTTGATCCTCGGCGGAGACGTTTACAGCGTTGTTACAAGCAATCCTTCTGTGAACCCGGTGAAAGAATGCAACATGTACTACAGGATGTTTACTTGCAGAACCATGGAAAAAGGTGGAGTCGACGATGTGCCAACTATAGTCGACATTTATCCAGCTTATTAGATTTTTATCTTTCATTATTCACCTAATCCTGAAAAAGCCTCGAGAAGTTTGTTAACGACAAACTAGTCTTCTAGAGTTTAGTTTTAAGTTTATCGAAGAGGGGGTCAATTCATTATTTAACATAGAGTAGTCACTCCAACCCTTACTGGAAGCGAAGTTGCTGGAAAAGGTGCAGGATTATTTAAGACATACTTTAAGGAAGTTTTTCTATTACTTGGAGAAATCCTGAATAAGCCGGATGAGTTTAAAAATTTTCAAACGAAAAAGCATTGGAGTTTGCAAGCCTAGAGGATGCATACATCACTGCCAGATATTTCCCTAGGGATTTTGAGAGGGAGGAAGCATAGAGGCTTTTTGATTTCGTGAAGGAGGTTGAGGAATTAATTGGAAGAGCTTTTAATTAGAGAAGCGGTTAAAAGGGAGGAGGTTTTCAGAAACCTGCCGGAACTCTTAAAAAGGATTAAAAAGGTAATGAGCGAAGCAGACGAGGAATCCAGAGTTTTTCTTTTCGGTTCCGTGTTGAGAGGAGAACATGTGTTGACTAGTGACATAGACGTATTGATCTTAACGAAGTTGAAACCTTGCGAAATTATTGCAAAGCTGAGGAAAGAGGGTTTTGACGAGCCATTCGAATTCCATGTGACGGATGAAAAGACATTCGGTTTTTACTGCAAGACCATCGGGGAATTAAGAGAAATTTAATAGAGCACATGC
>JAWCDE010000030.1:0-16103 GCA_038861395.1 Thermoproteota archaeon | reverse complement strand
AAAATGGGCGTTCAATAACCGAGATGGGGTTAAAGGAATTATCAAGCTTACTCACATACCAACGTCTTGACTTCGTGTTAACACGCTACCTTTCACTTGCATACTCAGTAACTTTCACACCGAGATCCGGTAAGGGTAGGATAGTTGCAAATGTAACACTCTTAGACAAAAGGAATCTGGACAAGGCGTCAGACGTTCTGAGAAGACTCAATCAAGCAGGACTGCTTCTTGCACCCTACTTAAAAATTATAGATGAAGAAGAATCCTATGAAAACATATCGGTAAGCAGAGGGATGGCGGCTATTCTTACTGTCTGTAACCTTACTGTCGACGGCATTTTCATCCGTTCTGGAATACCTCTGATACTAAAATACGGTGGACTAGTACAATTCGTAAACAAGACACCTGTTAGATTTATAGAACTCATGTCCTATGAGGGAACTACAGTGCCTCCCCTAGAAGTATTCACTTATAGAAACATGACTTCAATAATGAGTTATGTAAATACAGGAACAGGTGTGATTCCAGTTAACTATAGGGAAATACCTAAAGAAGCATTGGATAAGGTTAAGTCTATAATCTCCGAACTTTCTTCAATAGGTTGGAAAGTGTTTTCAGTAATAGGTTACCCAGACGAGCCTGTATTGGGTATACCAGTAAGCGCCGGTAGATGTGGCGTATCCATAGTGAGCGGGGTCGCTCCAACAGCAGCTTTAAGAGAAATGGGTTTGAATGTGGAAGTTTTTGCACCACACTGTCTCGTTAAAATGGAGGATATGAAACTGATGGAATAATACTGTAAACTTCTAAACATTTGTCCAAAAATTGCGGAGAATTTTGTTAATTTTTTCAATAACTAAAGCTTTTTGAAAAACAATGTTAATAAAGTTTATATAGCGGTCTTTACAGCCGCACTTCGAAAATGACACAAGAAGACGTTTCAAAAGTAATGCAGAAAATAGCTGAAGAGGGAATTAGATTCATAGACCTACAATTCACAGATGTTCCTGGACGTTTACAGCATATCACATTGCCAGCAATAAGGTTTAAGAGCAACTATTTCTTAGAAGGCGTTCCTAAACTCGACGGCTCTTCCATTAGAGGCTTCGTAGAAATTTTCGAATCAGACCTTGTTCTAAAACCGGATCCTTCAACTTTCGCCATAATTCCCTGGTCAAGTCCTGAGAATAAAACTGCTAGGCTTTTATGTGATGTCTATAAGGGGTACGGTGGCGGGAGGCTTTTAAAAGATCCTAGGCATGTTGCTCAAAAAGCTGAAGAATACGCGTTGGAAGAAGGCTTTCATTCTTACTGGGGGCCTGAATTAGAGTTCTTTGTTTTCAAGAGGGTTACTTGGGATGTTTTAAACCCTTACAGAGGCCAATCGTATAGCATAGAGTCTCCTGAAGCAGCATGGTCTTCTGGAGAAGGCTATCCCATCAGGTTTAAAGAAGGCTATTTCCCGGTTCCACCACACGATACGTTAATGGAGTATCGTTCTACAGTCACACGTATAATGGAGGATTATTTTGGAGTAGCATGTGAAGCCCACCACCACGAGGTTGCTACAGCAGGCCAGTGTGAAATAGACATCGTTAAGGACAAGCTGGTTAAAGTGGCCGATAGCATTATGACTTTGAAATACGTTGTTAAGAACATTGCTGTTCAACAGGGCATGGTTGCGACGATGATGCCAAAGCCAATATTTGGGGACAATGCGAGCGGGATGCACGTGCACGTAAGCCTCTGGGGAGGAAACCCGTCTTTAGCAAGGCTTAAAGAAGAAAAGCTTGTAAACCTCTTCTATGATGCTGAAGACGAGTATGCAGAGCTCAGCCAGCTTGGAAGGTATTTCGTAGGAGGATTACTTGAACACAGCAGGGCACTCACTGCGATAACGAACCCGACTACGAACTCTTACAGGAGGCTTGTACCAGGATACGAGGCACCAGTATTTGTAGCTTGGAGCAGGAGCAACAGGTCTGCGAACATTAGAATCCCGGTCTACCAGAGGGGGGTTAGTAGTGCTGAAAGCAAGAGAATAGAATATAGAACTCCCGATCCTTCTTGCAATCCTTACCTTTGCTTCGCCGCGATAATGAGCGCAGGACTAGACGGTATAAAGAAGAAAATCGACCCCGGAGACCCTATTGATGAAAACATTTACCATTTAACTCCTGAGAGAAGAAAACAGCTAGGCATAAAGGAGCTTCCTGGAAGCCTTAAAGAAGCTGTTGAATGTTTGAAGAGCGACAGCGAGTTTCTGAAGCCAGTTTTCTCAAGCGAGCTTTTAGATAGCATTATAGAGAATGCTTTAAACGAATACTTGCAGGTTTCAGCAAGACCACATCCCTATGAATTTTACCTTTACTTCGACACCTAGAATCGCTTAACACTGTAAAATAAATAATGCCTCACTCAAGGCTCGTTTTTAAGCCATTTACATAAGTTTTCTCATCATTTACTTACCACTTGCCTATAGGAAAAGCACTGAAATGGTTGATAGTCATAGACCTTTGTTAAGTGTAAAAATTATACTGAAAGAGTATAATAAATTTTAAATAGTTATACTACAACAGTATAATTTATGCTAAATAGAAAGTTGATTGAGGACTTCTTTTCGAGAAAGATTAGGTTTACTGGCATAAGGAGGGAGTTGAAGATAAAGCCTGTAGCAAACAAAATCATTTCTATCGTCGGTCCCAGGAGGTCTGGAAAGACTTGGTTCTTCTATTCTCTATTTGAAATTTTGGAAAAACCCATGTACGTTAGCTTTGAGGATATAGCGTTCCGGAATATCTTGCCCCAAGAATTTTTTGAGGTGATTAAGATATTCTCGCAACAAAATTACGAGCCGAAAACTCTGCTCTTGGATGAGGTTCAAAACCTCCAACAATGGGAAATACTAGTAAGGTCTCTTCAGGATAGGGGATTTAGGATTTACCTCACCGGTTCTTCTTCAAAACTTCTTCCAAGAGAGATATCCACCGAATTGAGGGGGAGAAGTATCACTTACCTTCTACTGCCCTTTAGCTTCAGGGAGTTCGCTACAGTAAAAAATATTGACTTAAGCTCGAGGAGAGTCGAGAATATCGGAAGCATCCTAAGAGGCTTGAAAGAGTATTTGAAATTTGGCGGCTTCCCCGAGGTCATCATGGGTGAAAAAGAGAGGATATTGAAAGAGTATTGTGAAGAGATTTTCTACAGGGATTTTGTGGAAAGGCATGAAATTAAAAGCCTAGAATTTGGAAGATTTCTCTTCGAGTTTATGGTTCAGAATTTTTCGAAAGAAAGTAGTCTGAGGAAAATAAGGTCGTTCTTCGGGAAAAAGATATCCTACACAACTTTATACGATTATGTGGAAAAATTACAAGATACTTTGGCAGTTTTCTTCTTAGAAAGATTCTCAAAGAGCGTATACTTGAGGAGGTCTTGGCCGAGGAAAATCTACATTTGTGACGTGGGTCTTCCCTCCGTATTACAGTTTTCCGAGAAAATTGGGGATAGGATGGAAAACGTTGTTTTCCTTGAATTAAAAAGGAGGCAAAACGAACATCCTCTCCTTGAAATTTTCTATTGGAAAGATCGTCAGCAAAATGAGGTCGACTTCGTTATCAAGGAAGGGTTAAAAATAAAGCAGCTTATTCAAGTTACCTATGCCTCGGGAAGAGACGAAGTTGAAAAGCGTGAAATTAAAGGTTTGATGAAGGCAAGCAAAGAGTTGAAATGCAAGGATTTGTTAATAATAACTTGGGATTATGAAGATGAGATTGAAATCGAGAACAGGAAAATAATTTGCAAGCCATTGTGGAAGTGGCTGGTTGAAGTGGATTTTTAGCCTTATCGACTAAAGTAATAGGAGGCCCGTTTTCCTGAATAAGTCTCATGCTCTAAAGCAGTTGAAAACAGTAAATTGTCAGCAAATTTCTTGGAGGGAAAACACGTTAAAGAAAAGAGCGTTTACGAGCGGGAGAGAAGTGTTTTTTACTAGCGAAATTTGAAATCAATTCCAAAGATTTGACGTTTCTGAATAATCGGACTAATTTTCCGATAAGTTTATATATGTTGTCTAATGTGTAGGCACAAATGTCCGAGGAAACAAACCCCTTTAAAAATGCACAGAAGCAGATAGATAAATGCGCAGAAGTCCTTGGCTTGGATAAGGCAACTCACGTTCTTTTAAGAGAACCCATGAGAACACTCATAGTAAACATACCCGTTAAGATGGATGATGGCTCCGTTAAGATTTTCACCGGATTCAGAGTCCAGTATAACGATGCTCTAGGTCCTACTAAGGGCGGGATAAGATGGCACCCTGAAGAGAACCTTGACACTGTTAAGGCTCTCGCAGCCTGGATGACTTGGAAATGCGCATTGCTCGACTTACCATACGGCGGAGGAAAGGGAGGAGTAATATGCAATCCCAAGGAGATGAGCAATAGCGAGAAGGAGCGTCTTGCAAGAGGCTATGTAAGAGCTATTGCAAGCTTCATAGGACCGATGAAAGATATCCCCGCACCTGATGTTTACACTGATCCACAAATAATGACTTGGATGATGGACGAGTATTCTACTATTGTTGGTTACAATGAGCCTGGAGTAATAACAGGCAAGATTCATATTGCCGGCGGCTCGAAGGGCAGGGAGGACGCAACCGCGAGAGGAGGAATGTATGTTCTTAGAGAAGCTGCAAAACACCTTAAAATAGGTCTGGAAGTGAATGAAGGCATTTTATACAAGCCTCCGAATGAACTTTCTAATCTCCCGGATGAAATTCCTAAGAGCAAGAATACCATAACAGTCGCTATACAAGGCTATGGAAACGCGGGAGCTCTAGCCCACTTAATGGTGACGAGGCTATTCAAGAATGCTAAGGTGGTTGCAGTCAGCGATTCTAAGGGCGGAATCCTTAACGAGGAGGGTCTGCCTTACAAGAAGGTTAAAGAAGTTAAGGATAAAACGGGAAGCGTAGTAAACTATGAGCCGTCGAAAAAGATTAGCAATGAGGAGCTTCTTGAGCTTCCCGTTGACATATTGATACCCGCAGCCCTTGAAAATCAGATAACCGGGAAAAATGCAAATAGGATTAAAGCTAAGGTGGTGCTTGAGCTTGCAAACGGCCCGACCACGCCTGAAGCTGATGAAATCCTTCATAGGAATAAGGTGTTTGTAGTTCCCGACTTCTTAGCTAATGCCGGAGGTGTTACAGTATCCTACTTCGAATGGGTCCAGAATCTTTCAAGATACTACTGGGATTACGAAGAGGTCTATAGAAAGTTGGATGCTAAAATGACTAAAGCATTCTGGGAGGTTGTTGGAGCGATGGAAGAATTCAAATCTAAAAACATTGATCCAAGGACAGCAGCTTACGTGGTGGCTGTACGAAGAGTAGTAGAGGCAATGAAAGCTAGAGGATGGGTTTAAATTCTAAAATCCCTTTTGAAGACTATCCTGGCAATAATATTTTCAATACTTTTTTCTGGAATTGTACGCGTACATACCCATCTCTACCAGCAAATCCCCATTAAACAGACTTAACGGAGTTAATATTTATTAAAAGCATTGACCAAGATTTCGATTCTCCATAAGCCCTTTATAAATTTCATTCTGGGATTTTCCGAGTAGCCCATAATAAGTATTCCTTATGCTTAAACTAGCCTTTCCATAACCCCAATAAAAGACCTATGATAAACGTTAGAGAGGAATAGGGCAGTATGTTTCCAAGGCTACTGCCTAGGTTAATCACCGTGGGGAGAAACTCCATAGCTTTATCATAGAGGTCTTGAAACGTAATACTTATGTAGCCCGTAATAACCAAAATTATTATTAGCAATATTACTGCGAAAATCAGCTTTATAGTTCTTTTCACTATGAAGCCTATGAGCAGACCGATGATGAAGGGGACTATGACTGGGACCACCCAGGCTAATTCAGGCGGAATAGCAGCCCCTGACATCATCTTATGAAAATGGGAGACCTGCTTAAAAAGTTGTATATTACTGTCATATATGTCCTCATTGAGTAATTAGGAGATTTAAGCAAGAATCCCTTTTCAAGAAAAAATCAGAAGATTATTTTGTTTTTGATATTGATATTCTAACGTGCTTCAAGGGTTTTTAAGTAAGGACCAACAACCTCATATAATGACAATTCATCGAGGATTCATGGGCCAAAGCCAATGTTTTTCCAATATCCCTACAACCAATGTTTGTGGAGAGAAAACGATGGAATCGGGCGTTAATTCGTATGTAGACTAAACGGGTCTAATCCTAAATTCCCGTTCAAAAGAATAAGCCTCGGTAAACATTGTTTACATCAATTGCTAGAGCATCATCCAGATCTATTTTAGGTCGTTGTCTATATCGCAGTAAATAGAGTTTTAGGAATAATCGAGATGCTTAAAGAATATCTTCAGGAGTTATTCTTTTAACCCAATTCACAGAATCAAAGTCGTCATCGTAAGAAACGATAGTGTCCATCGACAATTCCTTGAGAGCCTGTATTGCAAGCGCATCGTCAAAATCCAGGCCGTATTCTTTCATGAAGTATGTTGCCTTTATCCGACTACCCAAACCCATGCGATGAACCCTCAACCCTTTGTAGCGAAGGAGTGAAGCTAGGAAGAGGGCCAAATCATTCCAATTCTTACCATAATTCTCCATTACAACCACTATAGAATCCACGTGGAATTCTGTTACTGCAGATTCGATGAAGCCGTCCCTCACTTTATTTAGGAAACGCTTACAAGCATCTGCATGCCGCTCAGCCAACTCTAGTTCAAGGAACACATTAGCATCAAGAAGAACCCTTGTACTCAATAGTCTTCCCCGCCCTAATCTTACTTGCTTCATGCTGTAATTCAACACCAGTCTTCTTCACGTGAGAAAGCATTCCGTAAATCGCCTCTACAGGGTCTTCGATAGTTTCCGCGAATTCCAGAACATCTGAAACCTCTGAGAGCCAGGCTGAAAACGCCTTTTCTGAAGCGATGCTTAAAGAACCTCTTCCATATCCAAATAGTCTCATAGCAGCCTCCCTGAACTTTTTCTCCAGCTCGTCTGGAATGTAGACTTTAATACCACCCACTTTCAGATCTAAATCTCTAAAGGAACAAAGTTCTTTATATCTTTTTCTCCTATTTTAAAGCCAAACTCTAAAAATACCCTTAGCCAGACGTGTTAAGTTTCAAAAATAAACAATTTATTTTATGCAGGACTCTGGCTTTATAGTTTCAAGGATAGCCCTTTGTCTCAGGCAGTATTATGGACGTGTTACTTCTCCGCATGCCGTTTTTCTTAAGTTTCAAAAAGGTTTTTAATAACTCCTCGTAATCTTTATCCCTATAGAGCACTTTACCATATTCGATTGCATCAATTATCAGGGGGTTTCCTTTTCTCAACATTTCTAAAGACTCCTCGAGAGTATAGGGATGGGGTTCCACAGGTATCTTAATATCTGAAAGGAGCTCCAGAACATCACCTATCCTGTCAACGTAGTTTTTCTCGAAGTCTCCTATTATGAGCAGGTCGTAGTCACTCCACGGTCCCCAGTCTCCCCGAGCCCTGGAGCCGAAGAGTATTACTGCTGTAAGCCTATACCTCGCGACAAGCCTCTTCACAATTTCTTCAATATCCTGCAAGGCAATCACTGCTCTTCCTCGATGAATATTTTGGCGAAACTTATTAAACGCTCAGCGGCTTCAATCGCTTTCTGGGATGTGGCTTCATCATATGCTTCATGAGGTGTTCCAGCGGGATGCGCATTTGGATATCTGGATGGGACATAGTGCCTGTCAAGCTCCCTAGCGTAGGGTAGAAGCTCATTTACCGTAAGGTTCTTCCTTTCTCCAAAATTTTCCAAAAGTATTCTCACGCTATGGCCCCAAGGAGCCTCATTGACTGAGTAAAGCAGAGCTTTAACAGCCTTTTCAGCAGCCTGATGGGAATAGTAAGCAGCTGCATTATACCTTCCTGCGTTAGGGAGGATCTTTGCTGTCTCTAAATCCCAAAGCCCCTCCTTGAACCATCTTAAAGCCTCGTTCTTCATTCTTTCAAAATGAAGCTTTAAAGGTTATTAAAACTTCCCTTGCAAAGCATTGAACTTGGCAGAAAGGAAGCAGACTATCCCTTCTATGATCCCAGTAATAGTGAAGGATATTTCTAAGGATGCTGCCTAAATCCATCATCGTTGGAAGAAACCTCATAGCTTTATCATAAATATCTTGAAAACGTGATAACCAGGACTATTACTAACAATACTATGGCTAGGATTAGCTTTATGGTACGTTTTACTACGAATCCGATAAGCAATCCAATGATGAAAGGAACTACAATCGGAACTATCCAGGAAAGTTCGGGAGGAATAGTAACACCCGACATTACGATTAGAGAATGCAGAACATTAAAAGTTATTTAAAGCTAACATTCAGTTGGCTAAGAATTGTCTCTGCTATTTCTCTGGCTCTCTTGGCTTTCTCTAAAGCGCTTGAAGCATGTTCCTCTTTATATATGTCGCTCGGCAATAATCCTGCACTGGGCTCACCATAGGTCGACCTACCGTGCTCTGGAGCCAATTCCGTCACCATGGCTATGAGTTCTCTGATTTCCTTAAAAGAGATTTTCGGCAGTCTGTCAATTAGGTTGCTTAACTGGTCTGATGGATCATGACTCCAAGTCGGGACTTCGAATACAGCTATTATCGCCTCCGCAAAATTCTCCACCGCAAGCTGGCAACTTGAAACTGTACCTACCCAGTCTCTTAGCGAAACAAGTTTTCTGCTCTCTTCAAGCATTCCGCCGCTAGACCATACCTGTATTTAACCTCGCCTACTGGATTAAGGCTCACAATATCTTGACCTCCTTTAAGGGTTCGGGCAGAATCCAGTAGTAGGCCTTTCCGCTCCTGACCCTCTTTAAACCGCTTGCTGAAATCCTATTCCTAACTGTTTCAAGAAATTTCTCCATCAGCCCGGTTGAATCATAAAGGACGAGGGCGTCGCAGTAAATGTTTAGGAGCAACGACCCTATGTTCTTTGGCCTAAGGAAATCATTAAGCTCCATGTCAACGAGCGTTATGCTAAACTTTCCTCCAACCAACCTGCGGATTAAACCATAGAGATATCTCCTCCTTAAAACAGCATCGTGAATCCCACAGTCTTCATGAAGCACAAGCAGATCAATATCGCTTTTCTCCTCATTCTCACCGCGAGCTCTGGAGCCAAACAACAATATAGCCTTGACGCAAGGCTCAGTAATAGAGTTAAGCATCTGCATAATTGACTCCAAATCCTTGTTAAGCGATTCTGCTTTCAACACTTACATGAAGAATAAACAATGTTCTAGAAAATAAGGTTTTCTAACTAACTTCATCAATTAGAAGTAGTTTAGAGCCCTCTGTCTAAGAAGAACCTATGCGAATTCCAGAACCTCTGAAAACTCCGAGAGCCAGGCTGAAAAACGCTTTCTTGGAAGCGATGTTTAAGAAGCCTCTTCTACATCCAAATGGTCTCATTGCAACCTCTCTGAACTTTTTCTCCGAATCATCTTGAACGTAGGCTTTGATGCTCCAATTCTCCTTTGAGAAGGTAAAACAGGATACGAATTGACTGGCTTTTCCTTATGACTCAGGATTTTTCCCAAGGGAAAATTTCTTTTTTTATATTTTAGTCGCAGTTCTAGGGGCTCAGTAACCATTTCCATAATGGTGTGAATTCAATGAGTTTGCCTTCGGCTTCAAACTTTTCTTCATAATCCCAGGTTATTATCGACAGCTTTCCGCAATCAAGCTGTTCGCTCGCCTTAAGCAATGCTTCAACTTCCCTCTTATCGATTTCGTCTCTACCGGAGGCTGAAGTAACCTGCATCAATTGTCTGGTTTCAACACCCTCTTTGATTACGAAATCCACTTCCCTCTGCCTGACATCCCTCCAGTAGTAGATTTCCATTAGAGGATTCCGGTTCTGCTTTCTCTTCAACTCTAGGAAGACGGCGTTCTCCACTAATCTTTCGAAGTCCTCATGAAGCCTGACAGTTTTAGGAAGCCCCGTGTCGCACAAATAGACCTTCCTAGGCCAGGCCTCTTTCACATGCATTTTCTCCGAGTATCTTTTGAGGAAAAAGAATGAGACAGTGTCCTCAAGGTTTGATACATAGTTGTATACAGTGTCTTTTGCAATGCTCATGCCGCTGCCCTTAGCCTTGTTAAAAAGAGAGAGTAGAGAAACCTCTCTTGAGAAGTTTTGAATCAGAAAAGAGTGGAGGAACCTTGCGACCCCAATGTTCCTCACTTTATGACGTTCTACAAAATCCTTGAAGAGAACCAGGTCGCAGTACTCTTTCAATATCTTAATCTTCATCTCGTTGAGAACGACTTCGGGAAAGCCTCCGAATTCCAAGTATTCTTTTAAAAGAGCCTTGACCTCTGCCTCTTCGTCTCCAGTCATAAGCCTTTTGAAACTTCTACTCCTGGTTGTTAAGAACTCTCGGAAGCTGAACGGTAAGAGCAGGAATGAGAGTGTTCTACCGCGCAGCCTGGTTGAGATCTCCCTCCCCAAGAGCCTAGAGGAGGACCCAGTGATGAAAACCCTGTATTTTTTCAAATCATGTAATTCTCTGACTGCCGTCTCCCAACCATCTACTTCCTGAACCTCGTCCATCAGCACAGATTCAGGAGCTTTATTGAAGGTTTCCGTGAAAATTCTCAGGAGTGACCTCACATCCCTATAGCTAATGCCGCTAAGTCTGGAGTCTTCAAAATTCAAGTATACGGGGTTTCTAAGCCTACTAGAAAGCTGGAACAGGTAATACGTTTTCCCGCTTCTCCTAGGACCGATTATCGACACTATGAAGCCGGAATCCAGAGGAACATCCATTTCGCGAGGAACCATCCGAGGCCTGAATTCAGCATACTCAAGAAAATAGTCTATAATCCTCCCTCTTTCCATGGTTATTAAAGCCCAAATGTCATATATTAATTTTCCGTTCAATAAGGAAAATTTTATTTAAAAATTTCCTTCCAATAAGGATTTTTTATCCGAACGATCTTGTAGGACAGATGCTAGGCATTGATAGAAGGCGGAAACATCTAAAAAGCTATAACATTATAACAAAGTTCCAGATTAAGACTCTTTTTGTCCCCCAGGAGGAGAACATTCTAAAGAAACTGTATTTTGAACATTTGGTAATCTAGTTATTCCCTCAATCTTATCGAAATCTTCGTCAAAAGAATAAATCTCAGCAATATTATTCGTCTTCATCGTGTCAACAGCAAGAGCATCGTTTGGATCGATCTTCAAGTCTCTGCTCAACTCGACTGCTGCAAAGTAGACCTCCTTGGGCACCCCATGTATTTCAACGTTTTCCAACATAAGTAAGCCGGTAATCAGCTTAGCCAACTCCTCTATAGACATACCGTGCTTGAGAATGTTAACGATTTCAGAAATATGAACAACTGTTGTCATAACTCTTTCTTTACCTTGCGATATATCGTTAACTATCCTCTTAGCATAATCCTTCATCTGCTTCTCTTTTTGAGTAAGCTGCCTCTTAGGCTTGTAATAAGCGTAAATGAAAACATTCGCGTCTAAAAACCTCATTTACCCACCCCGTAGATTTTCCTCTCAAACTCCTTCCAATCCCCGATTGCTTCTATATTCAAATCAATCTTGTCGAAGTATTCGGTTAAATCAACCTTCCGTTTCGGAATTATCTTCAAATAACCCTTTCCTTTAATGACGTACACTTCCCTATACTCCCCCATTTCAGACTCACGCCAATCAGCAGGCAGAATAACACGACCCTGCGAATCCACCTTTTTAACCTCTACTCTAACTTCCATTTTTCACCACATGTTATTAGATTTCACCAAATATAAAAGTTTATTGTCTAAAATTTATTTTTATACCTAATTCAGGAAATAATTCCCATGTTCAAAATTTTCCTTTAATAGGGATTTATGAGCCAAAAACCCCGGAAAACCTCTCTTATTTTACTAAACTTCTATTCCTTAAAAACATCTTAAAAAAGCGCCTATGAAAACCCAATACCCTAAATTGTTAAAAATTACTCCAAGAAATCGCTTGAACACGTTTAGCAATAGCTCTTTTTTTAACCTCCATGTTTAACATACGGTTATAATTTCCAACATTACAGTGAATCACCCATTCTTGCTCGACGTAACCGTATTCAAGCCTTTTGATTCCACTCTCATTAAAACGCTTCATACACTTGGTTCTAAGAATGTTGAAAGTACCGTCGTCCATGATGACAACACCGTCTCTGCAGACTTCCCAGATAAGCGGGTTTGACTCAGAGACTTCGCTCGGGGCAAGGCAAACAGGCTCAACAGGCTTCTCATAATCCCATTTCTCCAAAACCAGCCTCACCCTATCATCCATCCTCATGTCTGAGAAATCTTCAGATATAATGAGGAGGTCAACATCACTCCACTGTAGATCCTCCTTCCTAGCATGCGACCCGAATAAGACTATCGAGTTTATTCTAAGCCCCATTTTGCTCGCAAGCTTATAAACAGCTTCGCTAAGCTTCTCCTCGATCATCTAAGGTTCTCCTCGACAAAGCCAAGTATTTTCCTAGCGCTTTCAATAAGCCCCTAGCCTTAGACTCATCGTAAAGCTCATAGGGGGGAGCGCTCGCAGCATTCGGATACCTTGAAGTTAAGTAGTGTATATCCAGCTCCCTCGCATAATCGTATAATGCTTCATCGATTTCCAAACCCTGTGCCTTAAGCTGGTCTAAGAGAAACTTGCAGGAATGAGTTAGATGATGGCCTCGCTTATGGATCACAAGGGCTTTCAAGGCTTTCTCACCTGCTTGATGCGAATGATAAGCCGCCCCTTCGAAAAACCCTGATTTCAAAAGCTCCTCAGCCATTTTACTTCTACTCTCACATTCTTTCAAAGATGTTTTCCACTAATAAGCTTATCCCAATAAAAATATTAGAGGAATTTTTTACTATGTTCGCGATGATCTCGTAATTTATGAAGCCCTTCTTAGCAACAAGCCCGTTGATCTCTCGTTAGAACCGATTTTACTTCAGAGGGTAACAATGTTGTATCTCATAAACCAGCCCTAAAGTTATAAATCACCTAGTTCCAGAAAACCCTAGCTAAAAAATTTAGGAAGCAAGCAATGGAGGTCTATGAATATAAAAAAAGTCTGTAGAATTACAGCATAAAGCTTAGGAATGTTGACTAATGTCTTCCGCAACAAATTGTTAAAATCAAACACTTAGTTAATAGTATATGCTGCGGAGTTTTAAAATCCTACCGTTTATTAAAATAGGAAAAAATTATATTTAGGATTTGGAATCTCGTTCCATCAATGACGTCTATAGTGAAAGTGACAAGAAGAGGCCAAACAACGATTCCGGTAAAGATTAGGAAAAAATATGGAATAAAAGAGGGGGATAAACTTTTAATCGAAGAAACTAAAGAAGGACTTATAATTAAGATAATACCCCGGCTTGAAGAATTAGCCGGAATAGATGCAGGAATCGCAGAACCGGAGGAAGTGAAGAAAGAAATAGAAAAACTTAGAGAGGAGTGGTAGATACGAGATTTTTTATTGAACAATTCCATTCTGATGATCCTGATGTAAAGGCCAAGACTTCTAAGAGGCTGAGGGAGCTTATGCAACATTCTGAGGGAATAATACCCACATTAGTGTTGGGGGAAATCACCAAAATCACATGCGAGAAAAAGGGGAAGGAAGAAGCAAATTTACGTTACCTGTCTATTTTAAGCGGCCTTCATATTGAAGAGTTGACGTCTGATGTAGCTAGGGAAGCAGGATTGCTTAAATGCCGATATAAGAGCGTTCCTATGGGTGACTGCATAATCGCCTCGATTGCGATTAAGAGAAAAGCAAAAGTCCTCTCTGACGATCCTCATTTCGACATGATAAAAGAGGTTAAACGAACATGGATATAACTCAAAGCACATGATTTTTCCAAGATATTTAATGAACACGTAATAAGTCTTAACTGTTTTTGAAGCTTCCCGTTCTTTCGATTTCTAAGTAGCAGATACTAAGCTCCCTTATTTTCTTTCCCAGCCAAGGCCTCCAGAGTCTTAGTAGTTTCAAAGCCCATTATGGCTGCGAGAACGATGAGGAGAATACCGAGTGATGCGAGGGGGAAGAACTGGCGTATTAGAACAGAGGGGAATGTCTCACTCTTAGTAGAGCCAGGTACAACAAGCAGGCCTGCTGAACCCATTCCGCCAACCTGCGTCGGGAGAACGGCAACAGCATGCATAACGTTAAGCCTCAGGGAGAAGAAGACTCCTGTAAAGACCATGCATGTTTCTAAAGAGGCTATGAGAAGTTCTGGAACAACATGGCTGACCTCTCTACTCGAAGATTTCAGTATTGTCAGTATGCCGACGGCTATGCTGAAGAAGGATGCTCCGAAAACAGGTATCGTGAGGAGAGGGATACTTTCTAAACCAGGATGGTAAACAGGCTCACCGTAGTTAATGAGGCGATACCAGGTTATCGCAACATTACCATTCAGAAACTCTCCCTCGAAGACAACCAGTGGGAGAGTAAGAAGGAGAATAAAGAAGACTCCTGTAGCAATAGAAGCAAGGGAGCCTACTAAAAGCCATTTCCTAAACTCGCCAGTTAAGGGGAGCATTATCTTATTCGCCAACAATATCCACCTTCCTAGACTCCATTACATTACCACCAAGCAGGACATACCTCATTATAACGTAGCAGTGGACCCCCCTCTTCTCAGGCTCGACGACGAAGCTTGAAACAGGCTGGAGGGTCTTGTTAAACCTGTCCGAGCCGACGTAGTATGGCCTACCAAACCTGTCCAGGTCGTAGTACTGGATTTCGAAGGAAGCGTTGAAGGCAACGGGATTAGGATTGTTAACTATGAAAGTATTGTTGGCAACGTTAATCTCAAGCCTCCTCCAAGCGAAGGTGACGGGGTAGTAGCCGTAGAGATTACCCTTGTCGAAGACGATGTTGCAGTAGACCCAGAAGCTCGACGTTATTGAGGAGGAATTATGGTAGAGAGCATCGTAAACCTCCTGCGGAACCCTGACGAATAAGGTATCGTTCTCGATGAAGAACTCGTCAGGGTAGAATTCTCTGCCGGAAGCGTTTATCTTAACCCAATCAACCCTGACGAATTCAAGCAGGCTCCTACCACCGTAAACAGCCCTGAAGAACCTGAAATCTTTAGAGAGAGAAATAGAGCGTAGAACTATGTTCGGCTTCCTAACATCAATAGACTGGTGGACATGGAAAATAGGGATAACAGTCATCGTAACAATGTCCAGGATGGAGAAGAACAAAACTATAGTTATGAGAGTCCTGCCGATTTCAGCACCGTGTATAAGGCTCTTCAAATACCTGAAGACGATGAAAAAAGAGACAGCTAGGAAAGGAGGGATCCAGAGGAGCCTGGGGACAATGAAGACAACCTTGTAGAGCACATTTTCCCTGCTAATGGGATTATCCGGGCCAGGGTTAGCGTCACCCTTAGTAGTGACGCTCCTCTCGGATATTTCCACAACCCTGTGGACTATGCAGTTAACCCTGTTAACGCCCTCGACAACAACAATGTCGCCCACGGTATAATTGCCCTTGACGCTGAAGACAAGGTCGCCGACATACAGGGTTGGCTCCATAGACCTGCCGCCAACCATGAACATCGAAACAGGGAAGTCGATGAACCTGGCTACAGCGAGGAAAACAATGAGCACGAGGAGAAAATAGCCAGTGAAACGAAGGAGACTATGCTTTGAGTATGACCTGCCATTTACCATTTATGGCATTCACTTACAGTAATTTACCCTTTAATACTTCCTTTAATCTGTTTCTTCTTCCTCAATATCTATAATGACTTCTTCTGGTGTTTCTTCAGGCCAAATAAACACGTTCTTATCCAAGTTACTCGTGTTCAATGACTGGTCTAATCCTAGTGTTCCAGAACCCCTGTGGACAGTCACCTTAACAGGATATTCGACCTCAACCCCCTGCAGGTAATAATGGAAGCTAAGAGTTAATTCAACAGGCGTCGAAGGACTAGGGCTGAGGGAGAAAGTGCCGTGGAGATAATTAGTAGCGCCT
>JAWCDE010000029.1:0-16479 GCA_038861395.1 Thermoproteota archaeon | reverse complement strand
GAAAGAGAAGCCAAATGGTATGGTATTGAATAACAACTAAATTAGATTACAAAGAGAGACAAAATCATGCGTAATCGAGGCAACTATAGCTTCAAGTCACGGTTATAACGCCAACAGCTTGGCAGAGATCAGAACATAATAACTGGATTAGCATATGCTAACTTTTTCTTCAGAGGCAAAGCTTAATAAGCGTCATTTACCCTTTTAAAGCGGGGCCTTGGAAAAGGGAAGGGATGCCTCCAACCCTGCTGGAGAATGTGAACAGGTTTTTGATGAAGCCTCCGAGTAGTAGCAGAACGATACCTACGGCGAAAAACCCCTCCCCTCCTATTTCATATAATCTTGGAAGACCTCATTTAAAACTCTTTACCCTTTTTCTTCTCGCCAGTCGAAATTATTCTCCTAATATTTTCAATGGATGACGTTAATATGGCTTGAACTGGCTATTCTAAGGCAATATCCTTAGTACACTTATATGCTATAAAAAGTTATATATCTCAGCATATTAAAAAGAACAACCTATGCTGAAAGCAATTCAGCCTCTACTAACACACGTAAGTTTTTACGTCATTCTCCTAGTGATGCTATTATTTATTCTGCCAACTACCGCTACTCCGGAGGCTTTTGAGATAGTCTCTCTGACTTCAGATATCTATAAGGTTAGGGGAGGCCAGACCGCGAGAATAACGGTTAAGGTAAGGAACAATTTAGGTTTTAAAGCAACGGCTGTGATACTCGTAGATTCTAAGAATCAACTATTCTTCTTTGACATACGCCTAGCAACAATAACTCTAGAGCCAGGGGAGGAGGGAGATGTTTACTTTGGCGCATATTATGGGGGAGATGAAGAAAAAACTGACGAAATAATCATCCTTGTCGAAGATGCTGAGGGCCACTTATGCGATAGAAAAACCTTAACATTGCAAACAGCATCTCCAGTAGCTCTGTTTCTAGATGATGTGAAAACAGGAGGAGCGATAGAAAGTGGTAAATGGACTTCTTTAGAAGTGACTGTTACTAATAAACAGGGTATAGCGCGGGAGGCAGAAGTAAGGGTGGAGGCTCCGCCACCGTTTAGAGTGGAGCCAAAAGGAGTAATAAAAATATGTAGTTCTTCTGAAACAGTATTTCCCTTCCAGATAACGGTCGATACTTTAAGTGAAATAACTGACACTTTAAAAATAGAGCTCTACTATGAGGGTGAGCGAATGGACATAAGTTATGTTACTGTAACAGGATACCCACCTCGACAAGTTGAGAGTTCTTCCTCGCCTGATTGGTTGGTGCCTCTAGTTTTCATAGGGATATTTGTCACCATAGTTGCTACGGTTCTACTGATTCGCGCAAGAAGGAAAACCCGGCTGATAATATATGAGCAATGTCCACCGTCACCCCCTCCACCTCTGCCGCCTACTTCGCCCTAAAGTCCTAGTTAAGAAAGAAAATCTACATAGAGCTTTCTAGAACTTATTCTTACATTAGCTTTTCTTGGAGACGCTAGTTGTACAGGACAATAGGGAAATAGGTCTGCATAACAACCGCAAATTTTGCCAGACATACTGCTCTATATAGCATGTTCTAATTAAATTTAATACTCTGTATTTCGTATTCCATTTCTTTGAATACAAGACTGAAAATTCCAAATGCTTCTTGGTTCTAAAAGCATAAAAAAGTACTTATGCTTAAATCTGTATAGAACCCGCTTTGTAAAAAGAGGTGTGTTGAGAATGGTCTTTTATAAATGGAGATAAAATGATTAAGAAAATCACTAAATCCGTTAAGTGGTTTCTTTTTTGAAAACTTTTTGCTTCCTGTATTGGTACGAGCAAAAAGTTTATTAGCAGAGAAAAGGACAAAGAAAGGATGATGAATAGAAAGGATAAACTTCTAATTACTTTTGTGATTTTCATAATAATTATTTCAAGCGATTTATGTCTAATAACATATGCTGCTTTAAGAAGAAGAACATTTGAAAGCGATTGGTTTGATACAAAATTTACGATAATTGTTGAAAGCGATGATACTTGGCATTTACCTAATAATTATGATGTAAAACTTGATATCAGTGTTTATTGGATGGGTATGAACTATAAAATACGGATAGATAAAATTAGTGTGGGTTTAGGTAGTTGGGATTATTCTCTAACTAGAGAAGAGAAAATAGTAAATAAGATACTAAGTCATGTAGGTGATACATATAGTACAACTGTTACTCTTAAATGTCCTTCCACACTTTATTTTATTAGACCTGGAGAGACTTCAGGAGGTAGTATCTACATTTTAATAGAAGGGTGGGCAGAAAATGAATATGGAAATCGCTGGTCATGCTCCACTTATAAAAATTTTGATATCGATATTAAGGCTCCTACTATATTGATTACTACAGGTTACGAATTATCTAAGGAAGCTATTTATGTTGGCGATCAGTTTAGTCTCGACATTTTAGTCCAAAATGATAGCAATTATCCGATATTTAATGTAGCAGTTGAGATATCTCCATCTTTTACGTTGTCAGTTGTCGGATTGAATAAAAAGTCCATTGAAAAGTTAGAGCCGAAACAAATAACGAGATTTACGTTTTATCTTAAAGCTGAACAAATTGGCGAAGGAAAAATAATAGCTTATACTTCCTACAAGACCAGCTGGGGATACGAATGTCCTGAGTACGAGAATAGATTAGAAATTTTCCATAATGTTAAGGAAAGAGTCAATGAGGTATTACTACTGATAGTTGTAGCTTCGATAGTTATAGGAGTATTAGGTGTGACATTCTACTTAAAGACAAAAAGGAGAAAAACGGTTCCATCATCGCCTCTTCCACCGCCATCTTAGGCCCCCGTAATAAACTATAGGAAAGATTCGCATATTATGAAAAAGATAAGTCCTATTAAGAGTATGTTTGAGCCTAGTCTTAACTACATTTTTGACCAGTTTTATTAAGTCAGAATTCAACCAAACCCTAATTACTAACCAGTTGAAAAAGCAACTAAAATAAGAGAAATGCTAAATAAGTATGTTTTATATTCACCCAATAGAGCCTTTCAGATGGAGAGAATCTGCCTTTCATAGAAAAAGCAAGCCCTTCATTAGCAAGATTACTAAATGAAGTAATTCGGATATAATATTCCTTAAAGAGAAAATGCCTTTAGTGGATGCCCTAAGATCAGCAATACCTTCGATCGAAACTCTGACGGTACCCAGAAGTAAACCATAGGATAACTCAAGTTCACGCAAGGTAGACTCTCCGTCATGACCGTAATAGATGATCGTCCTTTCAACGTGGGGGCGAAATACCATTTCTTCACTATATCTTCTAACCCGTCTTGCAATAAAATAATCATTCTTGCATGAGGATATTCTTTTGCTAGATTTTCAATGATGTTTTCAATAAGGAAAGGAGGCACCCACATGTAGTATATATGTGGCTCGCGGATTAAAAGTTCGAGTATGTGTCAAAAAAGATGAAGGAGAATCCGTCACAGAGAGTAGAAGCCCATCATCAGATAGGATAGAGTATAGAATATTTTTTCTTCTTTTCTAGTCCAAGGATAGATATAAGTAGTCTTAAATGTTCTACATTCATTCCTTATATTCTCAAGAGTGAATCCATATTTTTTGAAGAGGCTTGTGAGAGACCTTTTATAGGGATAATCATCATCCCAAGTAGTATAATCTGTATTTAAACCGAATAGCCGAAAGCCCTTAGCGGATAACTTCTCCTTTTCTACAATCCTCAAAAGTTCAGCTAAGGCTTCGTTTTTTGTAATCAATTTATATCAAGGTGTTGGAGTTGGATACTTATAAATTCACCGCCAAATAAGCTTCTTTCTCTTGCATTAAAGTGTGAAAAGTTGTGTCAGAAGCTTTTTATTAAACTTTCTTATTAGGTCTGTGATTTCAATTCAGAAGCTGCCTGGACAAAGAGTAAGTGGCTAGAAAAAAATTCTAATTTCCTTAGAATTCTTGCTACTTCTCGTCCGGGTCTGGAAGATCCCAGTCGGGGTCCACTCTAACTTGTCCCAAGGCTTTCTCAAGCATGATCCTCTGCTCTATTGAAGCAACGAGTTTCCTCGTGAAGACTGCAGCATCAGGATTAATAGAAATAGAATCAATACCTGCTCTAACTAAGAATTCTGTAAACTCAGGATAGACACTTATTCTTTAAACATCTCTGGAAAATCTTCTTTAAGAAACTCTATTTTCTCAAGCGGTAGTGGCTTTAACCTCTGAAACTTTTTCTGCCTCATATCTACCCCAAATTTGAACTTATATTCGTGGCCCATCCTGTATCCGACGATTCCGTAGCCATCGAATGTGAAAAGTGGGGCTCCGTGATTTAAGTATCTATATATGTGATACTCCATCAAAATTTCTTTCTTCATCTAAATCTTCCTTCTTCGACTTCCAATTGTTATAAAAAAGTAAGCGGATAATGCATATTGAGTGGTTGGTGATAAGTCAATAAAGCTTATATAGTAATAAGTGTTCCTTTAACTGGAAGATGGAGTTTACAGTGATTATAGAGAGGGATGAAGACGGTTATTATGTGGCAGAGGTTCCTGATCTGAAAGGTTGCTATACTCAGGGGAAGACGTTGGAAGAAGTTATGAAGAATATTAGGGAAGTAATAGAGCTTTGTTTAGAGGCTGAGAAAGGAAGAGATTTTCCGAAGAAAGAGCTAATAGGGGTTCAAAAAATAGAGATCGATTAAAACAACTCGCTGAACCAGGAATGTCTCTATGAGGCTTGTTCCAGTTTCCGGTGAAGAACTGATAAAAATCCTCTACAAGAGGGGCTTTGTGATAAAAAGAAGGAAGGGAAGCCATGTTCAACTAGAGGATGCCGAAGGAAGAAGAGTAACAGTACCCGTACATCCGGGAAGGATTGTAGGAAGAGGATTATTGAGAAAAATATTAAGAGATGCGGAGATCTCTGTGGAAGAGTATGAAAAGCTTAGACATGAAATATAATTTAGAATATGCTAAGTATTAGGAATCTCAGCAAGCATTGTTCCAAAAACATGATTAAAATAATTAAAGATTAGGAAAAAACCAAGAAACTTACTCCTCGTCTGGGTCAACCTTAACCTTGCCCAAAGCCTTCTCAAGCATGATTCTTTGTTCTATGGATGCAACGAGTTTGCGAGTGAAGACTGCAGCGTCAGGATTGATAGAAATAGAATCAATACCCACTCTAACAAGGAACTCAGTGAACTCAGGGTAGACTGAAGTTTATTCTAACTCTCCGATTCTGGTTTAGTTATTTTTAAGAGTTCTTCTTCGCTCTTCCTGTAAGACCATAGGAGAAATCCTGTAGCACCTGTTGAGATAATACCGATGAGGAGAATGTTCCAAGGTTCAACGTAAAATATGCCGAATACTCCTAATAGCCCCCAGAAGAGGTATGCAAATGTCAAGACCATAAGGATTTTCAGTGTGTACCTTGGTAGTATTAAGAAAATAATCTTTCTCTCGCCCTTACCTGTGACTTTGAAAACGGTCCCTGTCCGAGTCTGTTCTTCTTTCACGTATCCCTTTTGTTTCAGCTTGTTTATTTTCTTATTTACTGAGCTATCGTCTTTATACCCTAATTCTTTACTTAATGCAGAAATACTGCCACGAAACCCTTTAATCTTCCACAAGTAGTAAAGTAACCATGTTTCTCGTGTCACCAAATCATCAGCCGTTTCTTTCTTTGGCATTACATATCTCCAGTTAAAACAAGAAGATTTAAGCATTATTTTATTATGCTCCTGTGAGTATAATATAACAACTATTAGAAAAGAGATTAAGAAAGCTATGAAATGTACGAAAGTATTTACCGAGGGACCTGTGGAGAGAAATCCTTTTGGATCGATAATAATGCAAATAAGCAGTGAGGAAAAAACTAACAAGTTGCAAACAATTTGAGGATCCTTCTTAAGCAGATCCTTTAGTGATTCACTTTTCTTCCAATTTTCTTTTAGCATTTTTACATTAGAACATGTATTATTAAGAGAGAAAGCCATCACTATTCCCGTTGAAGCATACACTATTCCGGAGGAACCTATTGACTTGACATGAGGGAGGATTATAACCCACAAGATATTGACCAGAATTGCGGAGAAGAAAATATTCCATAGGAAGAGGGATGAACGCCTACGCTTCTCCTGTTTAGCAAGATGCATATTAGTTATCGCAAAAATAAAAGTAAGAATGATGAGAGAAACCATGTTTTGGCTAAAATGAAGCCAGTCCTTATGAACAAATAGAGATGTCAATATTCCCCAAGGCGTATCTAGAGAAGCAGCTAAATAATCCACCATGGGAAACCAAATGTTCAGACACAAAATGATCAATCCTAGTATAGTAAAACAGAAAATTGTGATGAATGTTATCTTAAAATCGAAAGATATCCTTATGATTCTGCTCCACGTTCGCTTCTTCTTATTGACTTGATTTTCCAGTAATGTTCACCTCGAAATCAAGTTTTTAATCCCCAAAAGGAAAATTCTTTTTCAAGCTTTTTAGAAGCCACTGCATCGTTATAAAGCTCTAGCCATCCTCTCTTTTTGGCAAGCATAGGAACATATTTCCATTCCGCTTCTGAAAGAATCCGTTTCAAAAGTTTACTAGCATTATACTCGGATTTTAAAAATACTCTCATGTCACTTCCGTTTTTTAATTTCAGATTCCTAAAACCCATATGGACTATTGATGTTATTGATTTACATTCATCAGGCTCCCCATCTCTTATAATACTTCTACATGCATTTTTAAAAACACATAGACTACACTCTTTAGTTATTTTAATTGCTATTCTTTTTTCATCGAAAGCACTCTTTTTTATCCGCCACACTCCCCTTACTAGCTCATCAAAATCTATTGTTTTACTCACTTCAATTTCTTTGTTCCGTCTCAGATCCACAAGCAAACCGCTTTTTACGCCATTTTCAATAAGTTCAACTATTCGATGAGATGCCTGCTCAAATCCTTTTTCTGAAAGGGACATTTTATTACTATAGCGGTCTAATAATCTCTCTAGCATAACATACTCAGGAATTGTGGCTAAGAATTTAGTAGAAGAAGGATAAACCGATAAGAATTTCTTTCTTTCCGCATCATTTAAACCCATAATCGTATTTTCTAAAATATCCTGAGAATTAGCTACGCCCTCCCACAATAAATCGACGATTTTAGCTAGCTTCACGTATCTTCGGTATTTCTCTGGATAGAGTTGGCTTGCAATCTCATGTAAATGTGAACCGAGCTTCATGTATTGATATTGTTTAGAAAGACCATCAATGTAATATTCTAATTGAAGCCTATCTCTCTCGTTTGGTTTATCCTGCTTGTTCTTAACCTCTATGACTACGACCTCCCGGTTATCCTTTAACCCTAGAAAGTCTATTCTTCCAATTCTATGATGAGGAACTGTTGTGAAGCTAACTCTACTGATAATAGCTTTAACCTTATAATCCTCTTTGATCCTCTTGGCCTCATCGCTTAAAATTGTTGGAAGATATTTCACCTCGATCTCTCTTATCCGTGAGAATAGGATTGCGATATTACTGGCAATAATACTCCTTACTTTAGTTAATGCCTTTTCTAAAGTATTTCTTGCAGGAATAAACTCTTTGACAGGAACTTTTGGAACATACACATTGGGTTTTCTGAGGTATGACTGTTCAATCAGCCTCTCCCCATTTCTACCCAATAAAGCTGGGGAAACGCTTGGAGGAACATGTTTTCTTCTAATCTCGCTTTCACAGCCTATAAGCCTCAAGTACAGCCTAGCTGGGCATTTAAAATAAGTGTATATTTCGTCAAAGTTAGTATATGGTCCAACATTTACACGCCTCATCATGTTAAGAAATCCTCTGAAATAACAGTGTTAGATGTTATCTTAGAAGAGCCGGTTTCAACCCTTGCAGATAGGTCTGCCAATTTGGAAGAGCCTACTAATCTATAAGAACTAGAAGAAAACTTCGTTAATTAACCAACTCTATTCTGGAAAGCGGGGGACAATAATTTTGTTACTGTTGACACTTTTCCAGACATTAGAACACACGTGCCTCTGATTTCCCCTTATCAATTTCCTCTTTAAGAGACCTATACTCGTCCCTAAAAGCAGAATAAATATCGACGAGTGCACAAACACCGGTGAAAAGGAATATGAGTGTTGCCATTATGAAGAACAATATTGTAGACAATATTATATTCGAATCAAAAAGTGACCAGAGAGAAAGGAAGACGGATAAGATATATATTAGAAATGAAAGCATGATTCCCAGATCCATATAACCGGGTAATTTTCTTTTTTCTTCAATCTTACTGAGCAATCTTCTAATCTCGCGGATTTCTTTCTCTTTAATTTCTGTGCTTATTGTTTCACTTTTCTTTCGATATGCTTCTATACTATCCTTAAGTTCTTTAGCTCTTTTTTCGAATAACGTTCTAAGAATTGGAATGAGAAGTGCATAAACAGCTAAGACTAAGCCTGCTCCTGTAATACTTGACTGTAGCAAGGCTAAAGCAATGTTTTCAACATTCATGCGACTAATATTTTACCCAATAATGAATATAAGCTTTTTGTAAAAAATAACATCAGAAAACTTAAAATAGATGATAAGAAAAGTTACTCTTCTTCCTCAGGGCCGGGCAGGTCCCAGTCAGGGTCCACTTTAACCTTGCCCAACGCTTTCTCAAGCATAATCCTCTGCTCAATGCTTGCAACAAGTTTCCTCGTGAAGACTGCAGCGTCAGGATTAATAGAAATCGAATCAATCCTGTCCTAACAAGGAACTCAGAATAGACTTATTCTTTAAACATCTCCGGGTAGTCTTTCTTTGAAACCTTATTCTCCCATAGTAAAAACCTAACGCACGCTAGGAGTTCTCCTTCTTTTTAAGAATGTTATTAATATTGTTATGGCTATTATTAGTAGGATTACTCCAGTTATTGCTCCCACGGTGATTAGGTTGGTTTCAGTCCTCCAGGCTGCAGTAAGGCTGACTGGCCTCGTTACGGTAAGAGTGAAGGTTGGCGAGGTTGAAACCAGTTCACCATCGATTTTCCAGCCTTCGAAAACGTAGCTGGTAAAAAGGTTCTTTTCAACCCGAGTTATCGAGATTGAAACTGTTGCCTGCGAACCGGGTTCGTACCATCCCTCGCCTTGAGCAGTACCACACTCCGATTTAACAGTTAAGTAATATTGAGTTTTCCAACTTGCCGTCAAGCTCATACTAGAGTTCACTTTAAAAATAAGGTTACATGTACTTTTATCAATCGTGGCACTAGTCATCCATGATGCAAACACCATCCTAGTCCCATTGTGTAAATCTACCGTATCACTAACTTTTATCGCTGCTGTTTCTCCAGCTTTATACCATCCTCCTCCCTTTACTTCTCCATATTGTGAACTCACTTGAACATAATAGCATTTTAATGGCTCATACAATACCCACGAGGGGTGAGGGTTCCGATGAGAAGCGTAATTTCTCCTGGGCCTGACCTTGTAATTACTAATCCCCTCTTCTCTGAATATTCATCTAGTTTTATTTCTGTTTTAAGGTTATTGTCCTTACCTAAAATTCTTACCACATCAAATGGGTAAGAGGATTCTACTTTTTCATCTTCATCGTCCGAATCTATATCAGCAATAAGCAGATACGATGGTTCTTCTGCCGGTTTATACTCGTTGGTTAAAAACTCTCCATCAAGTGAAAAGACATAGGGTGCTAAAACAATCTCCTCTTTCCCATCTCTATTGAAATCGATGAGATCTAGCATGCGTGGAAGATCACCCTTCCAAATTTCCTCCGAAACCAGTCTATCAAACACTAGTCTTCCTTCAGAGTCATAAACTTCCAAATGATATTCTCCACGCCCCCACGGGCCTATAACTAAGATAAGCTGTTTCCCGGTAGTGTTAGACTTTACTATTTTGACATACGGGGGATCCCAGTAGAAGCCAATAACGTTTAACAACTTTCCTGAATCAGAATAAACTCGGACTTGTGGCGGCATGTTCATGTGTCTCGCAAATATTCCTACTGAAACCGCCAGTATCTTTTCACCTATACTTATAATCCTAAAGTCAGCGCCCGGTATGTTCCATACTAAATTACCTGAAATATCATAAACCTCTAAACCTCTGTCACCAACGCAGATAACTTCTTTAAAACCATCACCGTTCAAGTCTTCAACAATACAGTCTTCTAATTGATAAATTGCTCGTCCATTTCTGAAAAACAGCAAACTTTCTTGAAAATCAGCCTTAATGAAAACAACATCGTCATAACCATCGTTATCAAGATCAAATGCCTTGCCATACCTAAAACCACCGAGACCGAAAGTCCACATCAAAGAACCGTTTGAATCATAAGCTTCTATGATTGAGCTTAAAACAACATATTCCGATTCTGGGTCTTCATCTAAGTTTAAGGGTCTTATTAAGGAAGGTGAAGCAAGTGTTGAAAAAAGCACATCGGTTTTACCATCTCTGAGATCTATTTTCCATAAAGTTTTATTCTTATAAACATCAATTATCAAGCAATTTTCTGCAGAGTTAAGAGTAGGCCAAGAATATGTTCCGAAAATTATCCGACCTATTTGCCTTCCATCTTCATCGAGTAAGTAAAAAGCCTTATCGGTACTAAAGAAAATTCTATGCAGCTGAGGAAGCACGCCAATCGTATATTCATTTATCTCTTCTCCTCCAGGTACCTGAAAACTCCATTTGGGGGAGCCATTGGCAGGATCTATAGCTGAGACTTTACCAATTAAAGAAACAGAAATTACAATTTCTCTCTTTGAAGTCATGGGCATTACAGGAAATACAACAATACTTTGTGGTGAACTCCATATGATTTCGCCTTCACAGTTAAGCAAGAACAAATTATCCTTCGTTGAAATAAGAAATTCTAGACGGTTGTCATCGATAAAGTTGTCAACAACGGTTAAGGCATAGAACACGCTAGTTGGAAATTCTTTTTTCCATAGTAGATTTCCGTCTACGGAATAAACATAGATTATGTAACTTTCGACGTCATATTGGCGAGCCGTCATATTATTTGAAAAGAGCCCTACTACTATCTCGTGCTTTCCATCAGCGTTAATATCCTCTACTTCAATTAACCCATAATCTCCAACATAGTGTTTTCCAAGATGTGAAAAATATCCAAACTCAAAAGTTTCATTCTCTTTTGTCGTAACAGTAAAGTTTCCTAAAAGAGCACCTTCTTTGCCATTAATTATGTGTATATTAAGAGCACCATAAACACTCAAACTTCCGCCGTATATTGATTTTACAGTCTTAGGATCATATGCATCAAGTATTACAATATCTTTAATTCCATCATTATTTATATCAGTAATTTTATATTGATTAGAGTAAATGTAAGGAGCAGTCGTATACTTACTCGTAAATGTCGGAAGAAAGTTACTCATACTCCACCTCAAACTACCTATTAACGAATAAAGTTCAATTTTTTCTTGTAAAATACAGAGTATTTCATTTACACAATCATAATCAAAATCCTCGATCAAAATTGGACTACATCGTTTCTTATTCATTAATAAACCGTCATGATCTATAAGAACCGCTAAATCCCACAATCCATGAAGAATCACCTCATCCATTAGATCCTCATCAACATTTCCTGCTTGGAAAGAATAATCAGTATATCCTTTGGGTAACGGAATAATCTTCCACTCTTGAAAAATTTTTCTTTTCTCGCCAGGTAGTTGAAGATTTATTAAAAATCTATTGTTATCTTCGCTGTATTCAATAAGATCATCTGTTAATTTAGCTTCACAAAGTACTGTATGAATACCAGGTTCATTGTTATAGAGATATGTAAATGTAATGTTCTGGTTTGGTAGGATATTCTTTATGATTGTCTTATTGTAAAGACAACCGTCAATAAATAAATAAAGGACTGCTTGTTTGACAGGTATATCTCCTTTATTTCTTAAAAGAACTTGTAAATAGGTGATGTTTGTCTCTACCTTGGGATTTATAACTTCTATTGCTATATCAGGGGCTTTGTAAGTTATTTTTACAGTATATTTTCCATTTGCTTTATGAAATTCCATTAGTAAATTATGCTCTTTATCAACATATTTTTGACCGGGTTTGAAAGGAGCGTCATTAAGCGTGTTGCTCTGAGGGTTAGCATCTATTAATGAAACAATACCATTATAAACATTTGTAGCTTCTTTATTACAAATGTAAATTAAAAAGCCTTCATCAGGCAAATACGAGTCATATCCCTTTTTCTCCCTAACCTCAACTAAGTAATATTTGGTACTAGTTATGGGTATCTTTATTGAATGAATTCCTGTAGAAGAATCCTCTAAGGGCAGGATTTCAATCGTATGTTTTCCAGGATTTATAACTGCTATATCAGAATCTCTGAACCACCCGACTTTAATCTTCGTCCAAGACGATGGATGAGAAGGACACTTGCCTACTACCAAATACTTGTCATCGATAATTTCAGTGCCAAGCCCATGACCCGTGGCCATTATATCCCATAAGCCAATAAAACGCTCTCTTTCCCCTTCTCCTCCATATAGATCGAGGGCGCCAAGCATATGTAAAAATTCGTGAGCTATTGCGCCCAGCTCATCATACTCCGAGACTATTATAACCGATGAAATAAGGTTTCCATCATTCGTTTTTATCGGTGCTCCACAGTGCACGTTAAAATATTGAGACCTTATATCTTTGCTAGATCCAGTATAAGCCTCATTAGGCCCCGCATGCACTATCATAACTCTAGAATACTCAGAGAAAACGACCTCACTATCAGAAGCATTTATAGAATCTCTCAATAAAAACCAGATATCTTTATCGTAAAATTCGATAGTATTTGGTAATTCATACCACCTATTAGTCAGGTAAAACTTAAAACTATATAATCCGTAACTAGCCTCAGTAATATAACTGGCAAGTTTTTGCAGCCTCTCTAAAATAGTCTCCCTATCCACATTATGCTTGACATCTAGAAACTCTACTAAAATTATACTAAATGAATAAGCATTCTGTGCATTAACTCCAAAATTAGGCGTTATTTCATTTTCATAAGAATAGTTTACCAAGTTAATGCTTTCCACATAGACTGTGGAAAGGCTACTTAATATCATCAAAACGAGCAAAATTGTAGCATGTGACTTACCCCTCAATTCCGCTACTTTTTTAAAACTAATACCATGTTTTAAACTTTTCATGGTTTTTGGCAAAATAGTAATTTGTTTTAAGATACCATTTTTCAAAAACGTTTACTCTTCATCAGTGTTGGGAAGCCCTCAGTTGGGGTCAATCTTAACCTTGCCCAATGCTTTCTCCAACATTATCTGTTGCTCTATGCTAGCGCGAGTTTTCTTGTAAACACTCCAGCATCAGGGTTAATAGAAACAGAGTCGATGCCTGCCCCCACTAAGAATTCTGTGAACTAAGGATAGACCCAAGGAAACCTTCAACAAATCTTAAGAATTTAAAGCTTCTTAATTCTGTATCTTCCCAACTCGAGTACTGTTATAGAATTAACCGGCTCGTTGACATCGCTCTCTTGGAAACTCCGAAAAGCTTTAAACCATTTCTAGCTTCCCTTTCGAAATAGAAACCTTAGCCAATGTTAAGATCGATCCAGATTATAATCTACCTAATCCCGGCGAAAAGTGAAAATTTAAAAACATAGTTATTTTGCCTTTCGTCTTCGACTTTTGATAACAATTATCAGAGTAAGTGATACTAGAAGCACTAGACCGATTCCAGATAAAGCATAAGCTAAGAAACTGATTTTCTTATCCCATATGGCAATAACTACTTTCGCTCTGTCCATGAGTATAGGATTTGACAGTAAATCAGTTCCTGTAGCATCGCCACTCCATCCAACGAAAACTGCTACATATGGAAATCCGATGTCCACTTCACGACTACCGATGGACGCATAAGCAATAGTGTTCTCATCGTACCAACCCGCACCATTTGGAACTCCATATTCTGAAAGTATTGTCAATTTATATTGCGTCTTATACAATGCGATATATGTCGAAGGTGCAGTCAGATAAATGCTTCTATTCGCTTCAAAGCTACCATCGCTCCATTGACTAAAAAAATATCTTTTTCCCGGTTGACTTTCAACTATAGATTGCACGCTAATAGCAACTGGCGTTTCTGCGTCATACCATCCTGAACCCGGTATAAATACTCCACTTATATTGGTCGTAACAGTTAGATAGTATTGCGTTTTAAAATAGGCTAGATAAGATCCATTATTAAATATACGAATGTTTCTGGTGTTTGAATTACTGCCATCACTCCATCTAAGGAAGACTAATCTCTTGCCCTCAGTAATAGGAATAGTAGGCATCGTACTGAATGTATGAAGAGAACCATGAGGCCATTTAAAACTTAAAGGTAGTTGCGATGGTAGATATGTAGATCCATCGACGACTAACGGACTAAGCCGAGGGTCTGTGTCAAATGTTATGTTATAATATGGGGTTCTGACTATTGCACGTATCATATAATCATCATTAGGATGCAATGTAGGAGGAGTTCCTGGAGGACCTCCAACGTAACTTTCGTTATAATTCGGTGGAGTTACATCGAATCCAAGCCAAGGTCCATTAGAACAATCAGATATCCATTCCCAACCGATATAAAAAGAACCATTAACTATAAGTTTGACATTGGATATATCGACTTCAAACCAACCTGGAGTTGGAACCACTTCACGACTAAATAAAATATTAAATTTAGAATCCAGAACTTCGATGCGAACTGCTTTCATCTCACCCCAACAAAAATATTTCAGTTTGAGTATTTGACGAGCTTCATATTCCGGTAGGACAAATCGCACGGCAGCGATCCCTCCTACCCACGCCACGAATCCATAATCAGCAACTCCCTTATCATAGTATAGTTCTTCCTCATTGTGAGGCTTCTCGTTGCTCTGCGCAGACACCGGAGAGGGTATTAAAAAATTCACAGAAATCAATAGAAGAAAAGATAGACTCCAAATATTCCTTTTATTCATCCCTTATTCACTCCCTACAGCTATGTAGTGGTATTATTTATAAGTTTTTCTATGAAAAAAGGGACACCGTCGCTTGAAAAGCCTATTCCACCGCCTCCAGCCCGGCGGCAGGAAGCCTTCTAGACGAGAATCTTTCATCTTTCTAAAGGTTTCGAGAAGCTGAACAGGATGATCCTCCTATACGTCTTTGGCTCCCCTGTCATCGGCGTCCTGGCCTTCATGTTGACCATTGGCTCAGCGACCCTCACAGGGCTTGGCATGCCTACGGAGTTCCTCATGGTGTTTTTAAGCCTCTGGCCAGCTGTTTACAGCCTAGGGGGCTTCGGAGCTATGTCGCTCTTCATGGCGACAATATTCATGCTGGTACTGCTCTCTGTCGGAGGCGGTTTGATGGTGCTCGCCATAGAGTACAGCAATCTTCTCCCAGCTTTCAAGTCTCTTAGAAGGTACGATGAGTCCTTCAGGAAACCCCTCGTACTGGTTGAAATCGGGTGTATCGGGCCGGTGATGCTCCTCATAGGGCTGGTGGCGATGGTGATGGAGGCTTCAACCGGGAGGCCCGCTTCAACAACCCCACTGCTGTTCTGGATCGGGATAATGATGCTCGTCATCGGGCAGATAGGGCTGGCAGCAGGGCTCTTCAACCTGAGAAGAAAGCTAGGTGACTCAAGGTTCTCAACAGCAGCAGTCATGTTCATAATCAACCTCCTGCTAAGCCTCGCCTTAAGCATGCTCGCAGTAATAGCTGGTCTCGCAGGATGGGCCCTAACA
Source organism: Thermoproteota archaeon (assembly GCA_038861395.1). Taxonomy (GTDB): domain Archaea; phylum Thermoproteota; class EX4484-205; order EX4484-205; family JAAOZP01; genus JAAOZP01. The sequence goes on along the minus strand of JAWCDE010000029.1, from coordinate 680 downwards.
TCCCCGGCAACCAGATCCGTGTTAAAGAAGAAAGGTTCTTAAAAATCCTAAAATATTGGATTCCCATAGTCAAATACTGCTGAAAAATGGTTGCGGTGCTCAACGTAGAGACCACTGGTCTAGACCCGTATGAAAACCAAGTTATACTTATGAGGTATGAAGAAGGAATAGGGAAGATAAGGCGGTGGAAGCTTTGGAAGATAGGTGATGAAGCAGAAATGATACTGCTTGCCATGGAAGAGAAAATAATGAAAATATCAGAGTTTTAAAAATACTCTACTCCTCGTCAGGGTCAGGCAGGTCCCAGTCGGGATCTATTTTGACTTGACCTAAAGCTTTCTCAAGCATAATCCTCTGCTCAATGCTTGCAACGAGTTTCCTTGTGAAGACTGCAGCGTCAGGATTAATCGAAACAGAGTCAATGCCTGCTCTAACAAGGAACTCGGTAAACTCAGGGTAGACACTTGGGGCCTGTCCACAGATGCTCACAGTCTTGCCGTCGCGGTGTGCTAATTTAATTAAATATTTAATTGCTCTTTTGACTGCGAGGTTCCTCTCGTCGAAGATCTTAGCAATTGTTTCATTGTCCCTGTCTGCTCCAAGTATTAACATAGTTAAATCGTTTGAACCAATCGAATAACCATCGATATATTTATTGAATTTGTCTGCTAGCAGCACGT
>JAWCDE010000028.1:0-17584 GCA_038861395.1 Thermoproteota archaeon | reverse complement strand
AGAGTTGGCGATGTTTACATAGTGGAGAAGCTCGACTACGCTCGTATCCTAGAGAGGATGAGTGTGAAGTTTAAGGATCTATCTGAGGAGGAAAAAGAGAAAATTGCCTTGGAGGCTAAAAAGTGGGTGAGGATAAAATAGTTTTAGATACTTCTATACTGATAGCTGGACTCATCGGGAGCAAAGCATCAAAAGATATTCTCATTAGGGTACTTAATGGCGAGCTTATTGCAGTGATTTCAGACAGCATTTTTAAAGAGTATTTGAAAGCCATCCAATTCGACAGGGTTTTCCGATAGGATTGATTTTTCCCGAACCTACCTCATCCTAGATAAACTTTACAGGGTTTCTTTGAAAGCTACACCGAAGGAGAAATTTAGGCTTTGCAGAGATCCGAGTGATGACGAATTTCTCAACGTCGCATATGAGGCTAAGGCAAGCTGCATTATCACGCTAGATAAGGATCTGCTCGATTTAGGGAATGAGGCTAAGAAGCTAAAGCTTAAGGAGCATGCGATTAAGATACTCAGGCCTGAGGAATTTTTAGAGGAATTAAGCAAATGAGCTTAACAAGGACATTCGAATAATCTCATCAGTCTACCCTGAGTTTGCAGAATTCTTAGTTAGAGCAGGTATCGACTTTATAGCGATCAATCTTGATTCATGCCTGAAAAATCTCTTGGGAAAGTCAAGGTTGATCCAAGCTAGGACCTGCCCGACCCAGATTAAGAATAAGAGTTCTTTTTTAGCTCTAGCGGCTTACTGCCTCTCAGGCTTGCTTCGAATAAGCCTAGTTCCTTAAGTACTTTCAGACACTTCCTTTGTCATATAATTAACGATAAGGTGAATATAGGGATTGCCTGAAAAATATAGCACGTTACGTCTCCTCAAAACTGTCAGGCTCCGCCGGACTCGGGGGTTTTATGAAAAACTTGTCGTTAGGCCTGTGCAGGTTTTTAACGATCTTCCCCTTCCCCTCTTTGATTTTCTCGGAGCTATGAAGCGCTACTCCAACTGCTATCGCGATATACTCTTCAGAAACAATGGCCACGGGATCTCCTTCGTTAAAACTGCTGTGTTTAACAACTCCAGGGATCATTACATCGGCGCCCTTGACCACGTGTTCGACAGCGCCCTTGTCTACTACTACAACTGGGCAGACCGTTATCCTCCCGAGGCCTTGGAGGTGGGGGATGATCCTGCCGTCTGGGAAGATGATTAAGGCTGGGAAACCGTTTAAAGAAAGTATTTTAGCTTCTTCCAACTCAATTATCTCCGCGGATTCCACCTTGTCCAGTTTGAACGAAATCTTTTGCTTTTTAGCGTCTTCGACGAGTTTGATTGCTTCTTTCCTTCTTATCTGTATTCTATGCAAGTCTTTTCACGCTTTCATGATTTCTTCGAGCGCCCTACAGTTTTCCTCAGCGATCCTTAGAAAGTCTTGGACAGTGGGAGATTTTAAAGAGGGCTCGAATTCTGGAAAGCATTCTATAGTCAGATATCCCTTGTATCCGACGGCTTCGAGCAGCTTGAAAATCTTTTTCCAATCAACGCTTCCCTTGAGCATATTCCTAAATCCATTTATGTTTCCAATATTAGTGTCGAAATCCTTAGCGTGCACGTTCGACACCATGCTTCCCAGGCTATGTATCCAGTTCTCAGGGTAAGATATTGCCATCAGGTTGGCAACGTCAAGATATACTTTCACGTTTCTCATCCCAACATCCTCAATGAACTTCTTAAACTCCACGGGGGAGTAGAGGAACTTGTTCCAGACGTTTTCAACAGCTATAGTCACATTATAGTTCTCCGCGAATTCTGCGAGTTCTTTCACAGACTTTAGAGAATTATCGTAAAGCTGCTCGTAAGGTATTTCCGGAGAGGCGACACCTGGGACAACGAGGATTGATGATGCGCCTACGATGCTGGCCATTTTAACACCTGCCTTACCATACTCAATACCCTTGTCCCTGATTTTTCTATCTTTTGAGCCGAGATTATACTTCCAGAAAACACCCGTGGCCACGCTAGGTATTTCCAAACCCTCCGACTTAAAATCCTCAGCAATTCTCCGTATCTCCTCCTCAGTCTTCCTAGTTGGGTCGAAAGACTCATCGTCGTATACGAGTTCAACGCCCTCATAACCCATTTCCCTAATCTTTTTTGCGACTTCTCTATTGCTGAAGCTCTTTAATATGCTTGACCAATTAAGGCTCCAGAGATTTATGCCTTTTTTCATAATAAGGCTAAGTATGAAACCTTAATTAATTTTTAGGATAGAGAAAAAATTATTGAGGAGGAACCGGCGGTGGGGGAGGTGTCTCCACGAGAGGCTTCTTCCTCCTAGTAATAACAATTATAGATGTTACAATTATTACTACTATGATTACTATTCCTGCAACTATCAAGGGAATCATGTCTCCGCCAGCTTTTTCAACAGTTACGTTGAAGGAAACGTCCTTTAATTGAGAAACGGAAGTTATATTTACCCATTTAGCATAGGTTTCGTTCTGATATTGTGGTGTCGGTGCGGAGGAAGGTATGATAATCTTAAGCTTCTTATCCGCCTCCTGTATGCAGATTATTTCTACATCCATGGACCAGCTTGAGCTTTTATCTGATAGGTAAAGTGGTTGCCTAAAAAGGTTTAATTGTTTCTTCAAATCTTCTTCTAAAGGCAAGACGTCTTGTATAAAGCTTGTAAATTTGAAGTTATCAGGAGTCCCTTCGAGTGGTGGTTTCAACCTTACGATTTGCAAATCTCCTTTTAAAACCCTGCCTCTCGGGCCCGCTTCTGTTTTCAATGATACTTTAAAGTCCTTGTAAGATATAGTGGTGTTCTTTAGCCTTTGAATAAGTGGTAGATACGGTGCTCCATTTGTTCTATCGCACTTTGCGGTCTGTTCTACAATGCTTAGAGCGAGAAGCTTATTTGATTCGATAGATTTATCTATGTGTTCCGAAAACGTGGTCTCTCCATTACCGTTTACGTTAATCATGCTTGGATCAGCAGTAATTGTAATGTTAATTCTTCCTCCTTCATCTGTTGCTGGTATAAATGGGGTTATAAGCAAGTAGGGGGAGAACATGCACTGCTCCGTTGTAATCTTTTCAGAGATTTTAGTAAGATTTCCTTCAAATTCTATTTTAAAAAGGGCTAAGCATATATTCCTCTCCTTAGCGATTCCATTTATCGAAAACTCCTTAATCACTATCCCAGTATCTCTTAAGTATTCTTCAATACTTGGCCTTATGTATACGGGTATCATTGATATCGTTAAAATAAGAGTGTTCACATCGCTTGTAGGGAGTGTAACATGTCCTTCCGCTTTAACCAAGGTTTCTCTCAAAACGATCTTAGCCTTAGCTTCATCTACTGAAAAAGAAACTGGATAATCAGACCTTATTTCATCCTCATTGAAATCTATATACAAATCCATTTCTGCTTGGCTTTCTCCACCAACCTTACTGCCCACTGCTCCGATTTCTATTTTTCTAAACACTTTTGATAGGCTTTCCGCAATATTCCTACTTGCTAACTGTGCTTGAAGCCGGAATGTAAGCTTTTTACCATCTGGCGATACTGTGGAAGCGAAGTCAAAGTCTAGGGGTATGGTCTCCGGTAGCTCTACGTTTATTTTGGAGCCGATGCTGAAAGAAGCGTCAGGATAAACATTGATTGTTAGAGGGATTCTAAAGTCTTCTGTACTATCTGAGTTGATTAACAGAATGTTTGGAGACAACATTATAAGCATAATAAAGATTATTTTACAGCTTGAGATTAGTTTATTGCTCATATTTTCCACCGATATTTTTATTAAGAGTTAAATTTAAGTTTTTCCTAAAAATTTTTGCATGTTTTAAAAACATTGCATAAATTTAACTACGTTTGAACCAGACTGAACACCTAGATGTTTCGCAACGACTTCGCATTTTACCCTAAGAACGTAGCATACAGGCTTTCCAATATTTCTCTCTAATCCGATTAAGGACTCGAAGTTTCCCTGTCCCTTGGATATTATTATTTCTGTCTTTTTCAATGCTTCTTTAAAGTTTTCAGAAACCCTGCTCATTACAATGCCTATAGTATCGTCGCCAGTTGTTATTATGTTGTTGCAAACTTCGCTCAAGCCTATGTATTCAGCATCCTCGAGCGTAGCATCGTTTAAAATAGGGCCTTCTTTTACAACCATTGTAACTCTACAGCCCCATTTCTCGTTTAAACACTTTGCAACAAGTTTATCGAAAACTATCTCGCCGGCATTATCTGCCAGATATAATATGTCTGCTCCACTACCGATCGCTCTGCATAGATTATCAACATCGTCTATAACAAGAGGCTCTTCTAAATAATTTTTTAGCTGCGAAATGAATTTTTCGAAGCTGAAACGATGTCCATGGACTTCAAAATCCATCATATTGCCAATTATAGAAGATTTTAGACTAAGCCTTAAAGCGTCTACTCGATTGTCTTTTTCTTCAATCATCCTCCAAATATCTTGATAAGTCTTGAGAGCAATGTCGTTAGAAAGCTTTTTTAAATGTTCAAAAGGGTTTCTGACATTAGTCACGCTCTGAGCGATCTTAAAAGCATGTGTATGGAGAACGTTTGGAGAAGTTTCTTCTTCAATGGCTTTTGGAAGCCATTTTAAAACTTTGAAAAGTATCTCTTTGACCTCATCAGGATTATTAGTTGCTTTTAAGGCTATGTCATAGGCAGCATTAACAGTACAGGGTATGCAAAGTAAGCCCGGCTTCATGCACTTGCCTGCAGAGCTGAGCTTATTAAAAATTATTGCGGAAGAATACGTGGCAACTTAAAGAAGTCAGACGTATTATCCATAGTCGATTGCATCTAAGGAGGGTGTTTTTCATCTTATCGAATACCTCGTTCTCTCCTAATCCTCGTACTTTTAGAAAAGGCTAAAGTAAGGTTTATTTAATGCTTCTCGAAAAACGTGCTCAAAGGCTTGAGGGTAATTGTTCCCGCCGGAGGCTTTGCAAAACGTCTCCAACACCTTGGGGTACATATGGCAAAGCCCCTTGTTAAAATTTGCGATAGGCCGATAATAGACTATGTGATGGAGAAAATAATGCCTCTTAATCCTAGTGAAGTTGTTATTACTGTAAACAAGAAGTTTGAGAAGGATTTCAGAGAATGGCTTAACTCGAGGAATTATGCTAACACTCGGCTCCATGTTGAGAGTAGCACACGTGAAGAAGAGAAGCCTGGAACCGTACTATCTCTTGCAATGCTTCTCGATACTCTTCTTGAAGACGAGTACTTAATAATCGCCGGGGACAATCTTTTTTCATTAAACCTGGGAGATTTCGTAAGCTTCTACTATGCTAAAAAAGCTTCAGTCATCGCCCTTTACGACGTTAAGAACATTGAGCTAGTTAAAATGTATTCTTGCGTTAGACTCTCTGAAAGCCAACAAGTAATGGAATTCGTTGAAAAACCTACTAATCCAAGCTCAACTCTCATCTCTACGGCGATTTACATGCTCCCATGGAGATCGCTCACTAGAGTTAAAGAATATTTGGAGAAGGGCGGTAATAGGGATGCTCCAGGGTACTTTATATCGTGGCTATGCAAGAATGAGCCTGTTTACGGCTATGCTTTCCAAGGATACTGGTTCGATATAGGTACACCACAGACTTATGAGGAAGCTTGCAAGTTTATGAAGAGCCTTATGAAGCGATAAACACTTCTCTTTAAAGATTTAATAAATCTACGTTAGAATAATTGTGCAATGCCGTCTAAATATGAGGAGCTTGGTGTGGATGTTGGTAAAAAAGGAGTAGAGTTTTTGAAGAAAATTACTGACGATCTCTTTCCTGAAGCATTCTGCTCTATAGTAAGAGACCCCTTAAATCCTGCATGGGGTATAATACTACATACTGACGGAGCTGGTACAAAACCCGTGGTATCCTACTTATATTATAAAGAGAGTGGCGATGTTAGATTCTTTGAGACCTTAGTTGATGACATTGTTGCAATGAATGTTGACGATGCTGCGTGCGTAGGAGGCCTACCTATTGCTTTTTCAGACTACGTTGCAATCAACCCGTTCAAGCTTCCAAAACAGGATCTTCTAAACAGTCTAGCTAAAGGCTTCTCGAAAACCTTCTCAAAACTCAGAGAGTATGGAATCAATATTCTTTTCAGCGGCGGGGAAACTGCCGACCTTTCCGACATAGTGAGGACTTTCGACATATCTGGAACAGTATTAGCTAGGATTGAACTCTCCAGAGTCATAACTGGTAGAAATATTTCACCAGGAGACATTATAATCGGCTTGAGAAGTGGGGGTAAAGCGAAGTATGAAGAAAGAGAGAACAGTGGAATAATGTGTAACGGGATTACGCTTGCAAGACATTGCTTATTATCCAATGAATACCTAAAAAAGTATCCGGAGATTTCTTCTGAGGAAACTAAAGGATACTGTGGCCGTTTTAAAATAGATTCTTTCATCGACGAGTTAAATATGACTATTGGAGAGGCTATACTATCGCCAACCAGAATCTACCTGCCCATCGTAATGGGAATACTCGGAGAAGTAAGAGTCAAGGCAATAGTTCACAATACGGGTGGAGGATTAACGAAATGCCTGAAAGTAGGCAGGAGCATAAAGTACATCAAGGATAATCTCCCAGAACCAGATCCGATATTTAAAATAGTACAGAATGAGAGCGGTGAAGATTGGAGAAACATGTACCGGACTTTTAACATGGGGGTAGGCTTAGAGATTATAGTTGGGAAAGGCGATGAAGATAAGGTTATTAGCATCTCTGAGAAATTTGGGGTTAATGCTCAAATAATCGGTAGATGCGAAAAGTCATCGGAAGAAAATTCGTTAGTTATCATCTCTAAATACGGAAAATTTGAGTATTAAATTTATTCTGTGGAGAAGGATATTAGTGTTTCAGTATGCTCTACGTGTTCAAGCTTCTCCAATACTTCATAGATAGTTTTTCTAAGCTCTTCAAGATTCTTGACTTCTATTACGAGTACGGCGTCAAACCGGCCTAAAACCGAGTTCGCCAGCTTAACGCCTTTTACTCTCCTAGCCCTTACCACTTCTTCCGAGGTGCCGGGTTTAGTCTTGACGAGTACGAATGCTCTGATCATCTTTGATCACTATAGTACGATAGATGTTTCTGTCCGAAGTATGTTTGGAACTTTTTCAATAACTTCGTAAACCAGTTTACTCAATGCTTCAGGGCTTTCTGCTTCAACGGTTGCTATAACGTCAAACCTCCCGTAGATTGGATCCGCAGAATACACGCCCTTAATCTTACTTACCTCCTTAGCCACTTCGATCGAAGTCCCTGGTTTTGTGACTATGAATATGTATGCTTTGACAGCCATGGTAAAAAATACTCAAGGATGTATTTAATCGTTTCTAAATCGGAACACGAATTATAATGGATCCGTTACTCAACCAATACCGCTGTTCCGACAGCAGTTATTACGATAAACCCCTCTAAGATTTCAGATGTCTCGAAATCTATGCCTACAACCCCGTTTGCACCCATCGAGGCCGCTTTCCTCATAAGATCTTCAAGAGCTTCGTTCCTTGCCTTCTCTATTTCTGAAAGATATATGCTTCAGATTTTCCACCTACTAAAGCTTCTATTCCGGCTGCAAACCTTCCGAGAAACCCTCTTGTCCTAACAGTCTGACCGAAAACGATGCCTAGGCTTCTTATTATTCTCTTGCCTGGAATTTCTGGTGTTGTCGAAAGATAAATTGGAGCAGGCGGTGGGGGAGGGTAACTCATGGATGATTTACCATTAATAACTAAATAAGTCTTTTCTCCATTTTCAAAAGTTTTTAAACCAATGCTACTAAAAGGTTGCTGATGGAGTTTACGGAAGACCCTTTAACCGGTGAGAAAGTAAAACTCATAAGATATTCCAACCTCGGTATTGGAAATCTGAGGAGGGGTAAAGTTAGAGACATATACGACTTGAACGGGGAGCTCCTAATATATCATACTGATAGGGTCTCAGCCTTCGATGTCGTCCTCCCAACTCTGATTCCCCGTAAGGGGGAGTATTTGCAAAAGCTTACAGTATTCTGGATGAGGAAAAGCAAGAATGTTTTCCCAAACCATTTGATAGATGTTGTTGACGATAGGAGTATCCTGGTTAGGAAGGCTAAGAGGATCGATATTGAATGGGTTGTCAGGAAATACCTTTACGGGTCATTATGGAGAGAATATAAAAATGGCAGGAGAGAGATATGTGGCATAAAGTTTCCAGACGGTCTTAAAATGGCTGAGGAACTCCCAGAGCCAGTTTTAACACCTACTACGAAATCAGATACTGGGCATGATAAGGAGATTAGTAAGGCTGAGGCAATAGAGCTGGGCCTTATCGATAGGGACACGTGGTCTAAGCTGGAGGAAGCATCGCTTAAGCTATTCGAATTTTACGAATCAGAGGCTAAGAAAGTCGGCATAATAATACCTGATTTCAAACTAGAGTTCGGCTTCTTCAGAGACGAGCTCATTCAGATAGATGAGCCGCCTACTCATGATTCCGCAAGAATGTGGGCAATGAAATACTATAATGTTGGAATGCCCCAGGAATCTCACTGTCTTGATAAGGAGTTCCTTAGAGAGTGTTTGAGAAGAATGGGTTTCAATGGCGAAGGGACTCCACCCGAGCTTCCTAGAGCAGTTGTTAAAGAAGTTGCCAAGAGGTGTGCAGGCTCATACAAGGTGCTTGCTGAAGGCGCTAAAGTGGAAGACCTGGGTCTACTCAGCGTCGATGAACTTTTTACAGGAAGCTGTTAAATTAACATTATCATGTAATTTAAATTTAAAAAGGCTTAGTAAATTTTGATATTCGTTAAATGCCAGGGGAGAAGTGCGGCCTCTTCGGAGCTAAGTGCTTCAATAATGGATGTGTTTTCGACCTTCTTTACTGGGGGCTTATAGCTCAAAACCACAGGGGACACGAGTCATACGGGTTCTTAACGTACGATAAGAGTTTTAGGAGGCATGTAAACGTGGGTTTAGTTCCTCAGATATCTGGAAGGAGATATTCAAGATGGCGTAACTTTCTTTGTGGAAGCGTTGGAATAGCCCACGTTAGGTATGGTACTTCTGGCGAAAGGGGCTTATCCAAGTTGGATTATGCTCAGCCTTTAATAACCTCGCAAGGTGGTGAAAAAATAGGCTTTGCGTTCAACGGAAATATAGTCAATGTATATGATCTTCACGATCGTTTAGCGGGCAAATCCGGGAAAGATGAGGCTTTTTGCGACGCACTCATCTTCTCGAAATACTTAGTCAGTAATATTGGTAACGGCTTGATAAGTGCAATAGAAGACTGTATGAGAAACGTGGAAGGCGCCTTCTCAGTGTTGGGATTAAGGAATAATGGTGAATTGTTTGCTTTTAGAGACCCGTTGGGGATAAGGCCTTTGTCAATGGGCGAGAGCGAAGACGGGATGATTAAAGCATTCTCTTCAGAAACCGTTGGATTCAACATAAATGGATTAAGATTCATAGGTGATGTTAGGCCCGGCGAAGCCGTTGTTATAACTAAAGATGATGTGAAGAGGGAGAGGCTTGTTAAAAGCGAGAGAACTGCTTTTTGCGCTTTCGAATACGCCTACTTCGCCAGGCCCGATTCACTCTTGAACGGTAAGTATGTTTACAGCGTTAGGGAAGAGTTTGGGAGAAACCTCGGCAAAAGGTTTAAGGACATAGTGGAGAAGGCTGACGTGATCCTCTCAATGCCTGAAACAGCTGAAGATGCTGCGTACGGATTACATGAAGAGACTGGTTTAAAATGGGAGCGGATTCTAAGGAGACACAGGTATGTAACTAGGAGAGCATTCATACTTGAGCCGGATGAAAGGGTTTCTACAGTAGATAGGAAGATAAATATCATGTATGGTGGGTTGAATGGTAAAAGAGTTATAATTGTTGATGACAGTATTGTGAGAGGCGATACTACTAGGACCGTAGTGAGTAAAATTAGGAAGGCCGGGGCCAAAAAGATATACGTATTCGTAACTTTTCCCAGAATAACCCATCCGTGTTTCTACGGCATCGACATGGCTACTTTCAATGAGCTCATAGGCTTCAGATTCGACGAGGAGGGGATTGCAAAGCAAATCGATGCGGATGGAGTCTTCTACCAACCTCTAGAGGATTATATCAGAGCTACTGGCATGAGTGTTAACGAGCTTTGCACCGCTTGCATAACAGGAGAATACCCGACCGAAACCGCTCAGAAGATGGCTGAGGTAGCTAAGACCTCGGCAATGATTGAAGACCGGAGAAGAATATACGAAAGACCCGAGCTCTTTAGGAGGTAGGGTGATGCTCACGTGACTGGAATACTTGGAATATATCTTTTCGACGAGAGATGGAATGCTGGAAGCTTTGGGGCTTACGGTTTAATGGCCCTTCAACACAGGGGGCAGGAGACAGTGGGGCTTGAACTATTGGGTAAGAATAGGAGGAAGATTTCGGGAGAAGGGCTTGTCGAAGATGTTTTAAATAAGGTTGATGCTGAAGGCCATATATGCATAGGTGCTGTTTCTCCCTATCCTGCAGAATTTAAGGAGGATATTCCGCCCTTCATGCTGAGTGAAAAGGTTTCGGTAGCGATAGACGGTAAAGTGACTTCTATTGAGGGATACGCTTGGAATAGCTCGCTCACATATGAAGAGAACATGAGAAAGGCATTTGAAAAATTCTCAGGCGGTAACAGTGACATAAACATTGTTAAAGAATTCTTTGATAACTGCAGGGGCGGGTTTGCTTACATTGCTGTCAACAATAAAAACGAAATGGTCGCAGGCAGAGGATCCTTGGGTGTTAAACCACTTGCCCTAGGTAAGTTCGGGTTTGAAGGAGGCATAGTCGCATCTGAAACATGCGTTATGGATGTCATTGGGGAAAGGGTGCCGATAAGCCCAGCTGAGAACGTTGAGCCCGGTTGGGCAATGGTTTTTACACCTTTTTCAGCAAAATGGGTTAAGAGCAGTAATTCTTGTAAGAGAGCATACTGCAGCTTCGAATACGTTTACCTTGCTAGGCCAGACTCTTATGTCAACGATATTCCGATTTACAGGGTTAGGAGAAACATAGGCAAGAAGCTTGCCGAAGAGAGCAGGGTTGATGCTGATGTGGTAATAGGTGTGCCTGAGACCGCCATACCCTTTGCAATGACGTATTCGAATGAGACGGGGATACCAATAGAGAAGGGCTTTGAGCTTACTGGGAGAAGGGTTAGAAGCGCGCTTAGGCCAGACCAGTTTGAAAGGCTTAAAGGCGTACAACTAAAGCTTAATGTGATAAGCGAAGCAGTTAAGGGTAAGAGAGTCGTATTGATCGATGACAGCGTTGTAAGAGGTAATACTCTTGCCAACATAGTTTATCTAATGAAGGAGAAAGGAGCTAAGGAAATACATGTGAGAATAGGCAGCCCCCATATAATTTCACATTGCCCATTCGGCGTTGAGGTCCCTCCTGAAGACGAGCTGATAGGAAGACACTTGTCCGAGGAGAAGATAGCTGAAGTAGTCGGCGCGGATTCTTTCAAATATCTTAGTCTAAACGGCCTCGTAGAGGCAATAGGTTTGAGAGAAGACGAATTATGCTTGGGTTGTTTCAACTGTATTTACCCGGAGGTGTAGGCTTTGAAAATACTCCTCGTTGGCAGTGGCGGAAGGGAACACGCCATAGCAAAAGCATTCCATAAGAGCAGTTATGAACCAAGGCTATTCTGCATCTCAGAGCTAGTAAACCCGGGTATAAACAGAATCGTTAGAGAAACAGGTGGAGAATACTACGTGGGTAATCCCAACGATCCTGAAACAGTTTTTCAAGCGGCTCTCAAGGCCGGTGTTGACTTCGTATTCGTCGGGCCTGAGGAGCCTAATTTCAGAGGGGTTCCAGATAAGCTTGAGGAAGAGGGAATACCATGCATAGGCGCTAACAGGGAAGTTGCTGAAATAGAAATGTCCAAGGCAAGCATGAGGGACCTTCAGTGGAAGTATATGGTTCCCGGGAGGCTCTGGTATAAGAAGTTTAGGACTTTTGAAGAAGCTGTACCGTATGTTGAGGAATATGCTGAGAGCGTTGCATTGAAGCCCGCGAGACAAGTGGGGGGCAAGGGCGTTAAGGTGATAGAAGACTTTCAGGTTTACTTGAGGGAGGATAAGAAGAAGGTGAAAAAGCAACACGTTGAATCTATCTACAAAGACTACATGAAGGGTTATGATGACATGGATTTCAAAATACTCATAGAAGAGAGAGTCTGGGGGCCCGAGTATACTCTCCAATGCTTCACTGATGGTAGAACAGTAGTCCCGACGCCTGCGGTTCAAGATAATAAGCATGCCTTCGACGGCGACCTCGGTCCCGAAACAGGTGGGATGGGTTCCATAGCATGCGGTATGAATCTTAAATGGGGTGTTGGAGATGATAGGTCAATACTCACCGAAGAGGAAGTCAAGAAGTCTACTGAAATAGTCAGGATGATGGTTGAAGCAATTCAGAAAGAAACTGGACGCAGATACCACGGTGTCGTCGCTGGGCAAATGATGCTCACATCCATATGGGGGCCAACTATAATAGAGATGTATTCCAGGCTCGGCGACCCAGAGGCCGTTAACGTCTTGGCTGTTTTAAAAACCGATCTGGTTGAAATATGCGAGGCAATAATAAGCGAGAGGCTGAACGGTATTAAAATAGAGTTCGAGGAGAAGGCGACGGTTGTTAAAGCAGTCTCGCCAGAAGGATATCCCTTAAGTAGAGACTTAGCAAAAGGACACCCTGCTATAGTTAACGAGGAGGAAGGTATTTTATGGGCATCAGCCCATTTGAAAGAAGACGGTGTAATAGAGACTGGTGGGTCAAGACTTATAGAATGCTTAGGGGTTGCAGATACGATTCCAGAAGCCAGCCTTATCGCTGAAAGACTGACTTCTAAAGCTCGGTTAGCAGACGGCTGGGGCCTATTCCATAGGAGCGATATTGGTTCAGAAAAGTCCTTCGAGAGACGGATAATGCTAGCTAACATGGCTAGGGAGATATACAAGTATAGGGAGAGGAAGGGTATTCTCGGTAAAAGGATTATATGGATTCCTGGAAAAGGCTTGGAGGAGGTTGGTTAGAAACATGGCTAAGGTAGCTGTTGTCGTAGGAAGCAAGTCAGATGAGGAGCTTGGGAAAAATATCATGGGTCTCTTGGAAAGCTTCGGTGTTGAATGCGATTATAGGATTCTTTCCGCTCACAGAAACCCTGAAGAATTAGATGATTTTGTTAAGAATAGTGATGCCGAAGTCTTCATCGCAGTCGCAGGCCTCTCAGCTGCTTTGCCAGGAGTAATAGCATCTAAAACCGTCAAACCAGTAATCGGCGTTCCGAAAGAGGTTAAGCTCGGTGGCCTCGATGCGTTGCTCTCCATTGTCCAAATGCCTCCGGGAATACCTGTTGCTACGGTTGGAGTAGATAATTGGAAGAATGCCGCCATACTGGCAGTTGAAATACTCGCTTTGAAACACCCCAGTCTTACCGATAAGCTTCTGGAGGAGAGGAAGAAGAGATGAAGATTAAAGTTGAAGTTAAGCTTAAACCGGGGCATTTCGATCCAGAAGGGGATGTTACTGCAAAATCCCTGAGGGACTTGGGATTTCCAGTTAAGGATGTTAAGGTAGGGAAATTATATATCCTGGATGTTGAGGTTGACGATGGTAAAGAAGCCTTAAGGCTTGCTGAAGACATGTGTAAGAAGCTCCTGGCTAATCCTGTCAAGGATGATTATAGCATAGAGGTGTTATCCACCTGAAACCTGGTCTCAGGAAGAAGCTATACGAAGACCTGGAAGTTTATACAATAGACCTTCACCTAGCGGAAGATAATGATCTCCTCGAAATAAGCAAGGGAATGGGACTTAACATAAGCCTAGATAGGATGAGATATTTGAAACAGTATTTCAAAAACAGGCCTCCAACAGATGTTGAATTAGAAATGATTGCACAAACGTGGTCTGAACATTGTTTCCACAACGTTTTCAAAGGAGACGTTATAACGGAGGATGGGCGAGTAATCAACAGTATTTTGAAGACATACATAATGAGGGCTACGAGAGAACTCAATAAAGAATGGTGCATTTCAGTATTCGAAGACAATGCTGGTATAATCGATTTCGATAAGGGCTGTGCAATAGCCGCGAAAGTCGAGACCCATAATCATCCTTCCGCGGTAGAGCCTTTCGGCGGTGCTGCAACGGGTGTTGGAGGAGTCATAAGAGATATTCTTGGAGTATGGGGTGAACCGATTGCTTTAACAGACGTATTATGCTTCGGCCCGCTAAATGCTAAGTATGAAGACCTTCCTCCAGGGGTTAAGCACCCGCGTTACATATACAGGGGTGTCGTAGCCGGAATAGGTAGCTACGGTAATAACATGGGTATTCCAACAGTATCCGGCGCCATATTTTTCGATGAGGGCTACACTGGTAATGTAATCGTCTATTGCGGCTGTATTGGGGTTCTTCCTAAAGATGCATATGTGAGGAATACGCAGGAGGGGGATTTCGCAGTCCTCGCAGGCGGCAGAACGGGCAGGGACGGTATTCACGGTGTAACGTTTGCCTCAGTGGAGCTTACTGAAGAAGCTGAAGAACTTAGGTCAGCTGTCCAGATACCAAATCCAATAGTAGAAGAGAGACTTAGGAGAGCAATACTCAGGATAAGGGATGAAAAATTAGCTTCCGGGATAACGGATCTTGGTGGTGGAGGATTATCATGTGCAGCGGGAGAAATGGCTTATAGGTCTAACCTAGGTGTTGATATCGACTTAGACAAGGTTCCACTAAAAGCGCCTGGTATGGCTCCCTGGGAAATATGGATCTCTGAATCCCAGGAGAGAATGCTTCTTTCCGTTCCTGAGAAAAATTTAGACAGGGTCGTCGAAATATTTCAAGAAGAAGATGTGGAAGTAAGCGTTGTTGGAAGATTTGTTAAAACGGGTAGAGTCAGAGTCTTTTCAAGAGGGCGAATCGTGTGCGATCTAGATTTAAACTTCCTCTTCAACCCTCCGAAGGTCACGAGAAAGGCTAAGCTACCTAAACTCGCACGCATAGAGGTCAATATAGATGAACCAAGGGATTTAGGAGAGGAGCTCCTTAAAATCCTCTCGGAACCGAACATTAAGAGTAAGGAGGATGTTATCAGGACTTACGACCATGAGGTTAGAGGCTGTACTGTCTTAAAGCCAATATATGGGGATGAGGCTGGGCCGAGTGATGCTTCAGTAATAAAGCCTCTTAAAGATTCTTGGATGGGTGTAGTAATATCCTGCGGGATAAACCCGTTTTATCCAGACCCTTATTGGATGGCTGCTAACTCGATCGAAGAAGCAGTTAGGAACAACGTTGCCGTCGGCGGGCGGAGGATTGCATTATTAGACAATTTCGTATGGGGTAATCCGGAGAATGAAGAAAACATGGGTAGTCTTCTCAGAGCAGTCGAAGCATGTTACGATTTCTCAAAGATCTTGGAAACCCCATTCATATCTGGAAAAGATAGTCTGTATAATGAGTCTCCATTAGGACCTGTGAGGCCCACACTCTTGATAACTGGTATTGGAATAATCCCGGACATTAGGAGAGTAGTGACTCCAAACCTTAAGGAGGAGGGGAATCCTATTTACATAATAGGCTTTACTCGAGAAGAACTCAGGGGCTCTGTATACTTTAGACTGAAGGGAGTCGATGGCGGCGAAGTACCTAAGGTTAATGGAGGCCTTTCTAAGGCTATGATGAATAAGCTCATAAAAGCAATGGATGAGCAACTTGTCTTGTCTTGCCACGATATTTCTGAAGGCGGTTTAGGGGTGGCTGCAGCGGAAATGGTTGTAGCATCCAGAAACCTAGGGATGGAAATAGATATCCATAGTGTTCCATCCGAATCTCGTAGGAGCGATTACATCTTATTCTCCGAATCGGCTTCAAGATTCCTCGCGGAAGTAGATAAAGATGGATCGAAAAGATTCGAAGAATTGTTTTCAGGGCTGCCCTTCGATAGAATAGGTAAAGTAATTAGAGAAGCTGGTCTCCGTATCGTTGACTTAAACAATAAGAAATGCGAGTTAAGCAGCTCCGAGATAAAGAAGGCTTGGAGAGGTTATTGAAAATTGAACACGAGGTTTAAAGCAATCGTATTAAGAACCGGTGGTACAAACTGCGATTTAGAGACGAAAATAGCCTTAGAAGAATTGGGCATTAAAACGGAAATAGTCCATATGAATAAGGTGGAGGATAAAAACCTATTAGACTATCACCTCGTCATCTTCCCCGGAGGGTTTTCCTACGGCGATTACGTGAGGGCTGGCGCAGTATGGGGTAAAAGAGTACTCACAAGGCTTGGAAAAATGCTTGAAAAATTCATAAACGAGGATATGCTGATACTAGGGATTTGCAACGGTTTCCAAGTACTGGTTGAAGCTGGCATACTGCCCGGAGATGGTGTTAAAGAAACTCCTTCAGTAGCTCTGGCCAACAATTCTTCTGCAAGATACGAGTGTAGATGGGTCTGGCTTAGAGTCGAAAACGATCAGACACCATTCACCCTAACGATGAAAAAAGGAGATGTACTCAGGATTCCGATTGGACACGCTGAAGGAAGATTCTTAACAGATGAAAACACTCTGGAGAGGCTTAAGAATAATAGTCAGATAGTCTTCAGGTATGTTCTTCCAAACGGAGAAGACGCTAATGGCATATACCCCTATAACCCTAATGGCTCAACCTACGATATTGCCGGAATCTGCAATGAAAAAGGAAACGTCATGGGCATGATGCCTCATCCCGAGAGAGCATTCTTCGGCTGGCAGCTTCCAGAGTGGAACAGAGCTCCTCCGGAAAAAGGCGATGGAAGAAAAATCTTTGAAAGCATAATCAAATACTTAGAGGAGAAAATGAGCTAAATTCAAATTCCTTTTTATGAATTTTGTACGCTGTTATTTAACTAGAGTGTTCCAAGTAATTTTGTTACTAACACCCAACCCTGTTAAAAGAAATATATGAGGCTCCTAATCCCTAGTGTTACTTTCATGGGAATTAATACCACTCATTATAATAGTTATGCTTATAAATGAAGTTTCTTTATTATTATTGAGAGGATCACATTGGCTTTGTCTTCGAAGCTGAAGAGAGAAATAATCCGGCTACTGAGGGAAGACGAGGAATTTAGATATGCTGTAGCCGGCCTAGTCGGGCTCGATGAAATTCTGAAGAGAACTTCCGAACACGATAGGAAGTTTAACGAGATTCTGGAGAGGCTGGCTGAGCACGATAAGAAGTTTGCAGAGATCTTCGAAAGGTTTGCCGAGCACGATAGGAAGTTTAACGAGATTCTGGAGAGGCTGGCTGAGCACGATAAGAAGTTTGCAGAGATCTTCGAAAGGTTTGCCGAGCACGATAGGAAGTTTAACGAGATTCTGGAGAGGCTGGCTGAGCACGATAAGAAGTTTGCAGAGATCTTCGAAAGGTTTGCCGAGCACGATAGGAAGTTTAACGAGATTCTGGAGAGGCTGGCTGAGC
>JAWCDE010000027.1:8257-17684 GCA_038861395.1 Thermoproteota archaeon | reverse complement strand
TTTCCAAAAGATTTCCTTAAAAGTTCAACTACATTAATACTGGGAGAACTCGCACTAATAACCCCGTTACTCCTTTATCTTCTGAAGAAAAGAATAAGCCCGGGCTTTTTCGGCGTAGACACTAGAATCACCGTAGCCGATTTTAAACTCATGCTGCTGATGTTGCCGTTGATGCTTTTAACGGGAATCTTATCAGGCATACTTGTTCAAACACTTATTCCGATTCCTTCCGAGTTTGAAAAACTATTTGTAACACTTATTCCAAAGTCATTCAGGGACCTAGTAATCTTTGCCATCATTATAATTTTAATAGTAGCGCCCTGCGAAGAAATATTTTTCAGAGGCTTCGTGCAACGCGGATTAGAATTAAGCCTAGGAGCCAGTGGTAGTATAATAATGTCATCCATCATATTTGGAATCTTCCACTTTAATCCTTGGCAATTTCTTCCAGCCTTCATCCTAGGGCTTATACTCGGATACGTGTTTCGAAAAAGCAACTACAAGATTTGGTGTCCAATTATCCTTCATGCATCCTATAACACCATATTAATTGCTTTAAGCTATTTTCTAGCTACTTGATTAACAAGGCTTATTCTTCTTTTCTTGAAACATATTTTTGTCAACATTATTTGATGAATTCAAAGACATTTAGTCATAGAGATGGTTTATGTTTTTTCTTTGCCATTAAGATGATTGCTGGAGCAAATATAATTAACCCAATTATTAAGCCGATTAAGAATGGCTTAACCTCAGTTCTCCAACTTGCTCTGATAGTAACTGGTTTATCAATAATAAATGAATACGTGGGCAAGATTGAAACGGTTTTCTCATCAATCTTCCAACCTTCGAAGACGTTGTTGGTAAAGAAGTCTTTTTCAACAGAAGTTGGCGATAAAGAAACGGTTACTTTCACATTTGGTCTATACCATCCTGAACCATTTATCCTTCCATATGGAGATGAAACATTAACCAGATATTCGGTATCCCATTTCGCAACTATACTAATAGGCTTATCAACAATCATAGAGAAGCTTAAATTAGCACTTATTAATGAATTATTTATCTCATACCAACCTTTGAAAACCCTTCTCGTCCCATTATTATGATATATGATGACGGGAGATACTGAAACAATTATCAAAGATCCTTTGGTATACCATCCTGATCCGCTTGTATTTCCGTATATAGATGAAACCTTAACTTCGTACTCTGTATTCCAATGTGCAACCACATTCATAGATCTATTGACGGTTATTACGAAGCTCGGATCAATACTGATCATTGAATTATTTTCATACCAACCCGAAAAAACATGCCTAGTTCCGTTTTCGTGGTCAATGATAGTGGCAGGGACTATTGAAATCCTTACAGATGACTCTTCCTTATACCATCCTGAGCCTATGGCAGCCAAATATGGAGATAAAACATTGACTTTATATGGAAAATACGGTTTAACTGACGGGTATCTGTCTTTATTTTTAGAATCCATGACATAGGGATGATCCCAAATTCCATCACTTCCATATATATCTTGATTCGGTCCACTTTTATTGTCTTCATCAGAATAATCGCTCCAGTAATTTCCTCCCGAGGGATAACCATTGTCCCAAATATTAAAATAACCGCAGGAGCGAACTTGTTCAGGATTAGAAATAATATCATTATGATAGATAATGTTATTGGAACCGCCGGGGAAAATGCCGTAGTGAAAATTATGCAGGATAATATTATCAGTTATAATGTTATTATTGGAAGAAGAGATATGAATGCCCTCATTTCCGTTGTCGGAAATGGTGCTACGAGTAATAACGTTGTTAGAGGAGTTAAAAAGACCAATACCTCCGTTAAGGTTACGTGATATGACATTGTTGCTTATAACATTTTTGGAAGAGTAATCAAATTCAATACCGAAATGGTTCATTGAAATAATGTTGTTAATTATAACGTTTTCTGTGGAATAATAGGAGATAATACCAATACCGAAGTTATTTAAAATGGCATTATTAGCAATAGTATTGTTAGAAGAAGAACTGAGATAAATGCTCTCATACTTATTGTTAGAAAGAAGGTTATTGGTTATAAGGTTGTTAGAAGAGAAATCAAGTTTAATACCATATCGATTTCCTAAAATGACATTACTAGTTATGATACAATCATTTGAGTCCAAAAGTTCTATACCTATGGTCGTTTTTGAAATTTTAAGTTTCTCGACCCTTATCCTCTTGCACCTAACGAGTATTACTTGCCCTGCATCATTTATCGTTTTATCTGAAGCATTCTCAAGATAAACCAATGGCTTACCGTTGACCGTGTTATTCTTAACCGTGTTGAAATAAGAATCCAAAATGAAAAGACCACTGTCAGTGAAAACATTGCTAACAATGTTGCTGTTAGAAGAATAACTGAGATAAACACCATCCCGGGAGTTTGAGAAAATATTATTAGCTATAGTATTATTAGGTGAGAAAACCATGTAGATACAATCTTCAGTGTTGTCAGAGAAAGTGTTATTGGTTATAGTATTGTTAGGGGAAAGCTCGAGGTAAATGCTATATTCATCATTACTTGAAAAAATGTTATTAGATATAACGTTATTAAGGGAAGAATGAAGAAAAATGCCAGCTGTGCGTGAGAGGGTGCTGTTAATTATAGTGTTATTATGCGAGAACTTAAGGTAAATACCATACCTGAAACGACTTATCTTAATGTTTCTTATAGTTACGTTCTTTCTATTCACGAGCACTATTCCGCGTATCCACCAACCGGTCCCGACTATTTCATGACCATTACCATCTAAGATTATATTGTCCCTCTCTATAGCTATGGAGGGGGAACCGAAAGTATTGATATTGACACTAATATCGCTAGTAAGAGTGTATGTTATTCCATCACGTGTGGTTAATGGAGCATTAGGTGGATAAATGCTTCCATCAGCCTTAATGTAAATTGTTTCACTAATTTGGATGGCATATACACGTTTAATAGATGGGATAGATGCAGAAACCAGTAGGGAGAAAATGAATGCTAGCAAGAGCTTTCTTTTCAACATTTTCACAGAAATAAAACTGGAAAAAACAGATCTTTTTAAGCTTTTCGAGAAAACCAAGACTTTTTCAAAAGGTTTTGAAGCACATAGATCAACCAGTATTTTCTGAAGCTCTTCCTTGAAGCGTACTGACTTCTTGGAGCTTACCCTAAGCTACAACTTTTTAATTTACTTTTATTTTTGAGAACCGAGGAAAATGAGTGTTTCTGATGTCGGTGAATTAAGTAGCATCGCAGGAAGTATGAACATAAGGAGGAGTTAATTAACTAAATAAGTTTTTATAATAGCACGTCAAGCTGAAAGCGTGGCTCAGCTCGCATTAAATGGAGGCAAACCAGTTAGGGAAAAACCCTTCCCAAAGTGGCCGGTCTTCGATAATCGAGAGCTCGAAGTTCTAAAGAGAGTTCTGGAGAGCGGATTTTGGGGAATAGGAGGACAATACATTAAGCAATTCGAGGAGAAATTCGCTGCATACCAGCATTCTAAATATGGAATTGCCACGACTAGTGGTACAACCGCTCTTGAAATCTCTCTAAGGGCATGTGGAATAGGTTGTGGAGACGAAGTGATAACCACACCCTATACTTTCATGGCTACAGCAACATCAATACTCTACGTTAATGCCGTACCCATCTTTGTCGACATAGAGCCGGATACTTATAATATCGACCCTAAGAAGATTGAAGAGACTATTACCGATAAGACTAAGGCTATTCTTCCAGTTCACATAGGAGGTAGGCCCGCTAATATGAGTGAAATAATGAATATCGCGGAGAAAAATAATCTTAGAGTCATAGAGGATGCTTGTCAAGCTTGGGGCTCAGAATGGATGGGGAAAAGGGTCGGGAGCTTCGGCGACTTCGGATGTTTCAGCTTCTACTCCAGTAAGAACATAACTAGTGGTGAAGGCGGAATAGCAATTACAAACAATTACGAATTATACGTTAAAGCTTGGAGCCTACATAACTGTGGCCGTTTTCCAGATAAAGCCTGGTATGAGCATTACCTTCCAGGGACAAACTATCGTATGACTGAGTTTCAAGCAGCAATACTCTTAGTCCAACTTGAAAGATTGGATGAGCACACTAGGAAGCGCAGTGAGAATGCAGAGTATTTGAACAGTAAGATTTCGAAAATCGACGGGTTAAAGCCCTTGAAGAAAGACGATAGGATTACTAGAAACTCTTGGCATCTCTACATATTCAGGTATGACCCTGAGGCGTTTGGAGGATTGTCTAAGGCTGATTTTGCAAAAGCTGCCAGGGCCGAGGGCATACCTGTAAGCATAGGATATTCTAAGCCACTCTATAAAGAGCCATATTTAGAATATTTCAAAAAATGCCCCCTCTCCTGTACTTATTATGGTAAAACAATGGATTATAATAGTCTGAGGCTTCCAAATGCTGAAAAAGCATGTTACGAGGAAGGGCTTTGGCTACCGCAAAACGTGCTAATTGGCTCGAAAGAAGACGTGGATGATATAGTTACTGCATTTGAGAAAATTAAAAGTAATATTGATGAGCTTAAAAACCCTTAATTAAATATGCTTTTAAGATGTTTCCAATTGCTGAGATATAGAAATTGGAAAACAGATGTGAAAGTTAATATACTGCTCAAAGGATTTCTTTAGAGAAATGAGTGGGAAGGGTATTCCTCAATCAAAGCTGGTAGGAATGCAAGTCTATGATCCGGATTGCCTTTTCATCGGAACCGTGAAAGAGCTGGGAATAGTGCCAGGTGAAGGAGGAATAACACTTTACGTTTCAACAAAAGTCGGTAGTGTCGTTGAGATAAGCTGGGGCGATGTAAAAACTATAGGAGACATAATTCTCTTATCTAAGAAGGTTGAAATACCTCAACCAGCGGTAGCTGTTGCCCCACAGCCAGTTCAAGCAACTCAGCCGGCGGTACCTGTTTGTCCTAAGTGCGGCAAGCCTGGAACATGGATCCCCCAGTATAAGAGATACTACTGTTACACGTGCAAACAGTATCTTTAAACAGTTCTACAAAAATATTTTTTAATTTTTTAATGCTAGAAGTTATTGCTAATTACTGATTCTCTGCTTCTCAAAACTAGTGTGATAAGATGAAAGACTCCACCGCCTCCTTTAACACATTGTAGCTGAATAAGAGGTTTCCTACTGAAATTCTCTCATTGTCTCCGTGTATCATCCTAAACCAATCGTAATAGCTTCCCTCAACTTTCAAAGGCTGAAACCCGTAGGCCACTATGCCTCTCCTCCTGAAATATCTTGAGTCTGTTCCTCCTGTCTTAGTACTTGGCTCAAGCCTAGCTCCGGGAACATGCTTTGAGAGAGAATTCTCAATAGTCTTGTACAATGATGTGTTAATAGGAGACAAAGTAGGTTCAGACTCCTGAATAAAATTGAAATCATATTCTAATCCTTGAAAAATATTAGAAACAATATTTTCAACACGCTTCTTCGAATACCCAGGCGGGACTCTGCAGTCAACTGTAAGCTCACACTCATAAGGCACGATGTTCTCCTTTACACCGCCTTTAATAATAGTTGGCGTCATCGTTATCTTCAACATGGCTTTAGCTATTTCAGCCAGACCCCTATCTATTTCAGTCAGTTCATGCAAGAGTTCTTCAACATTATCGACTTCTAGACTGCCTCTAAGAAGGCCTTCCATTTCTAGAAGGGTTTCTACATATTTCCATGAAGGAGTGGATGTTTCATAAGACCCTTTAAACATGGAAATCCTGTTTAAGATTTCCTGCATTTTCTCTATGGCATTAACACCCAAGTCTGGGACGGAGCCATGTGCTGGAACGCCTTTAGTACGTACACGGTACCAGAATACGCCTCTCTCACCCGTCTGTATGTCAAACAACCATCCTCTTTTCGTCAGTATTCCCTCTCCGCCTCCCTCGTTCAAAACATAGTCGGCAATAATCTTATCACTATCTTTTTCCAAAAGGTTCTTCACTCCGGAACCTCCCCTTTCCTCATCAGCCGTAGCTGCAAAAACGAGGTCTCCATTCAATTCCTTATCAACAATTTCACTAAATATCATTGCTTCTGCAGCAACCATGCTTTTCATGTCTATCGTCCCCCTACCCCAAATATGATCATCCTTAACCATGCCGGAGAACGGTGGGACTTTCCATCGAGAAGGGTCTGCAGGAACAACGTCAAGGTGGGAAAGGAGGAGTAATGAAGATCCTTCACCTGATCCCTTGAGCCTTGAAACTAGGTTTCCTCTTCCTTTCTCATATTCAATTATTTCAGACCTTATACCCCTTTCCCATAACCAGTCTTTCAACAATTCGGCTGCAATACTTTCGTTTCCAGGAGGATTACTCGTATCCGCTTGTATAAGGTTTGAAAGCAGTTTTACAAGCTCCTTTTCGTTGCCCATCGTCCGATTTTAAGATGAAAGATTAGATAAATGTTTAAAATGGAAACTACTCTATCAATTTCTTAACTATTTTAACCCATACTTCTGCAATATTGTCAGTATTATATCCTCCGCCACCCAAAACGATTAACGGGCCTGTGTTGGATTTGGAAAGTTCTTTGAGAAACGATATCATTGACAAATGGGAATATGCACTCAGCTTTAAGTGTGTTATAGGGTCTCCAGCTATGCTGTCGACACCTGTTTGAACAATGGTTAAATCGAAGCTTTTCTGGCTTATGAAATGCTTTGCCTTCTCCATTTTCTCTTTGAAATCTTCGTCTGAAGCCCATGGTTTCAATATTAGGTTAAGCTTAGTTCCTACAGCGAGTCCTCTGCCAGTTTCGTTTTCAAAACCGGTTCCAGGGTAAAGATACCTGCCGTCTTCATGAAAATCCACTATGAAGAGATCAGGATCATCATAATAATCGTACATGACTCCATCGCCATGATGAGCATCTAGGTCCACATATAGTATTCTTCTTAACCCGTATTCTCTCCTGGCTTTCTCGATTAGGACACCAATATCGTTAAAAACACAGAACCCGGCAGCTCTCCCTCGTCTCGCATGATGTAAGCCCCCCATCGGGTTCATTGCATACTTTACTTCACGCTTCACAACTGCTTCGAAAGCTGCAAGCGTCGACCCTACCACATATGAAGCCGCCTCGAATATCCCGGGGAATGCTGGAGTGTCTCCATGATCCAGTAAGCCATTACCTTCTATTGACATTCTTTTCACAAACTCGATATATTTCTTATCATGGTACAGCATTATCTCTTCAAGAGTAGCCATTCTCGGCTTTATCAAGAGAACTCTATCGTCGGAAAGAAGCCTCTCCATATTCAAAGCTTTGAAAAAGGCCTCTATCCTCTTGGAGTTCATAACATGCCCGGATCCGAAACTGTAGGATAACAACTCTTCTCCGTAGACCAGTCCTAGAAACTTAATCGACTGTGAACTCATGATTGCAAATCTAAGCTCTTAAATATTAATTTTAAGGCTCATCGGTTCCTTTCATCAATTAAAAGAAGCAGGAATCAATAAAGTTATAGTAACAGAAACATATCTAAATAGGCTGGGAGAGTTATTTAAAAAAGTGGTTTAATAACCTTAAGGCGGAGGAGGCGGTGGAGTAGGCTTTCTCCTTCTTAGCAAGAGTACGGCAACTACGATTATGATTATTATTACCAAGATGGCTATGTATATCCACAATGGTATGCCGACGCTGAGTGTTGATACGGGTGTCTGGTGCCTATTGCCTGCTCTGTCTACTGCCTCAACATAGTACTGCACGTTTGTGAAGGGTGCTTGGGAGGGTATTGTTCCCACGTATCTCCCGGCTTGGAGTGTCATGGCTACTTCCGTCCATGATGCACCTCCGTTGGTCGAGTAGTATAGGGTAACCTCTTCAACCCCTGAGAGCGCGTCTGAAACAGTGCAGGTTATCGTTATCTGCTCTCCGAATGCTGGGCTTGCGGGTGCTGAAAGGTCTGAGACCGTTGGCGGAGTCGTGTCTACTACGAGTGTGAAGCTACCGCTCCATGTTTCCGTATTATCCAGGTTGTCTACTGCCTCTATGCTCCAAGTGTGAGACCCTTCTGAGAGGCTTACTGTCTTAGAGTACTCGCCTACACCGCTCATATTGCCTTGAGAAACACCGTCGACGGTTAGCCTAACCTCCTTCACGCCCGAGCCCGTATCCTCAACTCTAACGGTGAACCTTACAGACGTTGAGCCCAATATTAAGCTTCCGGTGGGTGAAGCACCGCTTATCGCCGGGGGAGTCTTGTCCAGGATGATGGTAATTGTTTTCTCAGCCTCATTATTGTCCGCTTTATCAATGCTGCAGTACCCTATTGTGTGGGAGCCGTCTGAGAGGGTTGAGAGAGTAAAGCCAGTGGTGTAGCTATTCCAAGAACCTCCGTCAATCCTGTACCTTGTCTCCTTAACACCGCTTGCATCATCGCTCGCAGAGAGTTCGAACACCGTGGAGCCGGAGACAAAGGTTATTGCACCGCTAAGATACTTTGGAGAACCGATGGTTATCGTTGTCACAGGCGGGGTTGTGTCAGGTATCACTGTTACTGTTGCAGTGCCGGAGGCTAAGCCTGTTGCTGATGCTGTCAGAGTATGTGTTCCACCCCTTATGTCATAGTAGTCCACTCTGACACTGCTTGAGCCGGCTGGAATAGTTACGCTAGTTATCTTAGTCGCGGTTCCAAACTGCCTGAACTCTCCGTCTGGGGATGTTGTTGAAAGGCTTACGAGTATGTCAGAGGCGTGGGTAGTCTCATAATCGTTAGCATCCTTCAGCGTTATGTTTAGATACGAGTAGGCTACTCCAGCAGCCATAGTGAAGCTTGAAGGCGTTATAGCGAGCTTAGCAGTAGGCCCAGCCCTAACTTCGAAAGCATTGCTCTCACCAGATTTACCCGCCCCGCTAGTAGTGATCTTAATGTTACTGCCTATCCTGCTTATGGTGACCATTCCCGTCCACCTACCGTTTACAAAGGCACCGGTTATCGTAGGGTTGATAGTTCCAGTCGTATCAGATAGGGAATTAGTACCAGTGTAGTCGGTCTTAACATTACCGTAAGCATCGTAAGCAGTTATAGTTATCGAGAAAGGAACAGCAACCTGCTTAGGGGAAGAAATAGAGGCAAATTCAAAATGGTCTAGTGGGCCGGGCGTGACAGTCAATTCCTTAGTGTCATCACCATAATTAGCTACAATAATAGGAATATTAGGAATACCGCCAGTCCAAACAATGTACATATAATCTTCTGTCCAAACTTTAATGCTCCACGTTCCCGCTTTCTCATCATAGTAGTAGAAATCCACATGGTCTGAGCCATCGGGTATCGTTAATTCTGTTATCGCCGCACCCCCTTGGCTGAGGGAGAACTTCTTGTTAGTAGAGGTTGAGGATGAGCTCATCTTAATCTTCAAAG
>JAWCDE010000027.1:0-8161 GCA_038861395.1 Thermoproteota archaeon | reverse complement strand
ATCATAGTAGTAGAAATCCACATGGTCTGAGCCATCGGGTATCGTTAATTCTGTTATCGCCGCACCCCCTTGGCTGAGGGAGAACTTCTTGTTAGTAGAGGTTGAGGATGAGCTCATCTTAATCTTCAAAGCTCCACGGGTAACAGGCTCATTATTCTGCGTCTTTCTGTATACAGTCACCCTAACCCAACTGCCGGCCTCAACAGTACTGCTTGAGAGACTAAGCTCTAAATGGGGAGGATAATACCTAACTTGAAGGTAGGGACGCTGAGTTGAATCAGTATATTCCTTAGAACGCATACGCCACATATATGCAGTGGTAGAGCCTTCATTAGCATCCATTAAGATCCAACCATAGTTGGATATAGGGTCCCGGTTGCGTACGAATGATTGAACAGATGCTGTTAGATCCAAACTGATCCAACCAGCACTAGTACCAACGGATACGCTTGCTACCACTCCAGCTAAATAAGGCTGATTACTCCAGGTAATGCTACTCTCAGACCAATCTCTACCAGCAAGGCGGCATCGCATCGTTCTAGTAGAAGTAGGAGCCGTAAACATGTATAATTTGAGGGTGGCAGACTCTATAACTGAGCCGGGAGGTATATTGCTCAAATCGAACTTTATGTAAGTCCGCTCATCTGATCCCTGATAACTACAAACTTCTAATAAATTTAATGATCCGTGATTCATATTGGGATATTTTTCACTGACATAGGCATCGTCCGAAGGACTAAAAGTTCTGGTGAGCAGTCCTACTTGACCAGTGGATTTCATAAGAATATTAGGTGTTATTAAACAACATAGTATCGTTAGTACTAAAAAGAACAAAGTTTTTCTTAAATTCAATTTTTTCCACCATATTTTTTAATAAAAAAAAGATATTTAAGTTTTTCCTTAACTCTTAAAATTGTTTGTAGTAAAGTGTTTTCTCCACTTAATTAATTCCCTTTCTTATTCCTGCAGGCTCTAAATTTACCGATATTGTTTTTATCACCGTCATTTCGTCGATGCTATATCCAAGTCCTTCTCTACCCATTCCAGATTCTTTAACGCCGCCGAACGGGAAGTTTCCAACGCCGTGTGTAGGAGCATCGTTGACGCTTACCGTGCCGACTTGCAGTGCTTTAGCGATCCTCCACATCCTATAGAAAGAATTCGTGAAAACGGCAGAGTCTAGTCCGAGATTCGACTTATTAGAAATTTCAATCGCTTCATCTTCGTCCCTAATTCTAATGACGGGGAGAACTGGGCCAAAAGTCTCTTCCCAAGCGATCCTTGCATCTAATGACACATGGTCTAGCAATGTTGGTTCATAAATCAAGCCATGAGTTTTTCCACCAGTTAGAAGGATTGCACCCTTTTTCAACGCGTCTTCGACGAGTTCACTAACATGGTTCAAAGCCCGCTCATTTATTAACGGGCCTACTTGAACCCCTCCCTCCCAAGGATATCCGAATTTAACCATCATAAACCTTTCCCTAAGCTTCTCCACAAGCTCGTCTGCAATGCTCTCTATTACTAGGGCTCTGCTTATTGCATCGCACCGTTGACCCGAGTTCTTTATAACACCCAGAGTTATTTTTTCAGCAGCAAGATCGAGATCAGCATCTTCTAGCACTATTGCAGCAGCTTTCCCACCCAGCTCTAAATGAAGCTTCTTCATACCTGCTTTAGTAGGTATCTTAGAACCCACATCGGTACTTCCAGTAAAGCTTACTGCGCCCACTCGAGGATCAGATATGAAAGTGTCTCCAACTTCTCCACCGGGCCCAGTCACAACATTTAAGACCCCGTCTGGTAAACCCGAGGCCTGAAGTATTCTCGCTAACAATAATGATATTATCGGCGTATCGCTGGCAGGCTTATGAACAACGCAATTACCTGAGACTAGGGCTGGAGCTATTTTAGCGATAGGTGAGAAAAGGGGATAGTTGAAGGGAGTAATCGTAGCGACGACGCCAACAGGTTGCCTTAAGACTATTGCAAACTTATTCCTAGTATCGTCAACCCAATCACCAGGAATATACTCGCCGTATATCTTTCTTGCTTCCTCAAGCGTTAGTTTCATCCTCTCTCTAGTGGCTTTAACTTCGCCTTTAGCATAATTTATCGGCTTACCCGCTTCAGACACCAATACGTTAACTAAATATTCTTCATACTTTGCAATAAGCTTCGAAGCCTCCTCGAGTATCTCTATCCTATCTATTGCAGCGAGATTCCTTATCTTGCTTTGAGAAGAAGCTGCTTCGGAAACGGCTTGCAAAGCCTCATCTCTACTACCTAGCGCAGCCTCTGCTAAGACTTTCCTGGTTGAAGGCGATTTAACACTAAAGTATTTTCCGCTCTTCGGTTTAATCCACTTTCCTCCTATGAAAAGCCTAAACCTTTTCAATCCGTTTTCTTCATCGTAAATATCACTAAGCTCTTCTGGAAGAACTATCTCATCAGGTTTAATCGAAACCATGTCCCCTGGTTTTTCATACAGCTTTTATAAGTTTTCCCCGTAATTTCATGCGATACATACAAAACAATATATTCTCTCTAAAGAATACAGCGGAAGCATGAAGAATCCTACAATCGTATTCCCTAAGCCAAGAAGCGTTTTAATCGAAGACAGAGAAGTTCCCAAAATCGGTGGCAACAGTGTTCTGATAAGAACTAAAAGAAGCCTGATTAGCATAGGTACAGAATTAACAGTTTTAAGTGGGGATTTTCCTCCCCAATCCTACTGGTCAATCTACGGCAAATACCCGTTTACTCCTGGCTATGATAACGTAGGTGAAATAGTGGATGTTGGTCCGGATGCTGATAAAAATCTGATAGGTAAAACAGTTGTATCTTATTCTCCTCATGCAATGTATGTTTCAGCGCCTCAGGATGAGATTATTGTTGTTCCACATGGTGTTTCGGAAGAAGAGGCTTCCTTCTTCACGATAGCTGAAATAGTTATGAATGGAATAAGAAGAAGCCAGCTGGTTTTTGGAGAATCCGTTGTAATATATGGTGCCGGGATACTTGGTCAATTGACTGCTAGAATCTGCAGGATAGCGGGTGCGATTCCCGTCATTGTAGTCGACGTCTCTGAGAATAGGCTTGCATACTTACCGGATAATATTGTTAAGATAAATCCGATGAAGCAGGATGTCGTCTCCGAAGTAAGTAGATTGACTAAGGGCAGGATGGCAGATATCGTTTTCGAAGTAACTGGAAACCAAGACCTAATACCTGAAGAATTTAAATGCTTAAGAAAGCTTGGAAGATTCGTTGTATTAAGCAGCCCCAGAGGACCTACGAATATTGATTTACACGATTATTGTAACGCCCCAAGCTTTACGATAATAGGTGCTCATGTGATGTCCCACCCACCTGTCGAAACTTTAAACAATCCGTGGAGTAGAAAAAGGCATGCCGAATTATTCTTCGATATGCTTCAAAATAGATACATAGATGCTTCGAAAATGATAACTCACAAAATATCATATAAGGAAGCTCCAAAGTTTTACATGAGTCTTTTAGAAGATAGGTCAAAGGCACTTGGAGTGATAATAGATTGGGAGGCAGATTAAGAGTTACGTGGTTTCACGAAAAATAAAAAACATTTATCATTTTGTTAACAAGAAAGGCTTTTATAGGTATCCTACTTTCAGGTATCCAATGAATGGACTTATAGAACCCTTGCTAACGATGGTTATTTCACTATTAGGTCTATTAGCAAGTAGCCACGTAGCTATTAGAAACACTATAAAAGTTTCTGAGATAACGGGCTTAGAAAAATCGAGAATAGGTTTCACATTCGTTGCGACATCCACTTCTTTACCAGAGCTTGCAGTAGCTGTTTTCTCAGCAACATCTGGAGAAGGAGCAGTATCTATAGGCAACGTATTAGGATCTAATGTTGCAAACATCTGTTTAATAATTGGACTCGGACTTATACTATATTCTTTGAAACCAGGTCGAAAAGAACTGAAGGGCATAAACTTTAAACCTGAAGAGCTTGACATGTTGTATCTAGGCATTTTCGTAGCATCAATAATACCCATTCTTCTCATAAGCTTCCTTCCCGCTAGCAGAATAGTTGGATTATTACTGATAATGATATACGTATACTACACTTTTGAAATCATATCGAAGAAGGAATTGCCTCTGGAAGAAGCCAATGGACAGGTTAGAGCCATAAGTAAGGAGAAGAAAAAGCTTATTTTTTATTTGACTCTTGCATTTCTAGGTGTAATTGGAGTTATTATAAGTGCTGATTTCCTAGTTGATGCTACTGTTAAAATCGCTCTTCTAGCAGGAGTTTCACCCTATCTAATATCTGCAACAATCATAGCTGTGGGAACAAGCTTTCCAGAGCTCTCTCTAGATATTCAAGCAATGCTTAAAGAACATGCGACTTTAGCATTCGGAGACGTCATAGGAAGCTGTTTTACAAACATAACTCTAATACTTGGAGTAACACTTCTATTCTCACCCGTCAGAATAAGTATTAAAATATTCTCCGACCTAGTGACCTTTTCTATACTAGCAAATATAATCCTGTGGTATCTGATGCATAAAGGGAAGCTTGGTTTTAGAGAAGGCTTTCTACTGTTATTGCTTTACGTAGTATTTCTCGCGTCAATCATGGGGATAGTTGTTTTTCCAGAATAGTCTGACTTGTTAAATTTTAACCAGCGATTCTCTGACCATTAAAACTCCTCTCTTTCCCGTAATTCTGTTAATCATATTTTGAACGTTATTAAATTTCCCTCTTACGAATATCGTTAGCATACATTTATGCTCATCTAAATGTATATGAGCGTTTGAAATAATCAAGTCAATAAACTTATGTTGAACATCTGTCAACTCCTCTTCTAAGCCATGCTCATCATGATTATAAACCACCATCAATGAGCCTGCAACTTTATCCTCTTCTTCATGTGGTGTGCTCAGGAAATTTCTTATTGCCTGTTGTACGATTTTAGACCTATCGGATTTAATAGAGTCTACAAAGTTGTCTAATTCCTTTATTAAATCCTTTGGGAGAGTTATCGATGTTCTTACTATTTTACTAACCATAAGTAAATTAGGGAGGATAGGCCATATAAATATTGTTCATAACGTTATTTTTCAAATCATCGAACAAAAATCCAATTGACAAAGGAAATTGGTATTACTTTCTTTTAAAAAAGTAATACTTATTAACATCCGGAATATTCGGA
Organism: Thermoproteota archaeon; assembly: GCA_038861395.1. Taxonomy (GTDB): domain Archaea; phylum Thermoproteota; class EX4484-205; order EX4484-205; family JAAOZP01; genus JAAOZP01. The sequence goes on along the minus strand of JAWCDE010000027.1, from coordinate 2,954 downwards.
AAAAGCGTGGGTGAGAGACATGTGGCTGGTGATCTCTTGGTGGGCTGCAATAGCAACAACCGCTGTATACATTTACTCGAAGGAACCTAAGACTTATCACTTAGACTGGCTCTGCTTAATGCTCTGGGGGTTGGCGGTAATGGTGCTTATCGACCATATCATCGGCTTCATTATTGAAGGCGGAGAATTCATAGAAATGTCTTTAGACGGGGCTTTTATTGGAATCATGATGCTTATACCTATACTTATAATCTGGGAGATAAGTGCACTTATTTCTAAAATGAGACGAATATATTACTTAGAAAGTTCAGGAGGTAGGTGAATAGCTATGGCCTGCTTCTTGGTGCCTATGGCAATAGCCATTTTAACAAGTCTTTTCAGAAAGAAGATTCCAAGTATCTTAATGATTAATATCCTAAACCTTCTACTCTGGGGTGGAGTATTTGGTCTAGCTGTTGAACACATCGCACATGGGGAAATAGTGCCTTATCCTCCATTCCTAACCGCAGGACTTGAACATGTTATTCCAGAGATGATGATCATCGGCGTTCCGATGACAATATCCGTATCAGGAGTCTGGGGATTTATTGTTTTAACAGTAAACGGCCCCCTCGGTAAGATCATTAGGCTAAGCAAGCCCGGTATATCAAGTATCTCTTCAATACAAAGATAATCTTTATCTTCTCCATCTTTTTATTATCCGACTTATCTTTCTTTAAAAAGCGATGAGAAGTCCGGTGGATTGGCTCTTTTCTCGATTCTTTCAGCTAATGCATGAACTACTATTGGTAAAGCTATTGTAGCATCACAATAACAGATAACGTTTTTTCCTGAAGGAGATTCTTTACCCCAGCTTACTGCCTCTTCGAATGTAGCGCCTGATAATCCTCCCCATTGCGGACTATCAGTAGTTACCTGAATAGCGTATTCATGCGGCTGGTCTTTTCCCTTAACAAACTCTAATGCGACTGCTATGAGTTGTATAAAATCCTTCGGCACTCCTCCTCCAATGTAGATAACTCCCGTCTTTTTGCTTTCAGCACCTATTTTAACAATCTCTTCGAAATCCTTCATTTGATCTACGATTATCCTCTTATTCTTCTTGTAACGGAGTATTACGTTGGCTATTCCATAACCGCTATCAACAAGTCCGGGGCTGAAAACAGGTACCCCATTCCTATACGCTGCCGCAATAATGCTATTAACTCCTTTTTCATTAAGGAATTTCCCGAACAGGTAAAGGTATTCTCTCGAAGAATAAGCGTAATTCGGGTCTAGCGTTTCAGTAAACTCTGCTATTAGGCTTTCCATTTTCCTATACTCCATCTCATCAGCATATACATCGTAAAACCTATCTATCCTAAGCTTGTAAAGCTCTCCATCATCAACGAGATGGCTCCCCCGCCAGTAGCTGAAACCCATGGCTTCTAAAATGTCCTCCGAAATATTTGCGCCCGTGGATACGAGCACATCTATAAACCTGTTCTCTATAAGCCATCTGATTATCTTCCATTGGCCTGTTGTACTCATTGAACCGGCAAAGCCCATAAAGATCGTGACATCCCCATCTCTTAACATTTCCTCCCATACTTGGAAAACTTCCCCAAGTCTCCTACCTTGAAAACCCGTCTTTGCCATTTCTGAAAGAAGTTTTGAAATACTCTTTCCTTTCTCAACTTCTATAGATTCAAGCCTTCTCTTTAAATATTGGTTCTTCATAATCAGAAGCATGAAATACGCTGTTATTTAAAACTTACATTGTTTAGGTGAAATTTGAATTTTACTGTGCGAATAATCGCGCTATGATAATATGCAGCTTAAGCTCATTTACTTTTTTCAAAACTCCTATCTCTTTTCGCGTACCTCTAAGCAACAAACTATTTTTCCCTTTACTGAAGGAAAGCAAATTTGGAAAGGCTTGTGGAGAAATTAGGATTGGAGAAAAACATTGTCTTCAAAGGTTTTCTAGAAGACCATGATGAAGTTATATCTTACATGAAGGCTTCTAAGGTCTTTGTCCTCCCATCGAGCAGAGAGGGCTTTGGCATCGCAGCATTAGAGGCTAATGCTTGCGGAATACCTGTTATTACTGTTAAACACGATAGGAATGCTACTTGTGACCTTATAAAAAACGGTGTCAACGGATTCATATGTAATCTCTCCTAAAGACATTTCTAATGTTGTTTTAAAAGCTATTAATAGGGATATGAGTGAAGAATGTCATAAAATTGCTTCTAATTACGATTGGAATAAAATCGTTAAACTCTATGAGAAATTTTTAAATGAATATGTATAAGGTGAATTAGGCTCTAGGCTTTAAAAACATAGAATATTTCGGAGCTTAGAACTGTCTTGGTTTTTCCGTTTTGCCTATAGCCTGTATGATATCTTTGCATTACAGCCAATTCCCTAGAATAGTTTATAAATAAAGCGTTGCTTAGAATATTGGGCTTTGGGAGAAACACACGTGCTTGTCAGGGTGCGGGCGGTAGCTGGAATAGAGCAGAGAGAGGTGAGGCTACTCGTAGATACAGGAGCAACTTATTCTTGGATTTCGAGAAAAACATTGGAAGAGTTAGGCGTTAAACCGGTAAGAAAGATGAAGTTCAAAACTATAAGGGGTGATGTAGTAGAAAGAGAAGTTGGTCACATAATTATGGAATATGAGGGAGAGGAAGCACCCACCGTAGTAGTCTTTGCGGAAGAGAAAGATGGAAACGTCTTAGGTTTACATGGATTAGAAAGCTTGGGGCTAGAAGTAGATCCGGTAACACAGCAGGTTAGAAAAAGCGAAGCCCTGCTCGCATTGTAATTCGCAAACGGCTATACTAAGCGGAGTAAACTCTCCTATTGTTCCTAGCCAATACACTAGTCACTGTCGTAGCAGGAATAATTCCTTATAATGCTGTAATAGCCTCTAGAAAACCAGAGCTTCGGCGTTTTAACAAGTATGA
>JAWCDE010000026.1:0-19511 GCA_038861395.1 Thermoproteota archaeon | reverse complement strand
GATTTCGGCAGAAGACCACTATGGAAACTCCGGTTTCCTCGACAATACTGTAGAGGTTACTAAGGCTGTTCTAAGCATGAGGATAATGGATTTGAGAGAAGAGTATCAAATTGGGTTTGATACCATTCGGTTAAAATGCATAGTGAAATACTTAGATGGCTCGATTATGGATGAGGGGAATGTTACTGCAGTACTGTCTTCGGACTCCATGATCACTACTGTAGTATTGAAGTATAGTGATGGTGCTTGGGTGGGAGAATACGGCCTCCCGCTAACAACCCCAACCGGAGAATACACAGTGAGTATAAACGCTGAAGACCCGTATGGAAATACGGGAGTTGGGGAAAGCACTTTTCGGGTAAGCAATATCTACATAATTATTATAGTTGTCAGTGTTGCAATAACGCTCGGCACTTCCGTCTCCATACTTGTCTTGAGAAGACGTAAGACAAGAGTTCCTACAACTCCTTTGGCAGAGGAGTATGGCGTATTCGGCTAGTAAGGCTTAATACTCTATGATATTGTAGAGAGTACGCATGCCACGTAGGGGGAAAGTTGGGAAGGAGCGAAAAGGGACGACGATTCTTTTCAAAGCGGGGCGAGTACCAGCTACGGTCGATGAAATGTTCTCTAGGATTTTTTGGAGAAGCCCCCTACTTGCTTCAGAGGCCAAGGTCTTCTGTGAAGAATTGGTTTCAAGAGGGTCTTCTGGCATCAGCACTAAAGAATGGAAAATCTGGATAAGAAAAAGGAAGATTACCGTGGGCCAGTTTTACAATATGATTAGAGGACTCGTAGGAGCAGGCATTGTGGAGAAGAGAGGAAGTTCTTGGCATATAAGCACAGGCTTTTTGAGAGAGTTGGAACAATTCATAATAATCTATACTTCTCTGACAAACTTTAAGCATAGGTTGAGCTAGTGCTTCCCCCTCCTCTTCTTTTCGTTCTCAACCACAAGCCTGTCAGAAACTATTCTGACTACTAGCCTCCCCTTTTTCTTCAATGGAAATGCTGAATCGTTCACTATCTTACTAGGCAGGTAAAGCATTATTGCAGAATACCTCTTGCCACCAAGTTTCTTGTTTAGGGTATACAGCTTGGTCGAAGCCTCTTTAACCATCATTCTCTTTTCTACATAGTAGAAGTTATTAAAGGTTTATCTTAATCATCTAGTAAAAACGTCTTGGAATTTGAAACTAGTGGATACGCATTCTCACTTGAGCGATAGCGCCTTTGAAAAAGACTTAGACAATGTGGTTCTTAGGGCTAAAGAGAACGGTTTAGCAGTTATTATCGACTGTGGCCTTGGTAGAGAAGGCGGGTTAAGGTCGCTGAGCATTTCTGAAAAATTTAAAGGCTACGTTTATTCGACGATAGGTGTAGACTATGGTGCGCCTTTCCTAGAGGATATTAAGGAAATAATGTACTTAATCTTAGATAATAAAAACAAAATAATCGGAATAGGTGAAGTGGGCTTAGATTACTACACCGTTAAGAAACAGGATGAGAGAACTAGGCTCATCGACTATTTTAAAGAGTTTATAGATCTTTCAAATAAACTAGACCTCCCCCTAATAGTGCATTCGAGAAGTGCTGGTAGAGAAGCTATAGAAATACTAGTTGAAAGCGGTGCTAGAAAAGTCCTTATGCATGCTTTCGACGGAAAAGCTTCGTATGCTATGAAGGGTGTGGAATTAGGATTTTTCTTCAGTATACCGCCTTCAGTAGTAAGATCGCCTCAGAAACAGAAGCTGGTCAGTAGACTGCCTATTGAAAACATCCTTCTAGAGTCTGATTCTCCAGTGTTGGGAGTAAACCCTTTTCAGAGAAACGAGCCTGCAAACATAGTTTTCAGCCTAAGGGAAATAGCTAGGATAAAGAATCTTGACCCAGAGCTTGTTGCGGAGGAAACCACTAGGAATGCATGCAAGCTCTTCAGGTTGAAAATATGAAATGTTCTTCATAGGTGTAGATCTAGCTGGCGTTGAAACCAGGCCGAGTGGATTTGCCGCACTAGACGAATCTATGAAGGTCATAACAATGACTCTATATAGTGACAATGAGATTCTAAATGAGGTTAATCGTTTCAAGCCGGTTGTAATTGCCATAGACGCTCCTCTCTCAATGCCCAAAGGTAGGAGCAGTCTAGATGTGAGAAGTAACATCCACCTGAGGGAGTGTGACAGAGAGTTGCTTAAAAGGGGCATAAGATTTTTCCCAATAACCCTTGGCCCAATGAGGGCTTTGACGAAAAGAGGCATTAAGCTGAAGAACATACTAGTGTCGTTGGGTTATAATGTGATAGAGGTTTATCCAGGTGGTGCTCAAGACGTATTGGGAATCCCACGTAAAACAGTAAGCATAGAGGGCCTCCGCAAGGGCCTAGCTCGCTTTAGAGTAAAGGGATTAGAGGGTTTACAGTCCCATCACGAGCTAGATGCTGTTACTGCAGCACTAGTAGCAAAAATGTTCTACGATGGTGATTACGAGGCCTATGGTGACCCTGTAGAGGGCCAGATAATAATGCCAGTTAAAAAGAAGTAAGTTAGGGGAAGATTTATCAATACTTATTCGAGTAGAGGTTTAAAAGAGAAAAACTCATGTCGACAAGCCCCTATAGGTTCTACTCTGTTAAGAGTGGGTTCGAAGAAATCGTTGGGCTACTCCACCCTGTTGTAGCAGAATGGTTTATGAGGAGGTTTAGGGATTTAACCCCGCCTCAGGCATACGGGATAAAGCCGATTGTCAACGGTGAGAATACCCTAATCTCCGCACCTACCGGAAGCGGAAAGACGCTTGCCTGCTTCCTTACAATACTCAACGACCTGATAAAAAGGGGTTTTGAAAGAAAGCTTGAAGACAGGGTTTACTGTGTTTACGTCTCGCCTTTAAGATCCTTAAACAATGATATTAGGAAGAATCTTTCACAACCCTTAGATGAGATCAGGAAAATCGCCGAGGATAAAGGTTATGATTTCCCAGATATAAGGGTTCACGTAAGGACTGGGGATACTAAAACCTCGGAGAGAAGTAGAATGTTGAAGAAGCCCCCTCACATACTTATAACAACTCCTGAAAGCCTCTCCATAATACTTGTCGCACCCAAGTTCAGATCTTTCTTAAAAGAAGTCCAATGGGTAGTGGTGGATGAGATTCACGAGCTTTGTAGTTCTAAAAGAGGTGCACACCTTTCTTTGAGTCTTGAAAGACTGAGAGGCTTTTCGGGAAGAGATTTCCAGAGAATAGGCTTGTCTGCAACAATCCATCCTTTAGAAAAAGTGGCTGCATACTTAGTTGGATACGAAGATGGTTCTCCAAGGCAGTGCACGATAGTGGATGTACATGCTTCAAAGAAGTTCGAGCTTAAAGTAGTGTCTCCCCATTACAACCTTGTGCATACTCCTGCTGAAGAGCTCAGTAGAAGAATGTACAAGTTGATAAACGACATAATAAAGCGGAACAGAACAACGTTAATATTCACGAATACGCGTAGCAGCACGGAGAGAGTCGTATACCATCTAAAGAAGCTCAGGCCTAAGAGCGTTTTAAACGAGGACGAGTATGCTGCCCACCATTCCTCCCTCTCCCGTGAAGTCAGGCTTGACGTAGAAGACAAGTTGAAAAAAGGTAGGCTCAAGGCTGTGGTAACCAGTACTTCCTTAGAGCTTGGCATCGACATTGGTTACATAGATTGCGTTGTTCAAATAGGCTCGCCGAAATCGGTTACGAGAGCTATTCAAAGAGTCGGCCGCTCAGGCCATTCGCTAGAAGCCGTGTCAAAAGGCGTCTTCATACCCATGGAGAGAGATGATCTTGTTGAAGTGCTTGTAATGTCCAAGGCTGCCGAAGCCGGGAAGCTTGACGAAGTCTATATTCCAGAGAATCCCCTTGATGTTCTTGCCCAACACATAGTGGGGATGTCTATCGAGAAGAAATGGAGTATTCAGGAGGCCTACAATCTTGTTAAAAGGTCTTACAATTTCAGGAACCTTAGTCTAGAAGACTTCACGATCGTCCTAAGGTATTTGAGCGGGTACTACAGACAATTGGAAGGCTATAAGGTCTACGGAAAGATATGGCTGGATGAGGAAGAAGGTGTCTTCGGCAGGAGGGGCAACCTGGTAAGAGTAATATACATGACTAACACTGGGACGATACCAGACATGGCCATGGTTAAAGTCTTCACTAAAGACAATAAGCCTGTCGGTAACATTGAAGAAGAGTTTTTCGAAAGACTCTCACCAGGAGATATTTTCCTCCTTGGCGGTAGGCCATACAGGTGTATTAAAAGCCGATTGATGAAGCTTATCGTAGAGCCCGCTGAAGGAGAAAAACCAACAGTGCCGCAATGGTTCTCGGAGATGCTTCCGCTTTCCTACGACTTGGCCAATATGATAGACGAATTCAGAATAAGAGAGCTCCAAACAATACTCTTCGATAAGAAGGAGGATAGGATTAGACATTATATGGATTACTTTAAGATAGATAGGAAGACAGCCACAGCCCTCTATGAATACTTGAAGATAACAGCAGAATACTTTAACAACATAGGTGTTCTCCCATATTTGAGAAAAGGCTCACTTATAGTGGAGAACTATATCGACGAGTCTGACAGGCAAATAATCATTTTCCACAGCCTCGTAGGGAGAAGAGTTAACGATGTTCTCTCCAGGGCCTTCGCAGTAGCAGCCTCAAACCTCTTAGGATCAGTCTCGGTTCAAATCTCAGTTGGAGACAACGGTTTCCTCCTCATATTGCCGCCGAAATACAGGGTCGACCCGGATAGGATTATTAAATCGGTTAATTCTTCAAACCTCTATAGCTTAGCAGAATCCTCTATAGAGAAGACTGAGATGTTGAAGCACAGGTTTAGACACGTCGCGGTAAGGAGCTTCATGATACTCAGAAACTATAAGGGCCATGAGGTTATGGTTTCAAAACTCCAGCTAAACTCTGAACATATTCTAAAGGCGATAAGGGATTTGAAGAACTTTCCAGTTATGAAGGAGACATACAGGGAGATACTTGAGGATGCTATGGATATTAAGAATGCTCTACGATTCGTATCGGAATTGGAAAGTAGCGTTAGAACCCCGCTCGTCTGTAAGCCAAGTAGGGTTGCGTCGCCTATTGCCCACTCCTTGTTGTTATCCAGTTTCACGGATGTAGTTCTCATGGAGGATAAGAGGGCATTGCTAGAAAGACTACACAGGGAGGTCTTGGCAGCCATACATGCAGCTAACTGAGGATGTCGAAATAGTGGAGTTTGAGCCAGCAATCTATGTTAAGAGCCTCGACGCTATAGTTGTTGCGGATATTCATCTTGGTTTAGAATGGGAATTAGAGGAAAAGGGAGTACACATACCCTTCCCCACTTATGAGCCGATAGTGAAATCGCTTAGGAATATGTTTAACTACAGGTCTGCGAGAAGATTGATAATCCTCGGGGATATAAAAAACGAATTTGGAGACATAAATCCTGAAGAGTGGACTCAGGTACAGGACTTCGTGAACGATGTGCGTAGCCTGGGCGCAGAGCCTATTCTAATAAGGGGAAACCACGATAATTTCGTTAGAATCGTGCTTAAAAGGTTGAATGTCGAATTTCAAGACCCTCCTGTCAGAATTGGGAAATACTTCCTTATACATGGTGATAAGGATCATGAACTACCGGGTGAAGGCACTATCGTTCTAATGGGGCATGAGCATCCAGTAATCTCCATCAGAGATTCCATAGGTGTTAAACACAGGTTTAAAAGCTTCTTACACGGTGAGCATCACAACACTAGAATAATCGTACTCCCTTCCATGAACCCTCTGACGATGGGGACTGCTGTAAACGAGGTTGAGGTTAGCGAATTGCTATCTCCAATTCTCAGAAAAGTAGACATCACGTCCTTTACACCAATACTTTTAGCACAAGGGGAGGTTCTAAAACAGTTTCCTAAGATAAGCAGTCTGATTGCCTGATGTAAAAACCTAAGGCTTAAGCAACACGAGTGTTGAAGCGGTCACTACAAACCCTACTACGGCACCTAATACGGCTTGTAAATAGGTGTGCTCCCCGGTATTTACACGAGCCCACGCCAGTAAAGGCAAGAGCATTAAGACCATTATTCCAGGAATCCGATAGAAGTAGGAAATAAGCATGCCCACCGTTGCTAATCCGGATACGTGGATACTTACTTTTATCTTGAAAGTAAAAAGGAGAAGGATGAAAGATGTTAAAAAATACGAGGCCGATGTAACTGCTAAGAGCCTCATCCCTCTTAAATTAAAGAGGAATGCTGATGCGACATAACCCAATAAACCAGGGATGAAGTGCCTAGGCCTCCTTGCTCTCTCACTCATGAATATGTCGCTCTTTCCCCGTAGTCTAAGATAGTATACGCTTGCAAATGGTAGAATGCTGTAGAAGAACAATACTGCAATAGTGCTTATGGCAACGTCATTAAACCCAATGTTTTCCTTCACCATTATTGCAAGCCCTCCGAGCCCTCCTGTAACGGGGTTAGATAGAATGTAGGAAATGATCTTTGCTGCTCTCTGCGACATAGACCTTCCTGAAAGATGGACGTTAAAAAGATTCATAAGGCTTTGAAATCTAACTTTAATGAGATGCCTATCGCAGAATTGCCGGTGGCGAGGAAGGGGACTCTGTTTAAATGCAGGCTTTGCGGAGAAATATGTTGTAACCTAAATCCTGAGATATGCGAAGAAGACTTGGAGAGAATCAGGAAACTATTCCCATCATTTAAACCCTGCGTTTCTCCAGAAGGGAGGATGCTTCTTATGGGTGAGAAAGGATACTGCCCATTCTTAAATAATGGCCTATGCATAATACACGAGTACAAGCCAATCATGTGCCAGCTCTACCCCTTCTATCCTGTTGAAAAAAGGATTTTAGACGGTCTTCTAGAGCTTCCTGATGATGTTGAAACAATTAGATACGGATCGGAGGACTATGTTTTCTTCTTCGACGAGGAATGCCCCGGAATCGGTGAGGGGGAACCCGTCGATTTCACAGGGCTTCTAGAAAAATTTCTCCGAGCGAAACTCTTTCTGAAAAATCCCATGTAGGGATTTAATCCTCCTCTTTTAAAACCGGAAGTTGCTTCAGAAACATTTTTACCCTTCCAGAGTATTAATACTCCATGGTTATGCTTTTCAAAGAAGTCGCGGAAGCCATGGAGCAAGTGGAATCCACTACGAAAAGACTTGAAATGACAAGCCTCTTGGTAGACCTTTTCAAGAAGGCTAGTCCCGCCGAGCTTGAGAAGCTCGTGTACCTTCTCCAGGGTAAGGTTAGGCCCGACTACGAGGGTCTAGAGTTCGGCGTCGCTGAGAAGCTGGTTTTAAGATCATTATCGGAGTTTTCAGGCGTGGACGATGAGACTGTGGAGAAACTATACAAGGAGGCTGGCGACCTCGGCAGTGTTGCTGAGACGCTTGCGCAAAGGAAGGTTCAGAAGAAGCTTCTGAGCAGGGAGCCTACTCTAACGGATGTTTATGAGAAGCTTTACAAGCTTGCAAAGCTAGGTGGAAAGGGGTCGGTCACGCAGAAGACGAGCCTGCTTTCTTCTCTACTGATAGACATGTCTCCAAAGGAGGCAAAGTATGCTGTAAGAATCGTCACCGGGAGGCTTAGGCTCGGTATTGCTGATTACACTATTCTCGACGCCATCGCTCAAGCGTTCACTGGAGACAAGTCTAATAGACCGGTGATAGAGCGTGCCTACAACATTTCCAGTGACCTTGGAGCTGTTGCAAAGGCGATTGCGGAAAAAGGGCTGGATGGAGTCTATGGTTTCAAAATAACCGTGGGTAAGCCTATTAGACCAATGTTAGCAGAACGCTTAACTACAGTGCAAGAGGTTTTGGAGAAAATAGGCGGCGAGGCTGCTGCAGAATACAAGCTGGATGGGGAGCGTGTTCAAATACATAAGAACGATAGCAATGTCCTACTCTTTTCTAGAAGGCTGGAGAATATTACAAGCCATTATCCTGATGCTATAGAAATGGTGAAGAAGAATGTTAAGGCTAAGGAGGCTGTTCTAGAAGCAGAATGCGTAGCGATAAACCCTGATACGGGTGAGCTGCTGCCATTCCAAGAGCTTATGCATAGAAGGAGGAAGTATGGCATCGAGGAGGCTATGAAAGAGTATCCTGTTGCACTCTTCTTCTTCGACCTGTTATATGCTGACGGTGTCGACTATACTGAAAGAGCCTATTTAGAGAGGAGAAGTGCTTTGAAGAATGTTATTATTGAAGACGAGAGAGTTAAGCTAGTCAGGCAGATAATATCCGGCGACCCTGAACAGATAGAGGCATTCATGGAGGAAGCAATTTCAGAAGGCTGTGAAGGTCTTGTGGTAAAAGACCTTAAAGCCTCCTATAGAGCGGGGGCCAGAGAATGGAGCTGGATAAAGCTGAAGAGAGAGTATAAGGCTGAGGTTGCTGACACCTTCGACCTCGTTATAGTAGGCGCTTTCCACGGCAGGGGTAAGAGAGCAGGCAAATATGGCGCATACCTTCTTGCTGCATACGATCCCGGAGAAGATGTTTTCAGGACCTTTGCTAAATGCGGCACAGGCTTCACAGACGAGGACTTAGCTAATTTCACTGAGTTGATGAATAAGTATAGGATTGGTCATAAGCATCCTAGAGTTGACTCAAAGATCGAGGCAGATGTATGGTTTGAACCCCGTATAGTTATCGAGATAATCGCCTCAGAAATAACTCTAAGCCCTGTTCACACCTGTGGGCTAGACGCAATCAGAAAGGGATCCGGCTTAGCGGGTCGTTTCCCCAAGTATACAGGTAGGCTCAGGGACGATAAGGCCCCGGAGCAGGCGACCACAGTCAAGGAAATCCTGGAAATGTATAGGAATCAATTGAAGAAGGTTGAAGAACAGCCTCAGGAATCCACGTAAAACCCATCGATTTTTAGTAAAAAGCTTAAATCTAAGTATTTTAAAAAGGCTTTTGAAAGATGAGCGAAATCCAGCTTTTAGTTGCTGAAGCAAAGCCGCGAGACGCTGGTAGAAGGATTGTTAGAATAGGAAAGAAGGAGATGGCTCAGATCAAAGCCGACACAGGAGATGTTGTTGAGATAATAGGGAGAAGAACGGCCTCAGCCATAGTATGGCCTGGTTACGCTGAGGACGAGGGCCAGAACATAATTAGGATGGACGGGTTGATAAGGAGGAGCGCCGGAGTAGCGATAGGCGACTACGTTAAGGTTAAGAAAGTTGACAAGGTTGAGAACGCTAGCGAAGTTGTTTTCGCCCCCATGGGCGTTAGAGTTTCTAATGTTGACGAAGAGTTTCTGAGCTACGTTAGGGATAAGCTTATCGACACTCCTCTTACCGAGGGAGACATTGTGGCAGTACCGGTTTTCGGCGGCCAGGCTCTCGGCATGACAGTGGTCAGGGTTAGGCCGAGGGGTGTCGTAAAGGTTTCGCCTGACACAAGGTTGCAACTGGTGAGTGAAGAGGCTGCTGAGAAGCTCGCTATTCCAAGGGTTACTTACGAGGATATTGGCGGTTTACACGAGGAGATCCAGCGGATAAGGGAGATGGTTGAGCTTCCCTTGAGACACCCTGAGCTTTTCCAGAGGCTGGGCATAGAGCCGCCTAAGGGAGTTCTCCTACACGGCCCGCCTGGCACGGGTAAAACGCTCCTTGCCAAGGCTGTTGCAAACGAGTCCGATGCTAACTTTCTGTCGATAAACGGGCCTGAGATAATGAGTAAGTTCTACGGAGAGTCTGAGGAAAGGCTTAGAAGGGTTTTCCAGGAGGCTCAGGAGAAGGCTCCGAGCATAATCTTCATAGACGAGATAGACGCTATAGCTCCGAAGAGGGAGGAGGTTGGCGGCGAGGTTGAGAGGAGAGTAGTAGCACAGCTTTTAGCGCTCATGGACGGTTTGAAAGGCAGGGGCGAAGTCATCGTGATAGGAGCCACCAACGTGCCGAACATGATAGACCCTGCGTTACGCAGGCCGGGAAGATTCGACAGGGAGATAGAAATAGGCGTTCCAGATAAGCAGGGCAGGCTTGAGATACTGCAGATACACACCAGGTCGATGCCGCTTGATAAGGATGTCGATTTGAAAAAACTGGCTGAGATAACCCACGGCTACACTGGCGCAGACCTGGCTGCGCTATGCAGGGAGGCTGCTATGAAGGCTTTGAGAAGATATCTTCCCGAGATAAAGCTTGAGGAGAGAATACCGCCTTCAGTCTTAGAGAAAATGGTTGTCAAAGAGGAGGATTTCATGAACGCTTTCAAAGAGATAACTCCAACGGCGATGAGAGAAGTGTACGTTGAAGTACCTACGGTCAAATGGAGCGATGTGGGGGGGCTCGAGGAGATTAAGATGAGACTTAGGGAGACTGTGGAGCTTCCCATAAAGAGCCCTGAGAAGTTTGAGAAACTGGGAATAACCCCGCCCAAAGCAATACTACTCTACGGGCCTCCGGGATGCGGAAAAACACTTCTGGCTAGGGCAGTCGCAACCGAGAGCGAGGCCAACTTCATAAGCATAAAGGGTCCGGAGGTTTTCTCCAAATGGGTTGGGGAATCTGAGAAAGCTATTAGAGAGGTATTCAGGAAAGCCAGATTGGCATCGCCCTCAATAATATTTCTAGACGAAGTTGACGCAATAGCCCCCAGGAGGGGGATGAGTATGGCGGATAGTGGTGTATCAGAAAGGGTTGTGAGCCAGCTCCTCACGGAAATGGATGGCCTCACACCCATAGAGAGGATAGTGGTAATAGGAGCAACAAATAGACCTGAGCTTCTTGACCCAGCGATAATGAGACCAGGAAGGTTTGAAGTAATACTTTACGTTCCCCCGCCGGACGAAGCTTCAAGACTACAAATACTCAAGATCCATACGAGGAAAATGCCGCTGGAAGGCGTTGACCTCCAGGACATAGCTAGGAGGACGGAAGGTTATTCGGGAGCAGACCTTGAAGCTGTTTGCAGGGAGGCTGGTTTAAACGCGTTGAGAAGGGATGCTGACAAGGTGACGAAGGAGGATTTTGAGAAAGCTCTTCAAACGGTGAAGCCGAGTTTGAGGGAAGAAATTCTGGCGAAATACAAGAGGTTCGGCGAGAAGGAGGATTTTTTTCTCGTATGAATCCGAGGAATGATTAGAATCGCATAAAACTTAAATTTAGGAACATCCTAAATTAGGATATGCCTAAACCAGGAGAGTCTTCGAAAAGCCTAACGGAGAAGGAGATGGAATATCTTAAGACGGTTTTCAAACTTATTTCAGGAAGAGAGATTGTTGGAAGCCTTGAAGTGGCAGAAGCCATGGGGGTTTCATGCGCGACTGCAAGCGAATACCTTGAAAGGCTGGGGAGAAAAGGTATGCTTAAAAGATATCGTTGGAAGGGGGTTTGTATTTCAGAAAAGGGTTTAGAAGAAGTCAATAGGATAATTAGGAACCATAGGGTTTTTGAAACCTACGCGTACAGGTTTCTCTCGTTAAGTCTTGAGGATGCCTGCAAATGTGCAAGCAGGGTTGAGCTATATCTTTCAGACAAGATTGTCGACTCAATGTGTAGTCTCCTAGGTCATCCTAAGAACTGTCCTCATAACAATAGTATCCCGGGGGGTAAGTCATGCTGCAGAGTCTGAAATTCAATACTGTTATTACGGTTGCTTCTATTATAATTGCTGGCATATTTGAAAGCTCAGTTTTCACTCAACAAGTTGGCGGAGTAAGAATATTGGTTACGATGAATATCCTTAAGCTTCTTGTTTCTCCGATAGTCGGAGACAGGGGGGAAGTCGTGTCCATCGTCCCAGAAGGTGTTGAACCCCACAGCTTTACTCTAAACCCCAGTGTTATCCTAGCCGCTTTAAACTCAGACTTGATAGTAATAACTGGACACATGGAGTGGGAGAGAGAGCTTGTTGAGAGGGTTGCTGAGGAAAAAGGCGTCTCACCGGATTCGATATCGATTAACCTGCTTGAACTGGTGAAGAACAATGGTACAATTCTTAAGATCAATGGAGAAGAGAATGTTCATGGATTCTGGTTACTGCCGGATAATGCTGTTCTAATAGCTAAATCTTTAGAAGACATGCTTTCGAAAATAAAGCCAGAGTATTCTGAAGAGTTTTCTTCAAACTACGTTTCCTTCACATCTAGGGTTTCTAGCCTCAAGGGCTTTTTCAAAAGGCTTTCTGAGAAATACGGTTCGGAAAACAGTGTAGTTATAGGGTTTTACGCTGAGCAATATGTTGTTGAAGCATTGGGCCTAAAGGTTGGTGCAGTGTTAGTTGGCGAAGAGGAGATTATTAGACCATATTCTTTAAGCAGGATTTACGAGGGGCTAAAGTCCGGGGAGTATGCTTGCATAGTTGTTTCCGACACTGCTCTTTTAATGAGCAATGTTAAGAACACTATCAAACAAATCTCCACGGACACCGGGTGCTCGATCGCTTACATCTCTGTCGTTTCCACGAGCGGTTTGGAGAATTATGATTCTTTAATGTACTATGACGCTGGACAGGTTTACAGCGCCCTACTCTCTAGCCATAAGCCTGTCTCAACAGGTTTAGACATCTACTTTTTAACAACCATCACGGCCCTGCTCGTAATCACGATTGAAACCCTGATCATAGTTAGGAGGGTGAAAAGATGAGTGAACCAGTCGTATCTGTCAGGAATGCTTCAGTAAGGCTGGATGGCCGCACTGTTTTGGAGAACATCAGCTTCGACGTTGAATCGCCTTCTTTCGTAACTATAGTAGGCCCCAACGGGGCTGGGAAGACTACTCTGATAAAGCTGCTCCTCGGAATGGTTAAGCCTTTCAAGGGTAGTGTGAAAGTACTCGGCATGGACCCTTTTAGTGAAAGCAGCAGGTTGAGAAACCTAGTAGGATACGTTCCCCAGAAGGACAGGGTTTCCTACGAAACTCCGCTAAGAGTGTGGGAGGTGGTGCTAATGGGGGTGCTTTTGAGGAAAAGGTTTCCGAGGATTACTTCCGCAGAAGATTTAGAGTCTGCAAGAAGAGCCCTAACATACTTGGGCATGGACGAGTACTGGGACTACTTTTTCAACCAGCTTAGCGGCGGGCAGCAGAGGAGGGTTCTGATAGCAAGAGCTTTAGCATCTGATCCTGCTCTCCTCCTACTCGACGAGGTTTTCGCCGGGCTGGATTCTGAAAGCCAGGAGTATCTGCTTAATGTTTTCAGAATGCTAAAAGAGAAAGGCAGGACGATAATCATTGTAGAGCATGAGATAGACCCGATAATGGAGCTGACTGATAAAATAATGATTCTAAACAAGTTTATATGTGTCTATGGGGACCCCGACGAGGTTTTGAGCGAGGATAAGCTAAAGCCAATATACCCGTGTTTGAGAACTGTTGAGAGAGAAGGTAGGAGAATATTCATACTGGGTGATAAACATGCTTGACCCATTCGTCTTAAGAGCATTACTGGGAATCCTGTTCACATCATTCTCAGTACCGGTTTCAGCAATAATGCTTCTAAGAGGTGCTCTTTACATAACCCCTGAGATTTCTCACGCTGCCCTCGGCGGCGCAGCACTAGGAGTCCTTCTGCAAATTTTACTACCTAACCTAATAGATCCCTTTGCTTTTGCGATCCTCTTCTGCATAATGACCTCTATATTGGTTTCGCGAGCTGGTAGGAATAGTCAGCAAGCTTTGGGAATGATGCTGAGCGTCTCTCTTGCACTGAGCGTAATGCTTTATGCAGTAATAAGAAGCTATCTCCCTATGGAGAAGAAGATCATGGTTGACGGTTACCTTGTTAGCGACCTGTTATTGATTTCTAACACTGATGTTTTAAGCCTTGCGATTGCTTCAACAATCACCATATTAATGATCATCGTATTCTACAGGGAGTTCCTTTACATCTGCTTCGACATGGAGACCGCTGAATCGCTTGGGCTTAAAGTAGGCTTATACGATTCCCTACTCTTCGCAACATCCGCCATAACCGCTGCAGTAATAGCGAAGACAATGGGTGTTCTTCTGTCTGTTACTCTACTGGTCATGCCTGCAGCTGTTTCAAGGCTGATAACCAGCAGAGTAAACGGAATGCTCATAATCTCTTTCGCAATAACAGTATTCTCAGGACTCTGCGGTCTAGCCATATCGCTATACTTGAACATTCCTACGAGTGGTTCAATAGCGCTAGTGTCAATAATACTTTTCTCATTAGCATATTTAGCTAGGTCCATTAAGACTAGGCTTGTCTGACTCTTTGCCTAAGCTGATAAGCGAGGAAGAGGCTATTGAAAGAGCTGAAGCACTGAGGAAGACTTTCAGCATTTTGTATGAAACAGATTTCAAAAAGGTTCTCGACAAGGTTCCGGTTGAAATGGTTATTCCTACAGAGGATTTTCTTGAGGCAGACAAGCTCGTAGCGACTTTCAAAGCCTTTCTCTATGAGAATTATAGAGTTCCAGCAATATGCTTAGAATTACCTAATAAGAGAATATACGTGATTGACGGGCATCACAGGCTTCTAGTCCACAAGCTCTTCAAAGAAAACACTATGAATTCCTATATACTATTGCCTGCAGGAGAGATCGAATATTATAAACCATTGAGAAACATAATGGACCTCAGCATAATGAAAATGCCGCTGTCGAGGGAGAACCTTTCCTTTCTCAATGCTGTTAAAATAGTCCTTTACTATAGGAGGATTTACGGTGACATCTTCCACTTAGAGCATAGGAATGTGGATGTTCTGAGCCTAGTTCCAACACAGCCCTTGATAGGCGCAGAGGGATTGGAATATTGGCGCGACAAGTATTCTCCAATAACATGTCTCGAGCATCTCGATAAACTATATATTCTCGATGGTCACACGAGGGCTTTTGCGAAAGTCATTAAGGGGGAGTATTCTGCTGAAGCTCTCATAATAAAGAGCGCTGTTAACATAAGCTTCAAAATAGTTGAAACCGCTAAAACACTTGGCTTGTCTAGTATAATGGATATTAGGGTTGTCGAATAATACCTTAATATTTGCCTTCATATAAGGCAAGCGATTTATTTCTGAATAATAATGGGATAATACTATGCATCGTGTTGAAGCATCTAAAACTAGGCTTGTCGCTTCCTCAGCACTATCAATAGCACTGGTTTTCGTGGCAACATCGTCAATATCCATATACATTCCTGCTACAAGAGGGTATTTCAATCTCGGAGACTCGATGGTTTTTCTCACAGCAATACTATTCGGCCCGATTGTAGGAGGAGTAGCTGGCGGAATTGGTTCAATGCTCAGTGATGTTTTCCTCGGCTACACTGTTTACGCTCCTGCAACCCTGGTCGTGAAGGGAGTTGAGGGTTTCATAACAGGCAAGCTCTACAGGATTCTTATGGGTAAAGAAAAAGCTGGGAGAACATGGTTGATTATGGTGCTTTTCTTCATGCCTGTTATGGTACTCGGGGTTGTAGTCGCTGCCTTAATGTTCATGGGGGAGGAGGCTGAAGTATCTCTTTTTGCAGCCAGCTCTATGATTATCCCTTCTCAACCAGTATTTTTCACAATCCTTGTAGTATTGGCTGTTCTCATAATGTTAGTCTTAAAATTCCATAAGAGGAATCTGCCAACTGTTATACCTTGCTTCATAGGAGGTTTCGAAATGGTATTAGGCTATTTCATATACGAGCTCTTTCTAGTCGGTTTAGGAGCAATATTTGAAGTGCCTGCTAACTTTGCACAGACTTTCCTCGGGGCTATGATAGCAAGCACTATCCACATGGCAGTAGAAAAGAGGCTTTCTAAGCCTCCTTAGATAATGCTTTCCAAAGCTCGTCTTGAGGCGGCTCGTCCATCACTATTTCCTTCCCCTCTAATAATCCTATTTTCTTCTTACCCCTTGTTATCTTCCCTATTACTGTTGCCTTAAAGCCTCCAGCCTTTAATTTTCCGATGAGTTTAGTAGTTTTTGCACTGCTCACAGCGATCAGGAGGGTTCCTGAGCTGATTAGCTTAAGAGGATCTATGTCTAGCTTTCCACATATTATCTTAGTCTCTTCTCTCAATGGTATGGATGAAAGATCTACTAGGCAACCGGTTCCAGATGCTTCGCATATTTCATATATTCCTCCTAAAACTCCTCCCTCAGTAGGATCATGCATCGCTGAAGCATAGTCTGCAGCGATAAGCGCCTGCTTAACGATACTTATACTCTTGACAAGCCTACTCGCCTTATCCAATACGGAGGGGGGTACTCCCCTTTTCTTAAGCTCCCCCCTCATGTCTGAAGCCAATATGGAAGTGCCTTCAACACCTGCTTCTCCTACAATAACTATGTCTTCACCGGGCTTGGCTCCACTAGATGTTATTATTTTCCTACGCCTAGTCCAGCCTATGGCTGTCCCTACGAAAACAGGGTTTTCCACGATATTAGCATACTCCGTGTGTCCTCCAACTATGCTTACCCCAAGCCTCTTAGCTTCTAAACTCGCCTGCCTCATTATCCCTCTAATATCCTTCTCATCCGTGCCAGGAGGAAGTATAAGGGAGACCAATAGGAATTCGGGTTTTGCTCCGCTGAGGGCCACATCGTTGGTTGAAACGTCGACGCCGATTTTACCAAGGTTCTCCTTAGCACCAGTTATCGGATCCATTGAAACAATTATCTTAACACCGTTTAGAGATATCACGGTATTATCTACTCCTACCCCCGGGCCCACTAAAACCCTACTACTTGAAGCACCAAGGTTCCTGAAAACAATTTGCTTCAGTATTCTAGGTGGAACCTTTCCAAGCATCTTGCTCAAAGTTGCAACAAGATTTGTTAAGAAGGTTAAAAGCTTAATCTCTTGAATAAGCTTAAAAACTGCTGGATATGCTGGATTTAGATAATGGAGATAAGGGTTTCAAGCGGCTTTAATACTTGCAGCCTTTTGAAGAAAGCTACAGGGGTAATACTGGTTCTGATCCTGGTATGGCTTGGTTTTTCCACGTGGTTTTTCACAGTCGGCATTTACGATGATATGTATCTTAGAAAATCTGGAGTAAGCTATTTCAACCTGATAACTTTAAACAATTCTTTATATTTAGCATTTGGATTATTAGCTGGACTAGCGATTTTAAACCCTGTCACGTGGTATCTAGCTATTAAGCGAAAATTTAAACCCGCCATCTTAACGTTTTTGACGAGCATAATCGCAACTTTAATCTGTTTCTCAGCGATAGGTCAAAAAATAGCTGTTCAAATATTCCTACTGGGTAAGGCAGGTAATGTTTTACAAGGGTTTATGAATTGGATTGGAAAAGTATACTTTTCGCCAATTTCCTTTTCGGGCGAAGAACTTTATTATGCAATGCCTGTTTTCGACTTAATAGAGCTGTTGAAAATATTCTACGTTTTCTTCACAGTAATTCTGTTAATGGGTTTCCTCATAGCTAAAATATGGTCTTTAAAAGGTTTTGTGAAAAAGCTCAACGTGGAGCCTCAATGGTTGTTATTATTCAGCGATTTTTCAAGCACATTCCTATCATTATTTAGGCTTTTAGTAACACTTGCGATTATAGGGTATGCTTTACTATGGTATCCGACTTCAACTTACGATGTGACAAGTCCAGTTTTTAGAATAGCTTTAATTACTTCTTTGACGCTAGTAGTTTTATGCTTATTTCTGGAGAAAATCCCTCTTAGAAAAACTCATTTATTTAAAAACATATTTATAGTAATTGCTGTCCTCACAGCTATAATGGGATACGTTTTGCCGCAAGCATATTATCGCACGGTTGGGGGATGGGATGCTA
Source organism: Thermoproteota archaeon (assembly GCA_038861395.1). Lineage (GTDB taxonomy): Archaea > Thermoproteota > EX4484-205 > EX4484-205 > JAAOZP01 > JAAOZP01. The sequence continues at coordinate 1,733 of JAWCDE010000026.1, read as the reverse complement.
ACAAAATCGCATACGAGTTCGAACCGAAGGTTAAGCCGCATATCGAACTAGTGAAGCTTCTAAATGGTTTGAACAAAATATCTGAAGTATCGGAATCACTCGGAAGCATCGAGGACCTTGAGAAGGTCAGGTTGACTAATCACGATTTCATATCTGCGAGAACAGCCTACGAGCTCTCTAGGATAGGAATACCATGGATAACATGGAGCAGCCCATCTATGATATACTTCAGAGACGGCCATCTATACTGGATAGTATTCACAGCGCCCGTGATGGTTGAAGCTACCGATGTTGAAACAGCAGAATCTTTCATATACACTCATAGCGAGGTTATAATCGCTTTCGATGCTACAACAGGTAGAAAAGTCTCGTTGAACGATGCTCTAGGAATAGTGGAGACGCCTGCAGTATACTATGGTCTTGGAGGGCTTTTCGAAAAAAGAGAAATGGTTTTTGTCAACACCGGTAAGTGGAGGGAGGCGGGGAAAGTAAACTATAGCGGCCCACCTGATTACGTTTTCTCAGGATGGGTTCGTGCAGCGTACTTTCTACTCCGGGGCAGGCTGGATATAGCTTCCGGTGGTTACGGAGAGGCATTAAGCACACTTATGGTTAGAGACGCCTACCAGAGAGTTTCAAAAATAACGATGCCGCTTCTGAAAATAGAAACCGATCCCAGGACGGATACTCCCGCGCCTTATCCTGTAGTTGACCCCGAGGGAAACCTGTACTTGGCTTTCTCAACATTCGTCGAGAAACCAGTTTATAATGAATATGCTTCTACCGAGTACTACGGCGTTGAGAACGGCGGTTGTTTTAGAAGACCCTTCTTAATAATTCTCGTCAATGTTAAGGATGGAAGCATTCAGGGATACATGTTTGAAGAAGCCCTTGACAGTGATAACTACGTATTGGAAGCCCTTAGATCCCTCTACCCTCCTTGGGTCAGGCCAATGCCTTCTTGGCTCATGCCGCAGGTAAGATACATTAAGAACCTCATGTGGAGCATAATAGACGTTTACAATACCTATAGGATTCCCAGTTGGGACTACGACTCCTGGTACAGGAGCACAGGAATGTTCGACTTCCCGAGAGATACTTACGGTGAGGTTTATCCTCAGAACGTTTTCGACATAAGGTATGTTTCACTAGGGGGAGAGTACGTTGCGCTATGTATAGTTGAAAACTACCAGAAGAACCCTGGTGCTCCCGTAAACATCGTGGGAGCATACGTTTTCACCCCTGAGAAGAAGGAGTTCGTATGGTTTTCAAACAGAGTCCCCAGGCTGAGCACGGTAGTAGACAGCATAACACACCACCCCACTGTACAACAAATACTTACTCTCCACCAGACACGGGGCGTCCCATGGGTTGAGGGGAATCTTATGGTTCAACTAGTCAACAGTACGCCAATCCTAATACTCCCCTTCTACTCCATAAGTGCTCAAGTAGCCTACGTCACGATGGTTGCGGTTTACAATCCTCAGAACAATAAGATAGGGATTCACCAAGTTAGTAATATCGACGACTTGACTGAGGTCTCGAAATCCGTGCTCAAAGCGTACTCTTCAACAATATCTGTAAACATCAGCCTGAAACCCAATTATCTTCAGCAGGTTAAAGCGTTTCTCACTGAAAATGGATTAAATGTGGCTGAGCCAGTCAGCGTCTCCGCCAACGTCGTTTACATGACGGGATACGTCAGAGCCGGCGAGTTCCAGAGTACAGCAAAC
>JAWCDE010000025.1:0-20883 GCA_038861395.1 Thermoproteota archaeon | reverse complement strand
TTAAAAAGTTTTGTGTTTATTTTGCTTCGAAGTGGCTCCACGCGTAGTTGCCTACGTAGTATATGTACCAGTAGCCGTTTATTGGCTCTGGTAGGTCGTGTGTGAATACGTATTTGTTGGTGAAGTCCACTCCGTTTACCGTAAGCTTCTCAAGGCCCCAGCTGTTTATGTAGTTGCTCCAGTTGTTGGGGTCTCTTAGACTTGACGTGGCTTGCAGCCTCCAGCAGTATGTTCCAGCACCGTCTTTAGTAAATGGTATGCTTATGTCCGTAGCCGGGCTGCAAGTCGGAGTAGGCGTTGGAGTTGGGGTTGGAGTAGGAGTAGGCGTCGGAGTTGGAGTAGGCGTTGGAGTAGGAGTAGGCGTTGGAGTAGGAGTCGGAGTAGGCGTTGGCGTTGGAGTAGGAGTAGGCGTCGGAGTAGGCGTTGGAGTCGGGGTTGGAGTAGGCGCTGCTCCAGGTTCTTTTCCATACAAGAGTTTACCGTTATCATATACTGGGATGTACTGGGTTTCTTTCCACTGACTTGACGACAATCCCTGATATGACCAATCGTTTGTCGGATCCCAAGCAGCGTCTGGAGCCGTATCAGGTAACTTTAAACGCACCTGCGTCTCTCTTGCACATACGGATTCTCCACCTGGATAGATGGGCGTTCCACTATAGTCAACGGTTATGTAGTATATGTTACCGCTCCACTGCGTCGGACCAGTTACTTTAACGGGGACTTCAGCATAGTTAACAACTACTTGAATATCGCTAACCTTATAACCATGAGAAAGTACTTCGCTCACATCAAAGAAGTAACGATATGAAAGCTTATCCTTAACGGTAGCCGGCCAAGCTGCATGGTTTGTCAAATCAACAGCTATTTCCGTAAACGTGGCACCATCAACATTGATCTTTGCATTAGCAAAATACTCGGTATATGGGTCTCGACTTCTCTGAAAGTCTTCTGCCCTTGGAAAACCAGAAATCGGTGAACCACCGTAAAGTGCATACATTTTAGCTAATGCACCAACAAAGCCAGCATTGTAGTCTAGAGCCACCTCATTCTTAACATAGTCGGTCCTAGAATCAGCCCAATTGTCACCACTGTCGGGTCCTCCAACCAAAGCTCCATGCAAAATGTGTCGGGTAATTGGTGGTGTGTTTATGCTATTTGCCCATGAACCGTGTGCTGTTCTGTGATGCGGATTATACGGTGGATTTGAACCGAATCCGCACACGTAGCTACCGCTACGTGGATTAGAGCCTAAGGCATAATTTATCTGTTTTTCAGCAAATGTTCTAAGAATACTCTTCTTAGTCGAGTCGCTTACATAATCGCTCCAAACAAAGGCTAAAAATGCTTCTGTGGTGGCATATCGCAGCGAACCCCACTGGTCTAAATATGCTAAACCACCAGGCGTATAAGTGATTTTCGAACCGTCATATCCTGGAATAGAGCTTCCATACTTGGATGCGTAGTCTGGAATCCAATAAGCGAAGTTGCGGTCAATAGAGTCAATATATTCTTGCTTGCCAGTTATCCTAGCCAGCAGTATCTGAGCACCGTAATGTACATCATCCCAACAGTGAGCCCACTTCCATCCCCAATAGTTAGTCTGTCCCTCCTTGCCCCAGTTTCTCGCGCATTCTTCTGCCAAACTCAAATATTTTGAATCACCAGTTGCTATATACAGCCAAGTAGCAGCCCAAGCTAATTCATCCCAGAACCCGCTCCATGAGTTATAGTACCCGCTTGCAGCCGTGTATCCAGAATCGCTTTTTGTTGAATACGCAAAGTCGAATAGTTGCTTGGCATGAGTTAAATATGTGGGATCACCTAATGTTATGTAAGCTACTGCCAGAGCTGCAGCCGTTTCGGCAACGACTGTTGAGCCAGGTGAACTGGCAGTAACTTTATAAGATGGTCGTTTCATTACCATTTCGATTACTTCAGCTGGACCCCACCAAGCGTGATCAGTACCTCCATCGCCAACCTGGTAGTAGAACTCTGTTGAAGCAGTGTGACATTTAACAAAATAGTCAGCTCCCCATTTGATAGCGTCTAGAATCTCGTCTAATAGACCTGCTTTTTCGAATGCGCTCTTATACTCGTAAACAGCCCAACCAAGTTGAGCTACAGTATAGGCCATGGGTAAACCAAATTTCACATGGTCACCAGCATCAAAGTAGCCGCCAGTCAAATCCTTTCCAACGTCTGATCCGTCATTCAGGCATGAGTCAGCACGCCATATCACTGGATTATTAGTTGGTAACTTGCCAGAACGCTGTTGCATATAAAAGTAAATGGCTTTTTGCAATGCTTCGCCGTAATTGTAAGATGGTTGAGCAGTTGTTATTAGAATCTTAGCAAGACCAGCGATTAACAGTGATGTTGCAAGCAATAGAGAAATGGCTGAGTAAAAGGTTTCTCTCCTTTTCATCTCAGCCCACCGTTATGGTGGGCTAAGAATCCCGTATATAAAGGTTATGGTGTTAGGGCTGTGAAACCAGTTGATTGGCCCAATTACGGTCCGTTAGGGAAAAATATTGATCTTATTGATTTATGTGTAGCAATACCAAAAAGCGGTACTGCCCTAACTGCAAAGAATGTCAGTAGAATCGGTTTTCAAGTTTTTTCTCCAGTTCTTTCGCAAAGCACTTAGCTTCTTCGATCTCCTTGACACCAGGCTTCCCCTTATTTATCCCGCCGAATGGCTTAACCCAAAAGGGATACGTGTCCCAACCCCTGCAGTTAAACTCGCCTATGACTCTAAATCCCTTTGCAAGCAATCTGCTCCGTAAAGGTTTGTCAAAATCATGTATTAGCCATATTTTTCTCAATCCGCTCGTTGAGAATATGAAAGCTATCTTATCATTTTGGTAAGGTAGTCCATCTAGGAGATTAAACAGGCTTGAATGGTGCTTCCCAAAATATATTCCTGAGCCGAATCCGATTAAATCATACTTTGAAATATCTTCCGCATCTATTTCCGCCGGCTTAGCCAAGTCTGCCTTAAGAACCTCTCCAATAGCCCTAGCTATTTTCTCAGTATTACCGTGATGTACAGAGACGTAGATTATCAGCGTCTTCATTTCAACTGGTGTTAAGGGATGAACTGCTCAAGAAACTTCCTTGCTACGATAAGCCCTTCCTTATAGCTGAAAAAGGGATCCTCATGCTCTATGCTTAAAGCATAGTCATATTTGTGTTTTCTAAGGACGGTTATGAAGCTAGGCCAGTCAAGCTCACCGAAGCCCGGCAGTCTATGAGGACACCATCCTTCGCTCCTTATCCCGTTTTCAGCAACTTTGCCCCAGAGTATTTTAGCATCTTTAACATGCGTATGGTATATCCTGTCTCCAAACTCGTCAGCAGCCTTAATTACATCTATCATCTGACATATTAAGTGGCTTGGGTCGAATTCTAGGCCTAGGTTTCTGGAAGGGATTGTTTCAAAAATCATTCTCCATATGTCTGGCCTGTAGGCGATGTTTCCAGGGCAGTTTTCAATAGCTATCTTAATACCCCTATCCTCAGCGAGGTTAACTATCTCCGGCCATACTTTACTAATTTCCTTAATATTATCTTCAACACTGCCGGGATGAAGACCAATCCATCCAGTTACAACCGGGATCTCGATTTTGTAAGCTGCTTCAATCATCTTCTTGAAGAATTCCCTAGCAATCTTTCTCTCTTCTTCAACAGGATTGAGAGGATTACCGTAGAAACCTATCGCCGATACAATTGTTTTAGAAGAGCCAAGTATATTCTTAACCGTATTAGGATTGGAGACTATTCCCTCTATGTTGAAAAACCCATTCCCAGGGCCTGTGGCTATTGAAACAGATTTAAAGCCGTTTGCTTCAGCCCACTCCAATGTTTTATTCAAGTCACCCAGCTGCCCGCTGGTTAAGAAACCTATGAACATTATTCATCTGAAAAGCAGATGTTTAGAAAGCATATAAGTATTTGTTAAGCATACTAAAACCGGAAACCTTTTTCTTCGAGCTTCCCATACTTTTCAATGTGAGTAAAACCAAACAAGAATTGAGAGAAGAAATGTGGAGTAAGATGGAAGAGCTTAAAATAGCTCGTTTCCCAGGAGCATTTGGAAGAATTCCGAATTTCATAGGTGCTGAAAAAGCAGCCTTAATGCTTACAAAGCTCCCAGAATGGAGAAACGCTCAAGTAGTTAAGGTTAATCCCGATTCGCCGCAAGCACCGGTTAGAAAACTTGCGTTAATTAGCAATATGGTTCTCATAATGCCTACTCCAAGGCTTAGAAACGGCTTTCTATTGCTAGAGCCGGCGAAAATCGATAAGGAGGATTATAATTTTGCTTCAACCATTAGAGGAGCCTTTATTCATGGCAGGGAAATTAAGCCAGAGGACTTGCCTAAAATCGACTTGGTAATTGTTGGAAGCGTTGTTGTAAACGAGCAGGGTGAGAGAATAGGTAAAGGCGGAGGATACTCCGAATTAGAATGGGCGATAGCAAGAGAATATCAAAAGGTTGATGAGAATACTCCTATAGTCACTACGATACATGATGCCCAGTTGACTAAAGATGTTTTCGAAATAGCCCCATACGATCTACCCATGGATTGCGTAATAACACCATCCAGGGTTTTAAGTATAGGGAGAAGGAGGGAAAAGCCTAGAGGAATTTATTGGAAATTGATTTCTCCAGAAAAAATTAGTGAAATCCCTATTTTGCAGGAAATGTTCAACCAGAAAAAGATGTAATAAATATTTATTGTGAAAACTGTCTCTTCTTTCTTATAGGGAAACTTTGATTATAAGTTTGGCACCCATAGCATCCTCAATGAAAATATTTTAGAGTTTTGGAATGTAAAAACTTAATAAATACATTTAGTTACAGAGAACCATGTCCTACGGTTATTTTGACGATGAAGCCTGCGAATATGTTATAACAAGGCCAGATACTCCAACACCCTGGATAAACTATTTAGGTCAAGAAGATTATTTTGCAATGATATCTAACACTGCTGGGGGATACAGTTTTTACAGGGATGCACGTTATAGGCGTATTACTCGCTACCGTTATAATTCCGTCCCAGCAGACCAGCCTGGGAGATACATCTATATTCGAAACGTGGAAACAGGAGAGTATTGGTCTCCAACATGGCAACCGGTTAAACGCTCTCTAGACCGTTATGAGTGTCGCCATGGTCTTGGATATACTAGAATAAGCTCTTCATACCGTGGGATTGAAGCCCAAGTAACGTATTTCGTACCCTTAGGACAGACCTTAGAGGTCTGGCGCTTAAAAATACGGAATAACAATAGTAAGCCCGTAGAGCTCCAGCTATTCTCATACGTAGAATTCTGTCTCTGGGATGCTTTAGACGATATGACGAATTTCCAAAGGAATTTAAGCATCGGCGAGGTTGAGGTTGAAGGTAGCGTTATATATCATAAGACTGGTTACAGGGAGCGACGGAACCATTTCGCATTCTTCGCCTGTTCAGAGCCTTTAACAGGCTTCGATACTTCGAGGGAAGCTTTCATCGGACCTTATCGGGGGCTTGAGAAACCCGTAGTTGTTGAAGAAGGAAACTCTAGGAACTCCATTGCCCACGGTTGGGCAGTTATAGGGTCCCATCATGTTAGGATCAAGCTTGCTCCCGGAGAATCCCGTGAGATAGTATTCCTGCTAGGTTACGCAGAGAACCCTCAGGAAGAAAAATTTATCGCACCTAATATAATAAATAAGGCGCGCGTAAAGAAAGTAATTGAACAATTTCTCAACCCCATTAAGCTAGACGAGTCTTTTCAAGAATTACATCAACACTGGGAAAAACTGCTTTCAAAATATCGTGTGGAGACTCCTGATAAAGATGTTAACCGGATGGTTAACATATGGAACCAGTACCAATGCATGGCAACTTTCAACCTCTCCCGGAGTGCTTCACTCTACGAATCGGGGATAGGAAGAGGAATGGGTTTCAGAGACTCAAATCAAGATATTCTAGGTTTCGTGCACATGATACCGGATAGAGCTCGCGAGCGTATACTCGACTTGGCTGCGACACAATTGCTCGACGGGGGAGCGTACCACCAGTATCAGCCTCTTACGAAAAGAGGAAATAAGGAGATAGGGAGCGGGTTTAACGACGACCCGCTTTGGCTTGTCCTCTCAACCGCGGCCTACATAAAGGAGACAGGTGACTTTTCAATCTTGAATGAGAAAGTAGTTTACGAGAATACTCCCGGCACAGAGCAACCTCTGTACGAACACTTGACGAGAGCCTTGAAGTATACTATGGACAGACTTGGACCGCACGGCTTACCCTTAATAGGTCACGCCGACTGGAATGACTGTCTAAACCTCAACTGCATGTCGACAATACCGGAAGAGTCGTTTCAAACAGCCCCGGATAGGACCGATGGTAAAACAGCTGAGTCAGTTTTCATCGGGGGATTGTTCACACTAGCCGCTAAGGAGATGGCGAGTATAGCCGAACACATTGGACGTAGGGAGGATGCTGAGAAGTATCGGAGACTTGCCGACGAGATGGCTAAGAGGGTTTTGGAGCACGGTTGGGATGGAGAATGGTTCTTAAGAGCATACGATGCTTTCGGAGCCAAAGTCGGTTCTAAGGAGTGTGAAGAGGGGCGAATCTACATAGAGCCCCAGGGAATGTGTGTAATGGCAGGAATAGGGTTAGAGGACGGTAGAGCTCTTAAAGCCCTGGATTCAGTAAGAAAATATCTTGCAACTCCCCACGGAATAGTTCTCCACCAGCCGGCATATACTAAGTATTATGTGAATCTTGGAGAAATATCGAGCTATCCTCCAGGCTATAAGGAGAATGCGAGCGTGTTCTGTCATACGAATCCGTGGATAATGATTGCCGAGACCATTGTTGGACGCGGCAACTATGCTTTTGATTACTATAAAAGGATATGTCCTTCTGCAAGAGAAACAATAAGCCATATTCACCGTTGCGAACCTTATGTCTATGCTCAGATGATCGCAGGCCCAGACTCGCCAACACCTGGGGAGGCGAAGAACTCCTGGCTAACTGGAACAGCGGCTTGGAATCTTGTAGCTATTACCCAGTGGATACTTGGTGTTAGACCGGGTTACGATGGCTTAATAATCGACCCGTGTATTCCAAGCGAATGGTCTAGGTTTAAGGTTACACGCGTATATAGAGGAGCGACATACGTTATAGAAGTTAGGAACGATGAACACGTGTGCCGTGGAGTCAAGCAAATAATCGTCGACGGAAAGCCTATTGAAGGAAACGTTCTTCCAGTATTCAATGATAATGCTATTCATCATGTTGTAGTGACGATGGGGAGAAAGTAATTGTTTTAAACTTTAAAAAGCTGATTAAAAACTCTAAACGATCAATATTTTTCCATTTAGCAGAGTCATCCTGCACACCTACATTCTCTCGGAGACTATTGTCGGAAGTGTAGTGAAAGACGTTGTAGAATGCAAGAAATACTATATGGTTCAGCCATTCAATAAGCAGTAGCTGCATAGGATGCAGAAAACCATTATAGTTTTTAAACTAGAGTACTCTCATAACCCAAGCTATTCCGCCGGCAAGATGTTTTCTAAACCATTCCTCACCCCAAGTTTCCTGAAAGTGACCGAAGGCAGTATAGAAGACCCTCCCCCTGCCGTAATCGTGGCACCAGCTTAAAGAGTAATCGTGATCTTCCCTTGTCCCTTTACTAAGGTCCACCGAAGAATTATCCAAGCTTATCAGAACATGCGTCTTATTCCTACTCCAGTTTTTGAATGTATACACCTCCTCTTTAACACGGAATTTTTCTGGGAGATGTTTAGTAGCTGGATGAGTATTATCTTCAACTCTTACTACAACTTCTTGCGTCCAAGGATGTGCTTTAAAATATCCTCCAAGCATCTCACCGTAATCTTGAAACTGATAAAAAGTGTCCGCTGCATTGTGTACACCCACGAATCCTCCCCCATTCTTTACAAAGTTTATTAAAGATCTCTTTTGCTCACCACTCATAGGAAGCTCTCCGCTTGTTATGAAAAGAATAGCTGAAAACTTCTTCAAGTCATTCTCATTTATGGTTGAGCAGTCTTCAGAAGCAAATACTTCTAAACCATTTTCTTCCCCAAGCTTCTTGAAGGTTTCGACAGCTAGTGGAAGGTAATCATGCTTAAAGCCCGCCGAGTGCGTGAGTACGAGTATTCTTTTCACGCTTTGAGTCATCTAACCCGGGATTTATATTTTTTGAATGAATAAACCTAATATACCACCCCGGTGGGAAAATCTCTCATGGATTTAGGAAACTGGACGTGGCTTATTCTGGCACTTCTCTCAGCAGTCTTCGCAGCACTCGTGACAATCTTCGGCAAAATTGGGTTAAAGACTGTCGATTCCACGGTGGCTGCTGGCGTAAGAGCAGTAATAATGGCTTTAACAATGATCGGCATAATCATGATACTCGGCAAATCATCTCAGATAACTGAGTTGAGCAAGAAGGATATGCTCTTCATAATACTTAGTGGCATTAGTGGTGCTCTCTCATGGGTTTTCTATTTCGCAGCCCTAAAGCTTACTGAAGCTTCTAAAGTTGCAACCATAGATAGGACGAGCATATTATTCATAATAATCCTATCATACTTGATTCTAGGAGAAGAAGTTTCGTTGAAAACCATAGCTGCAGGAGTATTAGTCTTCCTTGGGACAATGGTATTGCTGTTATGATAGCTTTAAGACCAACCGTAAATCCGCATTATTAGAGGAGTGATGAATGTTTCTATTATTCCAGCAACAAGGAATAATGGGATTAGGCTGATAATTATGTATATTGCTTTTTTCAAATTCTCATGAAAGACCTCGTTTGAACTAACGTTTCTTTTCTTAAGAGCATTGAGGAATATGAAACCAATGTTTAGTCCGATGGAGCCTGATATTATGAATGCTGGAAGCTCTATTATGCCATGTGGAAGTATCGCTGCTAGAAACATCGTCGGATTCTGAACAATATCCTCTACAACACCTAGAATAAAACCGTTAAAGAACAAGGTTGTTAAAACGGGAACTATGAAAACAAGGCCTGAGAAAGCTGTAGCCAGAGAAACCTGCCAATTGTGGAAGGATATGTCTAGAGCAAGAAAAGGTAGACCTAAAACGTTATTAAACAGAGGGTTAGCTTCTCCTGGAATATAGCCAATGGCGTAAATTACCTGTCTAATACCGGATGATGAAACCCACCTACCCAAAAATACTCCAAGGAATAAAAGCAATGCAGAAATAGCGTGGGATACTAGATTCCTGGGCTCAATTAAGAACTTGACAAGCTCTCTAAAACCCTTTTTAATCCTATTAACACTATCTTTCAGAACATGTGGAAAAATGTCTTTAAAAACGGGAGGGCCGATTGGAAGAGGGATTATAGTGTTTTCGGGTTTTGCTTTAAGAAAAAGAGTTGTCTTAAATATGTGGAAAACGGGAACTATAAGGAAACTTAAAACAATTGTTAATATTGAGGAAATTTGGATGCTGAGAAGGCTAGCTGCAAACAAGATGCCGCTTATAAATGCATTTGACATTACTCTTAAAACACAGTATAGGAAGGTGTTTGCAGGCATGTTAAAGCACGTACCTATGCTTTTCTTTATCGCATTTAAACCATAATAACCATCTGCAGCAGCAGGATAGGCGTAGACAGTTAGTACTGAAAAAATAATTATGAAGATCCCTGCGAGTATTAGAAGTAGTAACCAAACTATTAATCTATACCCTACTGGTGAAACAATTCCTTTCGATATCTGAGATGATAAATATATTATATCAGAAATAATCACATATATTACAACAAGTATAGGTACCATTTTAATGGTTTCAATTATGAAAACTGTCCAAGACATTTTAAGCCATTTCTCCTTCATTTCTTCAAAAATGTCTTTAAATGAAACCGTCCCCTTTTTCACCAGCCTCAAGTAAGAGCCGTATTCAGCGGAATTTAAAAAGCCACCGGCTAAAATCGAAGCCACATAGTATGTTGATATTGTTACAATCAATAGGGGTACGAGTATATGAATGATTGGATAGACTAGTGACACCATTCTTTCAAAATCAAACTTACTAATGCTTTCAGCAAAGTCTTTAAGAACACCGGTTGAAGCGAGTTGAGAAAGACTGAGCATTACAGCAATAACTATTATAGATTGCTTCAAAACTTCAAAAGCATTACTCAATATTACTGGGAACATCGATAATGGATTAAGACGCCAAAGCCAATAGGATATGTTCAATAAATTCTCTATCGAGGCACGTTTTACAGATAGAGGGTATGGAGGAGAAGGAAAGTCTAAATACGACTCCATAGGTGGAGGAACATGCATATTGTAAAAAATGTTTTTATCGAGTATTTAAGTCTTCATGATAAGTATTAATCTAATTTTTTTCTTCTCCAAAAATCTTCTCCATCTCCTTTTTAGCCTCTTCTTGAAGCCTCTTTATCTCCTCGATCTTCTCCTTAACCTTGTTCAACCAGTCTCGACTCGCCTCTATTCCCTTGTGAGCAAAAAAGGCGATTCCTTCATTTCTACTCTTGAATATGCCGGCTTCAACCAGAGCATCTATAAGCTCTAGGTCGGCTTTAGGAAGCCTTACTGAGGAAACTACCATTGAGGGCATTCCACTCCAAGCTTTAGAGAGAGAACTCTCTATGAGTTTACCAATATCGGGGATTTTCACCTCGCCTCCAGGTATCTTCAAAGTCATTAGTGAAACCTTTCCCTCTTTCAACTCTCTTATCCTACTCCTTATCTTTTCCTCAACATCCTCGACTCTATTAAGAAACTCATCCAACCCATCGCCAGCCTCATCGAAGCTGCTATCCAGAAAATCCCTAAGCTCCGACAACTTGTCTTCAACATATTGCCTAAGCTCCTCCGATTCCCTTGAATGATCTTCGCGGACTTTTCTCCTAAAATCCTTAAAATCTACGAGAATGCTTTCCTTTGTCTTCCTGGTTTCATCCTTGACTCGTTGCTTTATCTCCTTAACCTCTTTAAGCAGATCCCATAATCCGGGCGAATCTTTCTCCAGCCATACTTTACCCTCTATCTCAGACACTCTTGAAAAACTGGTTTTAAGATGCTCAAAAAGCCTGTTAAAAGCATCTTTAACTCTATCTTTGAATTGATTAAACTCTCTTTCCAACGAATTCATAATGTATCAATACAATACAAACACTTTTATTTAAATCTTACGCTTGAAAAAACAATTCAGCTCTATCCTACAACCATATTCCTCAACTCCGGATGCTTATCCATGTAATGCTGAGCATAGCTACAGATAGGAACAATTTTAAGGTTATTTTCCAATGCAAATTTAACCACTTCATCCATCAGCTTTGAGGCCAACCCCATACCCCTGTGCTCCGGCGGGGTATATGTCGAGAGAACATAAATCTTCCTTTCCTCCAAGCGGTATTTCAATAATGCTTTCTGAGAATTCGGAAGAGGAATGTAGAACGACTTATCGTCTCGGAACACCTTGATTTCACTATTGGCACTCATTGTATTTCACCTTAGCTTGCCACCCATCCTCTTTAGAATATTCTCAGTTTTAATGTAAATGTTCTTAGAATCTTCGTCTTTCGGAAAGTATATTCGTACCGTTATGCTTTTAAAGCCGGCAGGTATCTGTTCTCCTACGTATGTTTCTAAAACTTCTACTTTGAAAACTTCTGGGAGAAGTTTTTCAACTATTTCTCTGCAAAGCTCAGGGTCAAAGTCTAGTGGAAGAATTACGGAGAAATCTAGACTCGACTCTCCGAATACGCTTCTTCTCACTTCCATCGTAGCTTTCTCATCTAAAAGAGTCACATTAAACAAGCTTAGGGTTACAATCTTCTTCTTACTTTCCTCTATTTCTATAGTATTAGCTGAAACGCTCTTTAAAACCCCGATGTGGATTTTTCCTGTCTGAATATTTTCTAAACATATTTTCTTTCCGATAAGCCTTTCAAGAACGTTTTTTTCCCTTTGTAGAGTTGAAACCATTCTATCTGATATTGATAGCAATACGGTGGATGATTCTGTTGCCATGAAATGTTTACAGGATTCTGTTATTTGCCTAACGATTTCCTTAACGTTCTTTTTCTTTGTCTCTTCATTCAATTTAACTGCTTGAGATATGAATTCCTCCTGAACCTTTAGGACATGAGGATTATGTACTTGAAGCTGAGCATAGAGCTCTGGATTTTGACATACAACCCTATAAACTATGGGTAAAAACGCATTGTAAATAGGTGTTGAAAACCTTCTCGACTGTTTCAAATCAACATTCAGCTCCCGAATAACGTTTGCAAAAACCATGCTTGTAAAATGAGTTAAGCCTTGGATTATACTCATAATCCTGTCGTGTTCTTCACGTGTTGCAACAACGACTTCAGCGCCTTCACTTTCTAAAAAGGACTTTATTTTTTCGAACCATTTCTCAGACCTTACAGGTATTACTACGACAACCTGTCCCTTAATATCCTTAACCCTAGGCCCAAACATAGGATGTATGCTTACTAATTCAATATTGGGAGGAGCGTGTTTCAACATTGATAAAACAGCCTCGGTCTTTATAGAAGCAATATCGATGAGCAACGAGCCTTCCTTCATGCAAGGCGCAACCTCAGCTATAACATCAGGAGTAATCTCCACAGGAACCGAGACAATTACAATATCCGCATCCTTCACAGCCTCCCTGTTATCACTCTCATATTTTATTTTGAAAGTCTTAGCCAATCTAGCCCCTTCTATCTCGTCTGGATCAGCAATAGTAATGTTAAAATCTCCTTTATCCCTAAGATAATTGACCATCCATTTACCCATCGCTCCACAGCCACCTATAATAGATATCCTCACAGACATCACTGTCTATTTAGTGACTCGTCCTCTCGTATTTTTAGTTTTAACCCTGAATGTAGGCTATACGTGTAAAATATACATATTATACATATTTAAAGAGTTAGGGTGCGGAAAAGCTCTTTTTACAGAACATACAGGTATAGGTTATGAACATGCTGTCTGCCTGAAGGGATACTGACAGATTTTAATGGATTTAATCCTTCGAGAGGGTAGTCATGGACTAGAATCCTCGTCCCACGGCGACACTCACTTGAAAGTTTAATGGAAAGCCTTCTGGTAATCGAGGGAAACGGATATACGTATATAAGGCTGAACCTGGAAACATCTACTTGGAAGAGGTCTGCTTTTACGAGGCTAATTAAGTGGCTTAAACCACTCTCCATAATTCTCTTCTTAGCTATTCTTAGTAGTCTCTCATCAAGCTCGAAGCCTACACTGAATAATCCGAACCTCTCAGCTGCTCTTAATAGTACTGTACCGTCTCCGCATCCCAGGTCTGCCAATACATCTTTACGATTTAAATCAACAAGTTCTAGTGCAGCATCAATTATTTGGATAGGGCTGGGCAGATATGGAAATTCAATTAGCATTCTTGAAATTACAGCATCCTGCTCCTCCATCCTATTATTTCCCTTAATAAGTATCTTAAGAGAGGATTTTAAATTAGTCTGATAAAGCCATAGAAGGGAAAAGGTTTAAAGATGGTGCTTCAAGTAGCACTTCTTAAAAATGAGAATAGTAATGTTCGAAGACGATGCAACCTATAATTTTGAACCATTGACATTAACAAGAGGTGTCTTCGACCTTAGAATCGGATTGTTTTCTTTTGCCGACCGTGTTAAGCACTATATGCAAGTTGAACAAGTGGATTTTCTAACGAGGGAATACATTGCTGAGTATATGAGGGGGAAGAAAAAAGTCAAGGCAAATGAGCCTGAGGCCATAGATGATGAAGCCATTTTCATAAATGGGCTGCTAGTATTCGACAGGAATTTGTATAAAATGGTTCGGAGAATTAAGCCTGAGACGGTTGTCCTAAAAGGAAACAGGATTGTTATGGCGAGGTTTAACGAGGTTAACGCTAGAGAACTCGCACCATTCTTCATGAATGCGCCCAGTCCAGAGAACTTGAAGCCAGTAATAGAGAAGGCTAGTGAAAAAATAGATTATGAAGGAGATTCCCTAATAACCTATTTTTGGGAGCTTATAGATCGAAATGGTCATCAGATAGCTGAAGACTATGAAACGATGCCGAGGCTAAGGTCTCGAGTACCCTCTGGGGCTCACATAGTAGGTAAGAGGAGGAACGTATACATTGGAAGAGATGTGAAGATTGCGCCCTACGTCGTGTTGAACGTTGAGAAAGGACCCATATACATTGGGGAGGGTTGTGAAATAAATTCCTGGAGCTTCATAGAGGGCCCTGCTTACATCGGTCCTGGAACCATAGTTCACCCAAATTCAACAATTAGGGAAGGCTCTAATATCGGAGCTGTGTGCAGAGTAGGAGGAGAGATTGAGGAGACAATTATACAAGGCTATTCTAACAAGCAGCATACTGGTTTTCTAGGCCATGCTTATGTTGGAGAATGGGTTAACCTCGGAGCATTATTTACGAATTCGGATTTGAAGAACACTTATGGAAGCATTAGGGTTACAGTAAGAGGTAGGAGAATGGACTCGGGAAGAATAAAACTGGGCGGAATTATTGCCGACCACGTTAAGGCTTCGATAGGCACATTATTGTATACTGGCAAGAAGGTTGGGGTTGCATCCAGAATAGAAGGGCTTGTTGCAGAAGATGTTCCCTCTTTCATACTATATGCAAGGACTCATGGACTGCCTTTCTGGGAGATAGAAGTAGAAGAGGCCATAAAAGTTGCGAGAAGAATGATGTCGAGACGTAAGGTTGAGTTGACAGTTGAGGACGAGCAGTTGTTTAGAAAAATCTTTGAATTAACTCGAGAAGAACGCGAAAACATTAGACCTCGTAAAGGATTTTTTGAATTCGCCAACCTGTTTCTCAGCTAACAACATTACATTCCCAGCATCCTACCAGTAGCGGAAATTCTTTTGCAAGATGTTTCATCCCATATTAAGTTTTTAGGAAACTATTTCTTTAAAGAAAAACTTTTATTCTTATCTAACTGAGAAACCTGCTTTTAATCACGAATCTTCTGAAAGCGCGTCTATGACTCTTGAAGAACTTTACCTAATATTACTCCATTAGAATCCTATTTTTATCGATTCTTAAAGCAGAATCTCTAAACCACTTCTTCATCGCCGAATCATTGTTGTAATTCCTCAGTAATAGTGTTAAACGTAAAATAGTTTCACCTGACATTATGCGTGATCTTTTCAAGCATATTCATATCCTCTCTATCCAGACTCCAACCAGTTGCACCAATGTTTTCAACAATCCTCTCAGGCCTGGAGGCCCGTGGTATTGGGAAGACAATTCTACTCCTATTGACAAGCCAGTTTAAAGCTATTTGAGCTGGTGTTTTACCCCCGTATTTTAAACCCATCTCTTCAATAACTGTTTTTAACTTTCCCGAGGCCTTGGCTAATCTACCGTGCGCAAGAGGACGGTACGCAAGCATAGCAATCTTATTATACTCACAGTATGGGAGGAGGCTTCTTTCAACCCGCCTTTCCAATAAGCTGTACTCAATCTGTATTGAAACAATCTCGTGTCTTGGCGACACCTCCTGGGCTTTCTTTAATTGCTCGAGAGAGAAATTGCTTACACCTATATATCGGACTTTACCATCATCCACAAGCCTATTCATGGCACGCATGGTTTCTTCTAAGGGTACACGCGGATTTGGAAAATGAATCTGGTATAAGTCTATATAAGAGCATCTTAAACGTTTCAGACTTCTTTCAGCAGCCTTCAAAACATCATCATAGTGAAGATGCGTAGGCCAGACTTTTGTTGCTATGAAAAGCTCATCCCTCGCGAATCCCTCTATTGCTTCTGCAACGAGGCTTTCCGTCTCGTATATTTCAGCAGTATCAATGAGATTAATGCCTAATTCAATGCCTTTTCTTAAAGCGGAAACCTTAAGACTCCTGCTCCGCTGAAGGTGGAAGAACCTTGCTAAAACGATGAAAGCAGGATCATAATACGTCCCCATGCCTATGACGGAAGCCCTGAAGCCTGTTCTGCCAAATTCACGGTATTCCAATAGTGCAATTTTTCCGAAGCTTCTGATAAATAAGCTTAATTAAATGGATTTTTCCAGAATCATTAGGGCATAGCATTCGGTTAAAACTTTTATATTATTGCATGATGGAAACCAGTTGTTGATGAGGATTTCGCTGACTGAAAAAAGTGCCTTAATAATAGTGGATGTTCAGAATGATTTTCTACCTGGTGGAGCCCTACCGGTTCCAAATGGAAACTTGGTAATAGAGCCTTTGAACAGGTATATAGAGCTTTTCAATAAGAATAGGCTGCCTGTTTTCGCAACTAGGGACTGGCATCCTAAAGATCATGTAAGCTTCAAAGAGAGAGGAGGACCATGGCCATCTCACTGTGTTCAAAATACTTATGGTGCTCAAATACCTGAGAAGCTGAAGCTTCCATCTAACGTTAGGATTATAGATAAAGCTTTTTCGCCAGACCGAGATTCCTACTCGGGTTTTCAAGAGACTGTTTTAGATCTAGAACTTCGCAGACTAAGTGTGAGAAGATTGTTTATTGGAGGGCTTGCGACGGACTACTGTGTTAAGGCAACAGTATTGGATTCTCTTGAACTCGGTTTCGAAACAATACTATTGCTTGACGCCATTAAGGGAGTTGATGTAAATCCTGGAGATAGTGAAAACGCCATCCGAACCATGATTTTAAAAGGAGCGATTGCAATAACTTCGGAAGACTTGGTGAGTTAACTACGCTGTTTAATTCAAATCAGTCGAGCTGGCTCTACGCCAGGAATCTCCAAGTTATCGAAATGCTTGTCGAACGAAATTATGGCCTTAGCACCCGATGAAAATGCTGCCGAGTATTGCATCGCATCATCCACATCCAAGCCCTTTTTCTCCATGATTTCAACTGCCATTAAAATGTCGGTAAGCTTGCTACGGTATATTGTAAGCCCCTTGTAAGCTGAAAGACTCGATAGAAACACCTTGAGCTCCTTTATCTTAAGGTAATTAGACATTATCAACATGATCGAATATATTGAGAAATCTGTAACGATTGCTTTAATATCTCCATTTTTAATCATATTAAGCAAAGTTTTGCAATCCCCACTTCTGGTTTGAGATAGCATAATCTCGAGAAAAATGTTTGTGTCAACCAGATATATTTTCAAACACATCTTTAGACCATAGTTTCCTAACGGAGTGCTGCAATTCAACAGAGCCCATTTTAAGATCTGAAAGCAAACCTTCTATGGCCTTGACAGGGTCTCCTTCAAACTTTACTTCTTCAATACTGGAAAGCCATTTTTCGAACGCTTCCTCAGCAGCACGGCTTAGAGCACCCTTGGAGTACCCGAATCTACGCATTGCAGCTTCTCTAAATTTCTCTTCCAATTCCTTTCTTATTTGCACCCGGAGACCAGGCATGCTAGGAATAATAGCCATGTTGCTTATTTAACATTTTTCCATTTGGTAACATGGCATAATGTTACAATGGAGTTATTAGTGGGAAAATTTAAAATGAGGGATTTAAATTATACTCCTCCTTATTTTCTCTGCTAGTTTAATCAATTCCTCGCTTATTTCTACAGGATAGGTTGCAGGGTTTCTGATCTTCTTGTATTCCTCGGGAAGCTTCCTAAGTTCGGTTTGAGCCTTCTCCCTTATCTCATCTAACGAAGGAAGCTTGTGAACAAGTTCACCGTTTTCGAATACTTGAACAAGTTTCTTCTCGCCTTCCAGGTTCTCGTTAGAGAGGCCAATTATATCCTTAATATATTTCTCATCTTCCTCTATTCTAAAGACTTGTTTTGCACCTGGCAGCGTGACCTTCTCATTCTCAGCAATCTTCATACGGGGAACAAGTCTGCCGTTTTCCTCGCTTTCGACAAGCTTATACACGATATCTATCTTAGGAACGTCGTCGGAAGTGACGAGTGAGGAACCTACTCCGAAAACATCCATTTCAGCGCCCCTATTCAAATAGTCGTCTATAACATACTCGTCTAACCCGCCGCTCACGAATATTTTAGTAGATACGAAACCAGCATTATTCAAGATTCTCCTAGCCTCCTTGCTTAACTTAACCATATCTCCGGAATCCATTCTAACACCCTTCAACTCTTTCCTACCGGTTGATTCCTCAACAACTTCTATCGCATTCCTAACGCCACGTAGAGTATCGTAAGTGTCGACGAGTAAAACCGTATCCGTCCCCCAAGATTTGATCCAAGCCCTGAACGCCTCCTTCTCGCTTGGAAAAGCTTCAATGTACGAATGTGCCATTGTCCCAAATATCGGTATACCGTAGATCTTGCCGGCAAGAACGTTCGACGTCCCCATACACCCCCCTATGTAGCTTGCCCTGGCAGCTTTAAGCCCAGCGTCAATCCCATGAGCCCTTCTAGAGCCGAAATCGATGACGGGCCTACCTCTTGCAGAATTAACGACTCTAGAGGCCTTTGTTGCAATGAGTGTTTGGAAATTCACAGTGTTTATTATGAATGTTTCGAAAATCTGTGCCTCTATTATTGGTGCAGTAATCCTTATTATCGGTTCATTTTGGAAAACCAATTCACCCTCTGGCAGTGCCCAAACATCTCCCGTAAATCTAATTCCTCTCAGGAACTCTAGGAAGTCTTCTTTAAAACCCTTCTTTCTTAAAAATTCTAGATCGTCTTCTTTAAACCTGAAGTTTAAAAGATAATTGCAAACATCTTCTAAGCCTGCTGCAATCAAATATCCCCTGTTAGGCGGGAGTTTTCTCACAAATAACTCGAAGGTAGCCTTCACATTCCAAGATTCGAAATAGGATTGACCCATTGTCAACTCGTACAAATCTGTGAAGAGAGCTAGGTCTCCCATGTTCATCGCCTGTAGTTTAAAATAAGCTAAATAAATTTAATTCCTGATTCGAGAGATTCTTTGTTAAGACTTGAAACATCTTTAGAACTACTTCATTACTAAATATCTTAATCGGTGGTCGGCTTAATTAACTGGAGTATTACTCTGAAGGTTCGACTCTTTTAATTTCCTTAAGCTTGTCAAAGTCTTCATCGTAGCTTACTATAGTTGTTATTTTGTTCTCTAAGGCTATTGCTGCGTGTAGAGCATCCCTGGGCTTAAGCTCATACTTTTCCATCAGGTCTTGAGCCTTTAAGACCGTTGTCCTCTTAACAGGCAGAATTTTCAGGTTTGGAAAACTCAGGAGTTTTCTCCCCTGGTTTAGGGAAGAACCGACTCCCAAGACCTTTCTAACAACCCATGCAACCTCATCCCAGATGACAGGAGAGGCATAGGCTTCGATTTCTCCCAAAGCTACTTTTCGCAGAAGGTTTTTAGCCCGTAATGCTTCCCGAACAGAGTCTGTGTCATAAATTATCGGGTATATGAAGATATTGGAGTCAATGTAGGACAAGCCTCTCTTCAACCTCTTCTTCCAGAATCTTCTTTACGTCTATTTTCCGAGTTAGCTTTCTCTCAGTAGAGCAAAAATCCTCGACGAATTTTTCCGGATCCAGCCCGGGCTTCATAAGAATCTCTTTTTCCCTAACCTCCATGACGATTTCGTCCCCGGGCTGAATACCTAGGGCTTCTCTAACGATCTTGGGTATGACGATCTGCCCCTTAGGTCCGATTTTCCTCTTTATTCTCATTCTTACTATTTGGTATGAAAATGTAAAACTTATTATTTAAACTTTTTCTTACACTCTTTCCGAATTAGGGCAATCAGAGTATGCGGTATCCTGTGAAGCCGCCAAAACGGATGCGTATGCATAGACATGACTGTTCGATTCTTGCTTAGGAAAATCAAAACCTAGAAAACCTTGAGTTGAAGCAAGGTTCTAAGAATGTGAATGTTGGTTAATTCTCAAAAGTTTTATGATACGCATATAGTTCTGGAGAGCTTCCGATTTGTCTCTGGCTCCACGGATAATACCGACACCAGACTTCAATAAGTGTATTTCAATTCTATCATCCACTAGAAACATCTTACTTAACCTGTGCTTTTCTTTAACTTTTATACCTTCACCAAGCAATTCTCTTTGAAAGTTTGGTTCGAATACACTAGTAGGGGAAACTATGTAGTAAGATAAGCCTCTGGTTGAGCATACTTCTTCAACGTTAAAATCTTTACTGATCTCTTTCTCATGATAAACCTTAGGTTGGCTGCAGGTTTCACAGGAGTCTGAGCGTTTTATCTCCACTGTTTCAAATAGCATGTTTCTGAGATCAAAGAAGAGGAGCTTGTTTTTGAAGGCAGGCTCTTTACCAGTTATTATTTTTATCGCTTCCGAAACTTCTATACTAGCTATTATCGAGACCAGGGAAGGGTGGATACCAACGGTTGCACAAGTTGCCGAAGGCTCTTGACGAGGCAGAAAACAGTCTAAGCAGGGTGTTTCTCCAGGTATTATCGTTGAAACATTTCCGAACATTTCTACGACTGATCCGAAAACGTAAGGCTTATTGAGTTCGATACATGCTCTGTTGACGATCCTTCTTATGCGAAAACTGTCCAATCCATCTAAGACTAGGTCAACATCTTCAATTATACTCTTAATATTGTAATCGTTTACTGAAAGAGGAAGAGCCTCAACTTTAACATCAGGATTAATCTTCTTAATCCTATTCTCGGCAGCCTCAACCTTAGACATACCCAATGATTCGATATCGAAAATGCTCTGCCTATGAAGATTAGCTCTCTCGACCACATCACGGTCAACTATCCTTAGGAAGCCAATCCCCATACCTGTAAGCTGAGTAACAATCGTAGAGCCAAGTCCACCGATGCCAATCACGCAAGCCCTTGCACTCCTAATTTTTATCTGACCCTCGCAGCCTATGTCTTT
>JAWCDE010000024.1:10827-21604 GCA_038861395.1 Thermoproteota archaeon | reverse complement strand
TTGAGGAAGTCTTTGACGCTTATCCATGTTAAAGCAACTTTAGGTGGATTAACATTATCGTAGGCAGTGTAGAACATGTAAATCTTTTCCCCTATTCTAACTACTCTGGGGTCTTCGCAACCGGAGTGGCCTGGAGTTAGCTTCATCTCAAGGTCCTCTCGTGGTGAATATATTGGTTCATCAAGCCTCTCAACTATCCTAAAACCGTCTTCGCTAATTGCAAGCCCTATGGTAGAGGTTTTGTCTCTGGATAATGCTCTGTATAGGATGTATATTCTCCCCTCCAGCTCTATTGCAGCCGGATTAAAAGTGGCAAGAGCCTCCCAATCATGCTTCTCATTGGGCCTTATTATCGGATTTTGAGGATACCTTTCGAAAACCTGCTCGGTTCGAGAGCGAATTATCTCAACTAGTTCTCTAACTCCGATTGTTGCTAGGCAACATACCGTATCTGCAGCACCGTAGTAGAGTTTTATTTCATCCTTCTCCCGGAGTATGGATGTTGGGAATACTACTTTAGGAACATGCCCCCAATACTCATAGTATTCTTCAGCTACGAGGAAAGGATACTCTGTTTTTGAAATCACTTTTCTCGGATCATCTGGGTCTAGTATAAGGGCCTCAACTCCGAAAACCCTTTCCTCTGGATTGGGTGAAAAATAGTTCTGAATATAAGAATATACTAGTAACCATCCTTCCTCAATCTTAATGGGCGGGGAACCTACTTCAATATGATCCATGGGCGACCTTCTCGGATCTGGTGTTAAAACATGTTCCTTCAATTCTTTATACCATCTTTCAAATTCACCGTACCATGTGGAACAATCTTCTCCAAGCTGAGCAATCCCTATGTATGCAGGGGGCCTATCGGTATTGACTGTCAATATCATTGTCAGCTTACCCTTTATTCTCTCTGGGAATAATGCTGCAGCCTTCGCATTAAACGGCGTTACTAAGTGTTTTTCATCCACCTTCTCTAAGTCTCTGCTTATTGCAAGCCCAACTCTTATCCCGTCTGGAGTAGGAGGTATTGTAGATATTGCAGTATAGAAAATATAGTATTTATTATCTATGAAAGTCACCCTCGGGTCTTCACAGCCAAACCTCTCCCACCATTCTTCCGGTACTATAAACCTCCTCCTATCAGTAAAATGGATACCGTCTCTACTCTTGGCTATCCCTATTGAGCTGAAACTAGATCCTTGCTTCCTTAAGAGGTCTGAAGAAGAGACTGCTCTGTAAAGCATGTAATAAGTACCATTTCTTTTTATCACGCAGGGGTTGAAGACTGCAAAAGCCTCCCATGCATGTTCTCGAATAGGTACTAGGATAGGGTTTTCAGTAATTCTCTTCACGTATTTCGCCAATGTCCCCCTCAAAAGATTATGGTGACTATCTAATAATCTTTTGTTGTGATTTATTATAACTACAGGTTCAAAAAATCTATGTTAATAATTTCTAGTTAAAAATTGAAAGATCATCTTAAGACGTTATTAAATATCTAGCCTGAGATATGTTAATTCCTTCGGCATGTAGTTTATTCTCCTGGGTGAGGGCCTCGTACCGTATTCAATAGTTCTCTCTATTGAATCCAATAGGATGGGCATGATGTCCCCCCCTCTTATCCTACCAAGACCACCATAGGCTGCTTCTCTTTCAGAGAAAACCTTGGTTGAATCACTTCTCAAGCCTTTTGAAGAAATCAGTATTGGAACAGGCTCTCCCGTATGCATGCCTCTGTCGCATGGTGTTGTATGATCGCCGGTAATCACTATGGTTGTAGTGTTTAAAACAGTATCGTCCATGATCTTTAAGCTTTCGTAGAAGCGTTTGATAAACTCGTATTTTGCAATTGGGTTCTTACTGTGGCTGGCGACATCCGTTCCTTTAAAGTGAAGATATACGAAATCATATGATTCTAAGAGTTCAATAGCCTTAGAAATCTTACCCTGAATATTAGTATTGAGTAGCCCGTTGCCCCCCTCAACATTGTAAACATCCATACCGACTGCTTTAGCAACACCCTTGTAGAGAAGTCCGGCTGCTACGCAAGCTGCTTTCAAATCCCATTTTTCTTGAAAACTCTTCATTCTTCTCATCGTTCCAGCGCTTCTGACTAGTATGGCGTTGGCTTGTGGAAGATTATTTTCAGCCCTTTTCTTATTCAACTCGTGTTTACCAAGTTTTTCAATAGCTTGAATCGTTATCTCGTTAACTATGTTGGCAAGCTTTTCAGCCCCCTTCCTGTCTTTAGCCTCATCGATAGGTTGGCATAGGAGTATTGGTTTCCCCTCAGCATGGGGATCGTTGTCAGTAATCTCGTGAGACAAACCTTCTCCAGAAATCATCATGACAAACCTATGTTCAGTCAAAGGTTTGAAAACTACCCTGTAACCTTCAGGACACTTTACCTCGTCGTTTAAATACTCTACTAGTTCCTTGGTCTGTTCACTGCTTATTCTTCCCGCTCTCCTATCAACTACGATTGGATAGTTGTTTTCAATCCTTATTGTTGCCAGATTACCCCTGAATGCTACTTCTCCCTCCTTAAGTTCAACTTCTTCTCCAAGGGCTTCTATCGGCCCCCTTCCAAAGTATTCGCTCTCAATATCGTATCCGAACATGATTAGATGGGAAACGTCGCTACTCGGAGGGACCCCTGGCGATATTATGTCCATAAGGCCCTGACAACCATTCTCCTTCAACCTCCTAGCTTCGTTAGAATATGCTTTCTCAAGCGGCGTTAGCCCATCTAATTCTTTGCAAGCATGATCCCCCAAGCCGTCGAGCACGGTGAACAATATTCTCTCAGGCTTCAATTCTTGCATTCTCCGTCTAAAACCAGTGTTTAAACTTTACCCTGATTACTACTAGTTATTTCCAATAATATAGGAGTATGGGCAGGAACCAAGTAAACCAGAGCGTGGCTATGAGGATTATGTAGGCTGAGAGCAATAGTGGAGCATTAGGATACCCGTAGGCGATAAGCAGAATGAGTGCTGAGATGATGAAGAGTATTAGAAGCATTTTAAGCATGGTCTTGCCGTGCATAGCAGTCAACCCTACTTTAGAAAAGACTTCAATAATCAGGAATAGCGGTAACGCATATACCATTCCGGTTAGAAAGCCTGAGACGAATACTACTCCGAGGAGACCTGCCTGAGGGTATAGTGGAAGACAAAAAGATATTACGATGGCTGCTGGAAGTAGAACTAGCTTAAGGGGCCATAGGGGGGATCCTAAAACCGCTCTAGAGAATTCTCTATAATGAGGGAGAATCCATTGTAAGAACTCGTAATCAAGCCCACCTCTTTGAATAATCATGTTTCTAAATGTATACAGATTCTGGACAAGACCATGCAACCCCGCCGTATCCAGAACGTCTCCGAGTATTCCGCGTGGAAAAGTGTCGTACTCGGCTTGGGTATACACCTTTTGACAAACAGCTTTCTCTAGAGGAATAGCTAGCAGGATTGCAGCAATCACTGTCCAAACTAGTCTTTCACTCATTAGGAGGATATTTTCTCTCTACACGGTCTTTTTAGCTTTTCTAACGATCTTTAAAATAAAAAACTTAAAAATAGTTTAAACAAATGGTGTTAAGGCTTTGCGTGGTATAGAGGCAGTTTCTCTAGACGTTACTGGAACGCTTGTAGACGGAAGGTCCGTTAAATATTTCTGGGATGTGCTTATACCCGCAGCATACGCTAGGAAACACAAAGTGCCTTTTGAAAAAGCAGTCTCCCATGTTAAACAGACGTATGGGACGATAAGCCCTGACGACGTAAGGTGGTATCTGCCAGAATACTGGATTAAAAGACTCAACATTGAAGGAAACGTTGAAGATCTTCTTAGAGAATTGAAACCGTTAATAACAATATTTCCAGATGTCGAGCCTGTGATTGCCGAATTATCTTCTAACCATAGTCTGATAATCTCGTCAAACCTTCCCATGCTGCTTTTGGAAACAGTGTTAGATAATTTCAAAAAATATTTTTTAAGAATATTCTCATCAGTTTCAACATACTCGTTGCCCCGTAAGACTGCTGAATTCTACTTTAAGGTCTGTTCTGACTCCGGCTTTAAACCTCAAAAAGTCTTACATGTTGGTGATAACTTCATGTATGATTTCTTAATACCCAGATTCGTAGGAATGAATAGCCTCATTATAAAACGTTTCAAACCTCCAAGGCGAAAGCACGAAGTCAGTAGCTTGAAACAGGTTCTCGATGGAATAAAGCTCGGAAACCTTTGAAAATATTAAATTTTTAACTTAAAACTGAATAATAACGCTTTTATTTAAATCTATTTCTAATAGCGTAGTTATTGGAGTAATTGAGAAATGAGAGACAGGGTTAAGACCGGTATTCCGGGACTGGATGAAATGCTGAGCATGCTTAAGAGAAACATCGTCCCCGTCTCCGGAGCCTTGGAACGGGTAAGATGATCTTCAGCTAACT
Organism: Thermoproteota archaeon; assembly: GCA_038861395.1. Taxonomy (GTDB): domain Archaea; phylum Thermoproteota; class EX4484-205; order EX4484-205; family JAAOZP01; genus JAAOZP01. The sequence continues at coordinate 17,144 of JAWCDE010000024.1, read as the reverse complement.
AGCTTTGTTCTACGGTTTAAACCTTGGGAACCGGGATCCCAGTAACTCGAGTAGCATCCTGCCAGAAAAACCTCTGGGATTTCGACGAAAAATATGGATTTCAACCCTCAACAAGCAACTTCATATTTCATAAGACTATGGACAGCATACTGGCTTCTGAAAGATGCTAATTCGTTAACCAGCTTGATTTTTCAAACGATTTTTACGTTCCATTCTAAGCCTTCTCTCGTCCTTAAGCTTCTCGACGAAGAAAAGCGCCCTATCCTCGTCAGCCTTAGAAACCTTGAACTCGCTTCTATGCGGGCAATACTTGTCTAGAGTCACAATACCATAATCCTCATCGTATACTAAAGGGTATAATCTACATCCCAGAGGCCTATTTTTATAGATTAAGCATTTCTTACCATTGTTGAAAACACACATTCCTTCAGCATTTCTCAAATACAGCCAACCGTCTCTATCTACAACAAAGTATTCGTATTTAAAACCCATTCTTACTATTCGTTTGACATCCTCCTCTAAGAGGAGCATTTCCGTTTCTACACAACACCTGACACACCTGTATTTCATACATGGAGTAGTCATGCTCTTTCCTATGCGTTTTAAAACAACCATTATTAAACATATGCCGATGTCGTTCGAGTTTTAAAAACTGGCATAGCATTGTAAGCCGGCTATAAGAATTGAAGTCTCCAATTCTTCAATTTAAGAAAATGTATTAAAACACATGATTTTCACATTATTCCAGCTCTTTTTAACGCAGCCTCTATCTCCATAATCCTGTTACGAATATCCTTAAGGCTTACTTCTATGTATTCCCTTAAGTCACTTCTCAAGAGCTTTATCTCGCTTCTCGTCTTCTCAGCCTCCTCCTTCACGACTTCCCTTGTACTCTCAGATTCTTCCCTTATTGCCCTCAGAATCTCCTCTCCTATACTTACACTCTTCTCTCCGAGCCCAACGCTCTTTTCTATAAGTTTCAGGCTCTTCTCCCCTAGCTCCACGCTCTTCTCCCCTAGCTCCACGCTTCTCTTTGCCAATTCCAGATTCTTCTCCCCTAGCTCCACGCTCTTCTCCCCTAGCTCCACGCTTCTATGAAGCAGTCTTCCAGCAGCGTCAAGTCTTTCGAAAAGCTCTTCTTTCCAGTCTCCGCGTTTTATTTCGAAATAACTGAACTCTCCCGTAGCATCGTACCAAGAAACATCCAATTCTTCAACAAATATAGGGTATTTCTGAATCTTTAAGAGGCCTATGAACTGCCTAAGCTTCTCTTCATCCCCTTCGGCAACAATCTTAACGTCGTAAGGCTTCAAATTCTCAACATAACCCGTTAAACCCAGCTTCCTGGCAATTCTCTCCACCTCATCCCTATAGCCTACTCTTTGAACCTCTCCCTTAGCGATTGCAACGATCCTTTTCATACCAGGGCTTCTCGCCTCTTCTCAATAATATCAAGCTTATAAACGTTCTTAAAAGCCAATAAAACAACGCTTTTAACAATAAAAATGTGAAAAGGCTGAAAACCATTCCGGGAAGAATAGGTATTCGGATTTAGCAAGTGTATTCATGTCTGAAAGTGGCAATAAGTAATTGTTTTAAGCTAGCTTACCAAATTAGAGTAGTACCTATATTAAGAATCCATTTATTTCTAATCATCCGTCAACAAACATGTGGAAAGAAAAAGAAACCATGATTAGGAAATCAAACAATTAGGGTATACATTAGTCTTTTAAACCTCACGAATAGTTTCCTCTTATCGTTAACAAATAATGAAAAATCTAAAGAGCAGGTTTTAATCCACTACGGATTTTCCTTAGCTTGATCCTTGGAGACGAAGCCAACGAGGTTTTAGTTATACTTTACTACCGCAAGCTTAAGACTGAGGAAGGGAAAGAGGACTTATCTGAGAGAAAGATCTCCGCCAAAATAGATAAAAAGGAGGGAGAAATACTAAGTGATCTTATGAACAGGAGGAATATCGAGAAACACATCAAGAAGTCCTATGGGCATGCTTTCACGAAACTATTGTGGGCTGGCAATACAGCCGAAGAAATTAGCAAGGAGTTCGACGTCGAGGTCAAGGTCTTCGATTCGGATTACCATTGGGGAACGTATTTCACCTCTGTCTTTGATTCAAAGGATATGGATGAGGAGCATAAGCTCAAGAAGATAAAGAAGAGAGTTGAGGCAGTTGTGCCGCGTATGAGTTCTTCCGTAAGAATTCTAAGAAGGGGTATAGGGAGTTTCATAAAAAGCTGTTGGAAAAATTTAACCAGCAAGCCAGTTCGTAAGATTATTATTTTATTTCCATTTTGCTAACCATGTTCACTACGTCCTGGAATTCTGACTAACTATTGCCTTAGCCTCTTCGACGCCCCAGCTTACTTTGCCACGCTTAAGCTTTTGCAAATATTCATGCATCTTTATAATCGTATTCTGATAAACATTTCCCTCAGCGGCAGAAACATAGACGAACCATAAGCGTTCAGGATTAATACCCATCTTACTCAGTTTCTTCTTTAAAGCCTCAACCCTCCTACGAGCCCACTCGTTGCCACTTATGTAATGACAGTCCGCGGGGTGACACGGTGCGACGAGAATCATTCCAGCACCCTTCTCGAAAGCTCTAAGAATCATCTTCTCACTAACCCTGCCCGAGCACATGACTCTAATAATCCTCACACTCGAAGGATACTCCAAGCGAGACACACCAGCAAAATCCGATCCCGCGTAACTACACCAGTTACAGCAAAAGCTTATTATTTTGTCCTGCGGATTTTCTTCGAGTGCTGCGTCGATTTGTGCGAATATTTGTTCGTCGGTGAAGTGGTATTGGTTTAATGCTCCGAATGGGCATCCCGCTGCGCATGTTCCGCATCCTGCACACATCGACTGTGTTACTTGGATTACTTTCTTCCCTTCTTTTTCTATTGGTTTGAGTGCTTGGTATGGGCACATTTTCGTGCATACTAAGCATCCTTTGCACTTCACCGGGTCTATGTAGCTTGTTATCGGCTCTAGCTCTATGAAGTCCTTTGAGAATAGCATTAGTGTTTTCGAGGCTGCTGCATGTCCCCTAGCTACTGTCATAGGTATGTCTGTCGGTCCTGCGCATGATCCTGCTAGGAATATTCCGTTAACAACTGTTTCAACGGGTTTTAGCTTTATATGTGCTTCCATGAAGAAGCCGTATTGGTCTCTGGGCACTCTAAGCATTTCGCCGAGCTTGTCGGCTCCTTCTGATGGCTGCATGCCTACTGCTAAGACCGCTATGTCAACGGGGGCTTCTGCTCTTTCTCCGCTGAGCGTGTCTTCCGCCGTTACGACGAGCATGCCGTTTTCTTCCCTAACCGAATCGGGCCTGCCTCTGATGAACCTGATTCCTGCTTCCCTCGCCATTCTGAATATTGTCTCATACTCTTTTCCTCCCGCCCTGATGTCTATGTAGAAGACTGTCACGTCTATGCTAGGATTGTTTCTTTTCACTAAGAGTGCTTGCTTTAGGGTTATCATGCAGCATATTCTCGAGCAGTATATGTTTGTAGCCTCGTCTCTGCACCCTACGCATTGTATGAAGGCTATTCTCTCAACGGGTTTCATATCTGAGGGCCTTATTATCCTCCCATGGGTCGGCCCGTCTGGGGTAAGCATTTTCTCAAACTCCATGCTTGTTAAAACGTTTCTGAATCTGCCGTAACCATACTCCGGCTTTCTCTCCGGCTTGAAGAGGTCGAAACCTGTTGCTATCACTATCGTGCCGACTTTAAACGTTTCCTCTAGGCCGGGCGCGTCCAAGTCTATTGCTTTAACCGGGCATGCTTCAACGCACTTCCTGCATTTAATACAGTTCTTAGTGTCGACTACCGCGGTTAACGGGCTTCCCACTAAGCCGGGTATATGGACTACCTTCTCATACCCGTATTCGCATCCTACTCCCCCTTGGGTTTTTTCAACGAGGTATATGGACTTCCTTTTCGAGAGCCCGTGTGAAAACTCTTCCTCAACCTCAACTGGGCATGCTTCAACGCACTTTCCGCATCCCACGCACTCCTCAGAAACCTTCGACGGCATTCTATTAACTGTGACGATGAAGTTTCCAACGTAACCGTCTACACTAACCACTTCTGAGAGCGTTAAAACCCTGATCCTCGGATGTGTTAAAACCCTGCTTATCATCTCGTTTATCAGACAAGATGTGCAATCTACTTTAGGAAAGGTTTTGCCTAACATTGCTGTCTTGCCCCCTAGTTTCGAAGACCTTTCTACAAGTATGACGTTGTAACCCGCGTTTGCAACGTCGAGCGCCGTCCTCATGCCTGCTAGACCTCCACCTATTACCAAGAGTGTTTTCTCAACCGGGACTATTATCGGCTCCAACGGCTCTAGGAGTCTAGCTTTCGCAACAGCCATCTTAACGAGGTCTATTGCCTTACGGGTTGCGCCCTCGGGGTCGTTGGCGTGAACCCAGGAGCAGTGTTCTCTTATATTAGCCATTTCGAAGAGATAGGGGTTTAAGCCTGCTTCTGAGACGCATGCTCTGAAAGTCGGCTCATGCATCTTGGGTGAGCATGCCGCTACGACGACCCTGTTCAAACCGTATTCTTTAATGACTCTCTTTATCTCAGCCTGCCCAGCATCGGAGCAGGTGTAGAGATTATGTGAAGCATAGACGACGTTTGGGAGAGTCTTAGCGTATTCAGCTACTTTAACAACGTCTACAACTCCGCCTATGTTCTTACCGCAGTGGCATACGAATACCCCTATCCTGGGCTCTTCCGACATTACAGCTTAGCCTCCTCAACAAGCTTTTTAAGCCTCTTGCGGCTTTCAGCCTCTAGCTCTTTTACAACAAGCTTTTCTCCCAGAATGTTTTTTAAAGCATTAGTCCAGACTGCTGAGAAACCCTCGCCGTGGAAAACCCTGTGCCTCACTACTGTTATAGCACGGTTCCTGCAGACATCTAAGTGGACACACGCGTTGCAGAATATGCAATGCTTCTGGTCCACTATGATCTTTCCATCACGCTTAGCCAATGCTTTCGTAGGACATATTTCTACACATGCCTCGCACTTCTCCTCACACCTATCTTCGTCAATTTTTATCAAGCCTTCGAAAAGCGGATTCACTCTTATAGCGTGCTCGGGGCAAGCGTCTTCGCACCATGGACACCTCAAACACTTGCTCTCGTCAACCTTAATATTATGCTTACTGTCTATTGTTAAGGCGCTCCTAGGGCAGGCCTTGTAGCATTCGAAGCAATCCTCTTTGCATTTAGATTGGTCTACGCTGACCTTGGGAGGCGGGAGTGGGAATCCTCTGGACGAGACTATCGGGTTTACACGCTTACCGTTGACGGTGAAGACTATTGCTCCAGAAGGACAGAGTGGTTCGCATGCTCCGCATAAACTACAGTCATTGCTGATAGATAGGGTTAAAGAACCGTCTTTCCTTCTCACTATTTTAACAGCATTCCTAGGGCATACTTTCATACACAAGTCGCAGAAAATACACTTGCTCCTGTCGACCGTTAGCCTAACGTAATCTGTGTAAAAACGTCTCTCAACGATGATTAACGGTAGGTTTTCCTCTATCCTTATCGTCAAATTACATAGAGAGGCTGATTTCGGTGGTAGAAAAGTTTTAATTAAGTGATTACTTTCTGGAGAAAAGTCTTTATTAAAGCATGGTGTATATCACTCGAATTGGACGAGGTTCAAGTTGAGTTCGTAGGGAGGTTTCGAGAGCTTTTCAAAAGTAAAAATACGATTATCGAGGTAGGGTCTGAGATCAGCCTACTCAGCCTCTTGAAGAAGCTTAGTGAAAAAGCTGGTTTTGACGTTGTTTCACACTTCTTAGGGTCCAATGGTGAACCTATGGAAGAGTATTCGCTGATAATTCTAAACGGGAAAGCCGTCAATCTGAGGAGGTTAAGCGAATACGTTGTCAAACCCGGGGACAGGGTTGTCTTATCACCCTCTGTAGCAGGGGGAGGATGAGGTTTGAAAGGCTATGCTGGGAAATATCTGACTGTAGACCTGACGCGCGGTAAAACTTCAATAGGAAGAGTCGAAGAATCAATGGCTATAAACTACATCGGTGGCTACGGCTTCGGTGCTAGAACCCTCTACGACATGCTTCCAAACCCTGCTCAAATAGACCCGTTGTCTCCGGAGAATGTTTTAATATGGTGGACTGGACCATTGGCTGGAACAATATCTACAGCCGGTAACAAGTATTCTGTCTTCGCCAAATCCCCATTGACTGGAATATTCGGATTCGGAATCTCTTCAGGTCTCTTCGCATCTGAGTTAAAAAGC
>JAWCDE010000024.1:0-10730 GCA_038861395.1 Thermoproteota archaeon | reverse complement strand
CTCCAGCAAATATTCTAGTTCACAATAAGCTTGGATGTTTGCCTTCTTACAATTTCCAAAGGGGGACTTTCGAATATGCTGAAGAAGTCTCCGGGGAAATGATGTTGAAGACTCATGTTAAGAAGATCATTGCCTGCGCCGGCTGTCCAATAGCATGCGACCACGTCAACCAGGCTAGGGAGGCTTATGCGGGTGCAACTTCCAGCGTCGACTATGAGAGTCTCGCTTTACTTGGTCCAAATTGTGGAATAGGAAACCTTGACATAATTACTAAGGCTGTTGAAATATGCGATACGCTTGGCGTCGACACGATTTCCGCAGGCAACGTAATAGGGTGGGCTATGGAGTGTTATGAAAAGGGGATTTTAAGCAAGGATGAGACCGACGGCATCGACCTTAGGTTTGGAAACGGTGAGGTATTGCTGGAGGCTCTTAAGAGGCTCTGCCTTAAAGAAGGGAAGCTGGGTAGTCTTCTAGCCGAAGGAGTTAGGAGGGCTTCCCAAATAGTAGGTAGGGGCTCTGAGAAGTTTGCCATGCATTGTAAAGGGTTGGAGTGGGCCGCTTACGAATTAAGGTCTCTTCAAACCTCTACCCTCGGCTTCGCAGTGTCAAACAGGGGTGCTGACTACCTCAGGTCGGGCTCATACCAGGTTGACGTAAAAGGCCAAGTTGACAGGCTTAGGCTAGATAGGAGCAGGGGTAAAATAGTCTACGACGGTGAGAACATTTATGCAATCATAGACTCTTTAATAATATGCAAGTTTACAAGGGGTATATTCAAGTCTGCAGACGAATTTGCAAAGCTATACACGCTCGTAACAGGGTTGAGCATGACTGGGGATCAGATTATTAAGGCCGGGGAGAGAATACATAATTTGGCAAGGTGCTTCAACGTTAAATGTGGAATATCTAGGAAAGACGATTACCCGCCTCCAAGGGCTTTCGAAGACCCGTTGCCAGACGATGTTGTTAAAGGCGCTGTAATAAAGAGGGAGGAGTATGATGAGGCCTTAGACGGTTACTACGAATGTAGAGGCTGGAATAAAGACGGTATACCCACTAAGAGGAAGCTTTTAGAACTGGGGCTTGCGAAGGAGGCTGAGGAAGTTGGAGTCGAGGCTTAGGAAGGTTATCGTCTGTGATCCAGATAAGTGTAATGGATGCAGAATATGTGAATACGTGTGCTCCTACGTCAGCGAGGGCGTTATGAACATCAAGAAGTCGAGGATGAGAGTTGTTAGAATAGAGCCATTCCTAAACATCGCCGTGACATGCAGGAAGTGCGAGGAACCTGTTTGTGTTAAAGCGTGCCCTAGAGATGCTTTAAAACAGAAGCCGAATGGCGTAATAACTATCGACGAGAACAAATGCAATGGGTGCGGCTGGTGCATTGAAGCATGTCCCTTCGGAGTCATGAGGTTGCACTTGGATAGGAGAAAAGTAATCGTATGCGACTACTGTGAGAAATACGGTTCACCTAAGTGCGTCGAGTATTGTCCTAAGGAAGCTTTGAAATATGTGACGCTCGACCAGGCTGGAAAGGAGCTTAGCAAGAAGGCTGTGAAAATCCTGATTGAAGAACGAGGTTATTAAATCGCTCTAAGTTAACACCACCAGCAAGAGCCATATTAAAGCCCACAACAATACTACAATTATTGATATTTCATATAATGTAAGTTTTCCTATCTTCTTATCCCCCAGTTCAGGATAACCTTCGCATATGATAATGAATAAAATAGACAAGAGCATTGCAAAAGTACTGATTATTACTATAATGTACTTGATTGGAATAATTGGCCTAAGTCCACTAGTAATCTTCATTGCCGTAAATGTGCCGAAAAATATTATCAGAAAGCCTGCCGTAAATGTTGAAAGAAGGATTTTCTTTCGGATCCTGAAAATCTTTTCACCCAAAATATACGGATAATAGTATAGTAAAGAGTCAAGGAAAGCAACAATACTCATGAACACTACGAGTCGCGATAATTCGGGAGTTAAACTCGGAGCATAGTATACGTTTAAAAGTTTAAATATTATTTTATTATTTTTAATATCGTAGCCAGATTACAGCAGGCTAATAAATAGAATATTGTTAAGAGGCTTGAATCCAATAATAACATTATCGCCTTTCCCATCCTCTCTTTATAGTGTCTTAGAACGTTCACAATGCGCTCCGAAGCTATCATGCCTATTATCATGAATAAACGAACTATAACGAAATTTCTCATTAAGGAACCAGACTCTTCAACAGGAATAGACACTTCCTTACTTTCTGCACCATAATAATCATCATTTCCAGGCCATGAGGTCTTATAATGTGCCGCAAAACCCGCATCAACTATGCTCACTCTATAGGAATACGAGCCGTCGCTGCTGCTAGTAGCGTTTCCCAATAATATCCAAGCTTTAGGCGAGTTAAGGAGTGAATGCCAAATTTCATAGGGTGAATACCAAATGCATATGGTTGAAGAAACCGGTATGGAAATACTTCCACTTATTATGAAATCACCAAAAACGGGTCGAACATTACGGAGCAACTTATACTCGTACGGGTCTTGTTCTTTTCACCTCTAAGCAGAGCAGAATTATCAGAACTAGAGTATGGGTTGCTAGAACTCTCCATGTACTGCGAGTTATTCTTCAACACCAGGGGAAGCGAACCGTGCTTCTCGGATTCTGATAGAACCTTTACTAAAGTTATTGAGATGAAAATAGTTAGCATGAAGAGCAGTAATGCAGTTTTAAGCCGCAATATTCTCATCTTTCTATAAAAAGCCTCAAAGGATATTTAAAAATTAAGTCTCTAAGGATTTATGATTGATATTTGGATTTTTCAGAGTAGAGATATCATCACGTTACTTCAAGCTTATTTCCTACTTCCCGCCGTTAAAAAATAGGAGTTGAAGACATTGGAGGCAGAGATGGAGAAGGCTATAGAAGCCCTGAGAAAAAAAGTTGGAGATGCTGTTTTAATACATCATGATGAGGCAGACGGTGTTTGCTCTGCAGCATTGGCTAAGGCTGCTCTTGAAGAGATGGGTTACAAGGTTGGGACAATATGTTTGGATAAGCTTTTCCCAGAGATTCTTGAAAAAGCATTGTCGAGCCATAAGGTTGTAGTTTTCACCGACATTGGCTCAGCCCACGTTAAGAGGATAGAGAAGCTTATTGATAAGGATAGTCTAGCAGTTATTATTGATCATCATGATACTGAGCCGGCGGTCAAAAGCAATGTCTTCAACATCAACCCTGAGCTATATGGATACAGGGGGGAGCGGGATGCTTCAGCCTCCACAGTAGCGTACTTCTTCGCGAAGAGCGTCAACAAGGATCTCACTAGGTTTGCGCACCTGGCTGTAATAGGCTCTGTTGAAGTACCGGGAGAACCCTCAGGGCTGAACAAGCTTGCTTTGGACGATGCTTTGGATAAAGGTGTTGTAGAAGAATCTGGTAAAGATTTCAAGGTTACTGCTGAGGGCTTTATGTTATCTAGGACTAGGGCTTCGCAAATACTCACAATACTTGCTTCAGTAGGATATTATCGTGGCGGTGTTGAAAAGGCTCTTGAAGCATGCAGTAAAGGCTTCACTCCTCAGACCTTAAGCTTCTCAGAATCCTTAGAGGAGGAGAGGAAGAAGGCTAACAAGGCTCTGCTGGCTCTAATAGCTAGAGAGGGCTTGGGCGAGAAGAAAAATATCCAATGGTTCGACTCCCGTGATTTCTTCAAGAACATGGGGAGCAAAGTGCTCGGTAGCTTCACTTCTTACTTAAGCTACCAGAGGCTCGTAGACGGTGGTAAATACTTGCTGGGCTTCATGAAGATGCCTAGGGATATCCCTGGCTACGGTTCTCTCGGGAAAGACTATGTGAAGGTTTCTGCGAGAGTCCCCTCCGAGTTGAAGAGTATGATTGAGAACGGTTCTAAGCCTCCCTTATCAAGAGTTCTGCCGGAGGCTTGCAGTAGGCACGGTGGTTTTGGAGACGGTCACAGCGTAGCTGCTTCCGGAGTCATACCTGTTGGAATGGAGGAAGCTTTTATTGAAACGTTCGACGCATTAGTTGAAACTCCTTACTAGATTTTTTCAAAACACTAAAAAACAAAAAGTTTAAGTGTATGTTTAACATAATTCTTCTGAAAATGGCAGCGAAGAAAAAATCCAAGAAGAGTAAGGCCAAATCTAAGAAGAGTAAGGGTAAGTGCTGAGACTTTTCACCCCTTTATTTTTTTCAATTCTTATTGTAAGCAATATATAGAAAGATAAATCTCTAACGCGATACAGCATGCATAATACTTGCAGCAAAGCTAGCCAGATGCGCCAGAGGCGAGCTCAACGTCCCAGCCCCGCGAGTAATCTTTCTCTTTATTGCTGAACGCAGCTCTTCTAGACTTGAGGCATCTGCTAAAGTGTATGCCTTTCCAACCTCTCGCATCGTGTGCGCGTCGCTACCCCCCACTTCCGCCTTCCCTAGCCTTTTAGCAAGTTCCAAGGCCTTCTCGTTCTGCCCACTGAGGATATTTCTAGCATTCACCACTTCGATACCGTCCAGGAGCTCGTAGACTTTCTTACTTGCGCTTCCCCGTATCCTCGGAAATCCGAAGGGGTGTGCCGCTATCAAGACGCCGTCTTGCGACTTTACTGCATCATGTATTTCAAAAGGATCCTTGGAGTCGACAGGCTCCTGTATGAATAGGGCGATCAAGTCTCCGGCGCTAGTCCTTATCTCCACACCGGGTACTACAAGCATGTTCCCTGCTTCTATCATCCTATGTGCTCCAAAACGATTATGGTCTGTGATAGCAAAGCCCTTTAAACCCCTTAACTCAGCTACTTTAGGAAGGAGTTTAGGGTCTATCCACGAGTCTCTGGAGAAGAAAGTATGTATGTGGAGGTCGAACCTCTGCATCCTCTTGTCCTCTCCTGATCACTCTCGGAGACTTATTTTCTCACCGCGCCTAGCGCTTTCCAAAGCTGCTTCAGTAAGCTCTATTACCCTTAGGCCACACTCGCCCGGTGACTCAGGCTTCTCAAGCCCCAGTATGCTCATTACGAAATTCCTATCGGGATTACTGGTTTCAAAAGGCATTTTCAAGGGTGTTGTTGAAAAAGACCCTTCAGCATCCAGTAGCCTAATCCTACCATTATCATAGAAAATCGCCCCCTGTGTGCCGTAGATCGCATGGTATTCTTCGAAACGAGGAGCATCTCCCACGATGCTCACACTGGCTAGGGCCCCGTTTGAGAACCTGACGGTAAGCGAGGTGTTGATATCTACTTTACACCCCCTGTAGTCGACTTGGGCAAAGACTTCCAAGGGTTTTAACCCTGTCGACCACAGGATGAAATCAACAATATGGCTCCCACTATCCATGAGCTCTCCGTCACCGCTCAGCTCGGGGTCTTGCCTCCATGTTCCCTTGGTTAGCCTCATCCACTCTTGGGCTAGTAGGGATGTTGCGAATTGAACTTCTCCAATGCCTCCTGACTCAATCCTCGCCTTTATGAATCTGAACGGTGGCTCGTAACGCCTCTGGTAGGAGACCATTAAAATCCTTTTTTCCTCTGAAGCTTTCTCAACAAGCTTCTTAGCGTGTTCAACCCTGGTAGTCATGGGTTTCTCAACCAGCACGTGCATCCCTTTTTCTAAAGCATCCATAGCTTGGTTAAAGTGTAATGTGTGCGGCGTCAACACTAGAACAGCATCGGCCTCAATAGAGTCGTACATCTCTCTGTAATCACTATATTCCTCTACCCCCCGTAGCATGGGGAAATGGTCTTTAAGCCTCTTTGTGTTCCCGGGATTGACATCGCATAACCCAACTATCTCGGCATTGCCTAGCTTAATCAGGTTGTTGACATGCATGAAAGATATTCCGCCGCATCCAACTATCATTATCCTAACCTTATTCTGCGAAACCATTTTCAAAACTCTCGGAGAAGCTTCCTAATACGTTTTACCGTCTAGGGAAAACTTTATCTTAAACCCTTTTTCAAATTCTTCTCTAAATAGACCAAGAATGGAAGGATTCAGCTTCGTACCAAGGGAAGTTTTCTTCACAAAAGGCGTTGGTGTTCACAGGGAAAGACTTGCATCATTCGAGATAGCTTTGAGGGATGCTGGCATAGCTCAATTCAACCTCGTACCTATTTCTAGCATAATTCCGCCTGGTTGCAAGGTGATAAGTAGGGAAGAGGGCTTGAGCAAGCTTAAGCCCGGGCAGATAATATTCGTTGTCTTAGCTAGGAATGAGACTAATGAGCCCAATAGGCTTATAGCAGCTTCAATAGGCATGGCTAAGCCGCTTGACGATGAGAGCTACGGCTATTTGAGCGAGCACCACTCCTTCGGCCAGACTGAGAAGAAGGCTGGAGATTATGCTGAGGACCTTGCAGCCTTCATGCTGGCCTCTACCTTGGGTGTTCCATTCGACATAGACAAGAGCTGGGATGAGCAGAAGGAGATATGGAAGATAAGCGGTAAGAGGGTTAAGACGATGAGCATAACGCAGTCTGCAGTAGGCAATAAGGATGGTTTATGGACAACTGTTGTTGCAGCGGCAGTATTCATACCCTAGTTGAACAGCAGTCTTTACATTCTTGGTCAAGAGCTGAAGATAGTAGAGGGTTGAAAAGGCAATGGAGCAATGCTTCCGAAGAGAATCGTTACCACGTACCCTGGTAATAACAATGAGACCAGGGGGATTTTTTGCTTTAAAACATTAGGTTCAACATAATCTTTCCCCCTATTTTTCCCTGGAAACATTAAGTGAGCGGTTTTAATGTCAAAAAGCCTGTTATTAACGATGTCTTTTTTCAAAGCTCTTGAAAAAGTTTTGAAAGCTGTTTTCAAAGAGATTAGAATTAACACGAGCAGTTCAGTATTCCATAGGATTGTGAAGCCGAAGTCTGGGAATAGGGTTTGGAGAAAACATCCTCCCACCAAAGGCCTCTTAGTAGAGATATGGATGAGGCTTAAACCGATCATCATTACCGCGTCCCCTGCTTCATAAAGGTTGAGAAAATATAATGTGGAAAATACCGTAAGCGTGACTACGAGCCTCATAATGACCTCCACCCCGTTCGGAGAAACAGTTAGCTCAACACCTAGGGACAATCCGCCTAATATGATTATTGGGAGCCATGAGGAAGCATCTAGCTCCTTCTGCTTAAAATCCTGCACAGCAGCTTTAATTAGGAGTAATAAGGGAATGAAGTTCTTAATACTGTTGAAGAGTTCATAGAGCATTCTAATATCACTAGTGTTTAAAGGCTTAAAGCCGCCACTGGGAAACTTTATCTACAGCCTGCTTGCAGAGAAGCCGGTTTGAACAAGAAGGGGCTGTACCTAGTTGAAAACCCCTACTGCTTCTCAGGAGTGAGGCATAGGTACGAAGACTCGTGGTTCTCAGTTATTGGAGTACCGTTTGACAACACGACTTCCTTCAGACCCGGCTCAAGATTCGGGCCGGCGAGCATAAGGCTCTTCTCAGCCGAGGCAGAGATGCTTAGCCTAGACGATTTCATAGACGTGGAGAAAATCCCCGTCTCAGACCTGGGGGATGTTGCAGTAACCTTCAGCGTTGAAGAGGTTTTGAAAAGGGTTGAGACTGTTTGCAGAGAGGTATGCGAGGACTCTAAGATCCCCGTGCTGCTGGGCGGGGAGCACACTATAACGCTGGGGGCCGCCAGGGCCCTAAGGCCCGAGCTCCTGGTATGCTTTGATGCTCACTTCGACTATAGGGATGAGTATCCGCAGGGTGTAAAGATTAGCCATGCGACGGTTATGAGAAGGATAAGCGAAGACGTGTGCAGGGTTGTCCACGTAGGGGTTAGAGCAGCCTGTAGAGAAGAGGTTGAGTACGCACAAAGCAAGGATTTCGTTGCATCGAGGAAGATACTTCAAAGCTTCTCAGAAGCCTCTAGCGCGCTTAGAAGCCTCGTGGAGAAAGCTGGAAGCATTTACATCAGCATCGACCTGGATGTTCTCGACCCTGCTTACGCGCCTGGCGTAGGGAACCCTGAGGCATGCGGCATCTCCACCAGCATCCTCCTAGACCTTTTGGAACACTCTGTGACCGATAGGCTCATAGGCATGGACTTGGTTGAGCTGAATCCCATCTTAGACTGTGGAGGTTCTTCGGCGGCAGCTGCAGTAAGAATACTTTTTCAAGCCATTGCTAAATCAGCTAGGAAGAAAGGCCTGGTCTAAACCTGTTTTCTCTGCAGGTACCAGCGCTCCGCCCCTTCCCTAACCTTCTTCTCAGCCTCGTCGATGGTTGAAGGCGGCGGCACCACCATGGGCTCCCCGGGCTCCCAGTTCGCGGGAGCTAAGAGGCCTGATTTAACACTGGTTTGAAAAGCCTTTAAAACTCTAGCAAGCTCCTTAACGTTCCTACCAACCTCAGGAGGATAATGGGCCTCAAATCTTAAAACACCAGCCGGGTCTATGATGAAAACGCTTCTGGAAACATTGCCGTTAGCATCTAAAGCACCATAGGAGCCTAGTATCTTGTTATCCGGGTCGGCTACCACTGGAACAAGTATTTTCAAACCATACTTCTCCTCAACATCCCTAATCCAAGCAATATGGCTCTGCAGGCTCCCGGAGCATATCGAGTAGACTTCAGCACCCATCTTTTTAAACTCGTCCATACGCTGGGATAAAGATATGATCTCGGTTGTGCAAACAGGGTTAAAGCCAGAGGGGTGTGTTAACAACACTACCCATTTCTCCTTTAATGCGGATAGTTTAACCCTGCCTTTCGTCGTGGGTGCTTCGAAATCGGGAGCAGGCTCGCCTAACCTAGTCATTCCGGCTATTTAAAAATCCTAGGAGTTTTAAATACTTTTACTAGTCGTTTAAAGGAAGCCCTCGTATGTCTTTTTATACGTCTCTCCGGAGGCGAGCTTCTTAACATCTCTCTTGTACTTAGCCTTATCTCCAACGGTTCCAGGCTTGAGCCTGCTCCACTCCTCTAAGCTAATCGAGAACTCTCTCTGAACATTATCCCTGTAAAGCTCAGGAAGAACGTTGAAAGTACAGAACGGAACAACATTCGGCTCCGGAGTCACATAGTGAACACCACAGTGCATAACCCTCTCAACATCATAATTATACGGATCCATAAAGTGCATCATGCCCAAGTAGATGAACTTATAGTGGAATACGCTTAGCGCACCGTAGCTTCTTTTTAGGATGATGTTGGCGAGTATTTTCCCGAGGTTGAGGTCTTTGGGCTGCCTCTCCTTGTTTATGAAGCTGCCTAGCTTGCGGAGTAGCTCCAGCATTACGAGATACCTGCTTCTGCCCTTCTCCATCTCGACAGTCTTCTCCCTCAAGTATTCCGTCAAACCCTCTACGTCGACGAAGCTCGTTATCGGCACGAAATGGATTCCGTCCCTAGACCTATCTAGGTAAACGTAGGTGGCCATTCCGCAAGCAGGGTGAATAGGCATGTGCCACTTCTCCTTTCCCTTGGTCAGCTTCTCAAGGAACATTGTTAATACTAGGGTGAATGGGACAGGGTACCACGCGTCCCTGCCTATTTCCCCGTTCGTCTGCTCTTCAACAAGCTTGATCACGTCAGGTATAGTTATCCTGTGCTTGTCTCTCTCGCTCCTAGGCATCTGGCCTACAAGGGATACTGGTTGAAAGTTAACTCCTCTAACGATATCGCTGTTAACTGCTGCGAACCTGACTATCTTACCAAGCTCGTGAGTATTCCAGCCGTTTATAACCGTGGGCACTAGGACTACGCTAGTCATACCTGCTTTCCTAAACGCTTCAAAAATATACGGTATTTCCCAATGGTTCTTCACGTTTATCTTAGGATCAAGTCCATCGAAGCTAAGGTAGACAGTGTTGACGCCAGCCTCCCTCAGCCTCCTGGCTAGCTCTATGCCACCATCCAACGCGAAGAAGATCCCGTGAGTGTTTAATTGAATGTGCGTGAACCCCTCTTCCTTGGTTATCCTGACTATGTCAACAAGATCGTCCCTCATCAAGGGTTCGCCGCCAGTAAGCTGAATCGCCTTAGCACCATACGGATACTGCTTCCTCAAATGCTTCATCATCATCCTGTACTGCTCCAACGTGGGCTCATACACGTAACCGGACCTCTCGGCGAAGAAGAAACAGTTGCTCACTAGAAAACCGTCTGAAGCTACGAATGAATGGCTATCGTTTTCCACTTCCAAATCATACACGTAACCGGTATAGTGTTCCTCCTCCATAGATTCCACAGTGTCCAAGTAGAAGTCGCCGAGCCTCAATACTTTAGCTTCCTTCCTTTCTCCAATATAGCCGAGCCTCTTCACGTGGCCTTGTCTGAGCTTAAGTAGATTGACTAGTTTAACCAAATCCTTCCCAGCTATGTAAATCTTGTAAAGATCGTGCTTGGCTCCCTTCATCTTCTCTTTGCTTACCTTACGGACCCTGGCGAATATCCCGAGCGAAGCAAGAAGGAAAAGAATATCTCTAATAAGGCTCTTAGAAACACTCGCATAGCCGATACTTAGATGTCTAGTTCCCCTGACTACATACCCGTCACCGTTAAACAAGCCACTTAATAAAGCCAGCTTAGACTCCAACGGGAAGTTTAAGAAACCCCTCGGAAGCCTCTTGTTTGCTGATTTCTCAGGTATTCTGAAAACATGCTTAAAGACAAGCCTAATCAACCTGCTTCCAACAACAAGTTGCTTCGCCTTTCCCTCATATACGAGAAAGCTGTA
>JAWCDE010000023.1:0-22028 GCA_038861395.1 Thermoproteota archaeon | reverse complement strand
TTATCAAGCTCCTGTAGTATTGTAATCCTCTCATCCAAGGTGAAGTATACCCTCGGTGTTTGAAGACCCTCTCTTAAAGTAGTATCGAGTATTAACGGCTTTTCTAAACTATGCATAACTCCTCAAATCGACAGAAGGATGCTTAAAAAACTTTAGTAAACAACCAATTCTGAAACATTATCTAGAGACCTTATTAACTCAACGATCCTCTCCACTTGTTTGCGTGAATCTTTAATCCACTTAAAGACTTTAATCATAATTACTTCATCTATTGGTTGTAGAAGTATTAAGCATAGGAACCTCCCCTTGTAGGATAAGAGGTATTCATAGCCGTGCATTCTAACATAGAAGCCTTCTCTTCTAATCAACCATGCTAGCTTAAGCCTGTTCTCCGGGAATATGAACGGGGATTTCCTCTCTATGCTTGTCAAAATCAATCATCCTTTTTCAAAAAAGGGGGTTAATTTCATCTTTATCGTACATGCTCTGCAAGTATCCTTGGCAGAAGGATTCCCGCAAAATTTACATCTTTCAACTTTTAAAGCTGAAAATTCTTTTTTCAAAAGTGGCAGTATTCTCAGAAAATTATTTACCAAACCATGCTTTACGCCTGGGATTATGGATTCAAGCCTATTCAAAAAATCCCTTATTTCAAGCCTGTAGTTCTCAACATGGTAGGGACACTGTACGAAATCCACTTCAATACCGTTTAATAAAGCGTATATGGTGTCTTCTTTCTCAGTGCAGAAGTAGAAGGGTTTAATCCTTTGGACAAAACCCTCATCGCTGATAACCCCCGTCTTAGGGCCTAAGCGTGCGAGTAGAGAGGGGTTCCCACGGAGGTAGTTCATCATTATCGTCTGGGCCTCATCGTCAAGATTGTGGCCTGTAGCAACCTTGGAGAAGCCGAGTTCTCTAGCAACGTTGTTTATCAGATTCCTTCTGAGTACACCGCATATGTAGCACGGTTTTAACTCTAGCTTGTTCTCCTTTGAGATTCTAACAGCCTCGTCTAGAGTAAACCCGTAATACTCTTTAAAAGAATAAACATGAAGAGGGATTTCCTTTTCGCTGCAAAACTTGACAAGACCCTTAAGCTTGATGTCTCTATAACCTGCTATGCCTTCATCAACCGCTATTGCAGCAATGTTTTCACGCTTCTTTTTAACGAGGTTCCGTAGGAAGCTGAGAAGTACAGTACTGTCCTTACCACCGGAACAGGCGACTAGCACCTTCTCACCGTACCTAAGCAAATCGTACTTTTTAATAGTCCTCACAACCTTAGTCTCAAAATATTTTTTAAAATGCTTCGAACACAGGCTCCTACCGCTTAAAGACACGTAGACCCCCTTGTTCTCACAGTCCTCGCAAACCATTCCTTCATCCGCCTGAAACAACGCTCAGAAGCTTAACCTCATCACCGTCCCGTAGGACCTCCCTCTCCGTTACGATAACCCCATTCTTTACCGGGACTATTTCAGAAGGGCTTATTCCTAAGGATTTAAGTAAATCCCTAATTCTACTGTTTTCCTCTAGGTCGACGAGCTTTGTTTCACCAATCCTCTGTATGAACACTTTGATCCTCATGTAGTAACGCCGTTCACGTTTTTTGACGTAAGGCTAAATTTAAACCTAAACCTTATTTTCCAAAAGCGGCATCAAGCATCTCCTTGGGAACTTATTGGATAAACATTATTAAACAGGTTGGTGATATCAATATTGCTGATTGCTGACGAGGATTCTGAAGACGGATAAGCATAATCCTTCTAGGAGAGTTTTAGAGGAGGCTGCGTCAGTATTAAAATCAGGAGGATTAGTCGCTTTCCCCACGGAGACAGTATACGGCCTGGGGGCTGACGCTTTCAACGAGGAGGCTGTGCTTAAAATATTCAAGGCTAAGAAAAGGCCTCCGGATAATCCTGTGATAGTCCATATTTCCAGTATGGATATGTTGAAAGAGGTTTCAACCAGTGTACCGAAGAGGGTTGAAAGGCTGATAGAAGACCTCTGGCCGGGTCCGTTGACGATTGTCGTCCCCAGGTCTCAAAAGGTCCCCGCTGTAGTTTCCGCTGGATTAGATACGGTTGCTGTGAGAATGCCCGCCCATAACGTGGCCCTTGGCTTAATCAAGCATCTGGGTTCTCCGATAGCTGCTCCGAGTGCAAATCTTTCAGGAAGGCCTAGTCCAACAAACGCTAGAGACGTGTATGAGGATTTGAATGGCGCTATCGATATGATAATCGACGCTGGTGAAACCTTCATAGGAGTAGAATCTACAGTCATCCATGTTACTGAAAGCATGTCGGTCATACTCAGGCCCGGCCCGATTCCCATCGAGACTCTTAGAAACTACTTGAGCAATATTGAGGTGCATCCCTCCATTCTCGCCGGTAGCTTCCAGGGGACACCGGCTTCTCCGGGCATGAAGTACAGGCATTACGCTCCTAAGGCTGAGATGGTTGTAGTTGAGGGGGCATACGATAAGGTTTTGGAGAAAATTGTTGAAACAGCCTTGGAGTATTTAAAATCTGGTTTAAAGGTAGGCTGTATTGTCTCCGAGGAAACTGCGAGAAAGCTCCCGGGTCAGGTTCTGATGGAGGTTCTTGCTCCTCGTAGTAGGCTTGACCTAGTTGCTAAGAGGCTTTTTTCAGCGCTTAGGAATTTGGATAGGAGAAACCCGGACATTATCATTGCTGAAGGTTTTCCGGAGGAGGGTATAGGGATGGCTATACAAAACAGACTTAGAAAGGCTGCGGGGTATCGTATACTGAAGGCCTAGCCTAAGTTATGGGGGCGCCGTCTGAAACCTTGCTGTCTGGACATATCAATGAGACCTTGTTCTTGTCTTCAACTGCTGCGAGTATCATTACTTCTGAAACTTGCCCCATTAAGACAGCGGGCTTAAGATTCGTGACGAAGACATACTGTTTTCCAACTAATTGATCAGGATTATAGTATGGTCCCAAGCCCGCTACAGACTGTTTCACAACATTATTGCCTAGGCTTACTTGGAGCTTAAGCAGTTTCTCAGAACCCTTAACCCTCTCTGCGGATACTATTGTTCCCACAACCATCTTCACCCTCTTAAAGTCTTCCATACTTATTTCGGAGCTCATTTCGGAACCGTGTTTCTAAACATGCTTATAAAGCTAGCTCTTGAAAAATACTAGTATAGACTTATGAAAGAGTATTCTTCATTTCTCAAATCTAGGGCAGCAGGCTTTATACCGTAGAACCTGCATGAGAAGACAGTTATCAGGCTTCCCTGGAGAAGTACCCTGTAGCCACCGGCTACGGGCTCGTGGCTTCTTACCATCATCTTCAGGCCGTTCTCTCTCAAAAAGCTTTGAAGAGCATTTTTCCCAAAGAAATATATTCCTGGCCCCCTCGGGTTTGGAGAAAAATCTTCAATATCCTCTGAAGGATCGTTCCAAATGGTTTCGAAAATCCGAGGGTCCTCGGGCTCGGCTCCCCCCTTGCCTGCTTCCTCAAGATCTTGGATCTTCCTGACTCTCCTTGCCAAGCCTCCGTGCACTAGTATTACGCTATTTTTGAACAATGCTGCAAAAGGCATTTCTGAGAAAACTCTAAGGTATGCGTCATAGACCTCATCATACTCTTTACCAAACCTTCTTATGAGAAGATCCAGGAAACCGTAAGAAAAATTCATCGAGGGAGTTTCATGATTTCCTCTTAAGATAAATATTTTCTCAGGATTGTTTTTCTTCATGTTCAAAAGCAGGTTTATTACACCACTCTGATAGGGGCCCCTATCAACATAGTCGCCCAAGAAAACTATCCCTGCTTCTTCAAACTTATCTAAATATGTCAGAGCGTTTACACAAGATTCCAAGTCCCCATGAAGGTCCCCAACTACCAGGATCTTTTCAAAACCCAGTCTTAGGAGTGGAGGCTCTTTTTGCAGGATTTCGTAGGATTCTTCGCAAAGACTTATGGTTTCTTCTTTACTCAGTTTCTCGAACTTTCCTAATGCTTCCTCTAAATCCATTTCTACCATTCTAAGGCAACTAGTAAAATTAATATTCTTGCCTGTCGCCGGGCTTAGCATCTTGGAAAGGCGTCTGAAAGAGCTCTACAGGATGCTTCCAACATTAGTGAAGGCCATTTTTTTGACGATTGCAACCGGGCTGATTGGCGTCTATAATTCTTCCCAACCATACCATTACGTTAAGAACGGGCTTCCATTTCCATTCCTGGTACAAGTCATAGATATTGAGGCTGCGGAATATGTGGAGATTAAGATAGACCCGTTATTCTTAGTTATCGATATCCTCGTCTGGACTGGGTTTATTCTCCTTTTGAGGCTTTTCGGAAGAATTCTTAAGAGAACTCCTTCTCCTAGAGTTGATTAAGAAATATCCGACTATCATCATTGCTGAGAAAACTGTTAAAGAAACGATATAGAAGCTCTCCTTGAACAGCAGTATTCCTCCAAGTATTGCTCCTACGACGAGGATTGTACTTGCCAGCTCCGATTTTCTGCGCAACAATGAAAATGTGTTTTACAAGTGGAATTTAAATTTATCCCCCTTATTGTAATGCTCATCCGATTCGCTGCGTCAAGGTCAGAATCGTCAAAAAGAGTACCGTGTTTCGCATTTTTACTGTTTCCCCTCTATTTCTTTTAAAAGCCTGAAGGTCAGGAGCATTAGCAAATATACGACAAATGCGAGTATTAGCAAGGCTAAAAAACCCGTTTCCTCACGGTTGCGGGATGGAAACGCTTTCGAAACCTCCTCGTCTAAGTATATGTAAATTTCACTATTCTTCACCTTTTCTTCCATTTTTCTAGTTTCCGCTACGAAATCTATGCTGGAATACTTTTCAGATTCGAGAATAAGCTCCCTGGCGGGAGCGGATCTGCTTATTGAATACAGCGGTTCATCCGGGGAATATCCGTAAGTCATGTCAACGGGGATCCAGCCCCATGGAGGCACGTATGCTTCAACCCACCCATGCCAACCAACCCCCTTTGAGGAAATGTACAGGTGACCATTCCAAGTGCTTCCCACGGTGCTGTAATCTTTTGAAACTATCCCGCCGGTCTGTAGATAAGAAGGTATTCCAACAGACCTCAGCATAGTTATTAACAGCGCGGACTGATCGTCGCAATCACCTTTCCCCCTCAGCTCTGGGCTTGGCAATGTTTGATTAGGATACTGGGGCGGCCTTAGCTCCTCACCATAGGGGTATTCTACTCTCTCACCTATAAACCTAACCATTTTGGAAATTATTCTAAGCACATTCGTATCATTACCTTTTACTTGAGCAGCGAGATCAGCTATATACTTAAAATTCGTACTATCATACATCCATACTCCGCTGGATGCTGTGTAATTCGCCAGTTCCATCGGGATTTCAAAAATACTCCCTGAAGAATCTACGGAGATTTTAGGAAGGTTTCTCAGCGTCAAGTTCACTTTAACAATAATGCTTGCAGTTATTTTTTCCCCCGGGCTTATTTTTTCGGGGAAGTCGAGTTCTGCCCATAAATTACCATCAACATCTCTATGAACGGTCTTAATTCTAGGATTTACTTCAAGAATAAGGGCTTGCTGGGTGGAAGTGTTTTGAAAAATGAAGAACAACCTGTCTTCTAGGCTAAAACTGTAATCGCTTGAACCATTATTAGCAAAAATTATTTTAAGTTTATAGTAATATGCTTCCCAACCTCCAACCACCTTTGGCACTTTAAAACTCATGTTGCTCAATAAGATTATGATTATCGATAAGATTGCGGTTAGAATTAAAATGATACTGCTTGCCCGGGCCCCATTCATCCTACACTACACGCTTGCACTGTGTTTTTCTGAAAACAATGTTTTAAGGCTTTTGAACATGGCTAATCTTTTTCGAATTCGTCAATAAAAAGATTGTAATAGATTAAAGCTTGAAGGATTCAACCGCTTTTAACAGTTTTTTCTTCCTTTCCTCAAGTTTCGAGAAGACTATTCCTGATCCTTCTACATAATCCTTAA
Organism: Thermoproteota archaeon; assembly: GCA_038861395.1. Taxonomy (GTDB): domain Archaea; phylum Thermoproteota; class EX4484-205; order EX4484-205; family JAAOZP01; genus JAAOZP01. The sequence goes on along the minus strand of JAWCDE010000023.1, from coordinate 16,029 downwards.
AGTTTATCCAGGGATAGAGCTTTAACTTCTCCCCTGTTTTCCTGGTTAACTCAATATATTCTTGAACAGGCTCATCTAAAACATTAGGATTCCTGGCTATAAAGCCTAACACCGAGTTTTCATCTACATTCTTAAGACCTCTTTTCAAGCATTCTACGAGAAGCATATTTATGCTTCCATCTTTAAGATCGTTTAACAGGTCTTTTAGCTCATCGCTCCACATCCAAACGTTCGTAATCGCCCACTCGTACCTTGTTATTGCCTCGCAAGCTTCAGGCTCCTCGTCCAGAAGGCCGGCTTCAAAAAGCGTAAGGGAAACAACCCTCTCCCCTATTCCAGCGGTTTTACCATGCCAAGCATCCTTAAGATCATCGTATGAAGAGAGTATTTTATCGTATTCTCCATTTCTGAACATTTCCGAGTATTTAAGATCCTTCAGCTCGAAACTGTAAACCTCCTCTCTGCCCTTAAAATACTTCTCAGCGAATCCATCACGGTGTATTTTTCTCACCCTCTCGTTAACGAGTTTCTCAAGATTGTCTGCAATCCTTATCTTAAACTCGTATTCCTCAGGCTTTAAACGATCCTTCTCGTCAAAAGCCTCATCCCTTATGTCTCCTGATTTCAAGGCTATTGCGAAAGTTGCAGCAAGCTCGTACATCTTCCTATCTCTAAGCGTTTCAATTATAGTTGAGAAACCAGGTTTCTCGCCTCTATTCTTCCAGAGCCTGTGAGCGACGCTACTCCTCCAGTTTATCGGTATGGTTATTTTCAGAGCAGTCACGAAATCAGTCTTATGCTTTAAAGCCTTCTCAAGCTCGGCGGCAGCTTCCCTCTTCTCAACAAGGCCTTTCCGAGAAGCGTCGTAGTAAAATCTCTTCAACTCGTTGCTCGTAAACCTGTCTATCTTAAGGGATGCTGGAATCAACCATGCGAGAGAGAGCTTTCCCAATGCTGAGAATCTTTCCTATGGCTATTTAAAAACATTGGCTAATCGACTATTAGGCTTACCCTTTTGAAATTAACAGTGTCGATGAGCCCCCTGTCTGTTATCCTTAGCTCAGGCATTACTGGAAGGGCTAAGAGGGACATTGTCATGAAAGGCCTTTTGAGCCTGCAGCCGAGTTGCTTAAATGCTTCTGAAAGCTTTTCGACTTTCTCCGCGACTTCTTCAACCGGCCTGTCTGACATTAAGCCGGCTATCGGCAGTTCTACAAGAGCCATAATAGTGTTGTTTTTAACTGCAACCATTCCTCCACCTACTTCGGATAATACGTTTCCAGCATAAGCCATATCCTTATCGTTCGTACCGACTATTAGAAGATTATGGCTGTCGTGGGCTACTGTCGAGGCTACAGCGCCATTTTTAAAACCGAAGCCTTTAACAAAGCCTAGTCCCATGTTTCCTGAAGCCCTATGCCTCTCCACTACCGCTACTTTAGACAAGTCTCTCTCAGGGTCTGCTTCTAGAAGTCCTTTTCTACTCTCTATTTCAACTACAATGCTCCTAGTCAGGGTCTTGCCTTCAATGACTTCTATTGTCCTCACTCTGAACTTACCCTCGCCCTCAACTCTTACTTTGAAATCGTTTTCATCAAGACTCTTATGGAGTTTAACGGTCTTTCTAACGCTTTCTGGGTAATGGTAATCTGGAATGTCGATTGCAATTCTTCCATTCTTGGCTACAACCATCCCATTTGCAACGACTGTTTCAATCCTAATCTTCTCTAAATCGTTTAAGATTAGTATGTCGGCCGTCCTGCCCGGCGCTAGGGAACCTATATCGGAATCGACTCCGAAATGCTCTGCCGTGTTTAATGTAGCCATTTGAATTGCTTTAACAGGGTCAACGCCTTCTTCAATAACCCTTCTGACAACATGGTCAATATGACCCTCTTTCAGAATATCGCTGGGTTCCCTATCATCCGTAACTAGGCAAATCCTCCTATGGTCAACTCTTTTCTCCGTAACCATTTTAATAACCTCCTTAACATCCTTCCATGCCGAACCCTCTCTCACCATAACATGCATTCCAAGCCTAAGCTTAGCTAACCCCGCTTCCATCGTAGTAGACTCGTGGTCAGAAGATATCCCAGTTGCTACGTAAGCATTCAACTCTTCGTCGAGGTTTCCATAGAAATGTCCTTCAACAACTTTACGATGCTTCAGCGCCGTCTTTATCTCTCCGATAATCTTAGGGTCTAGGGAGAGTACTCCAGGATAGTTCATCACCTCTCCTAATGCAATTGCATTGCTCAGGGAGAAACCCTCCTCAACATCCTTAATCCCTATTTCAGAGCCTGTTGTCTCGAAATCCGGACCTGTGGCTGGCACGCAACTCGGTATTGAAACATAGACTTTCAAGGGGAGCCTCGCTCCCTCGTCGTGAATAATTTTAACTCCTTTCAATCCCATTACGTTAGCTATCTCGTGAGGATCTATGAATACTGCTGTAGTCCCGTGAGGTAAGACTGCTTTAGCGAACTGGGTTACGGTAAGCATCGAGCTCTCGATGTGAACATGTCCATCTAAGAAGCCTGGAGCCAGATACTTGCCTTTAGCATCAATAATAGTCGTATTGGGACCGATTAAATGGCTGGTTTTTCCAACTAAAGCAATTCTATCGTCTGCTACGGCTATTCCGATGTTCTCGATCAATTCTCCAGTGAAAACGTTTACAAGAGTGCCGTTCTCAACCACTAGGCTTGCCTTCTCCTTTCCCAGGGCTGTTAAAACAAGCTTCTCCCAAGAGCCCATAAGGTGAAAATGCTTTACTGGAATTATTAAGGTTTCAGATTTAAAAACCGGTTTCAAACACGTAGGATACGGTGGAGCACAGTGGGTCTTGAATCAAGGCTTGAATTGGAAATCTTAGAAGTGCTGAGAAAGGCTGGTGGGCCCTTGGGCTTCGACGAAATATGCAAACTATTAGGAGTCAGCGAATCCTCCGTAGCGAGCGCTTCCTACTCTCTTTTCCAAAAGGGCCTTGTGGAAGTGTCTTCTAGAGTGACCAAATACGTTCAGCTTACTTCAGAGGGAGAATACCATTCTAAGCATGGTCTTCCTGAAAGGAGGCTTGTGAAAATAGTGCTTGAGAAAGGTGGCTTAATCCCGTTAGAGGAGGCTCGCAGGACATATCCTGATCCTTCTTTCTTCACCATAGCACTAGGCTGGCTGCGTAGGAAGGGATGGGGAACTGTCAGAGCCGTGGACGGAACTCCCTGCATAATTGTTGAGAAAGAGCCTCCGGAAAGTGTGGATGAGGCAACTTTGAGAACAATAGTGTTACACGGTTCTCCGGAGCACAGTGCTCTGGATGTTGAAGGCGTAAGACTCCTGTCAAGCAGGGGGTTGGTAAAGATTATTGAGAGGGTTGATAGAAGGGTTTCCTTAACGGAAGCAGGTAAGACTGTCGAGCTTAAGATTGCAGTAACCCAGTTAACACCTGAACTGATTAGGAGCGGCGAGTGGAGGAGGGTTGAGCTCAAACCCTATGATGTCAAGGCTGAGGTTGAGCCACTATACCCTGGAAAACTACATCCGCTAACAGAATTCGTTAAAGAGGTTAAGGAGATATTTACTGAAATGGGTTTCACGGAGGTAAAGGGCCCGATAATTGAGTCGTGCTTCTGGAACTTCGACGCATTATTTACTCCTCAGGATCATCCTGCTAGGGAAATGCAGGACACCTTCTATCTCTCAAACCCCTCATCCATAGAGCTGGCTGATAAGGATCTTGTCGAGAGGGTGAGGAAAACACATGAGGACGGTTGGGAGACTGGCTCAACCGGTTGGGGTGGCAAGTGGTCTGAAGACGCTGCTAAGAAGCTTGTTCTAAGAACGCATACAACATGCGTTTCAGTAAGGTATTTGGCTGAGCATAAGGAGCCTCCGGTAAAAGTCTTCAGCGTCGACAGGGTTTTCAGAAACGAGAGGGTTTCTTTCAAAAGCCTTGCCGAGTTCCACCAGGTAGAGGGGATAATAATGGATAGGAATGTTACACTCAGAGACCTGAAAGGAGTCTTGACAGAGTTCTATAGAAAACTGGGATTGGAGAAAGTGCAGTTCTGGCCCAGCTACTTCCCCTACACGGAGCCCAGCATGAACTCCGTGGTTTACGTTCCGCAGGCGGGGAGATGGCTTGAACTATGTGGAATGGGTATTTTCAGACCCGAGGTGACCAAGCCTCTTGGCATAGAGCATCCAGTTCTTGCTTGGGGCGGTGGGTTGGAACGTCTTTTAATGCTGAGGCTTGGCATCACCGATATTCGAATTCTGTATCAGAACGATCTAGGATGGCTCAGGAGGGTTAGGCTATGCCCGCTATAGAAGTATACCCAGAGAGACTAAGCAGGTTCTTAGGCGTGGAGGTCGGTTTAAAACAGTTGATTAACGATCTTCCTTGGCTAGCCACTGATATAGAGGATGTTGGCGAGAACGTTGTTAAAATAGAGTATAATCCGAACCGTCCCGATTTCTCCAGCCACCCTGGGATAGCTAGGGCTTACGCGGGCTTCTTGGAAATCAAACTCGGCTACCCCCAGGTTGACGTAGCTGAGCCGCGAATAGAGTTTTACTTCGACGAGGAGTTGAAAAACATAAGGGGGGTCTTGTGCTCTGCGGTGGTGAGAAACGTCCAATTGTCTGAAGACGATTTGAAAGAGATAATCGCCATCCAGGAGGTTCTCCACCAGGGAGTTGGGAGGAACAGGAGGAAAGTCTCAATCGGTATCCATGACCTAGATAAGATTAAGCCCCCAGTATACTATGTTGCTGCTGATCCCGATAAGACTTCTTTCAAGCCACTGGGTATGGATAGGGCTATGACCCTAAGCCAGATTCTTAACGAAGTGGATAAGGGTGTGGAGTATGGCCACATAATAAGAAGCTTCAACAAATATCCTCTTATAGTCGATTCAACAGGGGAGGTCTTGTCATTCCCGCCAATAATAAACTCGGAGCTGACTAGGTTAACCCTTGAAACCAGGAATCTTTTCATGGATGTTACTGCGTTAGACGAGTACTATGCTTCTAGGGCTCTCAACATACTTCTGTACGCTTTAAACGATATGGGTGGAAGCATAGAGGCTGTGAAAATAATCTACCAAGATGGTTCTGTGAAAACATACCCGGACTTTAAGCCTCGCGAAATGAGTGTTGAAGCAGATTACGTAAATTCCCTCTTGGGGGAAAGCCTGAGCAACACGGAGATATACCGGAGCCTCTTGAAATGCAGATTCTCAGTTAAGGATGATAAAGGAGTCTTCAAGGTCAGTATCCCTCCATATAGGATTGACATAATGCACAAGATCGACCTTGTTGAAGAGGTTGCGATAGGGTACGGATTGTGGAGGCTCACACCCACCTACCCCAAGTCTGTTACCATAGGTTCTAAACATCCTGAGACGATTCTGCAGGATAGGGTCAGGATGATTATGGTCGGCCTCGGGTATACAGAGGTTTTCAACTTCATAATAACGAGCGAGGAGAAGAATTACCGTATGGTTAGGAGGCCTGTTGCAAATAGGGTTACGCTGGCAAATTCTTCGAGCACGGAACTCACGATGCTTAGAGATTCTCTTTTACCCTGCTTGATATGGAACCTATCTGTTAGCAGGCATGAAAAGTATCCTCAAAAGATTTTCGAGACAGGACCCGTTGTTAAGACAGGGGGCCCTGAAGGATTCTCCATAAAGCTCTCGGTTTCAGGTGTTTCTGCACATTCCTCAGCGTCTTTCTCCGAAGCCAAGGCTGTTGTCCTCAGCCTGTTGAACAGCTTGGGTGCTGAAAACCCGTCCTTGGAGAAAAGCGATGACCCCCTGTTCATGTTTGGAAGGGCTGCGAGCGTTATCTACAACGATAAACCGATAGGGGTATTAGGTGAAATTCACCCTGAGGTCCTTGAGTTAAACGGTCTGGAAAACCCTGTTGCCGGATTCGAGTTGGATCTTGATCCTTTCCTAAGCAAATATTTTAGATCTTGAAACCGGCTTCAGCAGCGAGCTTCTTAAACTCCTCTTCAGTAAGGTAGTATTTCCTATCCACTCTAAGCAGGGTGTTCCTAACGAGTTCCACGAGCCTCTTCAACCTAGGGTCTTCTTCATCCACTTCGTGGTTAACCAGTTCCTTAAGCTTCATCATTATACCGTGTTTTCCAGTTCTCCTACCTATTATAATCTTCCTAGTCTGTCCGACAAGCTCTGGTGGAAAGACCTCGTAGATGGCGGGGGCTATTTTTATACCATGCAAGTGGATGCCTGACTCATGTGCAAACGCGGAGTCCCCAACTATCGCCTTGTTAGTCGGAAGATGATAGTTTAAAGCTGTGGATATGAAGTTCGCAGTCTCCCTTAAGAGAGACAGGTTCCACTTTTCAACACCATGGTGAATATACAGGTTTAGCATTATCTTCTCAGTCTCAGCATTGCCCGATCTCTCTCCTATGCCCAGGAATGTTGTGCTGGCGTAAAAGTTTTCATAGAGTCCTGAGGCTGCTCTTATCGCAGCTATAGTGTTCTCGACAGCGTTTCCCAGGTCATCGTGAGCATGTATTTCTAAATTCTTTATCTTAGTCTCATTTTTCAAAGCCCTTATCTTAGCAGGTATGCCGTTTGGAAGAGGATGGTCTGGTAGAGAACATCCCACGCCCACAGTGTCGCATATCCTGTAGACCTCTGCGCCTGCCTCCGCAACTGCGTTAACAAACTTTCTCTCAAAATCCCAATCCGCCCTAGTACTGTCCTCACCGTGAACAAATACTCTTAACCCGTGGTCAACAGCGTACTCAACGGCTTCAACAACCCTCATCGTAAGGCTGTGAACATGCTCCCCAGGCCATTTTGCAAAATGGTAGTACGATACCGGATGGCTTATTCCGATTTGCTTCAAACCCAATTCTAGAACAGCATCTATATCTCTCTTATCTGCCCTACTCCATCCTGCAAGGATGTCTTCCAAACCGTTGTCAACCATTATCCTTATCGCCTCCTTATCTGTGTCGGTGTAGGTCATGACCTCTATTCTCTCAACACCTATCTCGAATAGGAGCCTGCCTATCTCCGCCATGTCTTCAGCAGTAGGCGTCGTCAAACCCGCCATTTGAAGCCCTTCTCTAAGAGTAGAATCGTCTACGATAATGTTCACATTCAGTTTCCTAGGAGGGTAGAGCATTATTCTAAGCTTCTCCCAAGACTCAGGATCATACTTCTGCTTGCTTAAGTTGACAAGGTTTTCAACAACCCTTCTCTTTGCTTCCTCATTGTTTTCAAAACAGTCTTTCTCAAGCATTTTGCTTTTAGCGAAAGGGCTTTGCTTAAAAATGTTTTTCATACCGTAAGTCAACAGCCATGCTCTAAGCCCTTTTATTGTTGAATAACTTTATTAAGCGGTAACGATTAAGAGTAAAACCGAATGGTCAGGGTTAAGGTTACGTTTATAGGAAGTGTTGACGTGGAGGGGGAGCCGGGTGTGAGGGTTGACTTCACATCTATAGCTCCCTCTAGTATTCTCGACAAGTCCTCCGAGGACGTTTTATACGCGCAGCAGATGGTCAGGGGGTTATTAAGCGGCCTGCAGCAGGCTGGGCTGGTCCCCAAGTATGGTACTCCGAGGCTGATAGTATACCTTACGGAGAAGGAGTATAGGGCTCTGGGAAGCCCTCAGATAAACCAGATCTATGAGCTTGTCTTCGACAAGGGTATAAGGCTTGAGAAAGTATCAAGGGAAACGGAGCCCACTAACGCTCAGTGGCCTCGCTCCGACTGATCAGCTCCGGGAGCCTACTGAGGATTGCTATTGCTTCCCTAAGGCTCTCATACTCGTTCCTACTCTCCTCCAAGGCATAGTTTAACGCTGTGGCTATCTTAGTATACCTGTCCTCTGCAATTTCTTGAGCTGAAAACCTGATTTCGTTGTTTGCTAACAGTTTCTCAATAATCTCCATTTGTTGCTGTACTTCTTTAAGTCTGGTTTCCAACCTCTCTAATACTGTCTGCTTCCTTGCCTCAATAGCCTTAACATAATTGTCAAATTCCCTTTGGAGGAATTCAGCTATTCTATCTGATATCTTCCCGCTTTCCCTAAGGGTCTTCAGCGTCTGGATTTTTTTGCTGTAAATATTTATTGTCTTAACAGCCTCCTCGAAATCCGACTCCCAGCTAAACATACGGTCTTAATCACTTACTTAATACTATTTAACCTTTTTCACTCATTGTCAAACATATTTGATAAGAAAGTTAAAGTTTAAACCATAACAGTATTATTTCTCCATTGCCCTAGGGGCGTGAAGAATTGCCGGCAGTCTGGCTACCGTATGGTTCAACAAGTATAAGCATTAAGATTGATCATGAAGACTTGGCATGGGTTTTTCCAACAAGGTTGAATATTGGTTCTCCTAATTATCAAGAGCTGAACAACGTTTTAAAAACATCATCCAGAGAAGGAAGCCTGCTACTAATAGATCCGACACTACCTGTTCAAGTAAAGGTTTTTCTTAGAAAAAGCATTAGTGAAAACATAATGGAGCTGGTTTGCTTCGATATGTTTAACAAGGATCCGAGTGAAAATCTTTCATTCAAGTCTGCCTGTTTGCTTAGTCGTCCGCACTTAGACCCTTTAATAGAGTTTAGAGGATTGGGTGAGAATCTTCTACCGTTTTACCCGACATTATGGAGAGATTTTAAAACGAATCTTTTAGATGCTTCTAAATCTCAGGGTGTTCTTAGTCTCAAAAACTACTTGAACGACCTCGAGAAACAAGTCGATCTGAAGCTTATCATGCTCACCCCTTGGGCTGAGGATTCGATTCTCTCAACAAATAATCTTATTGAAGCCTATGAGATATTGAATAATTTCAAAGAGTTCTTAACGGCTGGCTTAAACCCGTTCGTAGAATTACTATTAGTATCTGCGGGCGGGGAACCCTTCGACGAGTCCTTAAGCAGGGCTTTAAGCGTATTCCCTAATTGCTTGCGGGATTGCGAATGTGACAGAATTTTATTGATTGCGGAGGGGACGGAGGGTTTAGGCCTGGATCCAGAGCTGTTTTTGAAGAATATTTCTGAGTTAGAGATGCCTCTTATTCTTCAATACGTTGCTTTATGTAAAAGCTTGCTTAAAGATAAGACTGTGCATTTTGTTTCAGCAACACCTGAGCCCCTTTTAAAAATGATGATAGACTGTAAAGCGTATGAAACTCTCCTTGACGCTTACAAGGCTTCTAGGCTTTTTCTTCCAAAGGGTTCGAAAACGGGCATTATAACTCATGCCCCCTTCGCTTCCGTCAGGTTAGAGAAAGGGTTTAAGATGGGCGGAGAGACGTAATGGTTTTAAATAGGCTTATTATCCGTGAACTGCATGTTCGCTTCCATGACTGATGAGGTTATCATCAAGCATGCGGAGCCGGATAATCTTCCAAGCGTTATCGAGATAAACAGGTCAGAGTTACCTGAAAATTATCCTCCGTCTTTCTTCATGGATTTGCTTGAAAGATTTCCCAACTATTTTCTTGTTGCAATTCTTGCTAAAACCAATGAGGTTATTGGTTACGTTATTTGTAGGATAGAGACAGGCTTCCCCTCTGAAGGAGGATTCTCCATAATAAGAAAGGGTCATATTGTGAGTCTTGCAGTCAAAAAGCCTTTTCACGGAAGGGGTATAGGCACTATGCTGATGAAATCCGTTCTGGAGGAAATGATCCGCAATTCTATTGACGAGAGTTATCTCGAGGTCAGGATCAATAACGAGAATGCGATTAGACTTTACAAGAAACTCGGGTACAAGATAGTGAGAGAACTCCCTCACTATTATCTTGATGGGACAACGGGATTGCTGATGGTTAAGAAGCTTCGGTAAAAAAATCACTATTTTGGAAGAATTGATATAAAAAACAATTTTTGATGGTTTACTTAAATTGTTCCTCTCTAAGAAGTCTTCGAAATCGTGATCTCTATTGTTGATATGAACCTCTGTCTGTTGTCTGGCGTCTGGAATGTTTCGGTACCTATCTGGATGTTTTTCAGAAGCATCTGGTTTCCCAGGAATCTTCTTTTCAGTATTTCAACAACGTCCACAGCCTTGGATATTGCTCTTCCCCTAGCCTTGAGAACGACTTCGTTCTGCTCTGATGTTAATTGCATCAGTGCTGCAACTGCATAGACTAATGCGGGTTTCTTTCCGACTAATACTACGTTAGGCAAAGGTCCAGTGGTTTGTGCACACATGGTTCTCCTTTACACCTCCTCTTTTTAGCAGGAGTTAGCTCATTTAACTTAAATAAAAATCTTTCTTTTAGGCAGAATAATACTGTACATGCTTTCTAAAAACCAACGGATTTATAGAATAGGTTTAATCCTCTACCTCTAGCTCGCTTAAGGGTATGTATACATAAGTGTTATCAGGCATCCTCCTACCGATTATTAATGGGAGGATCTTCTTCTCGACTTCTCGCTTAGCTATTTCAATCGTGCTCATTCTTCCGCCATTCTGGTCGACAGGTATTAAGGGAGGTGCTCCGAGAGAAAGCTCTAAAGCTCTTAAGCCTATTATCCTTGCCTTCTCAAACTTAGTTAACCGTCTTTTTAGAATCTCCACCTTCTCCTCAATGCTGTTTCTCAAATTAGTCAACTCTCAACATTCTTAACATTGTTGATCGCTATGCTAATACTCTTCTTCTCCTTCTTTCCCTTTAGGAGGCTTCATTTTTGCCGCCATTATGATGTCATCAATCCTCATGAGCATCGACGCTGTCTCAAGTGCTGATAAATACGCTGTCTTCTTCACCTTGTGTGAGTCTAAGATGTTTTTCTCAATTGCGTCTACGACCTTTCCCTGGGAAGCGTCGAAGCACATTGTTTTCCTACCCTCTGCATGCATCGCTTTAAGCACTGTTAAAACCTCGTCTGGATCTTGACCAGAGTTAGATATTATCTGCTTTACTAACGATTCGAAAGCTCTGCTTAAAGCTTCCATCACAAGCCCTTCTCTTCCACCTCTGCCCATCTCAACAAGCTTATGTGCAATGAATATTTCTGTTGCTCCTCCGCCTGGAATAACATAGGGCTCTTCGATAAGCGTCCTGAGGATCGATATGCAGTTCTTAACTATTCTCTCCGCTTCATCAGTAATCTTATCATTCTCGCCTCTGACTAGAATCGTTTGAACAGCATTATTCGGGGTCTTCTCGACGAACGTCCATTTCTCTCCTCCTATCTTACGCTCCTCCACCAGTCCTGCGAAACCAAGCTTATCTTCACTCAGATCATCTAGGACGCTAACTATTTTAGCACCTGTGGCAAGTGAAAGCTTCTCCATGTCAGATTTCTTTACCCTTCTCAAAGCCATTATTCCTTTTTTCGCCAACAAGTATTGTGCAAAGTCGTCTATACCCTTTTGGACGAAAACAACATTAACTCCTAACCCGGCTATCTTGTCAACGATATCGCTCATCATTTTCTGCTCGGTCTTGAGGAATTCCCTTATCATCTTGGCATTGCTAAACTTCAGTCTTTCATCGGTTTCAGTCTTCTTAACTTCGACGGGCAGGTCCAGTAAGGCTATCTTCGCGTTCTCTATTCTCTTAGGCATTGCGGGATGCACAATCTCCTTGTCGAGGGCAACGCCTTCTACTAGTTGAGTATCTAAAACAGTGCCTCCGCTCTTCTTTTCGGTTTTCAAGTACTCGTCGAACATTCTCGGATTATCAATGCCTTTATCTACAAGCTTACTTACTGCCTTAACGGAGACCTCTGCAAGCTTCTCACGAGTTTCAGCGCTAAGAAAAAGAGGTATCGCAGAAAGAACTATCTTCTTCAATAAGTCAGTATTCTTCAGATCAATCTTGACTGCAAGCTCTTTCTTCAGGGAATCAAGCACCTTTATCATTCCTTCATTATAATTGTCAAGGATTACAGAGGGGTGTATTCCCTGCTTCATAAGCAGGTCTGCTTCTTTGAATAGGAGGTGCGTAAATACGACTAGAGTTGTTACGCCGTCTCCAACCTCCTTGTTTTGAGATTTTGCAGCGTCCACTATTAGCTTGGCAGCCGGATGCTCAACCTCAAGCTCGCTTAATATGGTTGCGCCATCACCAGTTATTGTAGTATCGCCAAAAGTGTCTACGAGGATCTTCCTGTAACCTAGAGGGCCTAGGGCTGTTCTAACCGTTTCAAAAATAACTTCAGAAGCTAATAGGTTGTAAAGCTGAGCCTCTTTTTCACAGCTTCTTTTGCTCCCCTCTTTAAGGATTATTGAAGGTATAACTCTAGGTGCTGAAGAGCCTCTTATGCTCATCATCTCCTACCCCGAGTAGACCTGTTTTTAAGCATTTCTACATGTAAGCTCCATGAAATAAGCTTCTGAGGGAGCTTTCTCCCAGTAAGCTTGCTCCAAAACCTATGATCTTATTAAAGGTTCTAAGCTTTTTAAAAACCGCTGGAAAATGCCTTGTATTGCGCTATTCTATCCATAACCTCTACAAACTCTCTCTCTATCTCGTACTTCCTCTTTTCATACTCCTCTTTACTCATGTCTCCTCTCTCATATTTTTTCTGCAATTCCTCATACTCTTTCTCAAGTCTCTCTTTTTCCTTCTCTAATCTTTTCAAACGCTCTCCCGCATCCGGTGGTCCTATTAGGAATACCATTCCCAACCACCTAAGCCTTATTAACATCTACGTTTAACATACTGTTAAGCTTTTATGTCGGCGGATGAGTTGGAGCTTAAAGTAGTTTCAGGCAGCGAGGTCTTAGGCAGGTTCACGGTGAAGAGGGGGTTTTCCCCCAGGGTCTTTTCAGCTTTAAGCAATTTGCTTCCTAAAATCGGTGTCGTAAGCGTTGGTGAAAAATATGTATGTTTGAACATGGGATTAAGAATCGGGGTTGAGAAAATGATTACAGGGGCTTCTGCCGGAGATGTAGGGTATTCTCCATATCTTCAGGGATTAGTTTTCTTTACGTCGGATTCGCCTGAATGCGGCTTTCTAAAAACTGCTCTAATCGGAAGATTGCTAACTCCTGTAGAGAAACTTATGTCTCTAAAAGAGGGGGATGTTGTTTCAGTTATGCGTGGCTAAGCCGCTTTGGAAAGAGTGTAGAGCAGCAGCCTGTTTTCTTCAGTAACTCGTTTTAAAAGGCCTTTCTCCTCTAAGCGTTTAAGAAGCCTTTTTGCCTCTCCCATCCTCAACCCGGTTTGAGTAAAGACTACATAAGGTGTCAGAACTTTTAATCCCTTAAGCTTCTCAAAAACTTTCTCATCAGCTTCGTTTAAGACTTCTCCGGTCTTCCTCTCGCTTTTAGGCTTCGTCCCCCCTTCTTTCTTGAGTTTCTCTCTTTCCTGCCTCTTCTCCAACTGGCTTAGGCGAAGCTTTTTAGTCCCGCCCATTCTCCAATGAAATTACTCTAAATACCTGTAGATAAGTCTAACCCTATTATGCTTAAATACCTTGTCCCCCTAATCCTACTCAAAAAGGGGAGAAGGTTGAAACCAAGTAGGAGGGCTCTAACTGTTGAGGAGGTAATGAGTTTCCCTATATTGACTGTTAGCCCAGATGAGAGTGTTCAAACAGCTGTTGTCAAAATGGTTGAGCACGACATAAGCTCCCTGATAGTCGTGGATGAAGAGGGTAGAGATATAGGCATAATAACTGAGAGGGACGTTATAGAGAAAGTTGTTGCGAAGGATAGGGATCCTAAATCAGTTAAAGTCGGGGAGATAATGTCGAATCCCTTGAAGAAGATCGGTAGCGACAGCAGCATAATCGATGCTCTAGAAAAGATGAGAAGGAGCAGGATTAAGAAACTAGGCGTGGAGAGAGAAGGCAGGCTTGTCGGAATAGTTTCCGAGAGGGACCTTGTGTATGCCATACCTGCAATGTATGAGCTTGTTGAAGCATCTTCAAAGGAACGTTTAAGAGGAGTTGTGAAGAAAGAGGTTTACGAGGGCTTCTGCGAAGAATGCGGGATCTGGTCTGACTCGCTTAACGTCGTCGAGGGAAGGCTCTTGTGCGAGGATTGTATGGAAGATATTAGGCTTGCTTCGGAAGATTAGTCTTGGAAAGGGATAAAGGAATAAGGTATATGAGGGGGCTTCCTCGGAAGACCCTCCCTACCCGTGTTTCCAAGAATTCTGTGTTGAATTACGCCTCCTCTCCTCCTTTACATGTTACTAAGACTACTTCGTTACTTAGACTTCTTGAAACAATGGTTGCAAGGGGCTTTAGGAGAATCTTCGTAACAACGCCGAGCAATGTACTTGAAGGAGTAGTGACTCCAATGGAGGTTGTTCAATACCTATTCTGGAGATCGCAGGAGAGCTTTGAAACACCGGTTTTTAGCATTCTATCCACACACATTTCTAAAATCATGCGTAAGGATATTGTTAGCGTAAGGCAATCTGCCAGTATTGTAGATTCCATAATTCTAATGAAGCAGAAGGGGGTTAATGGATTGGCGGTTGTTGATAATAATGGTGTGCTCAAGGCTGTTTTAACAGTTAGAGATGTGCTTGAAAAGTTTAACTTTTCCTTGAAAAGCGGCAGTGTTAAGGATTTCATGTCTGAATCACCCGTATGTATTTCCATTAATAGGCCTTTGAAAGAAGGTATTGAGACGATGATTAGTTCTGGTTTCAGGAGGCTTCCCTGCTTAGACGGCTCTCACCCGGTGGGGCTTTTCTCCTCCAGGTCTATAGCAGGGTTTTTAGGAGGCAGAGCACTACTTAGAGAAGCTAGTAAAACGTTGGGTGAACTCATGTCTATGAGCGTAGCGAACTTCATGATTAAGGATATTCCTGTACTTGATCCTGAAACAGGTGTTTCAGAAGCTTGGGAGACTATTAAGAGGAGCAGCTACGGCTCAGCGCTAGTAGTCAAATCGGGCTCTCTAGAGGGATTTATAACTGAAATGGATTTCCTAAAGGCTGTCGAAATTTGAATCTAAGATTTCTTGTTGACAGTATGCATGGCTACATTGCCAGATGGCTTAGGATAATGGGTTACGATACTGTCTATCTTAGAAACATGGATGACAATGAAGCGATACGCCTTGCCTCTGAGGGACGAATCCTCATAACTTCTGATACTGAACTCGCTAGATATGCTGAAACTCGGGGTGTGAAAGTATTCGTGATTAAGGGATTAAGCGAGCAGGAAGCGCTTGAAACCCTTGTAAAAAAGTTTAACCTTGCTTTTAGAGAAGACTTTTTGAGATGCACTGTTTGCAACGGTGAGCTTGAAACCATAGGCTTGGAAGAAGCTGGCAGCATACTTGGCTTTACCCCCAAAGGAGTGAACGCATTCTGGAGGTGCAGGGTATGCGGCAAAGTGTACTGGAAGGGTTCTCATTGGAGAAACATTTCAAGACAGATTTCAAGACTGGTTGACGATAAGCCTGCTGGAAAAACTGTTTAACACTTAAATACCCTTCAACTATTATTTTAAAACGGCAGATGAAAACCGCCTCAAAAATCTGAGCAATAGATGAGGATAAGATGGGCGGGTTGATGCCAGTCTTCTGAGTAAAAACATGGGGGCTTATTAGGGGCTCTCACACTCTTCCTTATAGAGTTGAAGGAACGCGCTTCAGCCTATTCCACAGCGCTTCTGATACTTTTAACCCATTTTTTAATAGTGGAAAGGGCTTACGCAGCTCCTTACGCATTATTCGTGAACTCCTCATTCGTATCTATACGTATAACTGGATTACTGTCTAACGGGATTCTGGTTGAAACAGTTTTGGATAATAGAATTCCCATGAATTTTTCAACGAGATTCAGACCCGAATGCTTGAACATCAGCACGCGGGATTCAACACTAATAATTGTCTACGACGCGAGGATTCCAGAGTATTTTCCAATGCAATCAACAAACACGGGAGAATCGGATAGAATCTTCAGTGAATGGTTGAAATCTATCCAGCTACTCGCAGTTTTTGCAACAGGATTAGCTTTACTTGTTTTGGAGGCGCTTGCCCCCAAAGCTAGTGGCGAAGATGTTATCAAGATGGTTGAGGAGGGTAAAGATCTTCCAAGGGGCT
>JAWCDE010000022.1:0-22105 GCA_038861395.1 Thermoproteota archaeon | reverse complement strand
ACGAGAGCTGGAGAATACGCTATCCTCCAGCAGTATGTTCCAGCACCGTCTTTAGTAAATGGTATGCTTATGTCCGTAGCCGGGCTGCAAGTCGGAGTAGGCGTTGGAGTTGGGGTTGGAGTAGGAGTAGGCGTCGGAGTCGGAGTAGGCGTCGGGGTTGGAGTAGGCGTTGGCCCTTTTGCTTCGAAGTGGCTCCACGGATAGTTGCCTACGTAGTATATGTACCAGTAGCCGTCTATTGGACTTGGCAATTGGCTGAAGAACGCGTATTTGTTGGTGAAGTCCACTCCGTTTACCGTAAGCTTCTCGAGATTCCAGCTGTTTATGTAGTAGGATTGCCCGCTCACGAGAGCTGGAGAATACGCTATCCTCCAGCAGTATGTTCCAGCACCGTCTTTAGTAAATGGTATGCTTATGTCCGTAGCCGGGCTGCAAGTCGGAGTAGGCGTTGGAGTTGGAGTAGGTGTTGGAGTAGGAGTAGGCGTTGGGGTCGGAGTAGGCGTAGGCGTTGGCGTAGGCGTCGGAGTAGGCGTAGGCGTCGGAGTTGGAGTAAGAGTAAACTGTAATCCTGACATTGTCCAAGAGAACTGTGCAGTACCCCCAGAGCTTGCAGTGCCCCATTCTGTTCCTAATTCCCAGCCTAACAAATAATGTTGAGAGATGTCGAAAGTAGCGTATTGCTTAGCAAGTCTTACGAATTGGGCAATGTCATAACTGACAGTCCCGCTACTTATGCTCCAATCTTTCGGTATGAAAGCAATATACTGCCACCCGCCCCATGAGACACTGTTTTCTCTGTATACTTCCCACACTCTGTTTCCAACAGTTACTTCACCAACCTTACTTCCCGCAGGACCAAGGTTTTGTCTGAATACCCAAACCATTAGCTCAACGTCTCCAGACCCGGGTGCTGTACCGGGGTTATTTGCAACATCCGGCCTAACGATCCATGCATCAGCAGCAATATTAAAGTTCATAGACGATAGTAAACTGTTAACACTTATGCTATAGCTTACATATAGAGAACTTGACATGAGTGTTGATACGCTTATCGGAAAGTTTACACCTAAGCCATTGGCATAAGTTGTACCCCAAGGCTTTCTACCAACATAGATCTCAGGATATCCATTTACATAATTAAGTGGTTGAACATTCGTAAGACTGCATTCAGTTGCTAAAACACGTGTATCTGTATCAAATGTCATTTTAATACTGCCACTGGCACTATTAATATTCCAAGGACATACCTCTATATTGTAGTCTACTTTACCATCACCATTTACATCAACCATTGCTGAAGGCCAGCTTTCTTTAGGCCATTCGAGGGTTATGATTGATGCGTAGACTGGTTGGAAGATTAAAGTTAGGCTTACTAGAATTAGTGAAAGCAATACAGGGAGAATAACTATTTTTCTCCCCCTCATGCTCTCACCCACATAGGGGGCGGGATAAAAGGGAACATTTAAATCTTACGATTATGGAAGAGATTTTAAATAAATTTAGATTTAGACCAAGAAGATAAAGAAGATATTATCACGTTTTACGAAGTCTTATTTCAGAAGATTCTAGCTATAGCTGAATGTTTGAGCGGATTGAGGGGTTCTTGAACCAATATACGCTTTAAGTCTCGTCTCTCTTATTATGTTCGTCGCATTATAACCAAATCCTTCTGGCACGACTATTACAGCGTCGAGCTCTCCTATTTCTTAATTTTTATTTTTCAAAAACTGGATTTTTTATCATTAAATGGTTAAAAAATGGCTTTAATGAGATTGTTTACTATGTCATTGTTTTTCAAATCTTTCAACAACGGTCTTCCAATCAATGGCTTTAAAGAATGCTTCTATGTAATCTACACGCTTCAATCCGTAGTCGATCATATACGCGTGCTCGAAAACATCCATTATTAGGATAAGCTTAGCCCCCGACAGATGTCCTACATCGTGCTCGTTAATCCAGACGTTTAACAGTCTTCCCGCTACTGAATCGTAGTATAATGCGACCCATCCGATTCCACGTATTGTTCCCATTCCCTTAAAGTCTTTCTCCCAGTTTTCATAAGAGCCGAAATCTTCAACGATCTTCTTGTAGAACTTAGAACCTTTGTCTAATTCAACGCTATCCTTAATCATGTTTCCGAAGTAATACTCGTGAAGTCTCATTCCATTCCACTCCCAGCCAAACCTACGTTTAAGCTCAGCATACTCCGGTGTCCCAGTCTTTCCCTCTTTTAATAGAGCGTTTAAACTTTCAATAAGTTTATTCGTATTATTAACGTACCCCTGATACAGTGTGAAATGATTCTTCAGCAACTGGTCGCTAAAGCCCTTCAATCCTAAAAGATGTTCAAAATTCTTAGGCTGGTACATCTTTATTCACACTAGGAAAGAAATTTTCCTTCCTATTTATGTTTATCCCGAACAAGTTGGCTAAAAGCAAACTTCGTAAAAGACTTATCAACAAGCCTCAAAAGTCTATTCTATGGACACTAAGTTCTTCAAAAAATTGGGGCGTAGCGTGCCCAGTCTGGGTCTTGGTACTTGGAGAATGGGTGAAGACAAGTCTATGGATGATATGTGTATTGCTGCGCTTAGAAGAGGTATTGAATTAGGAGCTACGATGATAGATACTGCTGAAATATATGCTAATGGAAGGGCTGAAGAACTCGTCGGTAAGGCAATAAAGGATTTCGACAGGGATCAGTTATTCATAGTGTCCAAGGTATGGCCTACTCATGCGCGTTACGAGCAGGTTCTTAAGGCTGCTAAAGAGAGTTCTAAGAGGCTTGGAACATACATAGACCTCTACCTTTTACACTGGCCCTCTAACGTTCCTATTTGCGAAACAATGAGGGCTATGGAAGAGCTTGTTAAGACTGGTTTAATCAGGCACATAGGTTTAAGCAACTTCGATGTCAAAGGTATTGAGGAAGCGAGGGCATGTTTGAAAAACAACGATATAGCTGCTGTCCAAAACAGGTTTAGCCCAACCTATAGAAAGGATTATTCTGAAGTGATACCTTATGCCCAAAAAGAGGGTATGATGTACATGGCTTATACACCAATAGAGAAAGGCGCTTTAGCCGGGAACAGGATACTTAAGGAGATTGGTGACAAATATGGTAAAACATCTATTCAAGTTGCTTTAAACTGGCTTATCTGCATAGAGCCTGTTGTACCTATTCCAAAGGCTTCAAGAATAGAGCACGTAGAGGAAAATGTTGGAGCAATGGGATGGAGGCTCAGTCGGGAGGATTTCACAGAGATTTTAAACAGGCTCTAAATAGCTTCTCTTAATTATTGAGACATCAATTAGACGGAAAACAATATATTCTGTGCTTAACTTTTCTTATCATGGCTGTTAAGAGCAGGATGCAGGCTGTTGTATGCTATGGCCCCGGCGACTACCGACTTGAGAACATTGATACCCCTAAAGTTGGGCCTGGAGATATCCTTGTGGAAGTTGGTGCCTGTGGAGTATGTGCTAGTGATGTGAAATGCTATCACGGGGCGCCTTCTCTCTGGGGAGGCGAACACTCTTACGTTAAACCACCTGTCATACCTGGCCATGAGTTTATAGGAAGGGTTGTTGAAATCGGTCCTGGAGCAGAGGACAAGGGGATTAAAGTTGGCGACAAGGCTATAGCAGAGCAAATATTTCCATGTCATAAATGTCGTTTTTGCAATAGTGGGAGATACTGGATGTGCGAGCGCAATTATGTCTTCGGCTTCCAGGGGGGATATGACGACGGAGGCTTCGCTGAATACATGAAGTACCCCAAAGGGTCGATAGTGCATAA
Organism: Thermoproteota archaeon; assembly: GCA_038861395.1. Classification (GTDB taxonomy): domain Archaea; phylum Thermoproteota; class EX4484-205; order EX4484-205; family JAAOZP01; genus JAAOZP01. The sequence continues at coordinate 18,306 of JAWCDE010000022.1, read as the reverse complement.
GGTTCCCAACCATATTCCAGACGAATTTGCAGTAATGATAGAGCCTTTGAGCTGCGCGATTCATGCTGTTCAGAGAGCAAGAATAGAGCTTGGGGATGTTGTTGTGATAGCGGGGATGGGGCCCATAGGATTATGCATGCTTCAAGTAGCAAGAATGAGGTCTCCAAGCAAGCTTATAGCACTCGACCTTAGAGAAGAAAGGCTCGAAGCAGCTGAAAAACTGGGTGCGGATATGGTGATTAACGTGGCGAAGGAAAATGCTGTCAGGACTGTTAAGCAGGAGACTAATGGATACGGTTGTGACGTCTACATTGAGGCTACTGGCCATCCTTCTGCAATAACGCAGGGCCTCGAGATGGTTAGGAAGCTGGGGAGAATGGTTATTTTCGGAGTTTTTAAAGAGCCTGCTACAGCAGACTGGTCGATAATCGGAGATAGGAAGGAGCTTGACATCCACGGGTCGCATCTCGGCCCATATTGCTATCCGCTTGCAATAGACTACATTAGCACAGGCAAAGTTAGGGTTGATAAGATTGTTACACACAAGTTTCCACTCTCAGAATTTAAAAGAGCGTTTGAATACAGTGAGAAAGGCCTAGAGGGTGCCATAAAAGTTGTTCTTATACCTCCGTAATGATGCGTCCAAGAGGTTTGGAAAATGAGCGTCGTAGGCTTCAACGGGAAATCTCTTACAATAAATGGTAACCCTGTATTCATATACAGTGGCGAGATACATTATTTCAGAATTCCCAAGGCGCTTTGGGAAGATAGGATTATCAAGTTGAAGAGGGCTTTTCTAAATTGCGCAAGTACATACTTTGCCTGGAACTGGCATGAGCAGAAAGAAGGTTGTTTTGACTTCTCCGGATGGCGTGATGTCGACGAGTTTCTAAGGCTCTGTGAGAAACACGGGTTATACGTTATAGCGAGGCCTGGGCCCTACATATGTTCGGAATGGGATTTCGGAGGCCTTCCCAATTGGCTCATAGGCAGGAATATGATTCCCAGGTCTCTAGACAAGGAATTTATGAAGTATGCTATACGCTACTATGATCATATAATTCCAGTAATAAGAAGGCATCTTGCAACTAGAGGAGGCAACATAATTCTTTTCCAAATAGAGAACGAGTATTTCTGGGGTAATGTTCCATACCTGCTTAGTCTTTACGAGGCTGTTAGAGAAAGGGGCATAGATGTTCCTATAGTCCATAATGTAGATCGATTTCTAAGAGGGACTCAGATAATTGATTCCATAGATATATACCCTGATCCTTGGGATCTCGATGGTCCAGAAAAGCAGGCTGAAAGCTTGATTGAGGAGCAATCTGATAAGCCAAAGATGATAATGGAATTTGAAGGAGGTTGGTTTAGTTCTTTCGGAGGCAAACTTCCCACAGACAGAGGAGATATTCCAGCTGAATGGACAGATATGCTCTTGAAAGCAATGATATTCAAAGGATTTAGCCTGATAAACTTCTATATGTTTCATGGTGGAACTAATTTCGGCTACTGGACAGGTAAGAATATAACTTCCACATACGACTACCAGGCTGCAATAAGAGAATGGGGCGAGTTGGGAGATAGGTACTGGGTGATCAGGCTTGTTGGAGCGTTGTTAGAATCGTTCAACGAAATATTCGCATCTCCTACAATTGACGAAACACTTGTAACCTATGACGATCCTGATCTTCAGGTTTCTTCAATAGTACATGAAAAAGGTAATTTCATACTTGTTACTAACAAAAAGTCTGAACAGGCTAGTACAACGATCTCCATAAGAGATCTTGGTGAAAAAAGCATTAGGCTTAATGGGAGGTCTGCTTCAATACTTCCTCTAAATGTTAAATTAGCAAATGGCTGGATTTTAGAATTTTCCACTTGTCAAGTCTTCTACTCCTATGATCTCAACGGTAGGACAATCCTGATAGTATATGGAGATGTCGGTAGTCGCCACGAAATTACTTTGATACGTCCATTCAGTGAAGTGAGGGAAACAGTAAACTTCACGATCTACGAGGATGACTTCTTCAAGCTCATCGGCGATTCTTCCTCAAGTCTCTTATTGGCTGCTTTAAGCAAAGAACGTGCAGCTAGAACATGGTTCGCAGAACACTTGGGTAAAAGGATAGCATTAATCTCTAGCTTCAACCTTCTTCGGAATTACTCGTCTGATGATAATTCTCTTAAAATGAGCATAGATTTTAAAAAGGGTGATGGGAGACTCATTAGAATAATCCTCCCATGGAGGCCTAAGGCAATTAAAGTAGATGATAAGAGAATCGAAGGCACTTATGATGATGAAAAATGGGTCTTATCAGTGATTCTCCCGGACTTCGAATTTCAAGATCCTATTCTGAGCCTTGAAGATGGTTGGAAGTATGCTGAAGAAGACTTGGAGAGTGTTAAGTTGAGTGGCTGGATTAAAATAGAGGGTCTCCGTCCACCAGAATCGCTCGGCATTGTTGAAAACGGTCACCTCTGGTACTTTAACAAATTTAAATTCAAGAAGAAAACTGGAAGAGACAAGGTAATACTGTTCATACCGAGGGTTAACGATTATGTTTCGATTTTTCTCAATGGAAAATTCTTGGGCTACGCTAAACACGTGGCTAGGATTGAAGTCGATGAGAAAAACTTGGAAGATGGGGATAATGAGATCCTCCTTCTTGTAGAGTCAACTGGTCACAGGAATGATGGCATACTCCCAATAGCAAACGGTTTAAACGAGCCTGTTTTTATAGGCGAAGAAGAGATTATCCCGCTGAAAAATCCGTATTTTAAAGTTTTGAAAGAAGACTCGTTTCTTAAACCAGGCGTTCCTGCAGCCTTAGATTATTCTAAGTTTGTAAACAGGCCAATGGAAGTTCTTCCACAAGAATGCTTCTCAGAAGGCTGGAATGAACCTAAGGATCTTGACGAGATTAGGAACCAGAGAGGAATGTTCCTGTTCAAATATGTGATTAGGCTTCCAGAGACAGACAAGAAGTTCTGCTTAGTACTGCCACCCGGTCTCTCAGGATGGGGTAGAGCAATGATTTTCGTAAACGGGGAGCATGCTGGAACAATTCCTGTAGACGAAGGTGAAGCAGGAATAGATGTTACTCGCCTGGTGAAGCAAGGTGAGGAAAACGAATTTATTTTCCTATTGGAGAATATGCCTGGCGCACCGGTATGGAGTGACCCGTGCATAAGGCTCTACGATACTGTTCTCGACAGAGATTGGAAGATTTCTCAAGGCCTTCAAGGTGAGAGAGAAGGATGGTTTAAGCCGGGGTTCAATGATTCAAATTGGAAACCAATCGGATTGGGAGAGGCATTTGATAAAGGCAGAATCGCATGGCTGAGGAGAAGATTTTTCTACAAGCCTAGAGAGAACACGGTGTCTCCATTGATGCTAAGGCTAAGCTCAATGGGGACAAAGTGCAAGATATACTTGAACGGCGAGCTGATAGGGAGGTACATGAAGACTGGTCCTCAAAGAGACTTCTACATGCCTGAATCCTTTTTAAGAGAAGAAAACCTACTTGCAATAGCTGTGGAGAACTACGATGATTCCTTTGAAACACCATCCATACGCGTGCTTCCATATTACTTTGCGAAGAAAACTGAGTTGAAAATCAGCTTATAAAGGCATTGGATTGAAGGTAGCGAGGATTTATTTAGATGTTAGATGAAAGTATAGCTGGAATCTAAATATGGAGTTGCATCGAAAAACATCTTGGAACCCGTTGCGAGAGCTGGCTGTAAAGGAAAGAAATCGCTTAAGGCATCGCTAAATAGTGAGAAGAACGTCGATAGAGAAGGCTAAGAGAATGCTTACTAACAAGGGGCTCGAGGGAAGCGTGGGCAAAGTTTATATTCCCACCGTGGGAATAAATCCAGTGGGAAAATGAGCGTTGAAGAAGTGGATGTTGACGATAAGGGAAGGGTTTTGATACCCAAGGAGGTACGCGACAAGGTGGGGTTGAAAACCGGGGGGAAAGCCCGGATGAAAGTGGAGAACGAGAGGATTATCATTATGCCTCCGATTTCACCTGAAGAATTCATAGAGGAGATGGAGGGCTGCATCAGGGAAGGAACTCCTAAAATAAGCCCTTTAAAGCTTAAGGAAATCTGGGAGACCATGGAAAAACAAGAGTGATCGAGAAATGATTTTTATCGACTCCAACATGTGGTGCTACTATTTCGATCAACGCCTACCGGAGCACGGCTATGTGCGCGAGCCCCTGCGCGAAATCATAAAAACGGGTGAAATAGCTTGCAACACCATTATCGTCATGGAAGTAGCCCACTACCTCGTGAGACACTTACAAGCAAAAGACGCACGCAGAAAAATAGAATACTTCGTCAACCTGGAAAACATGAAGATTGTGGACTTCGATAGGCAAATAATGATGGAAGCTCTCGAAAGCCTTGTTGAACACGCTCACACTCATGGCTTAGGGGGGAGAGACGCGACAGTAATAGCAACTCTGAAAAAACTAGGCGTAAACAAAGTCCTCTCCCACGACAACATCTTTAAACGCCTAGCGGCAAAACTTGAGATAGAAGTCATAGACCCCATACCCGTAAAGCCATAAATAGCAAGCTTAGTTTTCCGGTGCGCGTTGTGTTAAACAGGCTTGCCATGCGCTTCGTTAAGGTTAGGTTCAGGATTATAAACCTTGTCGAGAAAGAGAAGTATGTGGATGTTGATGGCGTTGTTGACACGAGGGCAACCTACACGGTTGTAGGCTGAGCCCTGATGGAATCTATGTCTCAAGCCCGTTGAGAAGATGAGGTTCAAAGGGTTCAGTGGGAAGGTGTATTCTCATCAATACTTCAGACTATCATTTCTTGCAAGGATTATAAGGAAAAGATAGATGCTACAATAAAAAGTCTTAAGGTTAACCGTACGTTGGGAAACGTTGCTGAATAAAAATAGTTTTTCAATTAACCAGTTATAAAAATCGCGGAGCGGCTCCCGTTATCTCTATACGGATTAAGTAGCTTTCATTAAAAGCTACCAAATTTCTTAATGAAAAAACTTTTATATATATGGTACAGCTAGCATACTCTGATGAGTGAGATCAAGATAGTTAATAAAGATAGTGGCATTGTCGGCGAATGTTCGAAAAAACCGCTCTTATTAATATTTTTCATATTATTGGTGACATTATTAACACTCCCCAATGTCCCTCCGATTTATTGCGAGCAACTTAGTTTTAAAAGAATGCTTGAAGTTAAAATATTTTCAAACTCAACAGTTATAGCAAAAGTATCCTCTTCACCTGTCTTCTATAGCTGGGAGTCTTTTAAAAACACTGTTTATAGTTTAAACAAATCCTATTTCCATTCCTTCGTGGTAAACAGGATCTCGGAAATGTTCGGTCTATCAGAATACGATGTTATTCAAACCGGAGAAGATGATGCCACATATTCTTTTATTACGGAAGTTTCTTTCAGGCTTAGCGATGGCAAGAGATATGATGAGCAAAACGATTTTTTGAGTATTATCGATTCTTTCAAAGCTTATAAAGAATTCCTCTCAAAAGTAAGAATAGAATCCGAAAAGGACATGTATGATTGCACTCCTAGAGAAAGAGTAAGACCAAGAATATGGTATTCCACTACAGAACTCGAATGGATAAACGCCGACTTCTCGGATGCGCCTGAAGAGTATAAAATTTACTTCAAACTTCCAATAAGAATCGTTACCAATCTCCCAGCGGATTCGACTATGAGGATCTGGGTGAACTCGAAAAAAGCTGTTGACGCGCAGGGAAATAGTTTCCTCATTTATGCTTACGAAACAGATACCGTAAAGGTTGATGAAGTAGTTGAGTACAGCGAGGGTATTAGGTATGTTTGTAAAAGTTTTTCGCTTCCTGTTTCTTTTGAAGTTAACCGAACTATTCTATTTAATTACACTTTAGAATACAAAGTTTCGCTGGACAGTGCAATCAAGGTTGATGCGGTGGTTGTAAATGGGCATGAGTATGAACCTCCTTGCGAGCTGTGGGTTGTTGAAAACACTCTCCTAAACACGTCGGTGATACCGACGTTTTTCGAAGGCCAATTCACAAACCGGCTCTTCGAAGGATGGGTTGACGATAAGGGCATAAAGCTTGACAAGCTTTTAGTAGCTGATAAGCCGATGAAGCTGACGGCTGTTTGGAGGGAGGAGCTGAATGTTAAAAACATAGGCATTATTACTCTAGTCATAATAGTCATAGTAATCGCATCTATAATAGTGGGATTAAGAAAGAGAAGATTCGTGTAAGTCGTCTAGAAAAAACCCAGAGAATTACTAGATAACTACTTCTTCTTTTTCTCCTTGCCTCTTTTAGTCTGTTGCTAGTGTTAATCCTTTTTCAATCGCAGTAAGAAGGTAATGATGCGTCTACACCGTGATTTCTGTAAAAGCCTTATTTAACCCGTTTTATTATCGCGTTACGGAAGAATTGTTCTGTTGCAAACAATATTTGTCGGAGAGTATACTGGACGGTATTCATCCATCAGAATTCTTGACTGATGCTTAGTGGCGAGTAGGAGAAAAGAAGCTGCTTTAACAAGAGCTGGGAGGTTTAAGACGAGGAAGCTAGGTTTTAATAGCTTTTGAAACGCTTTACTCTATAGAAAGGATTTAAAGCATGGCGTTGAGGATATGATGTTCGATGAAGTACTATAGGCTCATAGGGGTCTTGGGTGCGGTTTTAGCATATCCTTTCATAGCTTTTTCAATCATTCTAACTCCTTGGTTCAATTTCTACGACAATGCTTTGAGCGACTTGGGCAATATTGCTTGGAATGCTCCGGTTGCATACCTCTATAACACTGGGCTGGTTCTCTCAGGGCTTTTAGTAGCCTTTTTCGCGTTGTTGACTTCTTTGAAGCATCGTTCATGGAAGTATTTGTCTTGGTCTCTTTTGCTTATGCTGATCGGCATAGACCTTGCTCTCATCGGTGTCTTCCCGGAGGATGCTGGAGGGATACATGGATTGGTTTCCGTAATATTCTTCACCATGATGATAATCGTAATGCTTGTATACTTTTTCTGCTCTCTGGTTTTGAAAAACTATTTTACTGGAGTTCTCTCCCTTATTTTAAGCATCGCTTCAGCAATTGTTTGGATTGTCGAATGGGGTTGGAAGGGAGTAGCGATACAGGAGACTGTAACATCGCTAATGGCTACGGTCTGGCTTTTAAGAGTGTCTTTGGAGGCTCGTTGACTTTAACAAAATGCGTTGGGATACTTCGAGTATTCTTCCAAGTACTCGGGTAAAGCATTATTCTCAATGATGTCCCTGTAAATGTAAGCACTTGGCCTCGGAGTCCTCTTCTTAGTATTCATGTCCACATGTATCAGGCCGAAACGCTTGCTGAAACCCATCGCCCATTCAAAATTGTCAATAAGGCTCCAGTGAAGGTATCCTATGATGTTCAGCTTATCCTCCTTAATCGCAAGCCAAACATTATGGAGGTGAGATACTAGATACCACGGCCTATGCTTATCTTTAATATCGGCAATCCCGTTCTCCGTAATCATGAGAGGTTTCCCGTATTTTCCACAAATGTTTAACGCCTTCCTCATACCCTCGGGATATATCTCCCACCCGAATTCACTAGTGGGCCTTCCCGCTGCTGATTTGGAGCGTGGTTGACAGGAGAAGCCGTAGTTTGCCTCGCCTTGGAAGTATGGCGGTCGGTCAATATGCTTTATAACATTCCTAGTGTAGTAGTTGACCCCTATCCAGTCAACCTTATCCTTCATGTCTTTCCTATTAATCTCTCCGCCATTCAGGTTTTTCTCCACAACCCCCTGCAACACGGCTTTAAAGAACCATTCTACTGAAGCCTCATGGTAGAGCTTCACAGCCTCTCTATCCTGTTCCGAATCGGTGAGAGGCTCTCCCGGGGAGACTATGTATATTACGCCTACCTTCGCGTTTTTTCCCACGATCCTCTTTATCTGATCATAGGCTCTTGCATGGGCTTGAACCATGTTGAAAGCTGCCTGCTCTGCTGCCTTGGGTTCCATCACTCCTGGGGGGAAGCTTCCTCCCAAGTATCCTAGTGACCAGACGTTGCTAGGCTCATTCATCGTGCTCCACATATCCGGGATGTCTTGGAACTTCCACGCCACGTACGCGGCGAACTTAGCGAACTCTACAACAGTCTCGTTATCAACCCATCCTCGAGGCCCCTCTTTAAGACCAGTGTCCCTAGCCCGTATCGGGTCGTGAACCCACGTTGGCAATGGCCAGTGGTACAGGTTGAGTATTAGCTTCATCCCCCTGGCCTTTATGTCTCTGAAAATCTCTCTGTAACGCTTCACCGCGTTCTTATTAGCTAATTCGTCGAGCTTCCTTAAAGCAGATCCACTGACTTCAACATCCTTTATCCCTTCATCGTCATGATACACGGAGGCTCTGACGCTAGTCGTCGGCTTAGGAAAGATCCTGCTCCACTCAGGGTTCATACGCCAAGTATTAAGCCCCATCCACTCCGCCCAGTCATGATCCTTCTTGTAAAGATCCCAGTAGCCAGGCCCATGCTCAGGAAAGTCTCCGCTAACTATTTTAGAATCTATATTCTTCCTGTCGTGGACCCACATGTACCAGTCGCTATTAGGGTCTAGAGATTCTTGAGACGCCCCCATCTCGTACTGAAAAGCAGCCATCGATATCCCCCACATGAAGCGTTTTGGAAACTCGCTCATGGGCCCTCTTTTGAACCAGTAATTATAAGTCTTTTGAAAAAAGGGTAGAAGCATTGGGATATTGCTACTCCTTAACATCGACTGACACAGTAGAATGTTATCATGTGTTTCAGAAGTCTTATATTAAGGGTTATTCAGAAAACTATTATGAAGGCTGTGTCTCTGTTTGGAGTGGGAAACCTCAGGATAGTGGATAAGGATGTGCCGGAGGTAGGTGAGAACGAGGTTCTCATCAGGGTTAGAGCATGCGGAATATGCGGTACAGACCTGCATTTCTTCAAGGGAGAGTGGAAGGTGAATACTCCTATAGTCTTGGGACACGAGTTTTCCGGAATAGTTGCGAAAGTGGGTTCTAAAGTTGAAGGTATAAAGGTCGGGGATCATGTGGTTGCTGAGCCGAACATATTGTGCGGGGAATGCAAGTACTGTAGGATGAGTGAAAGGAACTTCTTCTGCGAGAACATCCAGGCCATAGGTGTGACGATTGACGGTGCTTTCGCAGAGTATGTTAAGGTTCCTGTGCGAAATGTTTACAGAATACCTTGCGAGATGTCCCTAGAGGAGGCTGCCTTAATCGAGCCCCTTGCATGCATAATAAGAGGTATTGACAATGTTGGAATCCCCCTTGGAAGTAGTGTTGCGATTATCGGTACCGGACCGATCGGTTTACTCATGATACAGGTGGTTAAGCACTACGGTGCATCAAAGATCTTTGCAATAGACATTGCTGAGGATAGGCTTAAGCTTGCTCGTGAGCTTGGAGCAACCATGATCATAAATCCCGTGCAACAGGATCCGAAGGAAGCAATATTCGATGCAACTGATGGCATTGGAGTCAATGTTTCGATCGAATGCGTGGGAAGCTCGTCAGCAGTAGAGACTGCTTTTAGACTAATTAGGAAAGGAGGAAGGCTACTAATATTTGGAGTAGCTCCTGAGCAGGATATTTGGCATGTTAAACCCTTTGAGCTGTATGATAAAGAAGCTTCAATATTCACATCCTACAGGAGCCCATATACCTTCCAAAGGGCTGTTGAACTCGCCTCCTCAGGAAGCCTGAGGCTTAAGCCAATAATATCTCATATTCATAGTCTCGAAGAGACGCCGAATGTCTTTAAAGAATTGGCTGAAAAAAGGAAGAAAGCTATAAAAGTCATTGTAAAACCGTAGTAAATGAATTTAGAGCTTACGAAAAACTTGAGCTCTTCCTAACTCTTTAAACGTGTTTAAGCATAATAATTAGGATCCTATCTGGGTTAAAACAAGCTTTCAGTCTCAGCTAGTAGTTTCTTAGCTTCTATTTTGCTAAAAGTCTGAATCAATACTTTCTTAGATCCAAGTACCTTAGGCATCGGAATCGCTTTTTTCATTAGGCATATATAGCACAAGAAGCTTCACGACTTCTAAGGTCTTCTTATAAAGAGATATCCGTTTAAATTCTGAAAGGGCCAGGAGAACAACAGCCTCCATATGCTTATGACACCTTAAGCCTCTAAGAATTTTCTCATTAAAACTCCTCTAAAATCTGAAGACATAGGATTTATTTCCACGCTTTTTCAGGAAAATTTTATATCCTATTATTCTATACCCCCCTGGAAAAACATGAAAAACAAGACTAGAGTAATACTCCTGTTTCTTCTAGTGGTTTTAAGCTTCACAGAGCTCCCCCTTCTGTTAAACCCTTTGATCCCGCAGGGGGAAAGATTAGTAACGGCTGCATCTGCTTCTCCGGAGGCCTCAATGCATATTAGGGTTTTGAACGCTTTAACGGGGCAGCCTGTTCAAAACGCGACCATAGTAATATGGGACCTCCGTACCCTTAAAAAGCCAGAAAAGGACGCCGGCATTTATTTTACAAACAGCAATGGTGAATGCGACATTCCTGAGGGGTATTTAAAACTGGATCGTACATACTGGCTTTACGCTTATAAAGGAGATCTTAAAGGGAGAGTGGATTTTGCTCCAGCCAAGAAGGAAATCTTTTTCGAAAAACCCGGTAGGCTCAATATTACGCTGCTCCTAGTTCCTGGGGCCATTGTTAAGCTGGAGGGCTCTCCCTACTTGGTTCAGGCAGCAAGCCCCGGGGAGGGGTATATGGTTGTTAAAATCTTGGTGAAGAAAGAGAGTTTTGACATTCCTTTTATAAGAGAGTATGGTGATGCAATAGATGTCTTTTACCTAGGGTTAGATAGGAAGACTGTTATAGTCCCGGCTGGTGTCCCCTTCGACCTGGAAGTCACTATTTCCATTGCCCTGCTCGTAAAATGGTCTCTGAGAGAGATTTCCGAGGTTTTCTACATTAGCAACGGTACTTTCCCGTTCTTAATGCCGCAAGGTAGTTCAACCTCAGTCAGGATACCCCAGTACAGTCTTGAAAGAGGTTTAAAGTATGTTGAGTCAAGGCTTTTGGAAGCTTCATCAATACTCGATGAAGCTCAGGATATTGGCTTCATGGTTTTCGAGGAGAGAAACGTAATTGGGCGGGCGAATCAGAAACTGAGGGAAGCTAGTGCTCTTTTACCTCTCGCAAAGACGGATGAGGATTTTGACAAGATATGGCTGACTCTCCGCGAGATACTGGGTGAAATAAATCTGGTGACTAGAATAGTGCAAGACAAGTATTCTGTAGGAAAGACGCACGCAGTCTATTTTTCAGCCGTGGTAGCCGTGTTCAGCGTTGTGCTTTCCTTCTTCTTCCTAGAGAATGAGAAGAAAAAGGCCATCTTATTCTTCGTTCTCTACATCCTCATATCATGCAGCCTATACTTTATTAATCCTGGTACCCGCGTAATAATCTATGAGAATTTTCCACTTTTCATCGTGTCGGCAGTCGTTTCTTTCACAGGAATTTCCGCCATAGTCTTCGGCATACCCCGCGTTTGGAAAGAGAGGACCGTGGAGGGAGAAGTCTCGTGGAGAAGCGCTCTTTCGATAATATTCTCTATGAGCAAGCGTCAGATAAGACGTAAGAAGATGCGGGGCTTCTTCACAATATTCTCCATATGTATGCTCGTATTAGCATTCACAGCTTTTACAACCTTTGGAACAGCATTCGGAATAGTTTCCCTCAGAGTAAACGCAACTCCATCTTCAGAGGGTGTTCTCGTAAGACGCATGATTAACAGTTCGTCACTAATGTTTTCACCCCTAGGAATGGATGATATTACAACGCTTTCAAAAATAGTTCGGGTAAGCGATGCTGCTTTGAGAATGAAGAATATTCCTAAATACGGTCCCGTCGCTAGACTCACTAATCCTACTACTGGAGATAGCTATCCTATTTTCGGTGTGGTTGCAATATCGCCGGAGAAAGAAACTCTTTATACAAAGCTCAACAACATCGTTGAAGGTAATTATTTAAGCGGAGAAAAGTATGGCGAAGCACTTGTAAGTTTAAGCTTGTCAAGTAGACTGGGGTTAAAGATAGGTAGCAATGCGACTCTAGAGATTTTAGGTACTGCTATAAGCAAAAACATTGTGATCAATGGCTTCATTAGCGATAAGGAGTACGAAGAGTTAACTGATGTTGATGGTAATCTTTTCGGTCCAGCCTGCCTCCTCCAAGACGGTTCCCCAAAGAGATGCAATGCTTCAGAAATACTAATTATCAATCTTGAGACTGCTAAGAGGATTCAGGAGGAGATTAATGAGTTCTACGGTAGGAATGCTCCACATTTCCTAGTACCGTCTGAAATCGTATTCAGACTTGAGGAAGAAGACGTTGAAACTGCTGTTAGAAACATAATATCCTTATTCAATTACGATGTTTTCATTTCTTCCAACGGTGTTGTGAACTATTATTACATCGGTTCATACATTAGGTTTGACGGTACGGCGGAGCTGCTTATTCCGTTGGTGATAGTGGTTTTAAGCGTGGGCATGGTTATGGCTAATAGCGTTTACGAGCGTGGGAGAGAAATAAAAACACTTTTAACGCTCGGATTAAACCCGACACACGTAGGATTGATGTTCTTAGCTGAGGCTATAGTCCTGGGAATGGTCGGGGGGAGCATCGGCTACTTGGCTGGGCTGGGCTTTTATAGGATTCTTGTCTTGCTGGGTCAAAGTCTTGTTGAAAACCTCATGGTTAGGGAGAAGCTTGAATGGTGGTGGAGTGCCCTAGGCTTCTCGCTCGCAGTAGTTGTCTCAATTATTTCAGCCATAAGGCCCACTGGTATGGCTATTCGTGCCTACACACCGTCGATGATAAAGAAGGTTAAAAGACCGGCGGAAGAAAAGAAAGAGCGCAGGGAGAAAATATTCAAGGTTTATAGAGCTAGGGAAATAAGCATGCCGGTGAAGATTTTCCTTAATGAGAAAGAGTTCTTCATGGGCTTTCTGCTAGACTATTTGAAACAATTGAGGGGAGGACGTATGGAAAGGATTGAGGATATTGAAGACCTGCCTGAGACCGAGGACCCAGTTAGCGGATTAACGAAGATAATCAATTTCAAATACTATTTCAGAGCAAGAGGGCAGGAAAGAGGGACTAAGAACAGCCTAGTCATGACGAAGGCACCGGGCGAAGAGTATTACCGCATTAGACTTGTCTCAGAACCAGTGTCTCCAGGGCTTCCTGAGATGGTTATAGATAGGACTGTAGACTTCGTACACTGGATACTCATGCAGTGGGTTAAAGATAAGAAGAGGATAATAGGTGTTTCTTAATCAACTTCGCAAATCCGATCTCTAACAAGATTTTACAAATTTTTGAACTTCAGCTATTAGTTGACTTCCACATTATATTTCTTCGCCAGTATTTCCATCTGCTCGTCGAAATCCCGGATTCCCTGAAAATAGAGTTTCGTAGCCTCGTCATCCACCTTATCCTTTCCTATCCTGTCTATCAGGATTTCAGCGCTTCTCAGCCTTTGTTTTCTCTTTCTTCTTTTTGAAGATCCCCATTTTAATCGTGCCCCATTAATAAGCGGATTATAAATTTTTTCCTAAAGTTCAATCTGCTTGCAGACCGCGTTAAGAATTGGTCTACAAAAGGTTTTTATCAACCGCAGGAATAATATCAATAATGTCCAGAAAAAGCTAGGGTGAAGCCGACTGAAGAAACCTCGCTTTTTAGATTATTTATATGCTTATTTTTTATAGCTATAGGTATTGGCATTATTCCTCTATTAGGTCAGTTCACTATCCTATGGCTTATTTTCGTCATCATCACCACTGCGTTCTCATTCTTATAACCTGTTCAGTGAAGAGGGTTTAGCACGAAGAAATACGATTCGAACAAACAGATACAATTAAGAAAGACGAGACAGATCTTCTTGAAGAAAAACTTCGTAAACTTAAGAGAGAAAGGCTTGCTTGAAGAAAGTTTAACGTCTAAAGTAACTCAACCTCTTTAATAAGTCCGAGTTTCTTAGATTTCTCGTAGACTAGGGTTGCTGTAGCAAGGTCTTGTATTGCTAGGCCAGTAGAGTCGAAAACCGTTATTTCTTCATCACCGGTTCTACCAGCTTTTTTCCCGACTATGATTTCACCGAGTTCGGCGTGTATTTGTTCACGTCTGAAAACTCCCTTTGAAAACGGGACGTTTAGCTCACCGTAGTGACACGATTGCTCATAGTCGTCTACAACTACTTTTGCCCTTCTCAGTATCTCGGGTTCTAGTTCTTCTTTGCCAGGGGCGTCAGCCCCTATGGCGTTAATATGCATACCCTCGCTAACCCACTCGTTCCTAACTATCGGCTGAGTTACCGGCGTTGTTGTAACAAGAATATCGCAACCCTGTACAGTCTCTTTCACACTGTCTTTAACCAAAATGCTTAAGCCAAGATACTCCATATCTTTTTTAAATTTCTCACATTCTCCAATGGTTTTTGCACAAACCCTGACCTCCTCGATCTTGAAAACTTCGTTTAATGCTAAAAGCTGGGTTCTAGCCTGTGCCCCTGCTCCAACCATTCCAATCACCTTGGAATCTCTTCTCGCAAGATATTTGGCCGCTATTCCGCCAGCAGCCCCAGTCCTCATGTTGGTGATGTATGTACCATCCATTATTGCTAAAGGCCTACCGGTTTCAGGCTCTATGAGAATTATCGTAGCCATAACAGTAGGCAGATTATATTTATCAGGATTATTGGGATGTACATTCACGATCTTTACACATGACATTTTAAGATCAGGCATGTAGGAAGACATCGTCCTAAAATCTCCATTTGGAAAAACAATATATGTTTTAGTTGGCATTTGCACTCTTCCCAATCCCTTAGCTCGAAAAGCTTCTTCCACAGCATCCATAACTTCTTTCATAGAGATGCTTTTTTCAACGCAGGTTCTGGAAATTAGTGAAACCTTCATTCTTTAAGTTTTAAACAGTTAATAGTTTATTAAGTTTTTAAAATGTAAATCTTTTCCCAATATACTCGCTTCTAGAGCATACGATTGTGAATTATTTCTCCCACAATTCAGTTATTTACCGATTTTCTCTTCGACTTCCTCCTTGCCTTTTTCTAGCTCGGAGGCTTGTTCCCTATCTCTCCTCAGAAGGAGGGCTTGAAACTCTCCTACGTGAGTCTTCTCCTCTCTTGCTATATCCATCAGAATTTTCTTAATTTCTTCATCGTCCGTTGCCTGAGCAAGCTGCTCGTAAAGATTTATCGCGTCGAGTTCAGCAATTATCGCTACTCGAAGAATCTCCTTATTAGCGTCTTCCTTCTTGACTTTCTCTAAATAAATCGGGACCTTTGAAATCATTTCGCAGCAATAATAATTATATAAGGTTTCTTTTAAGTTTTTACAAGAACGTTATTACAAAAGGTGTTTCGAAACCCATTCTATCATTTTCTCTCTGTGCACGCTCAAACATTCATGCCCCATTCCAGGATATATTGCTAGCTCCTTGGTTTTAGAAGCCAGATGGTTGAATGCCGCGAAAATTGTTGAAGGAGGGCATACAGTATCTGTGAGACCCACAGACATGAGGATTGGGCAATTAATATCTGGGGCGAAATTCATGGCATCGAAATAAGAGAGTGTTTCGAAAACCTTTTCACTCTTATCAGGATGCATTTTAAGGTAACGGGGTATCTCTAGATAAGGGTCTGAAGCAGCAACCTCGACAGCCCTCTCAAAATGACATAGAAAGGGTATTTCTGGCATGGATAGTGCAATCTTACTCCCCAGTGCGGAGACTACTAGGGTTAAGCCCCCTCCTTGGCTTGCGCCGGTTACGCCAACTCTGTTCTCATCAACGCAATCCATTTGGTAGAGAACTTTAAGGGCACGGAGACAATCCATGTAGACATACCTGTAATAATAAGTGTTTTTATCAAGTATGCCTTTAGTCATGTAGCCGGTTATGCTTCCAGAAGGATACTTCGCGAAATCGGGGGTGTCTCCGAACTGCCCCCTAATATCGATTGCAAGAACAACAATGTCTTGAAAAACCCAACCAAGATAGTCGGAGACCGTTCCCCTGTGCCAGCCGTAGCCGTGAGGTATGAGGAGTGCTGGAAACGGGCCCCTGCCCACGGGCTTCAGAAACCAACAGGTTATCGGAGTCTTATCCATAAAACCTTCGAAAGAAAGCAAGTATGCCTCCAGCTTTTTAACAGGGTATTCTATCTTTTTTAAAACATGATTAAGGGGCTGTTCGTCTGCAAGCTTTACATTTTCATCCCAGAATCTTTTGAAATCGCTTCTCCTAGTTAACGGAGGCTTGTAAACCTTAAGCTGTTCTAGAGGAAAGTCTATTATCGGCATGTTGAACGCTTTAGTAAGGAAATATATAAATGCTAGTCTGTTTCCTCTTAGCGGAGCTTTTTCTTCCAAGTATGTAAATGAACCTCAATAATCCTTAAATATTTTCGATTCATCATTTCCTCCGAAAAAGAAAGATTGAGCAAAGACACGTGTTTCATTGGGGTAGATGTGGGCACGCAAAGCATGAAGACGCTGATTATAGACGGGGAATCGGGTTCTGTAATCGGTAAATCTGTTGAAAACTACGGGCTCATAGAGGGGCTTCCCCCGGGTCATAAGGAGCAGGACCCAAGGGTTTGGATAGAAGCGTTCCGCAAAACAGTCAAGGAAGCAATATCCAAGTCTGGAGTAGATCCTCGAAGCATTAAGGCAATCGGTGTTTCAGGGCAGCAACATGGCTTTGTACCACTCGACGAAAATGGTAATGTAATAAGGCCGGCGAAACTCTGGAACGACACCAGCACTACTAAGGAATGCGAGTATCTAACTAGGAAACTCGGCGGTGTCGAGAAGGTTATAAAGCTGATAGGGAATCCTTTCTTGCCAGGCTATACTGCTCCGAAAATACTGTGGCTTAAGAGGAATGAGCCTAAGAATTACTCTAGACTGAAACACGTTCTCCTTCCTCATGACTACTTGAATTACTATCTGACAGGAAACATGGTTATGGAATACGGAGATGCCTCCGGCACGGCGATAATGGACGTGAGAAGGAGGGTTTGGTGTAAGAAGGTTATTGATGCTATTGACCCTGAACTGGAGAGTAAGCTTCCTCCTCTTCAAGGCTCCGACAAGCCTGCTGGAGTAATCAGAAAAGAAGTGGCGATAGAATTCGGATTCAGGGATGATGTAGTAGTTAGTGCTGGCGGGGGTGACAATATGATGGGTGCCATTGGGACGGGAAATGTTAGGAAGGGCATTGTTACAGCAAGCTTTGGCACTTCTGGAACAATATACGCTTACTCCGAGAGCCCTGTCATAGATTCCAAGGGCGAGATAGCTGCCTTCTGCGACTCTACGAACGCTTGGCTACCCTTGTTGTGCACTATGAACGTTACCGTTGCAACAGAATATGTGAGAGAGCTCTTTAACATGACTCATGACGATTTAGCGAAGGCTGTTGAAGAAGCCCCTGTAGGTGCAAACGGATTATTATTAATCCCCTATTTTGAGGGCGAGAGGACTCCGAACGTTCCCGATGGGACAGGCGTGTTCTACGGCTTAAACAGCAGGACCTTCAACAAACAGAGTATTGCTAGGTCAGCCATGGAGGGGGTTACGCTAGGCATGAACTATGGTTTGAACAGGATGAGGGAACTTGGAATAAAGCCTAGGGAGATAAGGTTAACTGGCGGAGGCTCTAAGAATAGGGCTTGGAGGCAAATAGCTGCGGATATTTTCAATGCTGAAGTAGTTTGTATAAAAGTTGATGAAGGTGCTGCCTACGGCGCAGCGCTTCAAGCAATGTGGTGCTACCTTAACTACGTGGGTTCTAAGACGAGCATAGTCGAGATATGCGACAGGTTTGTCCAACTAGACGAGAGCACTAGAGTCAATCCCAAAGCTCCTAACGTAGAGATCTACAAGGAACTTCAGGAACTTCATAACCTTGTAAGCAAAAGCCTAAGGGACGCGTTCAAAAAGCATAGACAGTATTTGAACAAGAGGGTATTATGAGTCTAAGAGAACTAGTATCTTATCTGTAAGCATTTATAAAGGCTGTTTCCTATTACTGAAATACAATAAGCCAACACCTGTTTTGAAAAGAATATCTAAAAAGAGCCTTTTCTCAATGTCGATTTTCAATTATGCTGTAAAATCACTGTGGGAAAAACTATCTATTGGTTAACAATGTCGTCTCGAAAGAAAAGATAATATCCCTTATGGAG
>JAWCDE010000021.1:0-22186 GCA_038861395.1 Thermoproteota archaeon | reverse complement strand
TGGCCACTCGCCTTCGCCACTGCAGGTCCTCCCGGGATCAGTGGATTTCACTCCTACCCCGGGACTACCAGTGGCCTCTCCCGCCTCCAAGTCACGCAGTATCTCCAGCGGCCCAGCAGTTAGGCTGCTGGATTTAACTGGAGACACGCATGACCGGCTACGGGCGCTTTAAGCTCAGTAAAAGTCCCCACCACTCGGGGAGCGGGTATTACCGCGGCGGCTGACACCCGACTTACCCTCCCCTTATTCCCACAGCTGTTTAGACTGTGGAAAAGCCACCCTCAGCGGGTGGCACTCGGGGTGACTTTGTCACGCTTGCGCGCATTGCAAAAGTTTCGCGCCTGCTGCGCCCCGTAGGGCCTGGGGCCTTGTCTCAGTCCCCATCTCCGGGCTCCCCCTCTCAGGGCCCGTACCGGTCTTAGGCTTGGTGAGCCGTTACCTCACCAACTACCTGATCGGCCGTGGTCCCATTCGGAGCCGCTGGGCTGAGCATTGTCAACCCAGCCTTTAGACGAAGAGGTGTTCCAAGCCTCCTCGCCTATCCGGGATTAGCCGCAGTTTCCCAGCGGTTATCCCGGTGCTCCGAGTAGGTTGACCACGTATTACTGAGCCGTATGCCACTGCCCGCTGACCGGGCCGTGCGACTCGCATGGCTTAGTCCCACCCCGATAGCGGTGGGGTCCGGCAGGATCAACCGGTTTGGAGTAACGGCCTTCGGACGGTGGACTATCCTCACATGTTCAAACAGCATCAGACTCTTTTCGAGTCCTCAAGATCATGTAGCCACACCGGGAGTCCCCTTCTCATACCCGGTGCATACCGAGATCTAGGGGCACGCCGTTTTGGTGTGGTCTAAACATACATGCGGATAACGCTTATTTAAGCATTTCTAAGTCAGATCATGGTAGATTAATGGGGGTTTAGGCGGGCTTCCCCATGCCCTGGGAAGACTAAGAGTTTCTTGAAGCAAGCATCGACCCGTGTCGGAATCTAGAAGCCGTCACACAAGCTCGCCTAATCTTTATTGCAGAACTAAAGCGATTAAGCCCCTTTAATAGCAGACGTCAGTAGAAGACATGTTTATAAAAGCTCGAGACATAACAAGGCTGTTAATAATGGTGGCAATTCTCCTTGGAGGAGTTTTCATATTTCTCAGCACTTTCTTTGGCATAGCTCTTTCTACGCTCCTCAAGATAGCGTTCACCATAGAGGAGAGAATATGCTTCTCAATACTTGTTGGAAATGCAACATCCGTAATGATTGTATACTTCTTCTCCTACTTGCAAGGAAAGCTCGATTTTCTCACCATTGGGATTGGAGTGTTGCTGATTACAGTTATAACAATCCTTATAATAGCAAAGAAGAAGACGGTAATTAAAAAAATCATAGTCTTTGACATGGAAAGGGTTTTCATAATCTTCTTCGGATTAATAGTGTTTATCCCTCTAAACCTTCAATGCGTTTTGAGAGAAATTTCCGGTTCTCTGTACGGCTCGTCTTTCGTGGTTGGAGACTATTGTTTCCACATATCAGTAATCAACTCATTTGCCTTCAGAAACAATTTTCCACCCAAATATCCCATAATGGTCAGTACTCCAATGGCATATCCGCCTTTAGTGGATTTTCTATCATCGATACTAATGAAAACCGGTTTTGACCTTAGGAGCAGCATAATAGTTCCGAACATACTTTTTCAAATCTCGCTTTTATGCTTAATCTCCTCCCTAGCAACCAGGCTTTTTGGAAGAAAATACATTGGAATAGTTTCAGCATTACTATTTATATTCGCCGGAAACATGGGAATTATTTACGCTATTCAAGATTCTGCAAAGTATGGTTTCATTAGATGGATAACAAGTTTGCCGGAAGATTATTCTGGATCGGGTGTATCCACCTTACCGGAAATGCGCTTTGGAAATCCTATAACAGTTATGTTAATGCCCCAGAGGCCAAGTATGCTTGGAGTAGGTATTTCTTTAGTAATCTACATACTTATGATTTATGCTATTCAGAGAGAAGATAATAAAAGAGAACTCGTCCTTGCTGGTGTTTTAAACGGTTTTTTACCAAGCATTCATCCACATTCGTTTATAGCAGTATCGCTCCTACTATTCTTCATGACGATTTTATTCAGAAAAGGGTTAAGATTTTTCATATACTTATTTACACCCGCAATAGTTCTAGCTCTTCCACAGATATTCATTATCCGGATGCAAGTTAGAGAAGGATTCGTGAGCCCGATTGTCGGTTGGCTTGAAGAAAACACTAGAAGAATTATGGCTCTAGACTGGAGCACTCCTTTGAGCATTCTTATTTCTACTTTTAAAAGCATCTCAATATTAGTTTACTTCTGGCTTATGAATATTGGCTTTATTTTGATACCAACCTTCATAGGTTTCCTAAGATCCGACAGAAAAGCTAGGATTTTTTACATATCTTATCTAGTTTTGTTCCTCATAGGAAACTTCGTAAAATTCCAGCCTTGGGATTGGGATAATTACAAGGTTTTAATTCACTGGTATATTCTCACGATTACGATAGCAGCATACGGGATAATAGAAATCGCGAAGTTTTCGTATGCAAGCCTGAAAAAAGACAAGTTTTTCAGCCTCAGAATATTGAACGTGACTGGAATCCTGGTACTCGTTGGGCTTGCAACCGTATTATTCTTAGGCACCGCTTCAGGTTTTCTTAGCCACATAAAGGTTTTTCAAGAAAATTACTTGATGTGGCCCAGATCCGACATAGTCTTTGCAGAGTGGGTTAGGGAAAACACCCCTCAAGAATCAGTTTTCTTAACGAGTACGCATTTCCTTAATCCAATAGTTACTTTATCAGGAAAACAAGTAATTCTGGGGTATGAAGGTTGGCTTTGGAGTCATGGATTAGATTGGGCTCTAATCCAAAAGGTAAGAAAAGATGTAATAGAGATGTTCAGGGGAAATTATACAATAATAAAGAAGTACAATGTTAGCTATATTGTAATAACTCGATACGAACATTTTTTCGCTATTGACAATAACTTTGTAATAAGCACTGATTTCTTTGAGAAATCGAGTACATTTAAGAAAATATACGATAAAACTATTGACGGTAATAGATACGTTGTGTTTAAAGTATTGTAAAAAGTTTAATAGATTATATTGTCAACGTCAGCTAAATTACTTCATTAATTCTAACCAAAGCCTCAACGCCTGGACGAACATAGTGATCGAATCATTTAACAGTCTGACTTTGGTTGTTTTCCTTTCTTTCCACTCGATTGGAACTTCCTTTATCTTGAAGCCCCTTCTCGATGCTCTGACAAGAACTTCTGTATCCCAGAACCAGTGCTCGGCTTTAACTTGGTTGATTATTTTTAAAAGCGATGTTCTATCGAACGCCTTAAATCCACATTGATGATCTTTGATTCCAGTTCTGAAGAGGAGTCTTATAATAGAATTGTAAATTTTAGACGCCATTAATCTCAAGAGGCTTCTCTCGATTTTACTGTCTGGGAGATATCTAGATCCAGTTGCGAAGTCATATCCTTCTCTTATTATTTGTATTAAATCTTTTAAGTGCTTCAAATTTGTTGCTAAATCAACATCCATATAAACTATGATCCCCCCTCTAGACTTTTTAGAAGCTTGAGCAAGGGCACGGCCTTTTCCAAGCCTCTTATCATTATGAATATGTATAATAAAGGGGTATTTAGCTGAAAGCTGTGAAGCGATTTTATCTGTTCCATCAGTACTCCCGTCTTCAGCAATTATTATTTCATAGTGTAATGAAATTTCTCGAAGAGCTTCAATTATCTCCACTACAGTCTGTTCTATTCTTGCCGCCTCATTATATGCCGGGAGAATTATCGAAACATCCATTTGATTTTCATCTGTTTTTTCCATCATATCGCCACTAAAATATCCAGCTATCAAACAACCTTAAAGATTCTTTCCATGTCCAATGGCACGGGTATCCGGATAAAACAGGATAAAACAGGATAAAAGCAGTCGCTACACCGATTAGAAATATTAAAACAATGATCTTTCCGAAGGCCTTTTTCTTTCTCCAGAGGTCATCCAATAAAAAGGTCACAGCAAGAATTAAGAACGGAACGTTAGGATAGAAGTGATAAAGGAAAACACATCTCGAAATAGGCATGTAGAAAATCCATTGGAACAAAAATAGTGTAACAATGTAAAGAGCATTAAAATCCTTTTTAAATATAGTTTTTAATGCTAGGAATATTAAACATGGAATTCCAAACCACCAGATAACAGGGTTCCCCATGCAAACTATTGTTGAAACCATCCCATTGGATAAGTATGAAACATAAAGCCAAACCGGCCTTTGCATAATAGGCCAGCTCCACCAAGGTGATGCAAAAGGATGTGTAGCCTCTAATGTTGCATGATACCTGTACATCCCCCATTGAAGACCAAAGATGTCAATTAAACTATAACCATCTAATACATATGGAATAAAAGTTGTAAAGTAGATCATTATAGCGAAGACCAGTAAATCGAATAAAGGAGAAAGCGGATATTTTATAAGTTCTTTAACTCTCAAACTCCATTTGGCTTCGGTCTTCAAAAGTTTTCTAAATCTTAATGCGACAAGAAGAAAAATATCTCCGATAAAGCCATAGAGGACAATCCACTTCGTAGAGAAACCTAAGGCAAAAAA
Organism: Thermoproteota archaeon; assembly: GCA_038861395.1. GTDB lineage: Archaea > Thermoproteota > EX4484-205 > EX4484-205 > JAAOZP01 > JAAOZP01. The sequence continues at coordinate 17,518 of JAWCDE010000021.1, read as the reverse complement.
TAAAACAGTTAAGAACAGAAGGCGATTATTAGCTTCGTTTTTTAAAAATCCCTTGAGATATTTGAAAAAGAAAAAGTGTGAAAAAAGTGAAAAAAACACGACGTAAGTATCAACTGTTCCGATTCTGCCCATTGTGAAATGCATGAATTCAAAAACTAGTAGAAAGGCAGATACTAAGGCGGCAAGCCGTGTTCCAAATAGCTCCTTACTGAATAAATAAATTATAGGTATCATGAGCGTAGCAAATATCACTCCCATAATTCTCCATCCAAAAGGGTTATAACCGAATATGAGAATTCCGGCGGCGATGACGAGTTTGCCTAGGGGCGGATGGGTTGTCTCATATGGTCTTTCGAACCCTATATGTTCTTCCGCAGTCCTAACGTAGTAGATCTCGTCGAAATATGTTTCAGACATATATGTTGGATGATATTCTACCTTATCCTGCTCATCTATCAAATTCTTCAAGACCTCGTCACTAATATTTACCCCCTTGACCGAGCTAATTGGAAGAATCCTATCTCCAACACCGACCACCACTATTTCAGCAATCTCCCCGGAAGAAGGCCCTAAGATGAAGCCGATGCAACGGGTTTCGGCGTTTATGTAAATGCTCCTCCAACAATAGTAGCCGCTCAGACAAATCTCCATAGTTTTCCAAAAAGTAACCATCGCACCTATAGGCTGATTGTTCCGCGTAACATTAAATCTCGTCGCGCCTTGGGGAATTTGAACAAAACCCTTTTCATCTGGAATTTTTTCGCCACCAACATCGAACTTGACAGCAACTCCTGAAAGATCCTTAATGTACATCCCAGCTTTGTCAAAATTATTCAATACGGCTTCTAGGTCCATAATGTTTATCGATTTATCGGGATTAACGTCTGCCATGTAATCCCAGCCTTTTAATCCTTCAATCTTATTCAGGCAATCATTTAGGAATGTAATGTCTCTTGAATCAACTTTGCCATCTGGATAAGCAGTCATCGCGGGGCATGGCGGGACACCACCAGTCTGGTCTCCAACAAGGTTTTCATTGTCGAATAATAGTTCTATCTTAAGAATACTTTCACCAACCCTTGGCAAGTAGAAGTAACCGCTTAAGCCAGTTTTCAATCCACATAGAAATGCTTCTGGAGATTCTGTGTATACTGTAAGATGGATAGAATCAGTTGTCTTCTTAAGCAAGAGGTTAACTAAGACGATTTTTTCAGAATTGTTAAGGAGAACATAGAACTGCTCACCTCCAGGAGTTCGGAATTTGACCGTAGTTAAAGGAGTATTCATCCGGCCTAAGTTCAAAACAGAGATGAGGAAGAAAATGGAGGAAAGCAAGATCATTATCACTAAGTCCTGCTTAGCGAACTTCAGTTTCTTCAGCAGTAGAAACATCTTTCTAGCCTTCAATACGCTAGGTAAACAAGTATTTATAACTCACGTTAACTTCTTAGAAGTAATTTAAAACTCTTGAAATAAGCCACTTTCCCATAAATCGTATTATAAAGGCGTTGATTTCCACAGACCCTTTAAACAGCGTTTTTTCCAATAGGAAACAACCAGAAGAACAATGCACAGATGCCATATACTCATAGTATATTTACAACTTAATTAACCCCCTGGTCGCTACCATCGCTTTATGAAGATCCGAACAGTAATGGGGGATATCTCCCCTGAGGAGCTTGGGCTAACGCTAGTACATGAACACGTACTTTGCGATTTCATCGGGGCTGATAAGGTTAGTAGAGACCGCTATGATTTTCAGGAAGTCTTTAGCGTCATGCTACCCTACTTAAACGAGATTAAGCAACTAGGTGTCTCGGGATTTGTAGACTGCACTCCAGCATTCATTGGAAGAGACTCGCAGCTACTTGCCAGTCTTTCAAAAGCTTCGAATATTCACATTCTCACTAACACGGGGCTGTACAAAGAGCCTTTCCTTCCCAAGTATGCTTTTGAATACTCTGCAGAAGAATTGGCCAATATGTGGATTAATGAAATCGAAGAAGGGATTGAAGGAACTCCTGTTAAAGCGGGTTTCGTGAAGATCGCTGTAAACCCGGGACACATAATCCCGATACAACAGAAAATCGTGAGGGCAGCTGCAAAATGCAGCCTGTCAACTGGAGCTGCAATAGTCTGCCACACAGCCAGTGGAATAGCGGCGATGGAGCTTTTAGACATAATCGATGAAGAGGGGCTTGACCCTAGTAGGGTAATAGTTGCACATTGCGATTCTGAAGAAAACTGGAATTATCATCTTGAAATACTGCAACGAGGCGCATGGGTTGAATACGATGGTATTAGTGAAATTACTGCGATGAAAGTTCTAAACTTAATACGACTCGTGGTAGAGAAGGGTTTCAGCAACAGGCTTCTCCTATCCCAAGACGCAGGGTGGTATAACGTAGGTGAGAAAAGAGGAGGCACTATTCGACCATACAGTTACTTGATAAGGAGTTTTGTCCCACTAATGTTAAGAGAAGGATTTAGCAAGAACTTAGTGGATGAAGTTTTAGTCAAGAACCCGGCTAAGGCTTTTCAAATTAGTTGAAAAAAGAAAAATGGACCGGAGGGGACTCGAACCCCTGACATCTGGCTCGCGAAGCCAGTGTTCTACCTCTGAACTACCGGCCCTAAATGCTTAAGATTAAACATCTTCTTATACTTTAATTTTAGCTTTTAAAACCTTGGAAAACGCTTATCAGAAGGTTCCTTTCGACGTGGTATTGAAAAGGAAAGGGGAAGTAATGAGCAATAGGATATTCTTGCTGAACTATGGGTGTGCTGTGAACAAGGCGGAGGGGGAAGCCATGGCGGGCATACTTGCCGATCATGGCTTCACTCTGGTGGATGATGAGAGCGAGGCAGAGATTGTTGTAATTAATACGTGCGGGGTTAAAACGCCGACAGAAAACAAAATTCTTCACAGGCTCAGTACTATAAAAAGCGATAAGAAGGTTATCGTAACAGGATGTCTCCCCAAGATAATTGGAATAGACAGGATCATGAGTATTAGAAATGTTGAAGGAGTACTGGGGCCTGCTATGGGCGAAGAGATCGTGAAGGCTGTGCAAAAAGTCCGTGATGGAGGAAAGTATGTTAATCTGAACAGTGGAAGCTTTAGCAACCTGCTCCCTTGTATTAGAGAAAACCCGTTTATAGGTAAAATAGTTATTTCTCAAGGCTGTTTAGGAGCTTGTAACTATTGTGCAACCAAGTTTGCCAGAGGAAGGCTAAGAAGCTATGATATCGATGAGATTGTTTCCGCCGTTAAGAAACATGTTGAAGAAGGCGTTAAGGAAATCTGGCTTTCATCACAAGATAATGCAATATATGGTTTAGATAAGGGAAGCAACATAGTGAAGCTTCTTGAAAATATTGAAAGAGTAAATGGAACATTTCTAGTTAGAATAGGTATGATGAACCCTTGGAGGATCCTAGGGAACCTTGGAGGAATTATTGAAGCTTTAAAGAAAAACAGGTTCTTTAAATTCATACATATTCCGCTTCAAAGCGGAAGCAATAAAGTTCTTAGAGAGATGAATAGAAATTATTCTACAGAAGATTTTATTGATATTGTTTCAAAACTAAGGGCAGAAATTCCTAAAATATCTCTTGAAACAGACGTCATAGTTGGATACCCCACCGAGAGCGATGCTGATTTTGAAGAAACCCTTAAATTAATAAAGGAGGTTAAACCTGATTTTCTAAACATCTCTAAATTCTATCCTAGACCAGGGACTCCCGCATCGAGATTACCGAAGCTTCCTACCGAAGTAGTTTCAGCAAGGAGCAGAATCCTTTCTAAAATAAGCTTGGAAATTAAGGAGGAGAGGAACAGGGCTTGGGTGGGCTGGGAGGGGGTAGCACTTGTTGATGAAAGAGGCATTATTCCGGGAAGCTTCATAGCTAGAAACATTTACTATAAGCCGATAGTCTTGAAACAGCCTGTTAGGCTTGGGAGATTTGTGTATGTGCGCGTAACGTCTCATAGACCAAACTTCCTTCTCGGAGAAGTTTTAAAGGAAGATTTGGATGACGAAGAAGCAATGGACCTACTTAAAATCCTAGATACTCCATGAAGATAAGTATTTCTTCTGCTCCTCTGATAGCTTGTCTATCTTAATACCCATTGTCTCAAGCTTCATAGATGCCACCATCATATCTATTTCCTCAGGCACATTGTAAACCCCAATCTTAAGATCCTTGTGTTTAACAAGGTATTCTGATACCAAAGCTTGATTCGAGAAACTCATATCCATTACGTCTGGGGGATGGCCCTCAGCTAACACTAGGTTTACAACTCTGCCTTTCGCAAGCAAATATATTTTCTTACCATTGGGGAGCAAGACCTCTTCCACGAAGGGTTTAATTTCAACAATGCTCTTCGCCTCCTTGTAAAGCGTTGCAACATCTATCTCAACATCGAAATGTCCAACATTCGCAAGAATAGCACCATCCTTCATCAACAATATTGCTTCATAGGGAATAGCTTTAACATTGCCAGTCGCAGTTATGAATACGTCTCCTATTTTAGCAGCTTCAAGTATTGGCATCACCATAAAACCATCCATAACAGCCTCAAGAGCTCTTATGGGCGATGTCTCGGTGACTATTACAGACGCGCCCAGACCACGTGCTCTGTTAGCAACCCCTCTTCCGACGAGCCCATAGCCGCATACTACAACCCTTTTACCAGCAAACAGTATGGAGGTTGCTCTTATTACTCCATCGATCCCAGACTGGCCTGTCCCATACCTGTTGTCAAAAAGTTTCTTAGACTGTGCCTCGTTTATGAAGAACACGGGTATTTTCAGTCTACCCTCTTTCTCTAATGCTCTGATTCTTATAACTCCAGTAGTTGTCTCTTCCAAGGCACCGTAGACCTTGCAATTTGAAAAAATATTCTTCTCATGGGCTCTTACGATGGAATCTGCGCCATCGTCAATAACTATTGACGGAGAATGGGAATGGGCCCAGTCTATTGCTTCAAAATATTCTTCAGGAGCCATGCCCCTCCAAGCCCTAACATTAATCCCCCTATGTTTTAGGGCTTCTGCAACATCATTATCCGTCGAAAGAGGATTTGCAGGAGTTAAGTATATCTCAGCACCGCCATCCCTCAGGGTCTCTACGAGATTAGCCGTCTCCTTAGTAACGTGGAGAGTTACTGAGAAAACAATGCCTTCAAAAGGACGCTCTTTAGCAAATCTATCCCTAATCCTGCTTAGAACAGGCATGTGCCTACGAGCCCACTCTATCTTCTTTACCCCGAGCTCAGCGTTTCCAGTCAATTCCCGTATCCCTGCACATTATCGTTTTAAAACCTTTTCACTTAAAAGGGCATTCCCCCGAAGATATTCACATACAGGCTTCTCAATTCTTCTAAGCTTAACATTCCCTCTTGAACGCCTTCAACCTTCCATATCGAATACGCTTCTAACAAACCTATTCTACATGCTTCTTCAAGCTTTAATCCTTTCTGGAGGCCCATTAAAATTCCCGCAGCAATACCGTCGCAGCATCCTATCGCATTCCCTGTCTTCTCGAATTCTACAGGCCCTACCTTTGAAAACCCACCGTTCCTGTAACGGATTTCTACTAATCCATTCAGCTTATCCTCCAGAACAATAGCATAAGGATACTCGGACCCGATTGTGAAAAGGTCATTAACATTCTTGAGCTTTAGAAAGTCGATTACTTGCCTAATCTCATTATCGTTCCCAAGTATTATTTTTGAATTCGGAACCATTATGCGGACATAGTCTTCAGTAACCCCGTAAGAAGCTACGTCGACGATTACCTCTATATTCCTCTTCCTAGCTGCGAGTATTGAGCTCTTCATAAAAGATGTTTCAGACGAGGTTACGAAAAGCAGGTCAGCAGATTCAAACTCGGCTTCGGGCACAGGGCGGGTTTTTTCAACTCCACTTGCACCATCTACATCATCTATTATGAAGAACTCATTATTGTCCTGATCTTTTATGCAGCTAATAGTGGATGTTGTCTTATTCATGACGGCCCAAACCCCAGAATTCAGGATTTCATAACTAAGGTTGTTTGTATTCTCACTATCCTCAACAATAGCAAGCTTCATCCCGACATTGCTACGTGCCAAGTGACTATAATAGCCTCCGTTAAAAAAACCAGGGTATGGCAAATCATAATCTTTACCAAAAGTCGTAATCAGTCTAACAATACCCCCCAGTCTCGCAACGCCGTACGCAACATGAGGGGCTCTGCCCCCATAGCTATAGTGAACAGGCGAAACACTATGATGCTTTAAGACGGAATATACTTTCTCCTTATCCCACTCGGAACCAAAAAGCTTGCTGATCTGGGAAATGGGAATCGTCTTTTTAAGAAATGGGTGAAATGGGTCGGGCAGTTTGTAAAAAGAGTCTATCTTAAAATGCTCATCTTTCCCAGCACTTCCTACTATCAGTATGTGCCTCATGGAATCATCTACTATTAACAGAAAGTGTTATTAAAGAGTTTCTGTTCTTATTCAATTAAAGTGATAAAGGAAAACGATAGTAAAAAAGACTATTTAGAGTGGTTAGACAGAGGACTAAGTAAGGTACCTAGGACTGAAAGTAGGGATAGACTGAATGTACCGAGCGTTGAGTGCATAAACGAGAAGAATAAGACGATAATTCAGAACTTAAACCAGATAGCCGACATACTAAACAGGGATCCTAAACATATTCTAAAGTACATAACTCTTAGACTAGCTACTTCTTATTCTGAAATAGGAGAAGGACGTTATATTTTAAAGGGTAGGATACTTGATAAGCAACTTGATTCAGTAATATCGGATTACATAAAGGCCTACGTGGAGTGCCCCGTATGCAAGAGGCCGGACACTAAGCTGAGTAAGGAGAAGCGCAACATAATACAACTGGTTTGTTTGAGCTGCGGAGCAGTCTCGCCTGTTAAGAGCCTCTGAAAAATGGAGAAAAGATTCTATGTGAAGGAGCATGTCGTAGGTAATACTCGGATAGTAGGAGCATGCGACATGGAACTTCTCGGCAAAACTATTCATGACGAAACTGGTTTAAAGATAAACGTAACGGAGAAGTTTTACGGCGGCGTCCTTGTAGATGAAAAAGAGCTTCTAAGACTTATTGAAAAAGCAAATTCTATCAACCTTGTTGGAAATAAGGTTGTAAGGGTTGTTTTGGAAAGAGGTTTGGGCGGGTGGGGTAATGTTAAGGAAATCGGCGGAGTAATGCTGATGATGATAATACGTCTTTAAACACGCATCCATTAAAAAAGGTTTGGCATATAGTTTATTAGGGAGAGCAAACATTTGATGCAAGAGAGCGTATGGGAAAGAGAAAAGTATATAGTGAGAGGGACATTTCCGAGACCCTAGTAATGCCTTCTGAGGGACAGTTATTTGGAAGAGTAGAAGGGCTTCTAGGGTCGAATTGGGCTGTGGTATTATGCTCCGATGGCAAGGTTAGGCAGTGTAGGCTAAGAGGCAAGCTTAGAAGGAAAATATGGATTAAGCTGAACGATATTGTTCTGGTTGAACCATGGTCTTTTCAACCCGACCGGGGCGAGATTCTTCACAGGTATACAGTTGGTCAGATAGACTACCTTATCAAAAACGGTTTCCTCGCAAAGGAGCTTGCCGGCGAAGTTGAAGAGCAGACTGGTGGGTAATACTTTTAGTTTAAGAGCAATAAGAACTGTATTATTAGGATAGTGGCATTATGACCCGTAGAAAAGTGTTTGACAAGCTTGAGCTTAGAGAGAAACTAATAGAAAAACTTCAAAAGATGAAAGTTAAGAGGAGTGAGGACTTCGAGGTTTTCAGCGAAGTTTTCAACGTGGAAGTACTAATGCAGCTTTATGATTTGTTGAGGAAAGGAGTTTTGAAAGAGTTTAACGGAGAGATCTCCTCGGGTAAAGAGTCCAAGGTTTACCATGCTGTTGCAAAAGGCAATGTCGAGGTTGCTGTTAAGATATACCTCACGGTCAATACAGAGATAAGACGCATGATGCTGAAATACATAGTTGGTGATAGGCGCTTTGAAAAAGTAAAGAGCGACAGCAGGTCACTCGTATATACGTGGGCAAGGAAGGAGTATGCTAATTTGAATACGATGTACATGGTAGGGCTTTCCGTTCCCCGACCCATCTTGGTTCAGAAGAATATTTTGATAATGAAGTTCCTCGGAGAGAATGGGCAAAGAGCACCCCTCTTAAAAGAAGTATCGTCACTAAATAATCCACATGAAATTTATGAACAGATAATCGACTTCGTGGCTAAAAGCTATAAGAAGGCGAAGCTAGTTCACGCCGACCTTAGTGAGTATAACGTAATGATCTGGAATGATGAACCTTTTATCATAGATGTTTCGCAAGCAGTTCCCGTAACGCACCCTTTAGCAGAAGAATTTTTAAAGAGAGATGTGGAAAATATAAATAGGTTCTTTCTAAGAAAGGGGTGGGTTGCCGAAGTAGTGTCCCTGGAGGAGGTTGTTAAGAAAGTTGGTTAATGTCCTCTTCCTAGATATTCCGCAGGAGAGAATAGGCGTCTTAATAGGAAAGAATGGTGAAGTTAAGAGGGGGCTTGAAGAAAAAGTTGGTGTTAAAATCCATGTAGAGTCTGATGGACTGGTTAAGGTAGAGTACAGCACTGAAAACCCTGAGGTATACTTTAAACTTAAAAAAGTATCTGATGCAATATCTTGCGGATTCTCCGGGGAGGATGCTTTAAAACTTCTTGATGACGATGTTGTATTGAAGAAGATCGACCTTAGAGATTTTGCAAACGAATCTTCGCAGAGAATGAAGATTCTTAAGGGAAGAATAATAGGAAGAGGAGGAAAGGTTTGGAAGAGGATTGAAAAGCTCGCGGATGTTAAAATAGCAGTGTACAAATATAACGTTGGGATAATTGGCAGTGAGGAAAATTGCGAAATAGCATTTAGGACGATTCTTAAAATACTTGAGGGTTCGCAATTCAGTACCGTATTCCGGTATTTGGAAAACAAGAGGAAAGCATTAGAAAGGGGAATCTGGGTTGAGAGGAGTGAGTTAACGGAAGATGAGTCAAGAGGAGAAGTTTAAGGAGATAAGTCCAGCTGATTTCTTCTACAGGAACAGGGATATAGCTGGATTCTCTAATCCAGTTAGAGCACTTTACACAGCTGTGAGAGAGCTTGTTGAAAACTCTTTAGATGCGTGCGAAGCCAGGGGAATATTGCCAGATATAATCCTCTTTTTAAATATTGAAGGACAGGCTGATAGTGAGAGAAATATTGTTAGGATAAAAATCGCAGACAATGGAGGAGGTATTCCTCCGCAGCACATTCCCAATGCGTTCGGCAAAATACTTTTCGGATCCAAATATACACTAATACAGTCGAGGGGCACTTTTGGACTAGGGGGAAAGATGGCGTATCTCTACGGTCAAATAACTACGAATAACCCTCTCGAAGTAACCGTCGGATATCGGAAAAAAATATTTTTCTTCAAGATAATGATAGATATAAAGAAGAATGAGCCGATAATTTTAGAAAGAAAGGAGAAGCCTAATCCCACCGGATGGAACGGGACCATTGTAAGTTTTACTCTTGAAGGCGATTACTTCAGAGCCTTCCCGAAAATACTTGAATACATTAAGCTCAGTGCTCTGGTCACGCCTTACGGCAACATTACGCTGGTAGATACTTACGGTAGGCTGATCAGGTTTTCTCGAAGCACTCTTAAAATGCCTAATCCCCCTAGGGAAACGTTGCCTCATCCTCATGGTGTCGATGTCGAGATGGTGAAGAGACTTGTTGAAGAAAATAAGAAGAGAACTCTTCTTTCATTTTTGACTAAAAGTTTCCATAGAGTAGGAAAGGAAACAGCCAAGAAGATACTGGAGCAGCTTAAACTTCCTCCTGATGAAAGCGTTGAAAGTCTTGGATTGAATGAAGTCGTAAGGCTTACTCAAGCCCTTAAGAGTTACGATGACTTTCTCCCACCTGATGCAAGTGTCCTTTCACCAATAGGAGAGGAGCTTCTAAAAGAAGGGATTAGGAAGGAGCTTGAGCCCGAAGTATTGGCCGTTGAAAGTAGGAGGCCGCAAGCATACTCAGGACACCCTTTCATAGTGGAAGTAGGAATAGCATACGGGGGCAAGATAGTACCACCCCCAGACGGGACTCCAATAATATATAGATATGCTAACAGGATCCCTCTCCTCTATGATGAGGCTAACGACGTAGCTTATAAGGTTGTTAACAAACTGATGAATTGGAAGCGTTATAAGATTGACCCAAGGATAGATCCTGTTAGAATAATCGTACACATATGTTCTACGAAAATACCTTATAAGACGGTTGGTAAAGAGTATGTTGCAGATAGGCCCGAGATAGAAAGAGAGATCCTGAACGGATTGAGAAATACTAGTAGAGAGATTTCAACATACCTCTCCAGAAAAAGGAGCGTTGAGAGAGAAAAGAAAAGATTGGATGTTTACCGTAAATATTTGCCTATGATAATAAAGTTTGCAGAAGAGGCTGCGGGAGGTAGAATAAGGATTAAAGAGGCAGATATCAAATCTTTGTTAAGCAAAATAGACAGGTATCGAACGATTCAGGAGCAGGAGGAAAAAGCTTAATCTGCTCATCATTTAGAAAATGAATACCCGTATGCCGCCTATGAAACCGATGGATTAAGCTAATTTTTCTACATACTATTTATAGGCGGCACATGTCCCATTTTCCCATAGCAGTTTTCTATCCGTTATCGTAAAATTCTAGTAATTAGTTTTTGCCTATGACTATGGGTATGAGATGAATTTTTACTAAACATCGTGATAAAAAATCAAACGCCTCATAAAGGACAGAAATGCTCGTATCGGTGCTTAAATAAGCTTAAGTAATCAGAATAATGGAGGAGGAATGCAGATACTTAGAGCTACAATGGAGCATCTTGCATCTCTTCTTCGAGAAGGCGAGCAAGCCATCAGCTCTGACTGGTTTACGAAGCTACTTGAAAACATTATAAGCTCTGTTGAGAAAACCGTTTCAATGTTTTCAAGCATGATATTACAAGCATCATTACGCATATTATCGATGATCTACGCTCCCATGGCTGTGGTAGGGGTAATACTCTACGTAACGAGAATAAACAAGTATTTAGGTAGAGACCTGATATATGGAGCATTGATAATAGCCTTCTTTGCAGAATTCATACTACCAACACTATTGTGAGCAAACCTTAAATCAAGCTGATTAAAAACCCCTCCAGAAAAATGGGAGAAAACATATTTAGAATAAAGAGGGTTAGGGGAAGGGAAATAATAGACTCTAGGGGCAACCCAACAGTTGAAGCGGTTGTCGAACTCGAAGGAGGAAGTATAGGTCGAGCCGGCGTACCTTCTGGTGCTTCTACCGGAAGATACGAGGCTATTGAGCTGAGGGATAGGGATGAGAAAAGGTTCCATGGCCTGGGTGTTTCCAAGGCTGTTAGAAACGTCAATGAGGTGATAGGCCCGGCGTTGGTTGGTTTGGATTCTAGAAATCAACGTGAAATAGATGCTAAGATGCTTGAGCTCGATGGGACTCCGAACAAGTCTAAATTAGGAGCAAACGCTATTCTAGCAGTCTCTCTAGGCAACGCTCTGGCGGCTTCTGAAGCTAATCGGATGGAGTTTTTCGAGTATCTTGGAGGAGACAAAGGCGTGGTTCTCCCGGTTCCGTTGATGAATGTGATAAACGGGGGGAAACATGCCGGCAATGACCTATCTATACAAGAGTTTATGATAATACCCGCCGGCTTCAAGGATTTTTCAAGTGCATTAAGAGCAGGTGTAGAAGTCTACCAGACTCTCAAAAACGTGATAGTTAAAAAATACGGGAGATCATCTATAAACGTCGGTGACGAAGGCGGTTTTGCACCGCCTCTTAGTCTTACTGAGCAGGCTTTGGAACTACTCCATACGGCAATCGAAGAAACGGGATATTCTTTAACCGAAGTGTTTCTTGGAATAGATGCTGCTTCATCTTCATTCTACGATTCCTCATCCGGCAAGTATAAGGTAGACGGTAAGAACCTTACCAGTGGCGACCTCTTAGATTACTACGTCGAATTAGTCTCAAGATTCAAGTTGAAGTCCATAGAGGATCCTTTTGAAGAAAACGATTTCAAATCCTTCGCGGAAATAACTAGGAAAATAGGTTCAAGAGTACAGATAGTTGGCGATGATCTTTTCGTAACAAATAGGGAGAGGCTTGTTAATGGTATTAGAAACGGTGCTGCAAACGCCCTGCTTTTCAAGCTCAATCAATGTGGCTCCCTCACCGAGTCGCTAGATACGTTTAAGACCGCGGTTGAGAATGAATATAGAGTTATAGTAAGCCACAGATCTGGAGAAACAGAAGACACTTACATCTCTGACATTGCTGTCGCCCTTAACGCTGGCCAGATAAAGACTGGAGCACCATGTAGAGGAGAAAGAACTGCGAAATATAATAGGCTTCTTAGGATAAACGATAAACTGGAGTCTCGAGCAAAATATGGTGGACCAGAAGTTTTTTAGTTTCTAGAAACGGCTTCTAATAGGACCCTTCTAGTACCTCCTGTCCTAAACACGTTCTCTTTTTCAACACTAAGTACCATTGGGGTATTGTTTGTAACATTTCCGAATGCCAGGCATTTTCCGACTGGAAGCGTAGGAACGAGACTCATTAAAGACTCTGCATCTATCTTAGACATTTTCGAAATATAGCTTAAGTCATTTTCATTCATCAGGCTGAATATAAAACAATTATCAGCCTGTCTGTATACGAATTTCATTAAGCTATCAGGTTCATTGGTTATAAAGACAACTGATAACCCGATATGTCTCATCCTGGTTATATAGTCTTCCCAGGTTTTTTCATCTAAATAAGATTGAGCCTCTTCGGCAAATAGGAATAGTGGCTTTATTTCACCGTCTTCAAGCATTTTAACAACCTTGTTAAGCACTGTTTCAACAATCAGTTGCCTGAAAGGTTTTGGAAGGCCCCTTAGGTTTATCACTATAGCTTTATCAGAAACCTCTCTAAGTAGTTTATCGAGATCTGTTGCCTCATCGCTGAATAGACCGCTTTCTTTTAAGACCGTCAGCCTTCTAATAAGCGCCTCCTTGACGAGATCATTAAATTTTCCGAAGAATACTTCATTCCAAAGGTTTTTCAGACTTAGAGAACCCCTGTTTTCTAAAGAGTCGAGTATCCTTCTCAACTCCCATACTGATGATGGGGGCAGGCCCATTATTGTTTCCATCAAAGTTATGAAAAGCTCCTTACCCAATCCAGCTATGCTTAGAAACATGTTTTCACCTGGTTTCAAAACTAGGAATTTACTTCTCATGGCGGTAGGCTCATACTCACCGTTTATATCAAAAACGAGACAACGGCCACTGTGCTCTATGATTCTCACTACTAGCGTCTTCGACAAATTGGACTTTCCCGATCCTTTTCTACCGACTATTAGAGTTAAACCCCCGTCTAAAGCGCTCAAATCGATCTCAGCATTCTCGCTTATCTTTACCGGCATTAGGTATTTGCTTACAACAAGCTCCCTCAACTCCTCATTACTTGGCTCATAGATCCTAGAGCCTATCCTGGAAGGGGCCCATTGGAAATCTATATTCTCATCCCTAAGGGAAAATGCTGCACGAACCTTGCAGACCAGTATTCGTGAGTCTAAAAGCTCATCCAATATTTTCTTAAGTCCTTCATCCTCCTCCAGAACATAATATGATTCCTCTCTTTTGCTTATTCTTATTATCTCTTCGACTTCTCCAGGGATACTCAGATAGTTCACATCTATTATTTGGAGAAGAAGCTTCCTTTTGGCATTTGTATCAACAAGGATTAAATAACTCCCAACAATCCTGTCTCTACCAGGGACTTCAAGAAGCTCGTATGTTACACCGTTTTTCCTAAGTATCGTTATCAGCTCCAGAACCCTCCTAAAAGCATCTTCCTATTATCTACCTCTCTCAAGACTTCTATACCAAATTTCTTCTGCATAATGCATTTTAGCGTCAAGGCTTCCACTGGCAGTATCTTGGAATAGATGTGTGCAATTCTTAGCGTTTCAGGATAACCGTATTCCACACCGTCTAGAGATATTAAGGAGGCAAGTACTTTAACAACATCGTCCAATTCGATTGAAGGGTATATTTCAATTTTTAACAAGGGACCTCCTAGACTAAGCCTAACTAGATACTCTCCACTACTCCTACCGTTTAGTATAGACCCTACAAACGATGACTCCTCGATTTCCTCAGGTAAGCGTATAGAGGGAAATAAGAATCCTTTTGAAACGGAAATAACTATGTTTGAAGACTTCTTAAGAGTGTCGATTAAGCTAAACGACTTATTTACACTCGTTATTTCACTTAAACTCCCGTCTAAGAGTATCATCGAGTCCTTGGCCGAGTTAATGTTTTTCAACTGCTCTTCCAATTCAAAAGAGACTTGAGTATCGGATATTTCGCCGAGAACTATCATTGGCCTAGTCCTATTTATGGTAAGCGAATCGCTCTTCTTAATGACGGTCGCACCTCTAACAGCATAGACTTCCCCTAAGTTGCTTATTCCCACTTTAACGGTTGAAACATCAATAGCAATAATGCTGCTAAAATGTGCTCTTTCATCTAGAGATATTTGTGAAAACTCTCCTATTCTAATCTTGTTAACACCATTTATCTTTAGCCGTATTTCTCTCTCATCTAAAATCTGCGGCTCCGTACCTTGCTGTTTAACCCTATTGAGTGAGAGTAGGCTTTGCTGCCGACTCGCCTTCACCTTCGATACCCCCTGATAGCATCATTATGCCTTTTGTTGATATTTCGAACGTACCTCTAGCTTGTCTGAGAACAAGCCCCTTTTTAACGAGTTCTACTAGAGTATTCTGTATAGTCTTCTTTGAGATATTTGAAACCATTTTAACCATTTCTTCAATACTCATACTATTCTTTTCACGAAGCCCCAGCTTCGAAGCTGCGTAGCAGCCCGCGAGCAAGTAGAGTATCTTATTCTCGGTGGTCTTATTCTCTTCATCCAGTATTATTATCTCGCCGTCGCTTATCTTAACATGATTGGAGATAGATGCTAAGAGGCTTTCTAAGTCCGGCGTGTAGACTATCCTGCTAACAATACTGAGATGAGGATAAACATTCGTAAGAAACTTTAAGAGGTTTGTAACTACTTCGTCCCTGCTACCGGTAAACTCTACTCTAATATTCTTATCTGGTATTTCAAGCCTTATCGTAGAACTCATCTCAATGCCACCTCCTCAAGCCTGTTAACAATCTCGTCCGCTATTATCTTACCCTTCTCCGTGAGCACGTAGTTACCCAACTCGTTTCGAGTAACGATGCCTTCCCTAAGCATTTCGGAGAGTCTTGAAGGATAGCCTACTGAAACAATACCACTCTTGCTCAACTGCTCACCTATTTCACTGGATTTAAGACCATTCTCAGCGAACTTTAGAATCAGTATTATTGCCTCTCTACTCGTCAAAAGCTCTTCCCTAACGGACAGAACTGGCTTACCCTCTTCATCATATTTTACGAATGCTGGTAGGACGCTTAGAGTAGACTTTAACTCGTTCAGCCTCTCCTCAGTCTTCTCGAGCTCCAAGTAAATCTCAGGGATATATTTGATCATCTCCTTAACCTCATTCACATTATCCCCGGTTACCTCGACTTCGCTGGATCCCTTCCTATACACCACCCTAATCCCTTTCAACGTTTACTACTACGTTAACGTAAACGTAGTTTATAAACTTTTCTGATACCCGCAAATAATCCAGTGGAAAAAGCCTGAAAAACCCAAAACATTTCAACTGGGATACGTAGAAAAAGCCGAGTTCCAGACTTGAGGTACCAGATCTAAACACTACCAGTCCCCTAAAATTCCCAACCAATTTCTATAATGCAGAAAAGAACAACCTAAAAAATCGGTGAAAAATCAGCGATTCTACAAGTAAACTTCTTTTTTGCTTTCAAATAATGGCAAAAACTTTATATATTCGCAAACCAATCCCTCTACCTCGGAGCCCAAAACAAACCAAGAAAAATAGAAATATAGAAAAATATATTAGCGGGGTGGGCTAGCCAGGTCTATGCCGCAGGGCTCATAACCCTGAGATCGGTCGTTCAAATCGACCCCCCGCTACTTCTCCTTAAAATAAATTTGAGTTTTACAGTCAATTCTTGTTTCTCAAGTATTTTCTCTTATTAGCCGGCAACCTCTTCTCTACGAGTTTCCGATTCCTGTTTTTCTACTTTCTCAGCCAATTCCTCAATAAAGCCTTTAGATGATAGAAAGCGGCTAGGATAACCAAAATAAAACCGATAATCGTATAAAGTAGGAACAATCCGAGGTCTATATAGAGACTTCTGAAGTGAGGATCCGGGAAGAAGTGATATGTGAATGCCATTAGAAACGCATTGAATACTGGTGTTGCTAAAAGTGCTCCACTAGCTCCCATTAAACCTCCAACTAGACGATCATACTTACCCTTCTTACGTTTCTTCATTGTTTATCCAACTTATTGTGACGCAGTTATTAAGCATTCCGTTGCACCTTATACTGGCTCAGCAGGAATACCCGGATTTCCTATTCCCATGGCATCATAGAAAGTTGCTGAACCTACTCTGAGATATCCAAGGTCTAAGAAGGCAGCTAATGCCAAACCCGTTGCTAATGCTGGTGAAATAAGATATATTAAAGATAATCGAAGCGCATTATTTCTTAACCATGTAACGTACGCTATGCTTATCCACCACCATATGCAATCATATTCATCAAGAAATACTACGCTACCAGACCATGTTAGTATCGTAATAACAACTGCAGTGGCAATAGCAGCTATAATTGAAGAATATGGACCTCCTACAAGGAGACCAATTGCTGCACCAATTACACCACCTAAAAGTCCTGCCCCACCAGTATTTAATGCTATAGAAAGATCCCTATTCATCATGGTTATGGTATAATTTATTCCCGGCTATCTTCCAATCACGATAAGGAGAGACCCCATAATAATCCCTATCTGGATGAGGATATTTGATATACTGTCCTTTGACAAACCTTACTCCGTCCCACCAGTAATATATGTTAGAAATTGTATTAATGGCGGATTGCGCAATAGTTCCATTATTTGATTGTAATACAGGGATATTGTCTAATGAGAGCGTATAGGCCTCCAAACCATTAACTATGATTTTTGTCTGGCGACCCTTCTTAACGATGTCAACTGTCATCATTTCTCCAGTTTTATTACTGTATCGCAATCTAGTATGGGATTTCGATACTTCTTCAACGATTATCTTTAGGTCGAGACCTTCTGTTTCAATGCTGAAAATGTTTCCAGAAATCTTTCTCACTCTTAATGGACCTATTTTTCTTTGATCTTCTACTGGTTTTGCGAGGATGTGCGGCACTCCGATGTAAGTAAGCAATAACAATGTAATGAGGTAAACCGTAACAGCTTTTTTACTACCCAAATT
>JAWCDE010000020.1:4768-22539 GCA_038861395.1 Thermoproteota archaeon | reverse complement strand
TAAAGCAGTAGTCTTACCGACCTGCCTGGGCCCAACTAGAAAGCTTAAAGAAAAAGGCTCAAATAGAAACTCATCGATAATGGGAGGAACCCACTTAACCTCCTTATTTCTCCATTCCTCATAAGTCCTATCTACCTCGTGGTACCACCAGGGATTTTGAGATTCCATTTGTAATAGTATTGCAAATGATTATTTATAAACCTTTGCATTCAAAATACAATTTCATTGATACTAAAATCCAAGTAATACTAGTACAACACCAAAAACTTGTTCGGAGAATTTCACAGAAGCTCTTACCCGATGGGTTTTATGCTTTGTTTAATTTTTCTTTTTCGAGACGTGGATCTGCAACATAAAAATTTCGCTAAGGACGATAGTTAAAAACAGCTTCCGACGTCTTTAGATGATTTGAAAAATGCAGGAAAATGACACACATAGAAAGACAGTAAGGTTGATTGGTGTGATATTGCTAGGACTAAGCCGGACAGAGCGATTTTGAGCTTTAGCGTTATAACAGAGATGAAGAACGCTAGTAAAATGAGCAGCGTTATAAAAAGCATTAGGGCTTTGGAGATAACGGAAAACCAGATAGAGACATTTACATACCGTCTAAGCCCCGAGTTCCCTAAGGAAGGTGCTCCAAGGGTAGTTGGCTACGTATGCTCCAACACTATCAAGATTTTGATTAATGATTTGAACGCTATGGGAAAGCTGATCGATTCGGCTGTTGCGACTGGTGCAAACCAAGTTTTCTCTATTGATTTCACAGTTTCAGAAGAAGTAATGCATCAACTCGAACTGGAAGTCCTAAGCCTCGCTGTTAAAGACGCTATTTCTAAAGCAAACACAATAGCTACTGCCACTGGAATAACATTAGTCGGTCCGGTTTAAGCCCCTCAGGATACCCGGATTTTTTAAAGTGATACTGTACCCTTGCTGCAACTGAGGAAAGCTCTAAGCCTACATCAATACTTCCATCAGAGGAAGTTGGCGTGATCTCAAAAGTTTCGATAATTTACGAATTTAAAAGACCTTTTTTAAATACTTGAAATGGATAAAGGCTACCGTAGAAAGGAATAGAGGGCGGAACCATGACAAAAACAGATATATTAATACTTATCTCTATATCTTAAACCGGAGAAGAATATTGTCCTGAAAAAGAAATGATTTCTTCAATTTGGCTATGAGTTAAGAATAAATAGCGAGTAAAAAATAAATATGGTTGTTTGCACCATACATATAGATGAGAAGGTATAGCTTGAGTACTTCAGTTCCAGTAGTTATACTAGTTGTATTTTTGTTGATCTTTTCAGATCATTCCATTTTTGTAAAGTCGCAGCCTCAGATTTCATATTATTTAGGAAATGATATTACTATTACTCAAAGATTTGTTGATGGTTTTTGCATCAGAATTGACGTTATTGCTTGGTTTCATCCCATAAATATAGACTGGGTGGAATGGAAAGAAAATTATTTCAATAAGAATCCTAACTATTACTATCAAGGTTTAGTAAACCGGATAATTTCTATGTTTGGTTTAACTGGTTATTCAATTGTAGGTGGGTGGGTTGATGATAATGCTCAAAGAATCTGTATGCACGTATATTTCTTTGACTCACAATCTAAATATTATGATAAGAATCTAAATGTTCTAAGCTTTACTGATGTATTTAAGCAACAAGGTACCGGATACTATGATGAAGTAAATGTATATTCAGACCTGCAGATTTATGACGTCGAACCTACACCTACTAGCAGGACTTCTCGCGAGATACATTGGATAAATCATGACTACTATAGAGCACCCTTGTGGTATTACATTTATTTGTCTCCAATAATGCAAATTGAAGTAAGGGTAAAAGGCCTTCCTTCATACAAAGAAGTTTCAGTACTAGTAGATGGAAAAGTAATGGGAAAGGTTAAAGCCAACACTCCGCTAACCTTAAAACTGAAAGAGGGGACTTATACGATTTCCATAGATCCTTATGAAATAATAGTGGATTCTAAAGAAAGATATGTAGCAAAATCTTGGAAGCAGGCCGTTACTTCATCTGGAACCGTAGTTTTTGAATATATTAGAATGCTTAAAGTCAAGATTAATACGGATGTTAGTGATGTCAGGGTACGTTTTGATAATTCTTGGCATCAACTACCTTATGAAGATTGGATCGAAGTAGGGCCTCATACACTTTTTGCAGAATCGAGTTTAATAATTAAGGGCGGAGATAAGGAGAGAATGATACACAGCTTTAGCGAGTGGTCTGTGGAGGGAAGAAGATATAGTGATAATCCTCTGACGCTATACGTAGACCAACCTATGTCTATATGGTTATTCTTTAAGTCTATTCATGAATTCTATGTTGAAGTAATAAGTGAAATTGGGCATGTGAGTGGAGAAGGGTGGTACAAAGAAGGATCTTTAGCAACAATATACGCAGACCATATTGTTTACGATCAAAGTGGGAGAAAAAGGTTTGTTTTTAAAGGTTGGAGTGGAGATGTTAGTAGTACGACTCAGAAATTGGAAGTGATAGTTGATTCTCCAAAAAGGATTTCAGCACAATGGAAGACTGAGTATTATGTAACAGTAAGTTCTTTATATGGTAATCCTCAAGGAGAGGGGTGGTATGAAGAAGGGTCTATTGCTACAATAAAATTGGAGAATACTGTTCTCGAAATAGGAGGACAGGAGAGGTTTGTTTTTGCCGGATGGAAAGGAGATGTTGCGGATATGTCTCCAATTGTTAATATTAAGGTAGATTCGGCTAAAAACATCCAGGCGGAATGGATAAAGCAGTATAGGGTCCAAGCATCATCAGAATTTGGGAAAATAAGTGTTGAGAAAGAATGGTGTAATGAAGGCAGTATTGCTTTTATCAAGGTCAGTGAAACTCAGCACGGCTTTCTGATTGTGGATGTATTATCGGGTTTCGAGGTTAATGGAAGTGGAATAATACAAAATGAGAATTTGGAAAGGGGGGAAGTGACAGTTAAAGTGAACGGGCCTATAAGCGTAAGAGCCGTGTGGAGAAAAGACTATACAAGACTCTTAATCTCTCTAATAGCGTTATCAATAATTGGTATTGGATTAGCCTATGCATATCCGCCCAGTAGAAAGAAAGTTAAAAACCTCCTAAACGCGTTGATTCTGAGAAAAAGGGAAACGAAAATAATTAGAGTCGAAAGAAAAGAAGAAACAAGAGTAATCATGGAAGAAGAGGTTCCTGAAGAACAAATCAGGAAGCTAGAGGAGGAGCTTGAAAAAACCAGAGGGTATCTATCTAAACTTGAAGAGGAAAGAGCGAGAAAAACAATATCTGACCAGGCTTATGACAGTCTTAAAAGGGAGTATGAGTCTAAAATAGAATGGTTGAAAAGCGAAATAGAAAGACTTAGGAAACATCCCCAGGGTTAGTAAGGTTATAAAAAATAATTATTCATTCAAGAAACCGAGAAAGTTCCAAAGGTAATGGCTCTTGGTATACTAAGGATGGTCCGAGCATGGATTGGGTAAGGAGGATGATGGACTACTATGGTGATATCGACCTTGTAGTGGGCAAAGTTAAGAAGAAGGCTTCATGGTGGCTTGCTAACGGCTTCAGTATTGCAGACCAGCTTCCCGACCAACCTGGTGTGAACGTGAAGCTTGGCGAATCTGATATTGGCACTTGGGCCATTATGGATATCGTAGGATGGACTGACGTTAACGCTATAGACCTTGCCGTGGCAGACTCTATCAGCAGGAACCTCGGCATACCTATGACCATTGACTTCAAGGACGGGGGCGGTTACACTGGTGCGATGGATGCCAACAGCTTCGACTTCGCAGACTATTGCATGCACGTCGGCATAAACAACGACATGTATGAGCGCTACACGCAGATGTTCGTCGGAACATACTCCGGCTGCTGGAACCACTACGGCAGCTACGTCAACCCAGAACTCATAGAGCTCATCGAAAGCCTTGATACTGCGACAGGTGCAGAAAGACGGAGAATTGCCCAGCGCATACAGGAGATCATCCTCGAAGAGCTTCCGATAATACCTGAGGGAGGACACCCCAACTGGTACATCTACAGCACGAAATACTGGGAGGGATGGCCCAACGAGGACAAGCCACTACTGCCAGCAGGCCCATACTGTGGAAGTACACAGGCTCACGTACGTGAATACGTAAGAAGATTAAAGCCTGCAGGCGTTGCACCAACTCCAACACCAACACCTACGCCAACTCCAACTCCAACTTCACCATTATCTACTGAGCCATTGGCAGTAATCATTGTAGCAACAGTAATCATTATAACGATTTACTACTTTATCATAAGGGGACCTAAAACAAAGGAGAAGAAGATTATGGAGATTAAGAAAAAAGAAGAAACAAGAATAGTTACTGGAGAAAAGGTTTCAGAAGAGCAGATTGAGAAGCTAGAGGAGGAACTAGAGAAAACTAAAGGGTATCTGTCCAAACTTGAAGAAGAAAAAGCAAAGGGAACAGTATCTGATCGAGCCTATGAAAGCCTTAAGAAAGAGTATCAGTCTAAAGTAGAATGGCTGGAGAGCGAGATAGAGAAGCTTAAAAAGCAAATAGAAGGGGGCTAAAAGGTTTCTAATAGGAATTCATTTAGTTAAGTTTGGCAAGCTTGGACTCGTATTCTTTCTTAAGTTTCTCATATATCTCTTGTGAGAGTTTTCCTTCTCTATAAAGAGCTTCCAACTTCCCTAAGTACTCCTTAATCCTCTCTCGTTCATCTCTCTGAGGTAATTTAGAAGTTTTTAAAGCCTCCTTAGGTTGAACTACTTCCGTTTCAATAGTTTTCCTGAATTCAATTTTCTTTTGTGCCGTTGGGAATAAGTACATTTGAGCAAAGGGTTTATTGCCTGTCATTTGTGCCAACTCGCGATTGCTGTATAGCAAAAGGATCCCCGGAAGTACTCCGCATAGGAATCCAACCACAATGTTAATCAGGTCACAAGAGAGAACGTATGCATTGCTAAGATCATTCCTGTAGAGAAAATCCAGCATCCTTTTGGTTCGGTAGACACCGTAAAAGATGTTTAGTAACCCGATTATAATAAGGAGATATAGTGGAGGATTAGGAAATAAACCTAGTATCAGAAAGATTAAGCCCGTGGCAACTTGTAGGAATAAAGCGAGACTACATGCTGATTCTACATTACCAATTAGAGCTTGTGATGAGTATTCTTCCATAGAGATATCGTATTAATGACGAACCTATTATTTAAATTTTGATGCAACTCGTTGTTTCATTAGATAATATCTTAGTATCTTAGCAATGGATATTCGTTCATCACCCAGTATTATGGCTTGCCTTTTCCATAAGCCTTTGGAAAACTCGAGTTTCAGTATGCTGACATTTTCTGGTCTGAGAATAAATAATTTAGTTAGAAAAGTTTTTAAAGTATCTTGCCAATATTTTACCATGCGAGATATGTTAAGGGATATCTTGGGAATAATTGCAGTAGTAATTTCAGGGATAGTAGTTGCAGCCGCTTCCGTATTTTTGCTCATGGGAGCAAGCAATCCGGTATGGTTACTTTTATCATCCATCCTGATTCTAGCCTCTATTTTGGTAATCTACTTTGGTCTGATGAAGACTCCCGTAATCCAAATCCCAAGACCAGTCTTTATTGAAGAAAAAGTTATTCCAAGAGAAGAATTTGAAACCGTGTATCTTGTGGCAAAACTCGAGTTACCAGACGGAAGGGCATTGCCCATAACGAGCGTTCGACAAACATTCGGTAGAAATGATTTTGCAACTTATGTGACGCCTGAAATAGCCAATACGATAAGTCGGAATCACTTCACAATATACTTCCGAGGAGGAGAGTTCTACATAGAAGATGTTGGTTCTACTAATGGTACTCTGTTGAACAACAAAGAAATTAGAGGTCTTGGTCCACACGTAATCAAAAACGGAGACGTGATTTCCCCAGCAGGAATATTATCTCTTAGATTCAGGATCTAGTTTTCAAATATTAACTATTTCAGTAAACACTATTGTTTTTAATCCAAGTATCTTTTACAATTAAAACAGTAACTACGGCCTAGCGTGTGTAAATAGTAGGCTTCGCCTCTGCAGTATGGACAAATACTTGTCTCTGGAAAGGATCCACCTGGACCAGAATACTCGCTTTGAGCGAGTTCAACAACATATACTAAGGAATTAAGAACGTCATCACTCAGCTCTACGACTATACTCATCTCTCTTAGAAAACAAAGAGATGTTCAATAAAAGGATTTTGGATGATTCAAAAAGATTTTATAAGAGGATTCTAACCGTAATCTTTATATTAATATCAGAAGTTATCAGCCATATAATGGTAAGTATTAATGGAATAGGTGTTTGCTCAACCGGTGATGAAATAGTTTTTGCCACTAGCTTAACTGCCTATATCGAGGGTGTTAAGCACAAATTCTGTTTTCTAAACATAGGAAAAGACTTTCAAGCAATTGGTCTCATATTTTCTGAAATAAGCAATTTTTTAAGAAGAAAACTTGGATCACATTTCTTTCTGGAGCAAAAGTCTCAAGTCTTAGAACCTCAGAGCACGAGTGCTTTTTTGGCAGGATTCAACGAAAGGTTAGTTGCATTAAACAGTGGGAAAATGGAATATTATTTTCTTAGAAACAGAGCATTAGAGAAACTCAGTATCGGAAAGCAATTAAGCGGCGGGTGGGTAATTCTCTCTTCAAGAAATTTAGACTATAAGGAGCTTCAGCAAATCAACTATCTAACGGAAATGGGATTTACACCAAAAGGAGTAGTTGAACAGTTTCTAAGAGGTAAAACAGAACCCCTTTCGCTAGCAGTCGCAGCGATAAATGTGAATGTTTCTGATAATCGTCTAATAAGAGGGAATCCAGCCTTCTGCTGTCTTTCCGACGTAGGATTTACAAGAAAGAATAATGAAGATGCTTGCTTAACAGCATCTTTCCATTTGTCAACTCTTAATAAAACAACCTCGTATAGAGTCTTATGCGTTGCGGATGGCGCGGGTGGACATGGACATGGAGAAGTAGCGAGCAAGGAAGCAATACTTGAAACATTCATTCAGCTTGGCAATAGGATTATTAGGAAAGAGGCGGAAGCCGATATTCAAAATATGCTACGAGAAACAATAAATTCAGCAAATAGAAGAATACTAGAAATCAAATCTAGAATGATGTCCAATATGGCGACAACGCTAACCACGGTATTTATAAACGGTTCCGACATTTATGTCGGTCACGTAGGCGATAGCAGAGTCTACCTTGCAGATGTAGAGACGGGGAACATAATGCAACTCACAAGGGATCACAAATATGTGGAAGACCTAGTAGAAAGAGGATTAATAACGAAAGAAGAAGCTAAAGTCCATCCTCAGCGAAACATAATAACCAGTGCTCTCGGAATGGATAATCCCAGAATCGACGTTTTACACTATAGCAACATGTTTAACGGAAACTCTAGAGTTATTGTATGCAGCGATGGACTTTCAGACCTAGTTGACGATGAAGAAATATCCCTGCAGGCTATTAGACGTGCATCTCCTATAGAAATTGCTCACTCTCTCATCAGGCTCGCTAATGAAAGAGGGGGCTTAGACAATATTTCAGTGGTAATCGACGGATACATACTTTAGAACATGATTCCATTAACTCAACCAGTTTTCTATTGTGCTAAATGCGATGATTACTACCCTTTTTCTGAAGAAATAAAAACATGTCCGTCCTGCAACGGCATACTTTGGAAGGTTTCAGGCATTATGAGATCAAACAGACTAAGAAAGATGCCTTTTCAGCATTCCACTTTAGAACTTATTTTCGGAGGAAATAAAACTTGTTCATTTTGCAAATTTCTCCCTGTTTTCCAATGCATATTCGAGTATCAGGGACGTAAGTATACGTCTTTCTGCTGTTATGAACATGCTAAAGTATGCACATGCTGGAAACTAGGGGGATTCAGCAATGATTCAACAGGAGAACTAAGTAATCCGCTGGAAATACTGAACATCATACAGAATGCCATATTAGCAAAAATGAGAATCATTACACCAACAAACCCTGAAGAAAAAAAGATAATAGAATATCTCGACAAGCTCGAAAAACTACATAAACAAGGACAAATAAGCGATAAAGCCTATTCAAAGCTAAAAGAGGAATACGAAAGGAAGCTAAAGAAGAAAGAGGATTTCACAGGAACAATCGTAAGAGGATAATCCTATTATGAATGTAGGCTAAAATAAGATTTTCTATCATCGTGTTAGGGAATTAATAAACTATAGAGTTTTTACCTTTATTAAAACTCCTATTGCTTGCTTTAATTGTCAACCTTGCTTGACATCACATTTAGGAAGAACTATTTTGAGTATGTGCTTTGAGGTAAGAAGAAAGCTTTAACCCGTGGCTTCTGCAAATAACGTGCTATAAGGATGTTCGATAGGATAGCGGAAATAAAGAAGAACAAAACTGCCGCGTAATGAAATCCATAAGGAAGGGGAAAGCTTAAAATTTCAAAAATAAAGGCGAAAGCGAGAGTTGAAGGGGAAATGCATCCAATAATAACCATCAAATTTCCTAAATAGTACGGGAAATATAGCTGAATGTCCGGTGATAACATACTCACTAAAATTATTAGTGAAATGAATGACAGGATTATGGATGACGTATAAGAAATCAGTCTTGTGATGCTCCGTGACCAACTTTTCCCCTTCTACATTCCGTATGCAAGGGGCAACAAGCAGATTACTAAAAAGACAAAAGAAAAACCGAAAGAAGTAAGATACGATATATTGAGGAAAAAGTTGTGCAGAGATACCAAGGAACTTGAGACTAAGAGAAGCGAAATTAATGTGACTCCGAGGGGCCTTTTATAGACTGGCTTCGTGATAATCGGAGGTGGAGGAGTGAGTACAGATGTCCCCTTCTCCGCGCTTTCAATCTCGCTTTCCAGCCTCTTAATATTCATCAGGTATTCTTCCTTAAGGGTCTCATATGCTTTTTCCGATATTGTTCCCTTCCTCCGTTCATTCTCGAGCTTAGCTAAATATTCTTTAAACCTTTCGAGTTCCGTCTTTAGTTCTTCTTTACTGGTTGAGTTAATACTCACTTCAGCATCGCCCTTCTAGTTCTTAATAGTTGGTAAGAGCATATATTTTTTACGCGCGCTCGAGAAAGGGCCGGATAGCTCCTAAGAGTTCCGATAATAGATTTCAAAAGACCTGGATGGTAAAATGGCATTCTTAAAATCGATAGGGAAAATGGATTGATGCTAATTTCAGATTCATAAATGTCTTTAGAGCATTATATGTTTGGTTAGGCATTGTTCCCTTATTTATTCTCCTATACTTGATATGTAAGAGATCAAGTCCACTATACAATACAGGTAAAAAGGCGGAGGAACAGAACTGCAAGGGTCGTCATTTCGTATTTTATACAAACCCTATATCGGGGGATATAAACAGTTACTGTATAATGGATTTGGTGATAGCTGTTGTTAACCACAATATCATTACTTATCGAAGCTCCTTGTATTTGAATGATCTAATCTTCATTGTCAATAACTAAGCTATTGGCTTATCTCATATTTTAGAAAAAAGCTTAAATATTAGCGTGCACTAAAAATCGATATATATGATTAAACGGATCAAGGTCAATGTGGCTCGAAAAAAGTTTAATAAGTTGCTTTGCATAATTCTTGTACTTTCATTTTTGTCTATATCTCTTTCACATTTTCCAACACCAAGCGTGGGCATAAACTCTCAATATGAAAAGATAAAGAAATATCTTTTTCCAAATGAAACAATAGTAAGCGAACAAATCTTAAGTTTCGGTAGTGGTGAAAATCAGATTACCCTTATAAACTACTCGCTATCTTCTGGTAAATATATCCTATACTCTCTTAAGCACGATACAGTGGTTTTAGGGAACGAATGGATGGGAATAAAAGATGCTGAATTTATTGCTCTTGAATTATTATCCTTATGTGCCTATAAAAAGTATAACCCTATAAGTGATGAGGAAGTTTTATATAATATGTATAACTACTGGGAAAAAGGTGCAGAAATAGCAAAGAAATATTTCGAGAAAAGAATTGTACAAATATCTTCTATAAAACTTGCGGCCGGCCTTGCTATTATCACTGTTTCTGTAATATTAACAGGCGGTGTAAGCTCTATAGTTTTAATTGGTTATGGGGGTAGCTTAGCTACAGCCCTTTTAATCGATCTTCCTGCGAATTTAAAAATAAATGAAGAAAATTCTCCAAGGCTCTTCACAGTGCTTGCTCTTATGGCAGGCGAGGATGAGGCTGCTTATGAGAACTTTAAAAAAGCGGTAGAGAGACTTAGCAATCCGCCCTTCGAAGAATTAATTGAGAAAATAGTTTCGAGTTTAAAAATCATAAATACGGCAGAAGATATTATGGCTTTGTCTGGACTCAATTTCATGGTATTATATACATTTGCAGCTAGAGATCCTACTTTGTTATCCCATTTGGAAAGCATGCTTGGGAAAGAAGCACTTGAAAAAGCCGGTGCTTTTTTAATTTTTGGAGGAGGCAAGGAATCATTAACAGATTTTCAAGATTTTAGTACTACTGTGTCAAATTACTGGAAACGTGTACCCGGTTCAGGGTCAAAGCTCAGCGATATTTTAACTAAAAAAGCTGTTGGAACACTAGGAAGTATTTTTTTAACAGCCATAATAGACTCGATTGCCGACTATACAATTAAGGCTTCGAAGGATGTTGACTCTGCACTAGGTTTTCACGGTGCTCACAGTATTTTAATCCGTGATCTATATCTTGACTTGGGAAACTTTCTATCTGGACTAAAAACTCAAAAATATTTGCCGACTCTTAAAAACGTACAATCTTTCTTTTTCCATAAATATCTACTTTATAGCTTATTGGACGAATATGACGAGGGTATAAGCAAGCTTGACACAAGTGTTTTATACAATTTACCGGAAGAGCTGGTCAACTTTTGGGGATTTGAAAAGTCATCGATAACTCTCGGAACGGAAACAGAAACCTGGGCCGGAAATATTTTGGGATGGTTTACATTTTTAAAATCATTGGTTGATCAAGAAGCCAGAGATATTCTAGTAAAATTCTTCGAATATAATATAAATGTTTACAAAATGTTTGATGACTATAAACAGGATATGGCTAAAAGAAGAACCATCCCTGGTCCATTATCTGGAGTCGATCTGTTCATAGTTATGGATGTTTCTGGAAGTATGGATGATAGGTTTGCAAATATGAGAAAAATAGATGCAGCTAAGAAGGGAGCTATAGACTTAGTTTCACTTACTTCCAGACAAGATAGAATCGGCTCGATCAAGTTTTCAGATTCCGCAGAACTATTAAGTGAACTTACATCAGATAAGAATCTTATTATAAATAAGATAAACGCGTTGCAGCCAGAGGGTAGTACTGCCCTTGGGGATGGAATATGGCTAGGCGTCGAAAAGCTGGAATCAGTGCTAAGAAAAGAGGCGAGGCCAAGTGCAATAATAGTACTTACAGACGGGATGCATAATGCGGGAGTTCATTCTCCTCAAGAAGCTGCTTTAAAAGCAAAAAACCTTAATATACCTGTTTACACTCTCGGGTTTGGTGAGAAAGGAGACATAGATGAAGCCACTTTAATTGATATAGCTCAAATAACGGGAGCACAGTATTATTATGCGCCATCTGTGGAGGATCTTAGAAAGATTTACATTGATCTTTCTCAGCAAGTTTCAGGGAGCATTACTGAGACATCTTTCGTAGGGAAAATAAAGAAAGGAGAGGAACAAGTCTTTACGACAAACGTTGATGCTGGAACCACATATCTCTCAATTAGAGCGTCATATACTGGAAGTAAAGTTAACATGATACTTCAAAAGCCAAGCGGATTGGTTCTTTCCGGAACTGAGGGAAACGTTGTATTTAGAGAAGAATCAAATTATATTTCATTCCTTGTCTATTATCCGGACCCTGGGAAATGGAAAATTAAAATAATTGGCATTGATACGCCCGCTGAAGGTGAAGAATACAGATTATCCGTTGCTAAACCCGGTCTAATTATTGATCCCCCGGAAATTAACGTGAATTTAAAGCCGGGAGAATCCATAAGATTTGAAGTCAAAGTTAAAGCCCTTAGACCATTATCTTCAGTAGAGGTGGTAAAGTTGGGAAGCTTTGAATTCATAGAGTTCGAAGAAAAATCCTTCAAAAATCTAAACTCTGGTCAAGAATTTTCGTTTCACGTAACAGTTAAAGCACCTAGTCCGGGCAAGGGATTTTTATTCAGAGGTTTTATAGGAATAAGGGCAGTGGATTCCTTAATATTCCTGCCGATCAATGTACAGCTAGGCAAGCTGTTAATACCAATCCTTTCAACAAACGCTTCCTCTATCTTTCAGGGAGAATCATTAAACCTTTTAGTTAGAGTTAGCGATGAAAAAGGAAAACCGGTGAGTGGAGCATTTGTAGAAGTCTTTTTAGCTACTGGTAGTATTAGTCTTGTCGAGCTTGGAGGCGGATACTATGGAATCAATCTCACAAGTTTAACGTTAGGAAGAAAAAATATTAATCTCAATGTTTCCAAAGCCGGTTACTATAATGCTTCTGCAAGTTTAAGCATTTTAGTAACTGTACTTGGAGATATAAATAGAGACGGTTTAGTTGACTACAAGGATTTAGCTATACTGATTAAATCCTATGATGCTTCATATCTCCAACCAGAAACAAACGGAGACTTGAATAGAGACTGGAGAGTTGACTACAAGGATTTAGCAATCCTAATAAGTAATTATGGTAAAAGAATTCCTTAAATTCAAAAATTATTCTTTTAGTTGCAAGAAATTGACGCACTTCCATAAAACATATATATACCTTTTTCCTATTTTCTGATGAGAAAACAATGAGTAGTATAGAACCGGAGAAAACTGTAAGCATGATAGTTGGCGTTATACTCGTGGCTTTTGGATTTCTGCTAGTATTCATAGACTTAATAGTACTGGGAATATTGCTTATAATAGGTGGTGGATTGTTAATTTCCACTGCGATGAAACGGCCCACCATTCAACCAAGCCCGCCACCATATATTCCATCATCGGAAACGAAGGTTCTTCCTGGTCCTAGAGAAGGCACTATAACTCTCGTATATCCGGGAGGAACCCGAACTCTTATAGCATTACTCCAGGCTAACGGAAGAAACATACCAATAACAAACCTTCCTCAAACATTCGGTAGATCAAATTTTGTAGGAATTTTAGACCCCTCTTCACTCGATTACATAAGTGGAGAACATTTCACAATTAATTATGACTTTACCAGCAACAACTTCTTAATTTGGGACAATAATAGCAAAAACGGTACTTATTTAAATGGCGTGGACATAAGAGGAAAAGGTCCGCAAATATTAAAGAACGGCGATGTCATTTCCGTTGCAAAAATACTCAACATTAGATTCATTTCTTACTAGTATTTTTCTCAGATTTTTATCTTCAGAGCATTATATGTTTGTTTAGATATTGTTCTTCTATCCTCGATACATAAGTCTAGTATGTAATGCAGATAAAGATAGAAAAATAACTACCAAGGGTCATAATTCCGTATGTCATACAATCCCTGTGTTTGAAGAATATAAACAGCGACTTTAAGGATTTGGTAATGGTTGCTGTCAATTACAACATGGTCTGCATTTTACGGACGTGAACCAAAGAATAGAATGTAAAGATGCAATTAAAAACTTCGCTATCATCATAGCATTTGTTATCGGATTATAAAACCAGGAGAATCTATAAGTTAAAGCAGGGAAAATCTAATTTAGTACTATCTATAATGAGTCTTTATTCAACGTGTTTGTAACTGTTGTTTAAGATTTAAAAGTTTAGATTCGTATTCCTGCTTAAGTTTTAGATAAACTTGCTCAGTTATCCTGCCGGCTCTTCTTTCCTCCTCAAGCTTTTCCAAATATCCTTCTACCCTTCTTATTTCCTGCCTTATTTTCTCGATATCAGTGGAAGGCTTTAAGGGAGGCGGTAGAGGTGGTGGCGGTGGGGGTGGTATATATGGGGGATAAGCATATGGTGCGGGCGATTTCGTTGAATAGCTCCATTTCAATCCGAGTATACATGCTAAAATGCAGAATATAGGACCTATTATGTAGCTGACGAATAAACCGATTATTGAAAAAAAGAGGATTACAACTAAAACTGGAGTAGTTCTGCGATCCTCTTTAATCATTAAGACAGTTCCAATCAAAGAAGTTATTCCTAGAATTAAGCTAATGATTACATATGTAATTTCTATTATTACGTATATTGGATACCAAGGCCAAAATATTAATGGTAAAATCGTTAAGCCGCTCCAGATGTTAAAAGCACCTCCGATTAGAAGCAGTATGATAGCTACTGTTTTAATACTCAAGCTTTCTCGCCTTCTCTCTTTCTATTTCATCTATTATCTGTCGTATTTCAGATTCGTACTGTGCTTTCAGAGTATTGTAAGCTTGATCAGATATCGTTCCCTTATCTTTCTCTTCTTCAAGCCTAGCTAAGTACAGCTTGTTCTTCACAAGCTCCTCCTGAAGTTTCTTCAAATGTTCTTCCCTTCCCGTAATTAGTTCTGTCCCCTCTTTTCCCCTAGCCTTCTCAACTACAGAAATCCGTTTTCTTTTAACTATGAGCATGACTCCAACTATCAAGATAAACAAGGCTATTAATAATGCGATGAGTTGCGTGTAGTCCTTCCTCCACACTATTCTAATTTCCTTCGGGCTGTCAACGTACACTTCTAAGACCCCGTTTCCAATAACCCTATCTCTAGGCCCATACCCTTCAAAGTGGTCGAAGACATCCTGAACGATGAAGCCTAAAACAGGTTTCTCTAACCTAATGGTTACTGTGCTCCCCTCATCGTACCAATAATTTCCTCCCGTAAACCTAGGTAATTGGGAAGATACCTTAACATAATACTGCTTTTTCCAGTTGGCCGTAACCTTTTTTGGCGAATCCATGACTACACTTCCCTTTTGGTCGATTGTTCGCGCATCACCCGACCATGAAGAGAACACTCTTCTCGTACCATTACCGTGATCAACGATATCATCAACCTCAAAATATGCTATCTCTCCCACGTCATACCAACCCTCCCCTCTGAGATTGCCATATACTGATTCAACATCAAGATAATACTGGGTTTTCCAGTTAGCATGAACAGTCTTAGGACTGTCCATCTTAATGGAGACTGAGGGATTTGTTGATTGAATATCTCCACTCCATCCAGTGAAAACGAATCGTTCACCTGCATGACTTCCGGACACTTCTGTGTTAAGAAGAGATATACTTGCACTAGAGCCTTCTTCATACCAACCTCCTCCTAGGGGGGAGCTATGTTCAGAAATTATAGTCAGCAAGAATTGTTTTTTCCAAAATCCAACCAACCTCAACCCTTTTAAAACCGTTAAGCTTCTCGTCGTTTCCTTGGAGCCGTCATTCCAGCCCGCAAATACAAATCGTGTGTTATCACTTACCCTTATAACCTCTTGGCCTATTTTAACCATATGAATGGACCCTCGAAGATAATTTAGAGTAATAGGCAGCTTGTCTGCGTTATAAGTAGCGTTATCGATAATTACAGAATTCATTCTCGGATCAAGATCTATTACAATGGAATCAATGGGCGCCAATATCACTCTTATACCGAAATCAGCATTATAATCTGGATCGCCCTCCTCGTTAGCAACTTCTGCCACACTCCGCCAGCCTTTTTCCACAGAAACCCAGTAACTTCTACCATCTGGATTACTAGTGTCACCCCCCAGCCAAGGACTAACAGGAGCTAGAGGATCATCTTCTAAAGCAATATAGAAATCCCCATTTATGATGATATTAAATCCTGATAGGTCCACGGTGTACCAGCCCTCTTGAGTTGGCCACGCAGATATCTCCAGTAAAGATTTTTTGGTATCATCGAAAACTCTCACTATAAATCGGTTGGGATTAGAATATATAAAAAATGATGTTTTCATGAGCTTCGATGGTACTTCGGGTGGAGTAAATTTTACAGCCAACATATAACCACGTAAGGGAGGGGGAGCCCATCGAAACCCTCGCTCAAAATTCCCATCATCATATTTGATTTCATGCTCCTCAATCTCTCCGAGGCAAGTTAATGATGTGACGCTGAGAAAAAATAATATCAGAAAAACGGTGGATGTTCTATATAATCTACCAGTAATCATGAGATAGGCACTAAAAAGTTTTTAGAACTCGCCATGCTACTTCCTAATCCATATTGTTGCTTCAAATACCTGTGGAATGCTTATTCTAGCACCGTTTCTTAATGGGACATAGCCCTTGCCCCTTATGTCTACGCCATCTACTAACGTGCCATTGGTGCTGTAACTATCTATAATATAATATCCATCTGTAAACCTGACTATGGTGAAGTGTCCTCCCTTGCTCCTCCTAGTTATATAGCTCAACTTGTCTTCGCTTACAAGACCGTAGAAGTCTTCCCTGCCAAAGACTTTTCCCCGGCTAGGAATGGGGAGGGGGCGACCATCAATAACTAAGAAGCAATTCGGCATCTTGCCCATTTTAAGATAGAGTGCTGAAAGCACGATAACAGAAGCCAAGGCAATGGAGAAGACCAATAACCAGGTAAAACTGGAGACTCCCACTGCTCCTCCTGCTGGCCTTACTCCACCACCTCCACTGCTACCTGATGTTTCCTCATAGATCAAAGAGATGGTTACTGTGCTGTTAACTAATTGTATGTTTAGGTCACTGCCAGAAGAATCCGCTGCTTTAAATAGGGTGAGCAATATGTTAGTAGTCTCGGTTTCTGACAGTGCTCCTCGCCTAAATGTTAGGGTAGCGAGAGTAGTTCTGTCAGGCAGGCTTGCTGCCGAAGGATCTCTGTAAAAAACATACTTCTTCGGAGAATTCATTTGAATTAAGACCCAACCGCTACCGGACTCTATCTTTGTTAGATTGATATAGCGCAGGACATAGCTTACATTAAACTCCCCCGCATAAGTTAAATTTGAACCCGTGAAGATTATGAGACGCAACGTGAAGGATTCGGCATCGGTACTTATACTTCTCGTGTTAAATCCAGCTACAACATCGTACGGGTCCCCCCTAATCAATAGTAAGAATGCAAAAGTTAGTAGAAGAAAAATCAAAAGGGAGTTTTTAAATCTCATTTTGCTTCGTTTATGCCGGCCCTGATATGAACTTTATGTTAAGCGCATTAGCGGGAGAGATTATGTCGCCGTTCTTTAGGGGTAGCCTACCCTTGCCCCTTATGTCCTCGCCATTCAAATACGTGCCGTTAGTGCTCCCATCATCCCATATGAGGAAGGTACCCCTTGCGTAATCGTAGCCGATCGTGAATTGCCCCCTAGCCCCCGGTCCCTCTCTTCTACTTATCGTTCTAAGCAAGTCGTCTGAAACAATGCCGGTGAAATCCTCCCTGCCAAAAGTTTGTGGGAGTGTGCTGATGGGTATTGTCCTTGCACCGGCTTGAAGCATAGCTGTTACAACCCTTGTCTCTCCACCCGGCCCCCTAATCATTATGGTTCCGCCTCCCCTCGGAATAACTTGAGTTCCTTCAGGTAATCCAGGGGGTGCTGGACCTAGAGGAACTGGAGGCGGCGTAGGAGCTTTTCCTCTCTGGTATATTACGACTGCAATAATTATTGCGACAAGCACTACTGCTAATGCGATGATAAGCTCCCAAGGTATCCCTACTCCTACTACCTTGAAA
>JAWCDE010000020.1:0-4670 GCA_038861395.1 Thermoproteota archaeon | reverse complement strand
CGAGGAACTGGAGGCGGCGTAGGAGCTTTTCCTCTCTGGTATATTACGACTGCAATAATTATTGCGACAAGCACTACTGCTAATGCGATGATAAGCTCCCAAGGTATCCCTACTCCTACTACCTTGAAAGAAAGATCGAGTTCTTTTCTTTCTCCAGTGCCTGGATCCCAAGCAGTTATTCTCATCGCATAAGTTCCCTCCCAATCGGCCTGCTGGATTGTGTATGTGGTTATGGTTTGTTCTCCAACAAGGGGCATTGTCGTCCTAGATACGAGTGTGATTGGTGTTTTCCCGCTTTCCGGCGGGAAAACCAGCTGCACCTCTATGTTTAAAGTTCTTCCTCCAATCGGCGGTATTGCTTTCAGGAAGACTGTGTCTCCTTTTCTGAATTCGATTACTTCCGGCCCCCCCTTAGAAACATAGAAAAGAACTCCGAACAGGTAATCTCCAGCTTTGGAAAACGTTATTATGGGTAAAAGGATGAGCAAGGAAGTTATTAGAATTTTTGCATATTTTAACCTACTCATTTCTAATCGAGACATTAGAAAAATAGAAGTAATTTATAAACTTTCTTCTGATAAAACATCAATTATTTCCTGAAGGTTACAACAATATATGGGGGAGCATTTAACGAAGAACCATATGCAACGTGTATTAACGCTTTATCTCCCAACTCCAATGGAGGCCCCTCCACTCTATGTCCACTCCAAATCTCACGTAAACTTCCTCGGGTATGCACGGCAGTCCTATTCAACGACCCCAAGTCCTTTATGAACCATTTGCCCCCCTCCCTGAATATTTCGAAATGCCTTCGCGATATCCAGTTATAAGGGTCTTGAACGCGAACCTCCATTACATCCCCGCTTTTTAAAACTTTTACTTTCTCTCCCCCACTTATTACATTTTTACTCATGGAATCGTCGGTTGAAAAGCCTTCTATTCTCCCAAATCTAAGAATTGGAGCTTCGACCTTTATTTTCTCTCCCATAACTTCTATAATCGGGACATCGCTGATTTTCTGCCGAGGCTCGGCGTGATGCTCTATTGCTTCTATCATTTCCTTGGCTGACAGATATCTTTCAGTTGGTTCCCAGCTCATGGCCTTGGCGATTATGCTTGAAGTCTCGTCGCTAACATCAGGATTAAACCTTCTCACATCAGGAGGGGACGGATACCTTAATTTAGGGTAGCCGGGTAATGCGATTGCAGGAGCCTGGCCCGTTAGCAGGAAGAAAAAAGTGCCTCCTACGGACCATATGTCTGCCTGTGGGGAGGACATAAAGGAATGTTGCTCAGGAGCAGTATACCCTCCCGGAGAGATAACTGCCTCTGGCATTCCTGTTCTGTTAAAATATGCACAGGTTCCGAAATCTATGAGTTTAGCCTGAAGCAAATCTTTTCTAGTTATGAGGTTCTTAGGCTTTACATCCCTATGAACAATATTCTCGGAATGCGCACGGTCTAAGGCTAAAAGTGTTTGAACTATAATTGCCTTAGCATCCTTTTCATCCAAGGGATTCCCTATAGCTAGCTTCTCCAGAGTTTCTCCATTAAGATATTCCATTGCAAGAAAAGGAAGCCCACCTGTGAAGCCGGAATCCATGTAGGACACTATGTGTGGATGTGACAGCTTTTGAAGTATATCTATCTCGAATTTTAGTTTTTCAGCTGCCAGAAATTGATCTCTGGCAATTTTAATCGCTATTTCTGATGAATCCCTCTCCCTTCTCGCTAACCAAACCCAGCTCATTCCCCCTTCCCCTAGAGGTCGTACCAGTACATAGGCCCCGTTTCTGCCTATCAGCCGGTTTCCTAACCCTAACATACTATTTTATAGTTTAGCCAGATAAAATATATAAATGTTAGCTGCAGGCATAAAATAGCTATGCTAAAATCCTCTTTGACATGGAAAAACGTTTTGTTGATAGTTATAATTTCCCTTTTAATTACGGTGCATATTGCGAGAGCCCAAAATGACCAGGGATACTGGATTTTAGAAA
The DNA here is from genome assembly GCA_038861395.1 of Thermoproteota archaeon. Lineage (GTDB taxonomy): Archaea > Thermoproteota > EX4484-205 > EX4484-205 > JAAOZP01 > JAAOZP01. Next base: position 2,670 of record JAWCDE010000020.1, on the reverse strand, counting down.
CCAAGTCAATCCAGCTACACATTAGCGAAACAGAATTAATTCGAATTAATTTAACGAGAATAGGTACAGAAACCTTAGCTAATTTAAACATTGCTATAAAAATCCCTCTCGGAATAGAACCGAATGTACTAAAGAATGGAATCGTGATCGCGAAAATTAACAATCAAATACGACTCAGTAACAACACTTATGACATAGAAAGGAGAATACTGTATTGGAATCTCTCAGACGTTTCTTTCATTGAGAATTTTTTACAGATAGAGTTCAATGTGAGCGTTAGTGAAAATTTACGGGAAAATAGGAAAATTCATTTTGTTATTATCATCGATTATAAAATTAACGATTCTACTCTTACAAAAAGTTTCGAGATACCAATAGAAATTCTTAAACCAAGACTGGAGCCTAAAGTAGAATTTAAAGATGAAGATATAGTCTTCATAGTAAGAAATATCGGAAACGGCACAAAGAAGGTTCAAGATCTTTATCTCAATCTATCAATTCCCATTTCATTTAACATCATAAACATTACTATAACCTTTCCGAATTCAACATTACGTAAAATAAAACCAATGAAAACTAATGAAAACGTAACACATATTATTTATAATATGCATGTACCTACTTCTTTTTACATTAACCCCGATGAAAATATATTGATTCGAACCAAGATTATCGTCGGTGATGTAAGCAAAGTAAAAAATCAGGAAACCGTTATTATGAAAATAAAGATTGATGAAGAAGAATTTCTTAAACAAATACAGTTTAAAACACGGATTGAAATCGAGAGTTTAAACTCTAGTGCGCTAAGCGGTATAATGCAGAATCTCATTCTTAACGCATCAATAAGCGGAAATAATAGTCTCAAATTTAGTTTAACCGGTAACGGACCTTTAGGAATAGAGTTACCATCAAATCTTTACAGGATTGAGAAAATCAACTATTTTGAAATAAACGGTATCGATTTGACTCATAAAGCAAAGTTAAGAAATAACGCGATCATTATTGATGATTACACCATCCTGGTTCCTGCAAAGATATTTTTAAATGCAACAGTAAAAATTAAACCTCAATATGATAATCCTAAGCTTGAAGCAAATATTTCACTTAGCAAAGATGTTAGGAGTAAAAAGGAATGCGAAGAGAAGATTACCATTTTTAAAGACGTGAAGGTTGAAAGATTATTCAGATTTTTACCATATTTCTATGATGTTCGAATTGATGAGATCAAACCTGTAAATGGAAGCTTAACGTTACACGTTGGACCAAATAAGTATAATCTTACAATAGTTAACAATAAGGGTACTTTAATATTATTTAGAGAAGCCTTCTGGCCTCTTTTTGATAACATTCTGATTAAAGCAGAAGTAGAAGATGAGGCTCATCTATCTGAAAATGGCAATATAGTCAGGTATTACGTCAGGGTTTCAGGGACACAATTAGTATTCACGGGAATGGGAATTCCGATAGTTATTGCACCACTTATTCCAATTGTAACTTTTCTATGGATTAGAAGAAAATCTAAAATACATCCTCTCCCACCACCTCCACCGCCTCCGTTAGAAGAGGAATATGACCTTGGATAACAATAGTTGGAATGATGCGGGGTGATGAATTAAAATTGGCTGAGATTTTAAGTGAAAAGGAAGCACGAGTCATCGACTACTTAAAAGCACTAAGCAGAGGGAGTAATAAAAGGATTGAGTTCAACATTAATGATGCAATTGGTTCAATCTCTATGCCCAGAGAGGAAATTGAGGAGCTCTTAGCCTCCCTAGAGGAAAAAGGTTTTATTAAGATTATTAAGGCACCGTCTTCAAAATGTTTTCTTGATTTAGTTAAAAAGAAACTCGTACCAATTGATAGCGCATTTCTAGCTGGAGAAATAAGTTTAAACGAGTACACAAAGCAGTGGGAAGAAGTTGTAAGCTGTATTACCGACCCCATTGCTAAGAATAAGTTCACGCCTTTGCCCCCTGCAGAATTAAGCGATATAGTAAACGGTTTAAATAACCTGTTAAACTATATAGAGAGACTTGCAAAAGAAGAAGTTAGCCGAGAGATACGTGAGAAATTAGCTAGGTCCTATAATGAAGAATTTAGACGCTCATTAGATTTATTAAACAGATATCTCGAGGCTATTGAATCTGCATTAGAAATAAATAGGAGTTTGATAAATACTGAAACTAAAGAAATAGAAGCGATAGAGGTTGATGAAAAGATAAGAAACATCGATAGGAGTGCGGAAAAAAAGATTAAAGAAGAAAGAATAAAGAAGGCACAACAATCTCTTGAAAAAATCTTGATGAAAATAGAGGGTGAAAGTCCCATGAAAGAAGATGAAGAATTAAGCAAATTAGAATATGAGCTGAAAAAACTTAAAGAAGAATATGAGTTAACCGAGGCGAGAGCAATTATAGAATCCGACGAAGCGCTTAGGAAAAAGGCTGAAGCACTGAAAAACGCTATTGAAAATATACAAAGAGACATTGAAACTTTAAAGTCTAAGATAACAGAACAAAGCCAGAAGAAAGATATAAGGAAAAACCTTCAGAATATTCTTGAAAGAGCCAGAAAGTTTTCTCAAGAAAAAATGCTTTGGAGCGAAAACCTTCAGAAACTTAATGAGCTTGAAATGCAACTTAATAAGATATACCGAAAAGGAAAATAATT
>JAWCDE010000019.1:0-22731 GCA_038861395.1 Thermoproteota archaeon | reverse complement strand
CCACTCCCCTACGCTTAGCCCAAGCGTAGAATATAGCCCTGTTTAAGCCGAATGATTTTGACTTCTCAATATCCCCTGTTAAAATGAAACATCTCGCAGCCTGTAGAAGAGCCATGACTTGAAACCTCCCAAGCTCGGGAGCTTTTTTCCTCTCCTCCGCGGTGGACGGTATTAATCCTGCCCGTGTAAAATAGCCTCCTACTTCCTAAACAATACGTATGTCCTTCCAATGCAAGAAAATGTTTCCGTACCCTACACAATTACCTTGAGAATGTTTGATTCAGAGAGAGAAGTGAAAACATATAATATTGCAGCGAGTTTCTCCACCCGCATGTTTCAGTCTCCGGATCCGCGTTCTTTCTTCAATATACTGGAGCAACAGATAAATCCAATAATGCAAGCCTTGAGCATAATCATATCGATTTGGCAATTTGGCTTGATGATAATTGCCTTCAAAATTATTCATGAGATTAAAATAAGTAGGGCCATACTATTTGTAGCCTCCTATGCCGTCGCAAAATATTTTCTGATAGGGTTCATAGTGTAATAGAGTTTCAGAAAGAATGGGAACGTTTGTAGCAAATTCTTCAGTTTTATCCTGTTAATACATAAGTTACTTTCAAAAAGCGGTATCCTCTATTTCTAGAGAAGAAAAGTTTATAAAAATAAATGAAGCTGCATAATGAGAATGTCCTTTGAGGAAGCTGAAATATTGAAAGAACGTGCAGAAGCCTTTTTAACAAATTCTGAAAAATTAGTAAAAGAAGGCTTTTTTGATCTTGCTGCTTTCAATCTAGAGCAATACTGTCAATTGATGCTCAAATATAAACTATTATTGAAGACAGGCACTTACCCACGAACACATTCATTAACTAGACTTGTAAAAGAGCTTTCAAAAATTACTCCTGATATTTCTTTTCTTTTAGAAAAAGAGGATTCTATAGTGCTTCTCACTAAGCTTGAAGATGCCTACGTAGGGTCAAGGTATCTGTCACGTAGATATGAAGAAATCGAGGTTAAGGCTTTGTTAAAATATGTCAAAGAGGTGTTCAAGCCGATAATTGACAGAGTTTGACTTATATATTGAAGAAGGAAAGAAGGCATTAGAAGCATTAAGCAATCCTGTTGAGATAGGTAGGAAAGTAAAGAAACTGGTTTTAAAGTTCTGGCCCAATGCTAAAGTTTATCTCTTCGGTTCATCCGTTAAGGGAAAATATACTGCATCAAGTGATATAGACATTCTGATAGTTGTTGAAAAAAGCTATGAGGAGGCATTAAAAGTTAAAGCACAGATTTACATGGAGTTAGACTATCCATTAGAAATCCACATAGCTACACCAAAGCAATTTACCAACTGGTATATGAGGTTTATAAAGGAAGATGAAATCTTGGAAATATAAGCTTAAATTCTTAAGCATTCGCTATCCAGGTTTTAAAGACATAGCCCATTCATTGTTCTGATTTCAGCTTATCAATGAAATATTAACTCTTATGTTTTATCAGTTTCGGGATTGAGAACGTTTTCCCGGCGCAATGAAGCAAGGGTTCTGCTTCGTCAGTCCAAACATCCTTCTTAAAATAGGTCCTGTCCACAAGTGCTCTTTTAACTTCTGCTATGTAGAGTATTTGCTCTTCAACTTCCATTCTATTCTTAACTTTGCATTCTAATGTTCCAAGACATTCCTCTATCCCAGGGGCTTCAACCATCTTAGAAGGGGTTAAATTGAGTTTTAAGAGCCTAATCTTGTCTGTTTTACTGCCGCTTTTGATTCCTGCGAGCCAAACTTGTTCAAGCAGTTTTGAAGAAGGAATGTTTACAGTGAATTCCCCAGTTTCGTCTATCAGCTTATGCGTGTAACCTTCCTCCCATAGGGATATTGCTATCACTGGCGGATCGTCGCTTATGGGGGTTATCCAAGAACAGCTCATAACATTAACTTTGCCATCTTTACCCTTTGCACATATTAAGACTACAGGCCTAGGATGTAAAAGTTTGTAGGATTCGTTTAAATCGATATCTGTTTTCATGTAGAAAACGTTCTTAAAGATGATAAAAAATGTTACTGTCGGATAATCTTTAACGGAGGGAAAATAATTATAGAGAGAATCAGGAAATGCGAAATTGCTATTTAACGCGGAGTTGATTTATTAGTCCCTAACAACACGTTGCTTATTAGGAATCTGTTGTGTATAAACTACACTCTACTGCAATACTGAGACAAGAATACTATGACTCACAAAATCTTAAACCTCTATATCGAAAACTATTCTCATAAGCCATCCGATTGCGAAGGATATTGTAGCAACTCCAATACTTGTAAGTAGCATTTCTAGGAATATTCTTCTAAATGGAATATCTTTGACTGTTGAAATAAAGAATGTGAGTATGGAGATTACTAGGACTATGCTGATTAGCATTATTACAAGAGCTGCAGGATAATCTGGTAGAGTCAAGTAGGGCATTGTTAACAAAATTACAGTTAGTATGTAGGCAATGCCCGTATAAAGCGCAGCTTTTGATGGGCTTATTCCAGTCTTCTCAGCTTTCTGAGATAAATACTCTGATGCAGACATGGAGAGTGATGCGGCAATACCGGTTACTAATCCTGCTACGCCTATAAGCTTATTGTTTTGAAGAGTTAGAGATAGACCGGCCAATGCTCCACTTAATTCAACTAATGCATCATTAATCCCTAATACAAGCGACCCCACGTATTTTACTCTCTCCTCTTCTATCATACTTATTAGAATATCTTCATGCTCTTCCTCATCCTGCATTATTTCCCCTGCTTTTGGAAAGGCTTTGGATAATTGTGAATACGCTTTCTCAGATTTCTCCTCCCCTTTTTCCATGAGCTTAATTGCGAAAGTAAATCCAAATAGTTTTGAAAAAAGCAAGTGTTTCAAAAGCATAATTCTTTTCGGAGGAATGTCTATGCCCGTATATTTTTTCCATTCATTATAGTGGCGAAGCTCATCCTCGGAAATTTTCTTCAAAAGCTCTGAATTCTTATCCTTAGCCTTTTTAGATAATGCCTTATAAAAAAGATGTTCAGTTAATTCATTCCGCTGGATGATAAGTATCTTCTTCCTAACATCCTCATCAGGTACCTCTTTCATAACATCCTAGGATTAGTAACGCTTGTTTCATAAGTCTTATCCTAACAGGTAAGCCTAAAATACGAATTTATCTTGAATCATCCCATGCTTAATGAGAAGCATCGATGGGATGAAATAATAGAGGAAGCATTAAACAATTCCCTGAGGCTCAGTATTCCATCGATAAGGATTGAAGATGCTTATGTCATATATTTAGTAGCATATTTGACTGCCCTAAAGTTCAGGAGACTAATAGCTGTTGATGCTGGTGCTGGAGTGGGCTTTTCAACAATATGGATGGCTAAAGCTCTCTATGAGTCTGGAGTAGAGGGCAAAATTTACGCTATTGAGAGAGAAGTCCTAAGATTCAGAAGGCTAAAAGATCTTGTTAACAAGTATTGCTTAAACAATCTCGTTGTCCCTATTAATGGTGATGCGTTAGAATACATCGGGGAAATAAAAGAGGAGTTGAATCTAGTTTTCATAGACATCGATAAAGAACACTATTTTGACTTCTTTAGTAAAGTTAAGGATAGAGTAATCCATGGAGGAGTAATTCTGGCACACAATGTCAAACATCATCATGGGACTGTTGACGCATTCTTGAATGAGGCTTCAAAGAAGAATTGGAAGACGATAATAGTGCCCACAGAAGAAGGAATTTCCATAAGCACTAAGACCAACAATATCCACCAGATAGATTTATAAGATACTTTTGTACATAAGTACTTATGGCCGAAACAATTAAGGCAGAAATAAAGCCAGCACTTGCCAGGAGATTTAGAAAAATTGCGATGGAGCGAAATAAGTATAAGAAAGGGGCTGTGAAAATAGCTCTTGAAGAGCTTATTAAACGGTATGTTTCAAGAGGAAAGGTTGACTGGAAGGCATTAAGGGGATGTCTAGAGATAAAAGAGTCTTCGGTAGAATTGCAGCATAAGGCTTGGAGTTCCTTAGACTAATGTTCTTAATAGATACCAATATCTTCTTAGAACTTTTCCTTAACAGGGAAAAAGCTGACGAATGTGAGAGATTCTTAGAGGAAATCTCAAACGGGGATTTGGAAGCAGTGGTAACTAGGTTTTCGATACATGCAATCGAAGCTATTTTAAACAATCCTAAGTTAATTCTAATCTTTTTGAGGAATATTGAGAATTCACTGGGTTTAACTGTTTACGATACTACAATGGATGAGGAAATGGCTGTTTCAATGATAATGGAAGAAAAGAAGCTTGATTTCGACGATGCTCTACAATACTACGTTGCAAAGAAGCTTGGTATAGAGGCAATAGTAAGCTTTGATAAGCATTTTGAAAAGCTTGATATTCCCAGAAAGGAACCGAGAGAAATAATTGAAGCATTACGTTAGCCACTTATTTCCACATTCTTTTAATTTATGATTCAAGGTGAAATCCTGAAAGTTAAAATAATGCACATTCTATATGATAACTGGAATGACTGTGAAAATAGGTAAACATAGGGTATTTCTCCTACTGCTTATGGTGCTGATAATATCAATTGCTAGCTTTCTCTATTTCTTCTTGAGAGGGTTGAACGAAGCTATATCAATAGAGGTTAAAGGAATCGTAGAGCTTCCCGCACCAATTACTAGAGGAACAATGTCGGTGGAAGAAGCCATTCTTAAAAGAAGGTCTATTAGGATTTTTTTGAATAAACCGTTAAGCCTTGAAGATGTTTCACAGCTTCTATGGGCTGCTCAGGGGATTACTGACCCTGCTAGAGGCTTGAGGGCAGCTCCTTCAGCAGGAGCTACATATCCGCTTGAAGTCTATGTTGTTGTAGGGAGGAATGGTGTTACCAGCCTTCCTGAAGGATTATACCACTATAATCCTGATAAACATGTTCTCGAATATCTTTTAGAAGAGGATTTACGTTCAAGCCTTGCAGATGCTGCACTCGGTCAGAGCCCAGTTAGAGAAGCACCGATAAGCATAGTTATAGTTGCGATCTACGAACGTACGACAAACAGATATGGCGAAAGGGGAATACGGTACGTACACATGGAGGCTGGACATGTGGGCCAGAATATCTACTTGCAGGCGGTTGCACGAGGCCTTGGTACAGTCGTCATTGGGGCGTTTGAAGATTCTCAAGTTCAGAAAGTATTGAAACTACCGGAGAATCAACACCCGCTTTACATAATTCCAGTAGGGTATCCCTCTGGCTGAAAATGATATTTCTATCTTCCCAGCACTATTTTCTAGCGACACTCGCACTATTTTCATTGGTAGCTACAACCTTAACGGGGTTTATCATGCTTACGAAAATAGGTAAGAAATTCTTTAAAGCTATATTGATACTGCATACCCTCCTGGGTTTAATAGCATTGATATCTTTAGTGTTTACCTACTTTCTTGCACCCAAGCTTTAAAATATTGGAACCCGTTTTAGAATTGCTAAAAATTTTTAAGAAGGTGTGACGATTAGGAGCTCAATAATTTGCTTAGAGCCGACGGTTTCCACATGATACCGTGGAAACTCGTTAAGGATTGGGAGTGTAAATTTTGTGGCAATTGCTGTATAAACCATAAGATCCCATTGCTTTTCGAGGAATATGCTAAAATAGAGCCTAAGTACGGACCCAGGTCGGTTGAACCAGGTGAGAGAATGTTCTACGTAAAACTATTACGTGACGGTAAATGCTATTTCCTTAAGAAACAGGGTGAAAAGTATTTCTGTAGGATTCATAATGAAAAGCCGTATGTTTGTCGAATGTTTCCATTCCGAGTTTTAAGAAAGCCAAAGTATGGCAATGAAGAATTATCAGAATTCAAGTACAGGACTGAAGTATTTTACGTATACTTGAATAGAGAATGTAATGGTGTAAAACTGGGTAACTCCTCTATTAGATTTATAGAGAGAGTAGTGCCGGAGTTCGTAAAGATATACGTCAATAAGGAGGGGAATGAAAAATTATTACTGGAAATCACTTCATAGTTTCTAAGCAGGGAGGGTTCTCGCTATTGTGGCTACTTTCTTAGCTACGTCTATAGCGCATTTATCAAAAATGTAGGCTACCGGTTCTATTCCGACACCACCCTTATCAACGATAACATCTCCCAAAGTTTTCAAGCTCCTTATGAACGATTCAATGTTCTCATACTTAGAACGGTCGAACACTGTCTTTCTAAATCCACATTTTTCTATTGATTCCTCAATTTTTTCATCGTACTTTATGCACATTGCGCTTCTTATATTGGGGTCTATAGAGTTTGCAGCAAGTAGAACAGAAGACATGTGTTTAGAAGAATTAAACTCTGGTTTTGAGAATGCCCTTATGCTCCCGTTAATGAAAGTAAGCCTCCCGGGGAAAGCTGCGACGTCCTCAATCCCCTTAGGCGACTTGGTACACATTACTATGTTGGTCCTGACCTCAGGTATTAATCTCTCCAAGTTACTGCATGTTGAGAGGATTTCAAATGCCTTTTCTAATTCTTCCAGTATTTCAAATCTTTCCAATGAGCTCTCAGACATCTTCTGAAATGCTTTAAAACAACTTTTACAGCCTTCGAGTTTAGGCTGAGCCTTCCTGTGAATTTTACAAAGGTTTCCTCTTGCTCTTTCCTCCATGCATTTCAAACAAACTTCCTCTATGAAGCTACTTGGTGTAATTTCATTTCTCAATATTTTCCCAGCAAGATTTTTAGAAAACTGGTCTAAGCCACTTACGTAATAGCTACTGGATGTTGCTATTATCCTTTTATACTTTGTCGCTGCAGTAGGGGAAATTCCTAATACTTTTGCTGCACTCGTTATACTCCAGCCATGTCTCTCTACGAGTTCCCTAACTATTCTCGCTCTAAGTTGGGGTAGGTAGCTTTTTATTACGTATTCACAGGGTGGTTTCACGAAATTATATCCTACCAACATGTTTATAAACATGTTTATTCCGTTTCTTTGATAAAAATGGAGAAGATCTCAATTGCCATGACCATAGCAGGAAGCGATTCAGGTGGAGGGGCGGGGATAGAGGCAGATCTTAAAACCTTTTCAGCTATGGGAGTGCACGGAACTGTAGCACTAACAGCGATAACTGCACAGAATACTGTTGACGTCTTTGGCGTACAGGATGTGGAGTTAGACGTCATTGAAAAACAAATCGATGTTGTCTTTGAAGACATGGGTATAGATGCTGCCAAGACAGGCATGCTTTACAGAAGCGAAGTAATAGAGCTTGTTGCGAGAAAGATTAGAGAATACGGGTTCCCGCTTGTTGTAGACCCTGTGATGATTGCAAAGAGTGGAGCCCGTTTACTTAAGCCTGAGGCTGAAGAATCTTTGAAAAAAACCCTGCTACCTGTAGCAACAGTAGTTACTCCGAATATATTCGAGGCTGAGGTTTTAAGCGGTTTTAGGATTTCCACACTGGCGGATATGCGAGATGCTGCTAAGAGGATTGCTGACCTAGGCCCTAAGGCTGTTGTCGTTAAAGGAGGCCATTTAGAGAACGGTAATGAGACTATCGATATAGTTTACAGTGACGGGGAGTTTCGTGAATTACGTGGCAGTAGAATCGATACTAGGAATACTCATGGAACTGGATGTAGCTTCTCCGCAGCCATTACTGCAGGACTTGCTAAGGGCAAGAGTATTATGGAGGCTTTAGAGGAAGCTAAGAACTTCATACAGATTGCAATAAAATATGGTTTAAGCATTGGCAAGGGACATGGACCGGTTAACCCAATCGCATGGATGCAAATAGATGCTGAAAAATACAGGGTTATAGAAAACTTGTATAATGCCGTCAAAATGCTAGAATCTTCTAAAATAGCGAAGCTAATTCCCGAAGTTGGAAGTAACATAGTTATGGCTCTGCCCAAGCCCTATGCTAATTCAATAATGGACGTTGCTGGAATACCTGGAAGGCTTATCAAATTGGAAGATAGAGTATTCGCTGCCAGAGGCCCAGAGTTTGGAGCTTCTTCACATGTAGCCAGAATAGTCTTGAAAGTAATGGAATACGGAGAGGAGTGGAGGTCAGCCATGAACATAAAATATTCAAGTGAAGTAATTGAGGCATGTAGATCCTTAGGATTAACGGTTTCATCTTTCGACAGAAGGGAGGAACCTGATGAAGTTAAGACTGGGGAGGGAGGAAGCCTCCCGTGGGGTGTTGGAAAAGCCATTGAGAAGGCTGGGAAAATACCTGACGTAATATATGACCTTGGAGATGTTGGCAAAGAGCCGATGGTGAGAATACTTGGCAGAAACGCTGTTGAAGTGGCTACAAAAGTATTGATGATAGCTTCTAAGTTGAGGTGACTAAAAATGATTGGAAAGTCTTTGAGAAAACTCCTGATTCAAATACTGCTTTCAGCGCTGTTTTCAGCACTGGCTTTTGTTATTTCACCAATAACATGGTTCCAATGGGGTCCGACGAAAGCATTTCCAGGACAGCATATGGTTAACGTCTTAGCCGGGATAATGGTTGGCCCCTTATGGGCTTCTCTCTGCGCGGTTGTAGTTGGCACTTTACGAATAATGTTTGGAGTAGGAACAATATTTGCCTATCCTGGCGGAATCCCCGGAGGATTGGTGGTCGGAATCTTATACATGCTGCTTAAGAATAAATTTGGAAGCAGAAAGGCGATCGTTCTAGCGTCATTAGGCGAGCCTGTGGGAACAGTCCTCATAGGTGGAACCATCTCATGGTACATAGTCGATCCTTTCTTCGGATCAGCTTTATACTTAAAGTTTGGTGGAATATTGTTTCTCTATCTAGGATGGGCATTTAGCTCTATAATTGGTTGCATCATTGGGATGGTGCTAGTCTTGGCTTTGGATAAAATAGGTGTTCTCAAGTTTGTTGAATAATGTAGAAGAGGTTTTAGGGAGAAAAATACTGATACTCGGGGCAATGGGTAGTGGTAAAACAAGACTTACCGCAGAAATATTGGATAGGCTTCTCGAAAAAACTGCTACTGAGGACATTACAGTAATAGACATGTCGCCCACAACAGTGCCCGGAGTAGGCGGCAGAATCTCCTCCTATACATCTAATGTTTCCAAGGTTAAGTATTTGGCACCCGAGGTAGTGAGAGCTCCGAGAATAGAGGGTAGGAATAAGGATGAAGTCCTAACCCTTGCGGAATTTAACAAAAGGGCTATAGAACCCTTACTTCAAGAATTTATAATGAAGCCTACATTGATTCTTTTCATTAACGACCTCTCGATCTATCTACATGCTGGCGACGTTTCTAAAGTAATCAAATGCTTAGAATTATCCAATACTGTTGTTGCAAACTCGTATTACAGCGAGTTTCCAATTGAAGATAAGGGTTCCGGAATTTCTGAAAGGGAGAGAAAAATGTTGGAATTATTAACGGTCAAATTTGATAGCGTACTGAGAATTTCTAAGCAGTTATCTTAACAATATAATACATCGTGAATGAGGTTCTTAAAATTCGGATAAAACATATATGTGTATATTAAAGACAAATTCTGGTGGTTGAAATGGGGTTAGAAATACAGAGAGAAAGCATACCCCTTCTGGGCGATGATTTTCTGGAGATGAAAGTGCAAACAGCTCATGGGATTACGGAGCTTCCTAAAGCGTTTTCAGGAAAATGAGAAATATCTCCATTATATTGCTGGGCTTGAAGAAGCATACATAGTTGTTAGACATTTGCCCCCATACTTTCGAAGAAAAGGAGGTTAGAGATATCCATAGGTTTGTTATCAAGTTGTTTAAACCTCTTGTCGAAGATATGAAGATGAGATACTAGAATACTTTAAATCATAAAATCATATTAGAGAAATCGGTAAAAGATCCGTAGCTTCATATAACTGAATCGAAGAAGTACAGGGATTGGTATTTGAAATTCATGGGAAAAAGAGCTTTATGAAATCATATAAATTTCAAACTTTTAAGCAAGCCAAACCTACCATATATTTATGGACAAGTTAAAGGTTAAGCTTATTGATATTAAGCAGGGAGGATTTGAAGTCCTGTTAAACAGTCAAGATGCGGAAGAGCTCGGAATACATCCTTTGGACCGCGTGAAAATATCTTGTGAAAAAGGGTCTTTAACAGCTGTTGCAAATATCACTCCTACGCTCGTGAAAAGAGGGGAGATAGGAATTTTTACCGAGGTTTCTGATGCTCTTGGTCTTACAGAAGGAGAATTGGTAAACGCTATCCCAGGCGAAAGACCGCTATCATTACAGTATATTAAAAAGAAGATGAATGGTCAAAAGCTTTCTAAGCAAGAGATATACACGATAGTAAGTGACATCGTGGATAATACTCTTTCAGACATAGAGCTATCTGCCTACGTAACCGCTGTAACTATAAGGGGCATGGATATGGATGAGATCGCTGAAATGGTTAATGCAATGGTTGATACTGGAGAGAGAATAGTCTTCGACAAATCTCCCATCGTAGATGTTCACAGCATAGGTGGAATACCTGGAAACAAGTATGCTCTTCTTACAGTACCCATAGTCGCAGCCAACGGAGTAACAATACCTAAGACATCTTCCAGAGCGATAACAAGCCCCTCTGGGATAGCTGACACGATGGAGGTTTTGGCTCCTGTTTCTCACACTGCTCAGAAGATAAAGCAGATTGCGGAGACCGTTGGCGGAACTCTAGTATGGGGAGGCAGTGTAAACCTTGCTCCTGCAGACGATAAGATAATAAGAGTAGAGTACCCTCTCTCCCTCGATCCTAAGCCTCAGGTTCTTGCCTCGGTAATTTCCAAGAAGAAGGCTGCAGGAGTAGAAATCCTCTTGATAGACCTCCCAATGGGAAGAGGTGCAAAGGTCGAGACTGAGGATGAGGCTAGAGAGCTTGCTCAAGACTTCATAGAGTTGGGTAGGAGAGTAGGGATAAGGGTCGAGTGTGCCATAACATACGGCTCCCAGCCATTGGGCAGGGCTGTCGGGCCGGCTCTAGAAGCGAGAGAAGCCCTTATGGCTCTCGAGGGAAAGTATGCTCCTCGAAGCCTCGTAGAAAAATCGTGCGCGTTAGCAGGCATCCTGCTTGAAATGGCTGGTGTGGCAGAGAGGGGTAGGGGTAAGTATATTGCTGAAGAGACATTGAGAAGCGGCAAAGCACTCTCTAAATTTAAAGAGATAGTCGAGGCTCAAGACGGTAATCCAGACGTTACTTCAGACGATATTGAAGTTGGGAAGTATACTTATGACGGTATTGCTTGGGAAGACGGGTATGTGCAGATGGTTAATAATGCTGCTGTAACGCAGATATGCCGCACAGCCGGCGCTCCGAAGGATAAGGGGGCAGGCATGATAATATGGCAGAAAATGGGCAGCCAGGTCAAGAAAGGCGATAAATTGTATACTATTTACGCGGAGAGTAGCTTTAAGCTTGAGAGAGCGAAAGCTCTAGCGCAGAAGCTTAATCCTGTTCCAATAGGTGGCATGCTACTTAGGAAGATACCCGACTATAGCTATTTCGGTACAGCCTGAGGGTAGTGAAACAGTATAGCAATAATGATCAAACTACGTCCTTTATGAATAATCGGAAGAATAAGCGTTAATGAAAGAAAGCTTTAATATAATGATTTTCTAATAGAAAGATGGATCATGCCCATAATAAAACGTGGTAGGAAGTTTCCAATAAGGGCTGAGGATATAATGAGCTCTCCTCCGATAATAGCTAGGGCTGATGCATTAATAGAAGAAGTGGCAAAGCTAATGTATGATAATAATGTGGGCAGCGTTATGATAGTCGATAATGCGGGCGTAATCGTTGGAATAATGACTGAGCGAGACCTTATCTATGCTGTTGCTAACGATAAAGTGGGTAAAAAACTGCCGGTACACATGATTATGACGGAGAACCCCGTCACAGTAGAGCCTGATGTACCTATAGACGAAACATTACGGATAATGCGAGAGAAGAACGTGAGACACCTGCCAGTTGTCGACTCAAAGAAAAAACCGCTTGGAATGATATCGCTTAGAGATGTTATAGATGCTGTTGTCGCTTTAATGAGAGTTTATACCACTAGTTGAGGGGCTTTAAAGGGAATAATATTAATTGTGTATCAGTTTAGTTTATAGAAGTAAAAACTTAAATCTTAACCCTTAAAAAAAGTAGGGTGACAACGGGTGGGAAAAATGACTCCTATCAGATTATCAACAGTAACAGTTCCATCAGAAACCCAACCCTCTCCGAAAAAAATGCCTTTAAACATTAAATTAATAGCGTTGATCCTAATACCCTTACTCATAGGGGCAGCAATAGGATACGGAATAGCCTTTGCAACAATGGGAGGTGGTGCAGCTCCTCCAACACCAGAAAAAACGGTCTACAACATAGGCGTAACAATACCGCTTTCCGGAGAGCTTTCTTCCATAGGCAAGATATGGGAGAAAGTTGTACAACTAGCTGAAGAAGACTTGAATAATGAAGTCGCAGCTTACGGTTTTAACGTTGAATTCAGGCTGGTAATACTTGATGATGCGACAAGCGATGAAAGAGCTTTACAGAATGTTCAGAGTCTTTACCAACAGGGGATTAGGGTAATCGTCGGCCCTGCGGCAAGTTCCCAAGTGAAAGTTGTGAAATCCTATGCGGATGATAATAGAATAGTCATAATATCTCCCTCCTCAACGTCTCCTACCCTAGCAATACCCAATGATTTCATATTTAGGACAGTAGGTTCCGATGCGGGTCAGGCTAAGGCGTTGTCAACTCTAGCTTATCAGGAGGGTGCTAGAAAGATTATAGTGTTTTTCAGAAACGACGAGTATGGTAATGCATTCGCCGACTTCTTGAAGCAGAATTTTGAGGAGAAAGGTATTTCAGTAAGCAAGTTGTCTTATCAAACGGGGCTCTCGGATTATGCTTCTGAAGTAGCTACTTTAGCAAGCAGAGTACAATCCGAAGGTGCTGATGGAGTCATATTAATAGCATTCGACACTGATGGAGCGAATATAATTTCACATGCTGCTGAATCAGAAATACTTTCCAATATAAGATGGTTCATTTCTGAAGGACCCCATGGAGCAAGTGAACTGCTTACCCCTGCAGTAGGAAGGTTTGCATCAAAAGTAAAGCTCTACGGCACCAGGCCGCTATACATAGGCAATCCGCTTTACGAGGATCTTTCTAAGAGGATAAAAGATAAGTTTGGCATAGAGCTTGGTGTTTTCTGCGAACACCTTTACGATGCGATTAAACTAGCTGGCTGGGCAATATTAAGGGCAGGAAGGTATGACGGTGAAGCCATAAGAAACGCATTGGTTGAAGTAGCTAAGACATATTCTGGACCTAGTGGGTGGACGATGTTCGACGCCGCTGGAGACAAGGCTCAACAAGACTACGGAGTTTGGGCCATTGTAAGTACTGCTGAAGGTTATTATAAATTCAAGGACGTAGGTGTTTTCGAAAGAGGATCAATCATATTTACGGAGCAAGCATATCCTTGAAAAAAACACCTTCCAGATTAACCATCTCTTATTTTTCTATTTATCTTCTATGGAAAATTAAGGAGAGTATTTGAGATGATCCCTGGATTTGTGCAGACATTAATCAACTTCATCCAATACATTTTCTTCTATGTCGTATTTTCTTTACCTTTAACATTAAGCTATAGAACTACTAAAGTAATCAACTTCGTACATGCAAACTTCATAACATACGGAGCTTACGTTGCTATTTTTCTTCACGGAGTTTTAGGAAGTACTAGTATGCTGATTGCGGCAATCTTGGCATTTCTAATAATAGGCAGTATAGCTGTCTTAGACAATGTTTTGGTCTTTACTCCACTTCAGAGGCGGGGGTCTTCCCCAGCAATAGTGATGATATCATCTATGGGTCTCTGGATAACTTATAGATACTTGCTATACATGCTGACAGACATAATGCACTTCTACACGTCGAAAAACTTCGTGTCCTACGGTAGGATAACATATTCTGATGTCTCTACTGCGACAATAGCTGGGGTTAATCTAAGCCAGTCATTCATAGCAAGCATGCTTGCAGCAATATTAGTAGTGTCATTCCTATGCCTAATGCTGGAGAAGACCCGTATGGGAAGAGCGATCAGGGCGGTTTCAGACAATGCAACACTCGCAGAAATATCAGGTATTCCAAGGAATCTCGTAATAAACCTAACTTGGTTCGTATGCGGAGGAATTACAGCAGTTGGAGGAGTTTTATGGACGTCTTTCTCCGGAGCGATAACTCCTGAGGCTGGGGACTCAATGGTCCTTCAAGTTTTTACCATAGGCTTTATAGGTGGCTTAGCATCACTATTGAGAACAGGCATTGGAGCAGTCATAATAGCATTTATGGAAAATGTAGGGATCGCCTTTCTGAATGCGTATTTAGGAGTCCCAGTGAGCTTCAGACCATTCCTAACATTCGTCGCTCTAATCACAACTCTCATACTTTTCCCACCGTTGGGAGCAGGAGGCGGGCTTCCTTATAGATTTAGGAAAAGGAGGTATAGTTAATGTTAGGTTTTGATATAATCGGGTTTCTAATCAGCTGGCTGACCCTTTTCGGCATATACTCCATCCTAGCAATAACTTTAAACATGGAATCGGGTATAAGTGGGGTAACCAATTTCGGCAAGGTGGTTTTCTACGGGATTGGCGCCTACCTCAGTGCTACTCTTACTACATACCTAATACTTATGTTGAACGGTGTGAATGTTAACGAGATCCCGCCATACAATATAAACGGTGTCATACTACTAGGCGAATTAGGTAATAAGAACCCTGTCCTAAACATAGGATTGTTCATTCTCGCAATAGTTTTATCATTCGTAATTGCAGGTTTTATCGGTTACTTGCTAACCTACCCCATACTCAGAGTCGGACCCGAGTTCGTAGGTTTCACGCTTCTGAGCACAGGAGAACTTATGAGGATTTTTCTACTTCACTTCGAGCCCGTTGGAGCAAGTAAGGGATTAATGGCTATTCCCAACCCTCTTGGATGGATTCCAGATAGTAGGATTCGTGAAACGCTGTATTTGATGATCATCCTAGCCTTCCTCGCGTTAACTTACATAGTTATGAAAAGATTGCTTAATTCCCCTTTAGGTAGAACTCTGAAGTCTGTTAGAGATGATGAAACAGCGGCCTTATGCATGGGTAAGCATGTACCTAAGATTAAGGCACTGGTGCTCTTCATTGGCTCCGGATTCACAGGGATCGCAGGAGTCCTTCTATCTTATTACTTTACTTCAGTAAACCCGAATATGTTCGTACCCTCGGTAACGTTCAACGCTTGGGCGATGATCATCTTAGGAGGCATGGGTAACTTAACAGGTTCCCTTTTAGGCGCAGCATTGATAACGCTTGTCGACAGGCTTCTAACCTTTATCACCCCCCTATTAGGAGTTACTGTTATCTCGCCAGATTACATTAGATGGATTATCATTGGTCTTCTCATAGTTGTAGTTCTTATAGTTAATCCGAGAGGAATATTGCCAGAGAAACCTATTAGAACACCTGCATCGCAACAGGTGGAGAAAGAGCTTAAAGATGAGCAGCATACTTGAAGTCCGGGATGTGGCTAAATTCTTCGGCGGTATAAGAGCATTAGATGGGGTAACGCTTTCGA
Source organism: Thermoproteota archaeon (assembly GCA_038861395.1). Classification (GTDB taxonomy): domain Archaea; phylum Thermoproteota; class EX4484-205; order EX4484-205; family JAAOZP01; genus JAAOZP01. The sequence goes on along the minus strand of JAWCDE010000019.1, from coordinate 7,070 downwards.
TTCCCAATAGGGGTCTAATCGGCTTAATAGGGCCTAACGGATCTGGCAAGACTACTCTTTTCAATGTGATAACTGGCTTCTACATCCCTGATAGGGGTAGCGTGTGGTTTAGAGAGTCTAATGATATGGTCAGGATAGACGGGTTGAATCCAAATGAAGTTTTTAGAAAGGGAATAGTTAGGACTTTTCAGACACCGAGGCTTTTTAATTCTCTAACAGTATTAGAGAATCTGCTAGTGACTCCGGTGAATCAAATTGGAGAAGACGTTATAAGGGCTCTTTATGTCAAATCGTGGAGAGATCAGGAGATTGAGCTTTCAAAAAAAGCTGTGGGATTGCTTAGGATGTTCAACATGCTTCCATATGTTAACTCTAGGATTTCAGAGCTTTCTGTATCTCATATGAAAATGCTTGAAACAATAAGGGGTCTCATGACTCCTGCAAAGCTATATCTACTGGACGAGCCTACTGCCGGCGTTGATTACTCTATAGCCAGGGAACTCTTCACTTATGTTAAAAGGCTTAGGGAAGAACAGAGTCTGTCTTTTCTAATAATTGAACATAGGATAGAGATCCTTATGGAGTTCGTCGAATACGTTTATGTTCTTCATAACGGCAGACTACTTTCAGAAGGTAAGCCAAACGAAGTTACTTCAGATCCGAAAGTAATAGAGGCATACATAGGTGCTTAAAATGCTGGAGATTAATAATTTAAAATCAGGATACGGAAGGATGATTGTTCTCCAGGGAGTAACCCTTTCTGTTAAAAAGGGGGAAATAGTTGCCGTCTTAGGTCCTAATGGAGCTGGGAAGACAACTCTGTTGAATACGATATTCGGAATTGCAACAATACATGAAGGCGATATTTTTTTTGAGAATAGGCCAATAACTTCAAAACTACATGAAGTAGTAAGAATGGGTATCAGTTACGCTCCTCAACTTAACAATGTTTTCCCGAACCTTACCGTAGAAGAAAACCTTGAAATGGGAGCCTTCATAAGAGGCAATGACCAGGCTATTAAAGACGATATAAAGGAGATTTTCAAATTATTTCCTGAGATAGATAGGAGAAAAGATCAAAAGGCGAAGACTTTAAGCGGTGGAGAAAGACAGATGCTGGCTGTAGCAAGAGCATTGATGTCTAAACCTAAGCTTTTGCTACTCGATGAGCCGACTGCAGGCCTTTCGCCGCGTGCTGGGGCAGCACTTATGGATAAGATTAATGAGATAAGAGATAGAGGGGTTACAGTGCTCGTTGTAGAGCAGAACGTGAAAAGAGCGTTAGAAATTGCTGACAGAGGCTATGTATTAGTAAGTGGTAGAATAATTAGAGAAGACTCGGCAGAAAACCTAATGAAGACTGATATAGAAAGACTCTTCTTTGTAAGTTAGATTGTGGGATAAATATTAATAAGGTGGGAAAATGGAAATAAGTAAGATCGATGAAAAGGGAAGACTACTCATTCCAAAAAGAGTTAGAATAGAAGTAGGATTAAAAAAAGGAAGTCCTGTTAGGGTTGAAGCACGAGGTAAAAGCATTCTAGTTGAACCTCTGGAACCTGTGGCTGAAAAATACTTCGGAGTCTTCAAGGTAGTTAAGTGGCCTGATGATTTGGATAAGTTTATTGAAGAGGTCATGAAGGGATGGTGGAAGCAGAAAGCTATGTAGATGTTAATGTTTTTGTATATTGGCTTGGAAAACATCCTACGCTGGGGAAAACTGCTTACCAATGGATTAAGAAGATCGAGAATTCTCCAAAGGACAGTTATTTGACTTCAACACTGACTCTTTACCAAACCATGGTAATAATAGCAGGTTTGACAGGAAACGCTCTAAAAAATACAGACCTTGTTAAAAACTTCATCGACTCTATAACAGGTCTCCAAGGTCTAAAAGTAGTGCCGTTAGCCTTAAGAGACCTTATTGAGGCGAGAGTACTTATGGAAAAATATGAGCTAGATTATGAAGATGCTGTACATTTAGCGGTCGCGTTAAGAAATAGGGTAAAGGAAATAATTTCTAACGATCAGGACTTCGATAAAACTTCATTAAAGAGAATATTTACAAGATGATAATGCTATCTTTAACCAATTTGATGAATCCGTTTTCCCAAATCATCTATCTTCTTTTCTAATGAATTGATCTTGTCATAAATTTTCTCAAATCTTTTTTCTTGATTAATCCTGTTTAGGATAAGCAATGCCTGAAGCCTTAGGTATTGGAATGAGTCGCCCTCTGAAAACCTGAAGAACCCTAACTCTGATATTCTTTTGCCAAGCTCTTCTTCAGAAATGCTCAGTCTATCCGCAGCTTCGCAGAATCCCCTTGAGGCAGAAATCGCTTCAATAATCCTTTCATCATCTTCCGTAACTTTTTCTATTTTCAACGAAAAATACAGAGTCAGTATTTCATGTATCAATTCCTTAGCTATTTCTTTAAAATCTTCCAACGTGAACAAATAATACTCTGGTAAAAGCAAGTATCTGACATCAAATTCACTTGCTAGACTTATCGCAGAAGAGTCTGAGAAACCTCTGCAGATGAGAAGCGGCTTAGCGTTAATCAGCTTAGAATTGCTATATACTTGTCTCACGTCAGTTACTGAAGCCTTTCCCGATTTCACTTCAACGGCGAAAACATTTCCATCAGGATCTTTAGCAACAAGATCTATTTCTGCTATTTTAACCCCTCCTACAACTACCTGTTTCCTCTTCTCCAAAATAGAATAACCGAGGCTTTCCAAAATAGAGGCTGCAACATCTTCAGCAGTAAGCCCCTTCTCATAATTTCTTATGAAAAGATGCTCCTATTAAGAGTTTTTATAAATTAAAGATATTGAATGGGGAATCCCCAGTAACATCGGTTTAACAAAAATTTTGAAAGACAATGAAAAATTAATAAACACGGCTCCTAGGGCTCTAAGTCTTCTTCTCCAGCTTGTTGAGGATACTCTTCCTCCTCCTTTTCTTCTTCAATCTGAGGAGGCTGCTCCTCTTCTTCAAAGATAGAGGGCGTTTCCTCTTCTTCTAGAAGGGTTTCCTCAGGCGGCGTTTCGTATGGCTCTTCATATAGAGCTTCCTTCTCTTCTTCAAAAGGTAGCTTGATCTCTTCATATATCTTAGACCTGTAGTCTAATCTGGGTATAACCGGTTCTTGAAGCTCCGGGGGAGTTTCTTCTACAGGATATCTGAAAGCAGGAGTAGGAGGCTCTTCTGGCTTGGGCTCTGGAGCTTCTAGAGGCGGGCTCGGCTTCGGCCTCCTCTTCTTTAAGAAGAAGAATGCTCCTGTAATTATCGCGATTGCAATTAGTATAACTGCGATATACAACCATGTTGGAAGCCCTACCGTATATTCGGAAATGCTTGTTTGAGAGGTGTTTCCAACATTATCTGAAGCTTCCACATAGTATCTGACTCTTGTAAACGGTGGTTGAGACGGTATTGAAGCAGAATACCTGTTTCCTACGAGGCTCATAGTTATGCTGGACCAGGATGCTCCTCCATTCGTTGAATAATAAAGAATAACTCTTTTAACACCCGACTCCTCGTCTGAAACTTGGCAAGATACTATTGTTGATTCTCCCCATGCAGGCGCCGAGGGCCCGGATAATCCGGATATTGTTGGCGGAGTATCATCTATAATCAATACTAGAGAATATTCTTGAGTTACAGAATTCCCCAAGCTGTCCACTGCTTCGATTCTCCAAGAATGTTCTCCCTCGCTCAAGCTTATCGTCCTTGTATAATTATTCCCATGCTTGGTCATTAGTCCTTGATAAACTCCGTCTATAGTTAATCTGACTTCTTTAACACCTGAACCAATATCCTCTACAATTACCATGAAGGTAACTTTATTCGTTTTCTGAATCAGACTTTCTGTAGGAGACGGGTCTCCAATAGACGGGGGAGAATTATCTAGTATGACGGTTAATGTTTTTTCAGCCTCATTGTTACCAGCTCTATCAATACTGTAATACCTTATTTCATGAATACCGTCGGAATATCCTGAAAGACTGAATTTATCCGCGTAATTTTCCCATGGTCCGTCATCTATCCTATACTTCGTTTCTTCTACCCCACTCATATCGTCGGAAGCTGATAGAGAGAAGCTTGTTGAAGAATTGACGTAAATATAGTTTCCAGCATAATGCTTGGGTGAACCGATTGTTATTGTTGTTACGGGCGGAGTTACGTCGGCTGTTACCGTTACCGTTGCTGTTCCAGTAGTTAGGCCGGTGGCTGAGGCCGATATCACCCAAGTCCCGTGTTTAGTATCATTGTAGCACACTTTAGCCCAACTATTACCCGCCAATATGTATATCTTCGTCACTTTTTCCCCTGTCTCACAATCCCTAAACTCCCCCTTGGGCGATGTTGTTGAAAGGCTCACGGTTATCGTTAAAGTAGCAATAGTCTCAAAGCCATTCGCATCCCTAAGGGAAATGTTAAGATAGGAGTATAATTCTCCAGCATTCATCGTAAAAGTTGAAGGTATTATAACGAGCTTAGCAGGGGGCCCGGCCTTAACGTCGAAAGCATTGCTCTCGCCAGTCTTGCCGGCACCACGGGTAGTAATTTTAACATTCTTAGCAACCTTCTTTATAACAACGTCGCTAGTCCACCTGCCATTTACAAAGGCGCCGGTCGTCTTAGGCTCTATCGTTCCTGTAGTATCTGAGAGAAAATTTATCCCAGTATAGTCGGTCTTAACATTGCCATAAGCGTCATAAGCAGTAATTGTTATGGTAAATGGCTCCATAACTGTTTTTGGAGAAGAAATAGTATTGAAGCCGAAATGATCTAAGGGGCCTGGATTTACAGTAATGAGCTCTTCATCGTCGCCGTAGGGTGAATACTGCTCTGTCCAAACATGGATTTCCCACGTTCCCGCTTTCTCGTCATAATAGTAGAAATCTTTATGGTCTGAACCATCTGGTATTGTAAGCTCAGTTATTTCAGAGCCATCGGGATTTAAAGCGAATTTCCCTTTTTCAGACGAAGATTCGAGTTTAACTTTAAGATTTCCACGGGTTATCGATTCTCCGTCTACAGTCTTACGATACACAGACATTTTAACCCAGCTCCCGGCTTCCATAGAACTACTGGAAATCAAAAGCTCTAGGTGTGGTGGATAATACACTACGTCCAATCTAGGCTTTAAATCCGTAGGAGGAATGAAAATTGCTTCTCTAGAATACATAGCGTACGTTACTGGGGTGCTTTCTCCTTGATCGTTTAGTCTCCAACCGTAATTCGGAGCATATCCGGAAGTATCTTTCGAAGTGAATTTTGTCACTGAGCTTTTAACATCTATTGAAAGCCATCCTTCAACATTCTCTTTCACCCCAATTAAGCCGACGTATTCGGTTGCTTCTGGTTGATTATTCCATGTGATGGTTGCTTCGCTCCAATCCTTAGAAACACGCCAATACTCTAGATAACTATATCTACTTGGCGGCTTATACACGTATAGCCATAGCGTTGAAGAAACTATGCTTGACCCGGGTGGGAGAGACTCCAGATTAAACTTTATGTACGACCTTCGGATATCCATCATTGGAGGCATTGTTTCAACTTTAATTTCTATGTGATCTTCACTACCATAGTTATCACCGGGGTAAAAAGAAGAAACATAGGCATCATCGGAAGGATAAAACCTTTTGAAAACCTGTGCTTCTTCGACTTCTCCTCCTTGAGTTGAAAATATCAGAAACGATATGGCTGTGAGAGAGAATAAAAGTAACGATATTAACTTTTCTGTTTCCATTTGGTACTTAATATCTCGACCTCTTAATATTTAATCTTTATGCTTTTTGTTAAATAAAATACGATAAGAAACAAAAATTGCTAAGAAATTCTTTTTAACAAAAGCTTACAGGCTCTACATAAATGAATATAAAGGAGTTGAAAGAAATTAAGACCTATTATGAAGAACTCTGCTTGAATTTGAAGAAGCCTGAGGACAGGTTTAAATGGTTTCTTGCTTCAATACTCTTCGCCAAGAGAATATCGTCAGAGATTGCGAAGAAGACCTTTAGAAGGCTGCAAGAGGAAGGTCTTGTAACCCCTGAGGCAATACTTAAAGCAGGCTGGGATAAGCTTGTTGGAGTCCTGGACTCTGGGGGATACGTTAGATACGATTTTTCAACAGCATCAAACCTACTGGAGATTTCAAGGAAGCTTGTTGAAGAGTTCGGAAGCCTTGAAGAGGTTCATAAGAGAGCTAAATCTCCTAAACACCTTGAGGAGATGCTTATGGGATTTAAAGGCATAGGACCAGTTGGAGTAAACATATTCCTAAGGGAACTTCGAGGCATCTGGGAAAAGGCAGATCCAGAACCATCTAAAATGGCTATTGAAGTCGCACGTAAATTAGGGATTAAGAGAGTTAAAGAAGTAGAGTCTCAACTCGTTAGGATAAACCTAGAATACTGCAAAAAGAGGCTCTGCAAAGACTGCCCTGTAAGCAAAGCCTGTTCTAAAATCAAAAAATAAAGTATTGATTTCATTGTTTATGGTTTCATTATTTTATAAATACGGTCAACGGATGTATCATTTAGTATATCTCTAAGTATTCTAACTTTTAGGACAAAGTTTATATAAGGGGTGGAGGGGTGAAAGGCTTGAAATGAACCCATTACAACTCGTAGGTTTTCGCAGACTGATTGGATTTTGCCTAATCGTTCTAACAGTGTTCTCGTTAACTAGAATAGGCCCTATAGTCTCCTATGCGCAACAAGAGGAAATGTATGAGAGTCTGAAAGTACTTCTTAACAATGTAAAATCAGCTAGATATGGCTTTTTGGATAATGAAGGAAATGAATGGTGGATTGGCTTCAGAACCCTAGGTGAAGATACGGTTGGTGGAGAAACTACATGGAAAGTTGAATTGAAATATGCTGAAGAGGGCGAAGAAGAAGCTACGATGACTTTATGGATTTCGAAATCTACTGGAAAATGCTTACAGGCAGAGGTTGGAGGCACCATATACACTGGCGGAATAGCTGAAATGATGATAACGCCTATCTTATTTGAAATATGGTTTGCTTGGATTGGAGCATGGCAGGAGG
>JAWCDE010000018.1:0-25081 GCA_038861395.1 Thermoproteota archaeon | reverse complement strand
GTTTTCGAGGCTTGTTCAACCAAGAGGTGGTGCGAATGCCCAAAAAGAGCGACATAAGGAAAGCACTCGTAATAGGAAGCGGAGGAATCGTAATTGCTCAAGCTATGGAATTTGATTACGCAGGAAGTCAAGCGTTGAAGGCTTTGAAGGAAGAGGGTATTGAAACTGTTATCGTTAATCCGAATATTGCTACGATTCAGACTAGTAGGAGGATGGCTGACAAGGTTTACCTTGAGCCTTTAACCGTGGACTCCGTTTCCAAGATTATTGAGAAGGAGGGTGTTGACGGTATTCTGCTCGGCTTCGGTGGCCAAACTGCTCTCAACCTTGGTTTGGCTCTTCACGATGCTGGCATCTTGGATAAGTACGGTGTTAAGGTGCTTGGGTGCTCTATTGAAACGATCAGGACTGCTGAGGACAGGGATCTCTTCAGGAGGGCGATGTGGGATATTGGTCTAAAGGTTCCTCCAAGCGGTGTTGCAAGGTCTCCTGAGGATGCTGTTAGGATTTCAGACGAGCTTGGTTTTCCGCTTCTTGTCAGAACGTCTTTCACGCTCGGTGGTCAAAGCTCTGGCATTGTTAAGAGGAGGGATGAGCTCTACGAGGCTGTTTCAAAGGCCTTGAGGTGGAGTCTTAACGGTGAGGTTCTTATCGAGAGGTCTTACTTCGGCTGGAAGGAGCTTGAGTACGAGTATATGCGGGACTACTACGGTAATGCTGTCGCCGTCGCTACCATGGAGGGCTTCGACCCCTTGGGGGTGCATACTGGTGAGAAGATTGTCGTCGTACCAATTCAAACTCTTACAAACAAAGAGTATCACAGGCTCAGGACTGCCGGGCTAAAGATAGTTGAGAAACTCAGGATTGTTGGAGAATGCAACATACAGTTCGGCCTCGACCCTGAAAGCGGTGAGCTTATAGTTGTCGAAGTCAACCCTAGGCTTTCAAGGTCTAGTGCCTTAGCCTCTAAGGCTACTGGCTACCCCCTGGCTTATCTCGCAGCCAAACTAGCGATTGGCTACAGGATAGATGAGATAACCAATAAGGTTACTGGGATTACTAAGGCTAGCTTCGAGCCTGCGTTGGACTATGTTGTTGTGAAGTATCCGAGGTGGGATTTTAGGAAGTTCCCTGGTGACGTAGACAGGACGATAGGGACGATGATGAAGTCTGTTGGCGAGGTCATGGCCATAGGCAGGACTTTCGAAGAGGCTTTGCAGAAGGCTGTGAGAATGCTTCAAATAGGCAAGGCCGGGGTCGTAGGCAACGAGGGGGAAGAAAACGGTGTGCCATCAGAATTATCCGAGTTTCTCAAACCTACTGACGAGCGGCTTTTCAACATCGTTAGGGCTTTGAAGACTGGTGTTAACGTGGATGAGATAAGCAGGGTGACTGGCATAGACAAGTGGTTCCTCTACAGGATACTTAACATAATCCGGATGGATTCGGAGCTTAAGTCTCTCCGCGGCGAGACCGATGAGGAGAAGATTGCCAAGAAAGTTAAAGAGGCTAAGAGGCTTGGTTTCTCAGACATTCAGATAGCCAAGAGATTAGGATGGAGCGAAGACGATGTTAGGAGTCTCAGGATTAAGCACGGTATTAAGCCTGTTTTCAAGCTCATAGACACTATGGCTGCTGAATGGGAGTCTGTTACGAACTATCTCTACGCTACCTACGGCGACGAGGTTAGTGACGTTTCCGAGAAGCCCGGTAGGAGGAAGGTTATAATACTCGGCGCTGGCACCAATAGGATTGGGAGCAGCGTCGAATTCGACTACTGCACTATGCACACCGTGTGGTCGATGAAAGAAGAGGGATTTGACGAGGTTATCGTTGTAAACAATAATCCTGAAACAGTCTCGACGGACTACGACATGTCTGACAAGCTTTACTTCGAAGAGCTCTCCTTCGAGAGGGTTATGGATATCGTGGAGGCTGAGAAGCCTGAGGGCGTTGTCGTAAGCGTCGGAGGCCAGGACCCTATTAACATCACTCCTAAGCTTCATAAATACGGTGTTAAGATACTGGGGACCTCGCCGATCAACATAGATCGCGCTGAGGACAGGGCTAAGTTCAGCCTCCTGCTGGATAAATTGGGCATTAAGCAGCCTTCTTGGGCGAGGGTTACGAGCATCGAGGAAGCTGTTTCCAAAGCGAGGGAAATAGGTTATCCAGTCTTGGTGAGGCCATCATACGTATTATCGGGTGCAGCCATGAATGTCGCGGCAAACGAGGAGGAGCTTATAGAGTATATTCGCAATGCCACTAAGATCTCGCCCGAGTACTCTGTGGTGATAAGCAAGTTTTTCGAACAGGCTTACGAGGTTGAGGTCGACGCAGTGAGCGACGGCGAGGACGTTCTAATAGGCGGCGTCATGGAGCACGTAGAGTATGCTGGTACTCACAGTGGCGATGCCACGATAGTGATACCACCGCAGAGGCTTCCCAACCATATTGTAGATAGGGTTAAAGACTATACCGTGAGGATTGCGAAGGAACTTAGTCTCATCGGCCCGTTCAACATACAGTACCTTGTTAAGAATTCTGAAGTGTATGTTATAGAAGCCAATGTGAGGGCGAGCAGGACAATGCCCTTTGTCAGCAAGGTTACCGGAATACCCTTGATATGGCTTGCCGGAAAAGTAATGGCTGGCCGCAAGCTCAGAGAATTCTCCAGCATGATTAAGAGGAATGAGAAGACTATCGGGGTTAAGGTCCCTGTCTTTTCCTTCGTCAGGCTTAAGGGCGTTGACCCTGTTCTGGGTGTTGAAATGAGGTCCACAGGGGAGGTTGCCTGCATAGGCTACGATTTCATCAACACCTTTGTAAGGGCCTGGGTCTCCTCTGGGCTCAGCCTTCCCTCGAGGAACAGCATCATATTCATAACGGTGAGGGATGAGGATAAGCCTGGAGCAGCGGAGCTTGCGAAAAGGCTGGTGGAAATGGGCTTTACAATAGCTGCTACAAGAGGAACCCGGGGCTTCCTCTCTTCGAGGGGGCTTACGAACGTGATACTCGTCAACAGGCTTAGCGAGAGGGTTGAGGAGGGTGTGGACTCGATGAGCTTTCTCACAAGCGGCAGGATTGGGCTGGTCATAAACACGCCTGACTTAAGGGATAAGGAGACTCTTAGAGACATGTATGTTATAAGAAGAACTGCAGTCGAGTTCGCGATACCGGTGGTGACGAGTCTCGAAGTGGCTGAGAGAATAATCGAGGCTATGCGCTTTAAAAATAATAATCATGAGTCAGCCTACACGCCTTGCTCACTGGACGAGTTCCACAGGGATATTCCTCTGTCAAAGTATGTTTAAGACTGTTTGAAGTACGTGAGGATTTTCCTGAGGAGCCTCATCTTCTCAAGCGAGTCGTTAAAGTTGATGATTAAGCTTGCTAAAGGCGAAACCACTCCGGGCGAGGCTGGTAATCCTTTTTCAAGGCGTGCTCTACCACCCGCCAGCGCATTCCATATGGCGGCGAACCTTCTCTCTACATCGCTTCTGTCGGAGGAAACGATTATTGTAGAGAGGTCAGCCATGAGCTCCTGCGTCTCAACTATTTTTTCAAGCAACGGTGGCAGTGCTTTCCTAGCCTTGCTCACTACGTAGCTCCATTCCGCAAGGCTGCTTGAAAGTATTCCCACTTGAGGGTTAGCGAAGCCCTTTCTCCTAAGCTCCTGGAGCACAGTCATAGCCTTAAGAGCCTCCTCCATCGACTCCCGTATGATGCTCTCCCTCGCCACGATCCTGTTAATAACCTGATTGAACATGCTTATTTGAGATGCTTCTTGAACAAGCTGACTGGCGTAAAGCCCAGGTATCACGTTTTCAACCTGTTCAACCAATTTGTTAGTCGCATCCTTAATAAGCTTTAAAACCCTGCAGGACTCCGATGCCCCCATAAAATCCTCAGGTTTAATCTCTTCAACGTGCTGCGCAAACCTTCTCTCACTGTTGCCATAGGTTTTCAAAAACAGGGCGTTCCCCAGTAAACCGTGTGCTGCAGGGGTTTCACTGCTCTCCACATGCGAGGTGAAGAGAACTATTTTACCGGAGCCGTGTTCAACCATGATGATGCTGCTCGCCCCCTGGGCTTTTTCAACAGCCTTCTCGCACGGTAGCCCGTACTCAGCGCTCTCCAATACCGATCCTATTACTCCAAACACTTGCTCCGGGTCTGTGGCTTTAATCAACGGGCCTGCGTGGAGCATCGTAACCTCCCCCCTATACCCTAGGGTTAGGAGCCCCTTCTTCACAATCTTCGACTTAACAAGCCCATTAACTGGGTATGTTCTCAAAACCTCGCCCAGTCTCCTGCCTGAGAAAACCGGCCATGGAGGGTCTGAAACGCTGTCGCTGAGGATCTCGCATTCTACAACTTGCAATTCCTCCCAGGTTTCGAGCAAGCCGTATGCTGCTCCGAGAATGTTAACCGGCTTAACTGGGAGCATTGCTCCCCCGCAAACACCTATGTAAACCCCGCCGGACTCTACGAATTGCCTGATAAGCCTGGCCTCGTCGGGCTTCATCGAGCTAAGTATTCTGAAACTGTCTCCCCCGCCGAAGACTAACGCGTCGAGACTGCTTAAATCTCCCGGGGTCAGTGGCCCGGTTAGCAGAGAAACTTTCCTGAAACCCATCTCCTCCAAGGCCTCTACAATGTCTTGAGTGTAGGATGGTCCCGCTCCCTCGCCGCTGTAAACCCCTATAAGCGGGCTCCTCACCGTTACTACGCTCTCCGGGTCGAATGTTTTCAAAGGCTTTAGGTCGACACCGTATTCCTCGCCAAGATTGTTCACCAAGCGCTCTGAGTAATGGTCTTCAACGCCTACGACGAAATCTCCGGGTTGCAGTCCTGTTCCTTTAAGACTCCTTAGTCCCACGAGTCTTCCAACGTTAAAACCGGCTTCAGAAAGACTGTTCACAAGCCTGAAAGTATTGGAGCATGGTTCCCCTTCTACTGCTTTAAACGGTACTCTCCACCACTTCAACAGCCTAGCTGGATAGCTGGAAGTATATTAACCTCTCTGAAAGCTAGGAGCATAGGCTTATTTTAATAGGTATTCTCCCGGAGGGTGGTGTCTTGCTTTTTAAAACCTTGAGGACTGCTTTGACCGCGGTAACGCTGGGTGTGAAGGCTGCCACGCATATTTTCGCACTGCTGAAGAGCTCAAGGTCCTCGGGGGATCCTAGCGATATTACAATGTTCTCCTTGAAGAACTCGACTAGTTTCTTTAAAACGGAAGCCTCCTTACCGTCTTGCATGTTGTAGGTTAACACCATTAGCGGGGTGTTGCTCGGAGTATTCCTGTATAGCTCGTTCAGCCTCCTTCCAGGCATTTCGTCAACGTTTTCTAAGAGTTCGAAGTCTTTAAATTCCTCTCCTAAGGTCTGTAGGAGCATCGTCTTCTCATCGTCTTCGAAAAGGTTATTGAGCCTGTTGGCGAGGACAATTAGGGGTTTTCCGAAGAATCTTAAGGGGAGTTCGTCAGCCCCCTTCACCACGACTATGCTCTTGACGAAGATCCTCCAGGCCCTGCTCCTGTTTATGAGGCTTCCCCGAGTCTTCTCAGGAGTCTTCTTAAACTTGTCTAGTTTTCTCAGCTTGAAGCTGAGAACCTCCAGGGCGCTGCTCCTCGCCTTATTGTAGAACTCCTTGTCTTTCCCAGCTTCCTCAAGGATTCTCTCCAACGCGTTCTTAACATCCTCCTCATCCGTGGACGGCACTACAATATGGTTTCCAGCCTTCAACGCTGTTACAGCAGCCTTCTCAGGGTCCGTGTGGACTGAATTATCCTTGCTGTTCAAGCAGTCTGTTACAAGAATGTTCTTAAACCCAAGCCCCCTCTTAACCACTTTCTCAATAACCTTTGGCGAGAGCGATGACGGAGTGTTAGCACTGTCGACAGCCGGGAGCGGAGTATGCCCTATTACAACCCCCTCCACGCCCATTTTGAAAGCTGTTTGGAAAGGCTTGAAATCTCTTTTGTAGAGCTCGCTGAGGCTCTCCAGGTTCTTGTCACGTTGGTCGAAAAACCTCCTCGGGAAATACTTGACGAAAGACATTAAGCCCCCGTTTCTTAACCCTCTAACGTAGCTTGCGACGTAATCAGATACTTCATCCGGGTCTTCGCCGAAAACGTTCTCTCCGAAGCTCCGCGTAGTTTCGTAAGGGTAGAGATTGGCCACTGGTGCCAAGTTTACGTTGATGCTGAGTGTTCTAAGCTCTAGAGCAGTTATGTACCCCGCTATGTAGGCTGACTTCGTGTCTCCCGTGGCACTTATACCCATCAGGCTCGGGAGCTCCGTAGAAGGCTGTGGAAGCTTCTCCAGCCTACCGCCATCCTGTTCTGTTGCGAGAATAATCGAGAAACCATACGTCTTCTTGTAAAGCTCCGCCAGCTCCCTGAGCTCTCTCCCGATATTACGAGTACTTGAAAGTACTTCTCTCCCTATTATTAACCCGCCTAAAGCATTCTCTAATGCGATCTTTTTAAAATCTTCGATGCTCCTACCGTCCCTGACATAACCCATTACTGTTTGACCAATGATTTTTTCAAACGGAAGCTTCTGAACAATCTTCTCTAAGGTCGTCATTTCATCCCGGTCAATTCTCTTTCTTCAGAATTATCTGAGACCCCATATTGCTCAAACGCCTTATCGCAACAATGCTTGTTTCGATGTCTCATCGCCCTCTTCTCTCTTCTACGGAAAGACTCTATAAGGATTTCGCATCCGCTTTTATGCTGGTTAACGGCTGTTTTGAATGCTTTTCAAAAATTTGCTTAAAGGAATTCCCCCATTCTCCATCGCTTTCTCTCCTGGTTTAAAAATCCTGATGTTTCCATATCCGAAATCCACTACGACGTAAAGCGGAAAACCCTGAATTTCCATAGGAATACGATTAGTGTAGAGAGCATTCTTACTAGTGGATTTAACCTGAATCAGTAAACATCTTCCTCTCCACAAGCACACGAGGTCCGCCGACCCAAGGCTTCCCCCAGACCTTACCGTCGTCCAACCATGCTCGTGTAGGATCCTCCTCACTTTTCGCTCAGCCAGATATCCTTTCCTCTTAGAGTATTTCATCGCCTAGACCTCTTTAAGCAGCTTGATGAAATCTATTCCGTCGACAAGCCCTAGTGATCCTTTCCGCCCAGAATACTCGTCGAAAGTCTTCTCTTCACCGTTCAAACCGGGCTTCATCACAGAGAAGGGCACGGGGTCGGTGGTGTGCTTCCTCACTGCCAGCGGCGTCGGATGGTCTGGAAGAATGCTTATAGAAACCTTATCGATGTCAATGTTGTCAAGTATTTTGCCGAAGAGCCTCCTATCCATCTCCTCAATAACCCTGACTTTTGTTTCTAAAACCCCTTCGTGACCAGCTTCGTCGGGAGCCTCAACATGGAGATAGACGAAGTCAGAATATTCCAGCGCCTTCAAAGCGTAAAGAGCCTTATTCTCATAACTAGTATCGTAATACCCTGTTGCGCCAGGTACATGCGGCACATTCATGCCCGCAAGCTCCCCTATGCCTTTTATCAAGTCTACTGCACATACCACCGTGCCCCTCAACCCGTGTTTCTCCGAGAAGGGTTGGAGCCTCGGAGTCTTCCCCTGCCCCCAGATCCAAACCATGTTCGCAGGCTTCTTGCCCGAGCCCACTCTACTGATGTTGACAGGGTTCTCGGAAAGTATGCTTATTGATTTGAGCATCATGTCGTTAAGCCTCCTTGACTCTTCGTTATCGGGCTTCAGCAAGTATTTCTCATAGGATTCCCCCATTATTTCATGTGGGGGTGTCGACGTAAGCTTCTCCCCAATCTTAGCGACGAAGATATTTCTGTAACTCACTCCGCTGTAGAATCTTCCGAATTCTCCAAGCCTATCGTTCAATTCGGATACGAGAAGCTTAGCCTCCTCAGTAGTAATATGCCCCCCTGAATAATCTATTATCCTCCCCTCCTCGACAGTTATCAGGTTGCATCTGAAAACAATCTCATCATCTGTAACTCTTATCTTTCTCGCAGCAGCCTCTATCGGCCCCCTGCCAGTGTAACACGTGTATGGGTCGTATCCTAAGATGATGAGATTTGCGACATCGCTTCCCTTCGGAAGGTCTGGACGCAGGGTTTTAAGCAGCCCCATCCTGCTCTTCTTGGAAATAAAATCCATGTTCGGCTTGTAGGCGAGTTGAAGAGGAGTCTTCCCATCTGCTTCGCTCACAGGATAATCAGCCATCCCGTCTCCGACTACGACCAGGTACTTCAAAGCTTGAACGCTCTACCAGGCTAAACAACATTTTTTAAAACTTTCCAAACCCTTAACTCTTCCGATAAACCTTATTATACGCTTATTGATTGGAATCCGTAGGGCTTGGGAAAGAGCAAGGATCATTTGAACAGGATTCTGACGATGATTGTTCGCAGGGATCTGGATGAGGCTGAGAAGCGTATTGAGGGCTTTAAGCCTAGTAACGAGTATGAGGCTGGCTACTTAAAGGGGTTGAGAGGAATAGTCTACGCTTTACGGAAGCCTGTTGAAGGCAGTGTAATCGATTCCAGAGACCCCGGGATCCATTTAAAGAGCATGAAGGAGTCGATGGGAACTCATTACCTGAGCATGGAGGAGGAGGGTTATTTCACGGCTTGGATGGATTTCTTAAGGAAGCTACCCGCTGGGAAAAAGAGTGTTGTAAAAGAGGAACCAGGTGAACAACCAGGATAGGAAGAAGCTTCCAACCCCCTCCCTCCATACAGCATCCTTGTTGCTTAAAGCTTCGCCGTAGAGCTTCTTAAACAATTGGTATGTTACGAGGTATATTGCCAACATCAGGGAGAAAGATGATAGGATCGACCAGGGGGGCCTCCAGAACAGGGCGTGGACAATGCCCATTAAGACTCCGATTCCGACCCTCGTCCAGTACATTACGGTTTCAGGTTTAAATCCCATGCTGCCTACCCGTCATAGGGTTGAGTAATCGAAAAATAAGTCTTTCCAGCATCGACTACCTCATACTAGCTAGAGAGCTTTCCAGCCAGTTGCGTGGCGCCTGGGTTGACAACGTCTACGAGAACACGTACTACGGCTATTACCTTTTGAAGTTCAGGGCGGAGGGGGTTGTTAAAAGACTCGTAGCCATACCCGGTGAAGCAGTTTTCCTGACGAAGTACGATTACCCTGTTGCAAGCAGGCCGAGCCCCCCTTTGGCAAGGCTAAGGAAACTTATCCGGGGCCTCAGGGTTGAAAATGTTGCTCAGCACGATTTCGACAGGATAATCGTGATAAGCCTTTCGAGAAGCGGCTTCAACGCTAGGCTCGTAATAGAAGGGTTGAGAAGGGGCGTTATAGTGCTTGTCTCCGGAGACTGGACTATTCTCTTCACCTCGCATAAAATGGAGACTGGGGCAAGGTCTCTGAAAGAAGGTGAGAAATACGTTTTCCCTCCTTCAAACATAATCGACCCCCGGGACGTGCCTAGTGCTGAGGTTTTCGAGGAGTTTGCATCGGAGAGGGTTGATCGCTTCATAGCTGGCAAACTAGGCTTCGGCTCTAAGATTATGAGCGAGATATGCAATAGGGCTGGGATAGACCCTGGTTCTAAAGTTGAGGATAAGGTGCCGGTTATAATCGAGGCTGCGAGAATTCTGGTTAAAGAGGCTGAGGAGAACCCTAGGCCGAGGCTCTACTACTCTAACGGCTCCCCGGTGGATGCTTCAGGAATATTCTTGGCTTCGATGAAGGAGTTTGAGCAGAGGGATTTCGAAACACTGTCGGAAGCCGTGGATGAGTACTATGCTTCAACGGGTTTTGAAGCGAGGAAAGGTGTTGAAAAGGCTTCGAGAGAATTGGAGAAACTGCTTAGGGCTAGGGAGAGCATGGTTTCGGAAGCAAACATGCTGAAGCTAAAGGCTAGAATGCTAATGGATAATCTCCTCCTCTTCCAAACGGTCTTGGACAGTGTTAAGAGCGGGAAGGAGCCTCCTGAGGAAGTTAAGATTGTTGGAAAGAATTATGGGAAGAGGATTGTCAGAGTTATATTCAACGAAGTCGAGTACGCTTTAGAAATGGATTCTTCAGCAGCGTTCAATGCTTCAAAAATGTTTGAAGAAGCCAAGAAGATAGAGAAACACCTTTCAGAGATAGACGCTAAAATACTTGCGCTCAAGGAGAAGATTGCTCCAAGCAGGATCCTGCCTAAGAAAAAGACTGAGGAGAAGAAATGGTATGAGAAATTCCGTTGGAATATTTCTGCGAACGGAAGCTTGATACTGGCTGGAAAAGACGCTGGAACCAACGAGCTTCTCGTCAAAAAGTATGTTAACCGGAACAGTATTGTACTGCATGCCGACTTCGTCGGAGCACCCTTCGTCACCATATACAACGTTGAAAACCCTTCACAAGAAGAGTTGGAAGAGGCTGCGTTAATGGCTGCGTGCTACACTACTAAGGCTTGGGAGAGCAAGTATGCCTATCTCGACGTCTACTGGGTCAGGGGGAGTCAGCTTAGCAAGCAGGCTCCTCCAGGCCAGTACCTTCCGAAGGGCGCTTTCATGGTGCACGGTGAGAAGAACTTCATAAGAAACGTGGAGTTGAAACTATGGGTTGGCATTACAGACAGTGGCGAAATAGTCTACGGAAGCCTTAGGAAAGTAAAGGAGAAATGTGTAAGATACGCCTACGTAGTCCCAGGGAACAGGGATAAGAATAAGGAAGCATCCAGACTGGTTGGGAAGCTCCTAGAAGATAAGCATCTCCCACGTAAGGAAGCTGCTAGACTACGAGAGGATTTTCGAAGCATAATCCCCGGAAAGCATTGCGAAATACATTTCGCACCCTCTTCCCGATGAAGAATTACCCTTCTGAATACTCTAATCGATAAGCAAGTTAATGTTTAAAAAAGAGTTGTTCACGTAGCCCCTGGGTTGAAACACGCTTCCAGAATCAACAGGCTTGTCGAACCACCTCACAGGAGGATACTGAAGGAGGCTAGGGCTTCTGGAAGGGCTGTGATGAACCTCAGCGTCGGCGATATCTTCATAGATCCCCACCCGCTCGTCGAGGAAACTTTAAGGAAAACCTGTGGCGAGACAAGCGTAACCTACCCTCCGGTAGAGGGCTTGAACGAGCTTAGGAGCAGCATCGCCGAATACTTGAGGAACAGCCGTGGGATGGAGGTTAGCTTCGAAAACATTCTGGTTACTGCTGGAGCTTCCGAAGCATTCCTCATAGCCCTACTGACCGTCCTGGATGTTGGAGACAGGATTATCCTACCCGACCCCACGTATCCACAACACTTTCTTGCTGCGAATCTCTTCGACAACGTTAGAATCAGTTACTACAGCCAGGACAGAGATGTCAGCGAGCAGGTTCCTGAGGAGCGAAGCATCGTGCTAGTATGCTCGCCTAACAACCCCACTGGGAAAGTGGTTTCTGCAAAAGACATGGAGAAGCTTGTTGAGCACGCTCGTGAAACGGATTCAATAATAATCTCCGACGAGACCTATTTCGAAATATTCTTCAACAACAATAAGCCTGCAAGCCCCGGGGGATTCGACACCAAGCTTGAAAACACGATGATAGTCGGAAGCTTCTCTAAAAACATGGGTGTGACGGGGCTGAGAGTAGGCTTCTTAGCTTCTGAGCGGAACACTATCAGCAGAGCTTCAACAGTCAGGTATGCGACCTCCCTAACCTCTAACGTCGTAGGTCAACACGTGGTTTTGAAGACGCTGCCGTTCATCAACGAGATATCTAGCTATGTGAGGATGAGCATTGAGAAACGGTTAAAGATTTTCATGAACGGCTTTAAGAGAAGCGACTTGATAAAAATATACGTGCCACAGGGCTCTCTCTACGTGTTCCCATCCATACCCTTCAAATCATTCGACTTCTGTCTTGAACTGGCTAAGAAAACCGGGGTTGTTCTCGCTCCAGGCCAGGGCTTCGGCCCCTCCGGGGAGAATCATGTCAGGATAAGCTTCGGAGCAAGGGAAGAAGATATAAGGAATTCAATATCCTTGTTAAACGGGTTTGAAGCAGGATCTTAACAGCGTGTTTAAAGAAGGCGATGATGTTCTACTCGTTTCCTCGAAAGGCAAGAAACGCATAGTGAAAATACAGGGTGATAGAATCCATACTCACAAGGGCTACCTGGTTAGCAAGGATATCGTCGGTAAGCCGCCTGGAATAGCTGTGAGGACACACATAGGGGAGGAAATGCTCGCGTTAAAACCCCTCCTGATAGAATATATTCCAAAGCTTGCAAGGAGGACTCAAGTAATGTATCCTAAGGACATCGGCTACATGATTCTGAATCTGGGGATCTCCCCTGGTTCCAGGGTTCTTGAAGCCGGCACTGGTAGTGGTGCTGCCACCATGGTGGTTGCGAGCATCGTTAAGCCTAATGGCAGGGTTTTCTCATGCGATGTGAACGAGGAATCCATAAGAATTGCGCGTAAGAATCTTGAGAAAGCCGGGTTGACGGAATACGTTGAGCTGATGCAAGGCGATATTAAGAGTATTTTTCTAGAAGGTTTTTTCGACGCTGCTATAATGGATATTCCAGATCCGTGGGATGCGCTGAGCAGAATAGTCGGATTCCTAAAGCCCTCTGCAAGAATATGCATAATCGTGCCGACTATGAACCAGCTTGAAAAGGTTTACCGTGCGATGCTGGAGACGGATGTGGCTCACTTGGAAACGGTTGAGATAATGCTCAGGAGGATAAGACCTTTCGAGGGCAGGGTTAGGCCGGAATCCATCATGGTCGGCCATACAGCGTACCTCATGTTCGGAGCCAAGGTCGTTAGGGAAAACATTTAAAAAAGAAACTTGCAGTAGGCATCTGGCTTGCAGAAAAGAGAAGCAGTATATTCAATCGGGAACCTCCTAGTCCTCATAGGTATTGCGATACTGGTTTCCTTCCTTCTTTTCTCAGTAATGGAGGTCTCAGGGTTCCTGAGGACGGGGATCAACTTGTTAAGCTCCATGCTCATATTAGCTGGGTCGGGGATACCCATTATCCTTAAAGAGATGGAGGTTAATAAGAGGCTTAGGAGCGTAGGAGTCAGATGCTTCACATCCAGCTTCATAATATCCATAGTCATGGGGGTCCAGATGCTCACCAGAGGCTGGGCCTCTACAGTGCCCGTTTTAGCCTCAGTCCTCCTAGCATCCATAGGAATAGTTGCCTACATGCTTTCGGCAAAAGGTGGTAAACTAACTAGGCCATCCTTCAGAGAAGTACTATTCGTGCTCTCAGCAGTAGTAATCTTCGCAACCCCGATGATACAGCTCTCGCTTCCACGTTTAGGAATTAGCGTAGAGGCTTCTCGAACAATATCCGTAAGCCTGCTCATAGCATTCGCAATATTACTCTACCTTTCTGTTAAAGCATTTTCAAGAGAGAAAGCCCAGGGAATTAAAGGAGAGAAAGGCTGAGGCGCAACCCTTATTTACTTTCTCGACTCCAGCTTTATACGGGTAGACCAGGCTCCTGCCGAGGAATACTCGGTAGGCCTCAACACTCTTCGGAGGGGACAAGCCGCCTCAACTATGGGGATTGGGCTTGAAACCCGTAGGGAGGTTGAAGCACCTTCCAAGAGTGTTGCGGAGTAAAAGCGCCCTCTTCAGGCTTGTTGAAAAGCGGATTGGAGAGGGTGAACCTACTAGCCTGGGCCCAAAAGTATAAAATGCTGTCCGTTAATGATGTTCGGTTGAAATGAACATTTTTAAATCAAAGAACTCGGCTAAAGCCGGATTAATTTTAGTACTTAGTCTAACTATATTTTTGATTTCAATTTCAGTGAATAATAGATTTTTCATACTAGCTACTTGTGAACCAATCCCTATCTGGATCAGACCCGGAGTCCAACTTGAATATATGGGAAAGGCATCAGAATTCGTTTTCTACGATAAATTGATGATTCCAAAATCATTGCTCAATGTATCGAAAGAAGTATTAGATAAGGACTCAGGCATAGTGTTTTTATTCTTGAAAGAAAATAAAGATGTTTATCTGATAATACGCGTTGAGGATGCGAATAGTTCGCATTGTCTCTTGAAAGTGACTTTAAAAATTGATTCGTATTCCTCTACAAATGATTTGCTAGTAGAATTATCAACAAGAAAGGTTATGATGATTAATGGAACTCCGCTGGGTTGGACAACGCTCTGGATCCCACCCTGCAAAGTAGGAGATAGAATTCCTCTCGTAGGAGAGGGGAATTCAACGGTATTTGCAAAAATACATGAACTGAATTCTTGGAATACGATTCAAGGCTTACAGGACGTGCTTACCCTATTCTTAGACGTGGGGGGCTCCCATCAAGTTAGTTTTTCCTCTGGCATGATGCTTACTCCACTAGAGGCACAATCGATTGAACATTTCCATCCAAGGTTCAACCGATATGATGCCGATACATTTATATTGATTGAGGGAAATCTTGATGAGGATGCTTTACTTTCCGCCTTTGGCATAGTATCTTTGTTTCCTATGGAAGAAAGATTCAGGCTGATCTCTAACAGCATCGACTTAGGTCCACAGAACCTGTTCGCTGTTTTCCTTAGGTTACTTCCCTACATAATATTAGTTGCAATCATCCTAGCTGTAATCTTTTACTTCGTTTTCATCAGAAAGAAGAGGGGCGAGAAGTCTTGATGGTAGTTGTAGAAGAATTATTCAAGTCATTCAATAAGGTTAAGGCGCTTGGCGGCTTTACAAGAATTCCTAAAGGTATAAGTATTCATGGGAAAAACAGGTCTCTCAAGTAGAAAGCCTGTCTTCCTCATTAATCCGTATCTATGCAACCATGGATCCAAGGCTGTTGAAGCACTCCGCAAAGTTAACCTTTCTAATCATTCTGAGGGGAAGATCTCCGGATATTCTGCAGGTATGAAAATCCGCTTGGGTATCGACTAAAGCCTGGCTAAATTCGGTATTTAGACGGGCTGTATTTAAGAATATCTTTCAGAATCATTATCTGAATGGTTGCAAATTATTTCTGAAATGTTTTAAAACGCAATATATATAGCATCATGAAGAGCTGGACTCCGGAGGTGGTGGACACGTGAGAGGTTTAAAGAACACCGGTTTAACGATATCTGGTATTGTCGCAATAGTCTTTCTACTTGCTGCAAGCGGATTAATGCTCTTAACGATTGGTTCTGGCCCACCTGGCACGTGGACTCCACTTAGTGGAGACGCGGTTAAGGAGACTACATATGGATGGCCACTGGCTACCGCATTTGTAAAATCTACTGCAAGAGGGAGATACGGTTCGACAGGCTACTACTTTGATATTACCGATCACAGTGGATATAGGGGTTGCGGTGGGGTGTTGACAACAACATGGATGGCCATTGCTATGTATCGGCATATAAATCCCACTACAGTAGTAATGACCGTTAAAAATATTACTAATCCTAATATATGGGGTTGTGGTTATCAATTTTCAGGAGTTTTCTATAGTTCTCAAACACAAACAAAAGCACAGTTTAAAAGCTTGGTTCACACCTTTATATTGGACAGCGGTACTGCATATGTCTTTCCATAGAGTGGTATAATTGTATTCAATATTTAAAAAATCTCTTTTCGCATGCTCCATTTTTCCAATCTTGCTTTTTAGCGTGGTTTTTAGGCCGGTTTTTTGTGGCCCGCCTTTTTGGGCAAGGCATGAGACACAGTTCGAGTATGAAGGAAGTATTTCACGTATTGTTTTCTATAACATATCGAAGATCCATAAAGAATTATTAGACATGACTGAAGCAAGTATAAATTCAAGTATTCTATTCTTTAAGGAAAAAGTCACCGCCCGCTTGACTATACTTATAGAGGAAGTGAATAATTCTCTTGGCCTCTTTAAAGTGTCTTTAAAAATAGGTTCCTATTACCAAACCAGGGAGCTGCTTGTCAACTTGACAACGAGGCAGGTTACGATGCTCGATGGAACCCCACTTGGCCAAACGATAATATGGATTCAGCCCTGTAGTTTAGGAGATAGAATTCAATATGTCGGACAGGGGGACTCGGCAGTATTTGCTAGAGTTAAAGAATCCTTAAGTGAAGATACAGTTCAGGGTGTACAAGATGTATACTCCTTATACATAGGTGGGGAAGAAGTGGAATTAGTTATCTCGTCTAATACTACACTGCTTAATCCGTTAAACAGCCAGTCTATAAAACACTTCATTCCAAGAGTGAACTATTATGATGCCGATACATTCATAATGGTCAGAGGAACAATTGATCAAGATGCCTTTCTCTCTGCTTTTAACATAATTATGTTTTCTTTTTCAGAAGAATTTAGACTTGTTTATACCAATGTTGACCTAGGTCCACAGAACCTGTTCGCTGTTTTCCTTAGGTTACTTCCCTACATAATATTAGTTGCAATCATCCTAGCTGTAATCTTTTACTTCGTTTTCATCAGAAAGAAGAGGGGTAGGAAGCCTAGATGATAGTTGTAGAAGAATTATTCAAATCGTTCAATAAAGTTAAGGCACTAGACGGCTTGAACATGAAAGTCCCTAGTGGCATAAATGGTCTAATAGGTCCTAACGGTGCTGGTAAGACAACGTTGATTCATGTGCTTATGGGGTTGATTAAACCGGACTCGGGAAGAGTGGAAGTCATGGGTTTGGAACCTTGGTCTCAGAGATACAAGTTGATGAAGAAAGTAGGAGTATTACTTGAGAGACCTGTTTTCCCTCCGAACGTTAATGGTATGCGCTACATGCTTCATGTGGTTAGGGTGATGGGTCTTCCAGAAGAGGAGGCTACTGAAGCGCTTCGTAAAGTTGGTCTACTTGATCATGCTGATAGAAAGGTTTCTGGATACTCTGCTGGCATGAAGGTTCGCTTGGGTCTCGCTAAAGCTATAGTTGGAAGGCCCGAGCTTGTAGTCCTCGACGAGCCTACTGCTAACTTAGATCCCAAGGGCCGTATCGAACTCTTGAAGCTCATTAAAACAATGCAGAGGGATGAGAATATCAATTTTCTAATATCTAGCCACGTTCTGCCAGAACTACAGAAAGTGTGCTCATGGGTTTGTTTGATGAATGAGGGAAAGGTTATTGAGCAGGGTTTCGTAGATGACCTTCTAGACAAGTATGCTTCAAAAATATACGCGATAAAGGTTTCCAAGCCTAGCGAGCTTGCAAAAGCCTTAAGTGGTTTAAAAGGTTTAAAAGTCAGGCTGAATAAGGACACTGTGTACATTAAGGGTGATATTACTGTTTTTCAACAGGAACTACTAAATCTAGTCCTTAAAACAGGCAATGAGATACTGGGATTCCGTCAGCTTGGGAGAAGCTTGGAGAACGTGTTTGTAAAGGCTTTGGAGGCGAAGAAACATGGTAGTTAATTCTATTAAAAATATTTCACTGGTAGAAAGCATTAGATTCGAGCTTGAGAAGGTCTGGTCTGCTCCCTACGTTGGGTTAACACTTATGCTACTTATTCTAGGAAGTCCCGGTGCCGCAGCTCCAATGGAAGTTCAAGAATCCGCTTTCGAAATAGCCTTATCAAGCATTGGGAATTTTAAACCGTTGTTTCTATGCTTAATAACAATCTTAACGTTTGCAAACTCCTTCGGCAGGGATATTGAGCAGGATGTTTTAATGGGCGAGTTGACTCTTCCAGTAAGGAAGGAAACAATCTTCACTATAAAGTTTATAATCAATTTCTTAGTAATACTTTTGGTAGATTTTATTTCTATATTGTTTTCCACATGGATCATAACTGCGTCAATACCTCTTATCCCAATCATGTCAATGGTTCTTGTAGATGCGATGTCCCTCCTTCTCATTGCTTCAGTCACTATTCTTATGAGCATTATTCTTAAAAGCAGGTTTGGAGCCGTGATAGTGGCGATAGCAATCTACTTTTTAGAAAACATCCTCCTCCAAAACGTTTCTTTAATGATAAGTACTGCAAATCCTCCGAACATAAATCCTGCATACATCCTATTAAAGCTTATTCTTCTCGGGGAGATAACGGTATATACATTGGGGATACTGTTTTTGCATCTCCTTCTACCTCTCGCTCTCCTTTCTTTTGCATTCTTCTTCATGAAAGAGGTGTTGCAGCTTGATTAGGTCATCAACACTCCGTTATGTCGGGACGGTGACGATAATGGTCAGCTTAGGAATTTCTCTTCTAACAGTTTTACGTGGTCTTTCTACTCAAATCTTTAACCAGCAGTTTGGTCTTCCAGGCAACTCTACGTTCCTATTATTCATGCCTTCAATGTGGCCTCCCCGAAACGTTAGAATAGCTGTTTATTTAAGCGGTGGGGAAATCGATCTCCTGATTTTCGACAGACCCAATTATGATGTGTTCATGAAGTCAGGGGATGCG
Source organism: Thermoproteota archaeon (assembly GCA_038861395.1). GTDB lineage: Archaea > Thermoproteota > EX4484-205 > EX4484-205 > JAAOZP01 > JAAOZP01. The sequence continues at coordinate 6,721 of JAWCDE010000018.1, read as the reverse complement.
ATTCCACTAAAAGAGTTTAAAGGATTGAGAGAGGGAGTAGTTAATTTCGAAATACCTGCCAGAGGAGAATACTATATTGCCGTGAAGAATAAAGGGGAATTGATGGTGGAGGGGGAAATAGTTTTAACCTTCTGGGGTTTTGAGAGAGACCTTGTGTATCTGTCGATAATCCTTATCGTTCTTGGAGCATCTTTAATCGGCGGACACTTTTTAAAAAAGAGCTACCAAAAAGTACGGGGAAAATTTAATACTGATAGTCTTAATGTGTTAAACGGATGAAGGCTGAAGCAAGATGAAAAAGAACTCGATTAAAGCCGGATTAAATTTAGCATTTAGACCGACTATATTTAAACATATCTTTCAGAATAATTGCAAATTGTTTCTGAAACGTTCTAAACGCAATATATATAGTGTCGTGAATACTGCTTAATGGAGGTGGTAGTATGTGAAGGATCTGGAAAATTTAGCAACAGTGACAATTGTAATTGTTGTCTATACGATTATATTTGTTGCATCAATTATTATCGGAGCTGCTCAAGGAGAAATTTTGACTGTTACAAATAAACCGGAACAACCACCTTATAAGAGATCTTCTCACGAGTTTCCTGTAAAAATAATTGACTCTAAACTTGTGGAATATAGAGAAGAAGGTCCTTACATAATCGAAACTTATGCTCAGGTTGTTGAGATGGGAAAACCAAGACTGAGTGATCTTATTGAAAACTCTAAAGATTACTTCAACTTTATTGAAAGTACTTACGGTGAATCTGGAAGGAGGATGATTAAAGCTAAAATCAAAGAATGGGAAGAATTTTTGGAAAACTTGCCGGATCAGTTGATTTATAACATAGAAGTCCCGATTGTAAAGCTTAGTAGGGTTAATAACTCTCATACCACTATACAGTATAGTCCTGCATTATTCTCACAACCATACAACTCTTGGGACTATGCAACTGATCCAGTCAACTTAGTTTTCTGGGAGCGAGGTAGTGCTTGGGATGTTCAATATGATATTCAATATGATATGAAAAACTGGATACCTCATAAGTGGAGGAATGCATGGGGTTCAAATCTTTATGCAAACCTTGATAAGAATCATGCTGATAATAGTGACTGGGTATGGAAAACACAGGATTATCAGTTAGAATATGATGGTTTCTTTACAACAAGATATCACATTAGAATTTTTGATGGAGGATCTGATTGGGACTATTTTGGAAAGTGGAGTATATGTGGAGTACATCACGAATACTTTGCTGTATTAACGCATATAATAGATAGCTGGGATGGGGCTGAAAGCTTCGTGGTTAATGATTTTCGAGGACTATGGTTTGTTGGAGAAATAGTATACGGTTACCTTCCGATTGTTGAAAGAAAATGGCAAAATGTTTATAATGATGGATATGTTCCTATAATGAGGTTAATATACTAGTGTTGGAACTAAGGTTTGAAAAATGAAATTCTCAACCAAACTCTTGACGGTCTTCTTTCTTTTTCTCATCTTAATTTATGTTGAAAATAAAGTTAGTCCGAAGAATTATTCTTTTCCTCGTCCTGAAGAATTCGGGATTTCAGTAGAACTTGAGGCGGAGAGCACAGATTTAACGGTTGATCAGGAGACTGTTCTCATTGGTATTGTAAGAAATTTGGGTAATAAGTCGGTAACTATGAAGATTACTGTTTACTCCGACCAGTCTTCTTTTAGAGTCATTGAAATGAATCCTGAGTGGGGCGAGGAAAAAACGCTCAAACCATTTGAAGAAATACATATTATAGTAAGGCTAAGCTTCAAAGAAGCTGGTATTTGTAAGGTGGGGCTAATGCTTATAATGCCAGATAAGCCAGCAGCATCTGAACCAATTGTTTTTAACGTTAAAGAGAAACCTGCTAGTATAATAGATATCCTATGGAAAAGCATCCCATTCGTAATAGTAATACTTCTTTTGATTTCAATAGTTTTTGTTAAACGAGTTAGAACGACATTAAATACTATGCTATCTATGTGTTACTCAAGGTTCTCAATCCACAAAGATGAAACAATAGGTCATTTTACTATTTTTATTTTTTCGCTACTTACACTTTTACTACCAATGCTTCCTGAAGAATTTGTTGCAAGAATATTTCAAGCTTACCTGATCCTACTACTTGTAGGTATTCCAATTCTCGCGATCTTAGATGGTTTCTTATATAGGAGAACATGGTTAAGCTTTATTGTTATGTTCACGTCTTTCATGATTGCCGGTTTAATGATATCGAGCATTCCATATTTTTCTCTAAAAGTTTTTCTAGTCTATATCTACTTCGGTTTTATAGCTGGCATGATGGGGCTGAGTTCTTCGTTAATCATGCTTAAGAAAAAACCTATAAATCTAATAGGGGTTATGGTATTGATTATTTCCATAATTCTCTGGATATTGTTAATATTTCCTTGGTTTCAGAATATTCACCAAATGTACTAAAATAACAGTTTTAAATCTAAGAGGATTCGTTATAAAGCATTGATTAGCCTCTAAGTAGTAGTAATGGCTTATTAACAGTAGAGGTTACTCCGAAAATATAAGCATGTTACTTGTCATATTAGGATGAGGATTAGAATGCATCGTAGAGATGCTTTGTTTGAGGATGCGACTCGTTGGGCATACCATGGGATGCAGTGTTTCATCGGTTTCCTAGCGATTTGCGTAATCCTTTTTCTCTTTTCAATAAGCTTTTATTACCACGGTATGATTTTAGCGAATTTCGACGAATTCGTAGTCAGTATTGCGATTAGTCAAATCATGGTTCAGTTAGGTTTCCTAATAGTTTTAGCTATCACCTGTATTTCTCTCGCGTGGCTGGCGAAGGTTAAGGTTGTAGACCCTCTAAGGCGAAAGGAGCTTCCAAAGCATATTAGAGCGTGGTGCCTAGCCTTATCCATACTGGGCTTATTCTTCGGGATGATGATAGGTCTAGTCGTCATGGGCTACGCTGAAGAAAAGATCAAAATGCTATTAAAGCATGAACAATCTAGTTACTCAAGCATCCTAACCATTGTAAATAGCAATACATCGTGTACAAACAGATTGTCCCATTGAAGTAATGTAACCACATTTATTACACGCGAAAACCGATGTAAGAGGAACAATTTCTAAGAGTGTCAGCATTATATCTTTTAGATGTTACTGGGAAAAGCTTATGAATCGACAAGGCATTTTATAATGTGAAATAATGGAAATTAAAGGAGTATTAATCGACGAGAACTTTTCACTCATAGCCAAGAAAATAGTCTTAACTAGAAACCTTCTAGTGCATCCTTACAGGAAGTTTTCGCTAGAAGATTTAAACTCCATTATAAAAGACATGCTTCCAGAAATTACACTTTGCTGGTAAACCTTATTAAATCTAGGATACCATGTTTGAATCCGAGCATGAATAATCCCTCTAAATCATCGGAACTTCTCTTGACCTCGACAAGGATTGAACAGCTTTTGAGGAGCATCGAAAACAAACCCCGTTACTATGTTGACATGCATGTCCACTCTAAGTATAGCAGAGCCACTAGTGCCGATATGACTCTCGAGAATATTGCATTCTGCGCTAAGCTGAAGGGTCTGAATATTGTTGGAACCGGGGACTGTACGCATCCTAAGTGGCTTAGGGAGCTTAAGAAGAAGCTTGTCGAATCCCACCCTGGCCTTTACAGGCTGAAGAGTGAGAAGAATCCGAACCAGGCTACACTCTTCCTGATTCAAGGGGAGGTTAATACAGTCTACCGGGATGAGAACACCGTTAAGAGAATACATCACGTAATGCTTTTCCCGGATTTCGACACTGTTGAACAAGTCTGTGACGCGTTAAAACATATCGGGGACCTTAGCAGCGACGGTAGGCCCCTGCTCGAATGCACTTCTCCAGAGCTTGTCGAGATATTGAAAAGCGCCTCGGATGACATAGAGGTTTTTCCAGCACATGTGTGGACGCCGCACTTCAGTATTTTCGGCACCCACGGGTACACCAGCGTCAAGGAATGCTACAAGGATAAGGCTGATAAGATAAACGCCCTCGAAACTGGTCTATCCTCAGACCCTTTGATGAACTGGAGAGTTTCAAGAAACGATTGTTATACGCTGGTTTCAAATAGCGATTCACACTCCTATTATCCTTGGAGGCTCGGAAGAGAAGCTAACCTAATGCTTTTAGAAGAACTAAGCTATAAGAGCATATTGAATGCGATTCGTAGAAAGAGTAGGTCTAGGATAATACTCACGATTGAAACACACCCGGAGTATGGGAAGTATCATTACCCCGGTCACAGGGGCTGCTCGTTCTACGCTGAGCCCGATAAGTATTTCGAGTTAAAAGGCATATGCCCAGTTTGCGGTAGGAAGCTTACCCCCGGGGTGGAGACTCATATTGAGGAGCTTGCCGATCGTCCCAGGGGGGTAAAACCCAGGGATGCTTCTGACTACGTTCATTTAATACCGCTTTCAGAAATAATAGGTTATGTATACTCTATTAAGCCTGATTCTAAAAAGGCTTGGAATATATATTATGCTTTAATAAAGGTATTTGGAAACGAATATTGTATACTTCTTGAAACCCCTATAAATGAGATTGAAAGATACGATGAGAAGCTGGCTTATGCAATAAGAATGATTAGGGAAGATCGGGTTAAGATTAGGCCAGGTTACGACGGTGTCTACGGCGAGGTTAGGGGCTTCTTAAACGGAAGTGGTATGACCGAATTTTTAAGATAGGCCCTTATATGCCTCTGCAAGGCCCTGTCTTAAAATGACAAGTAGTATAAATACTTGCTATAAAAATATTTTTGTAATGTTAAATGTCTTATTCTGACATCTAAGCCTTTATTTAAATATCTCCATAAAGCTTAAAACTAACAACGTAACAACAATACTACATACTGGAAGGGGGGACTGCTGGAGGGGGGACTGTGGTCAGGAAAAGCCTCGCCATAAAGAAAGTTCTCTACTGGGGGAAATTGTCTAACAAGTTATTCTGGAGTAGAATATTTAAGAGAAAAGTCTTTCAAAGGCGGAGAGTAATCGAAGAAGCAGCTCCAAGGCTTTCCAAGATAACAGTGCCTGTGATATATCCTGCTGAAGAAAACCATTGGGAATCTGTAGCAACTTTCAATCCTGCAGCAATAAGGCTAGGTGGTAAGGTACACTTACTCTACAGGGCTGTAGGGAAGGATTTTATCTCAAGGATTGGTTACGCGTTTAGCGAGGATGGCGTTAACTTTAGGAGATATCACAAACCTGTTTACGAAGTCCGGTTTGAACCTACGTTGGATGGTTGCAGTATTGAGAAAAGTTTTGTTTCAAGCTATTGGAGTTGTAGCTTCGGTTGCGAAGATCCCCGGGTAACGGAAATAAGAGATGATTCTAGAATATACATGTGCTACGTGTTCTTCGATGGCAGAAGTAATCCGAGAATAGCCTTAACTTCAATACCAACGCATAATTTTGCAAGAAAGTGGGAGTGGGAGGAGGCGAGGATAATATCTCCTCCGGGCATAACTGTAAAGAGTGCATGCATACTTCCAGAGAAGATTAAAGGTAACTATGTTATTTTCTTCAGAATTTTCCCATCAATATTTATTGACTTTATAAAGGACTTAAGGGATTTAGACGGTAAGTCAATATTCCTCCAGTCTAAGAATGTGATCCCGCCGAGAAAGGATAAGTGGGATAGTCTGAAGATAGGCATGGGTGCACCGCCGATAAGGACTAGAGAAGGTTGGCTAGGAATATACTATGGAGTTGATGAAAAGGATCCTTATTATAGGTATAGGATTGGCGCAATGCTTCTAGACCTTAAAGACCCCACTAGGGTTATCTGCAGGTCTGATGCCCCGATTCTTGAGCCTGAGCCTCCTTATGAGGATAGGATTGCATACCCGTGCGGAGCGGTTGTAAACGGTGATAGACTATATGTCTATTATGGTGCAAACGATAAATTCGTTTGTGTCGCCACTGCTTATTTAGATGAGTTTTTAGATGGGCTTCTAAATCATTCAAAAACCTTCTAATATATTTCTAAGTCGGTCATACTAATATCGATAATATCCTTTTCAATGAGGCTGTTGCAACACATACTGAATAGTCTGCTGCACCATAGTAAAGGTATACTGTGTCCCCTCTGACGACTGCGCCACATGGGAAAACGACATTCCTAGTATACCCTTCTTTCTCATACACGGTAGATGGCTCTAAGATTGCTCTGGAAGTTCTTGCTATAATGTTTTCAGGATTTTTCAAATCTAGCAGTATGGCACCAATCCTGTAAACATTATCATGTGAAACACCGTGGTAGAAAACAAGCCAGCCCTTTGATGTTTTTATGGGTGGAGTGGCTAAACCAACTTTCTTACCGTCCCACATGCCAGTTCTAGGCCTAAGCAGCTTGAAAGACATTAGTTTGTTAGGGTCGATGTCTTCAAGAGAATCAACATAATCGTAAACGATGTTTATACCGCCTGTTCTATGGATAAACATGTACTTCCCGTTGATTGCCTCTGGTATCACGCAGGAATTCTTATCATCTATACCCGGTGGAGATATTATTCTAGGCCTAGACCAGTTCCAATTCCTGTTGAGGAAGTCTTTGACGCTTATCCATGTTAAAGCAACTTTAGGTGGATTAACATTATCGTAGGCAGTGTAGAACATGTAAATCTTTTCCCCTATTCTAACTACTCTGGGGTCTTCGCAACCGGAGT
>JAWCDE010000017.1:0-28729 GCA_038861395.1 Thermoproteota archaeon | reverse complement strand
GGGATAAGCCTCCTGTTGTTGAGGCAACCGGGCTTACGAAGATTTTTAAAAACGTGAGGGCAATAGACAACCTGACTTTCAGAATAGAGGGGAGGATAGCGGGCTTAATCGGCCCAAACGGCTCGGGAAAAACCACTCTGCTCAACATCGTGCTCGGCTTAACAAAAAAGGATTCCGGAGAGCTCGCAGTGCTTGGGGAGAATGATCCGAGGCGCCTGGTCGAGGAGGGAAAGGTATCAGGAATGCCCGAGTCCATCAACCCCCCGGAGCACTTCACAGGCCTGGACTTCCTGATTAAGATCGCGAAGATGAAAGGCTTGTCATCTCCAAAAGAGCAGGCTGTGAAACTGTTGAACCAGTTCGGCCTAGTCGAAGCCAAAGACAGAATGGTCTCAACCTACTCCGCCGGAATGAAGCAAAGACTATTGGTCGCTCAAACCCTTCTCGGAGAGCCTGAATTAGTTGTTCTAGACGAGCCGACTGCAAACCTAGACCCAAACGGCAGAATAATCATATGCGACGCCATATCATCCATAAGCATGGAAACAGGAACAAGATTCCTAATCTCAAGCCACCTACTATTCGACCTGGAATCAATCTGCGACTGGCTCAGCTTCATGCACTCGGGGAAACTGAAGGAGAACGGCCCAATCCAGGAAATCCTAAACAAGTACAGAGGAGTCATCTTCCGCCTGAAGAGCACGGACCCACTAAGGCTGAAACGCTTACTAAGCAGCATCAACAGCGTGAGATCCGCATTCATGATAAGAGACGAACTAATAGTAAGCGTGAAGAACGATGAAGCCCTCGAGAGCATTACGAACACTGCAGCACAAGCCGGAGTAAGAATCGAAGAAGCAACCGAATGCACCCCAACCCTAGACCTCATATACAGAGAGGTCGTCTCCAGACCATGAGACCCAGCAAACTAAAACAACTCCTCCTTTGGGAACTACACGACACCTGGGCCTTCCCATTCGCCGAAATACTAATAATAGGATTCTTCTCGCAAACGCTATCTATAACATACATCTACTACTTTGTAGGGAAGATGTCTCTCAAAATTTTCTTCGCAACAAAGTATCCGGTAATGCTCTTCTGTACTCTAATTCCCGCCAAGGCCTTCGGCGAATGCATTGAGAAACGCAAAGTACACATACCTCTGATGGCTGGAGCATCAAGGAGCGAGTTTTTCGTATCCAAGCTGGTGGTAACCGTGCTCCCCATCTGGGTTGTGCAATTAGGCTCGTTGACTTTTGAAGCAGTCTTAAACCGAATGTTCGACATGCCTCTTTCACTCTCAGAATGGATATCGATTGTATTGGGCTCTTTAATGCTATCTTTATTTGTATGCTCTTTTAGCATCCTGCTCTCGTTATTCCTCAGAAAGTTTTCACTATCCCTGCTACTAGGTTTCGGAATACTTATGGCTCTCGACTACTGGTCGCTGCAAATACCTTTTGAAAACATGGCTCGATATTTGTCTCCCATTGAAAGTGCGATAGTGATAACATACTTACTGATAGTCGTGCTTGCGAAAGCAATGGCTAATTCCGACGTTACTTTCCCAATGTATACGCCCGTCGCGTATGGTTTTTCCATATTTTACCTGCTCCTCCTCCCCATCCTGCTTGCGTTTATTGCGGCATTAGCTTTCCAGGGGATTGACCTTGACTAACTCATACAAATGGCAAAGGGCAGGCTTAATAATATTCTCAATAAGTGTAGGAATAATTATCGCTGCTTTCTTGAGAGGAATATCCATGACGGAGTCGGTAGGTGCTGTAGAAGAGGCTTTAGGCCCCTTGCTCATAGAGCCGAAGGAAATGCATTTTGCAGTAACCGATGTTCAACCAGAGGTATCTATGAACATTGAGGTTTTAAGGCTCTCTGGAGAAACTGTTCTCAGGTTTAACAACGTTCCTCTGAAAGAGTTTGAAGACATGTCTTGGCTTGAAAGAGGCCTATACGTGTTCTCCATAAAAACCCCTGATAATAAGAGTAGTATTCAAAACATTAGCTTTACATTCGTGGCCAACAAGCCGCCGAGGGACATGGTCATCTTATCCATTATTCTAGGGTTGATCGGAACATTAATATTTTTCATCCCCATGTTTATGCCGAGAGTGATAACCTCTTTCTTCCGGAAAAGAAGTCGCTAAAACGGGAGGATTACTTCCGTAGGGCTTAACGAAGAGAAAATATTTTTATTCCTCCAAAGGCTTAAGCCCTTAGGGCCCGTAGCTCAACCTGGTTAGAGCGCTGGGCTTTTAACCCAGAGTTGGTCTAGGACCAGCGGGTAAATGTTGCGGGTTCAATTCCCGCCGGGCCCGTACATCCTATTAGGATTTATAGGAGAGAAGCCTGATACCCAAACTGCTAACTTATGCTTTACCGGTTTGCTTCTTCCATTCTACGTATTGCAATAGGTCTTCTCTGAGTGCTGTCAGCATTTCTCTGGTGCAATGTTTATGATCTGTTTTCCACTTTCCATCCGCCGGATACACTATTGCTTTGATAGTGCTATGTGGGCTCTCGGGCAGCAGTAGGTTTATCCTATACGTTACCACCCTGTTCCCCCTGTAGCTTAAAACCATTTCAACAGTTTTAATCCTTCCTCCTTCTCTAATTAATGATGTTTGCATATAAACTGGGCCCCCGAGTAGTGGCGGAGGCCTTTTCGTAAGCGAGGATACGTAGGCTGCGAAGTCCTCCGAATCCCCCGTTATCCTTAATGGAATAGCTGCTTCAGCACGATCTCTAAAAAACTTGGTATCCTCAGCCTTCTTTAAAAGAATCTTACTCGGCACAACCTGAAGAACAGCCTTCCTAGCCGGTACAATACTCCCAAATACGGAGGGGACCACAGCTACTATCAAGCTTGCCATCATAGCGCTGAATACGTATGGTTTAACTGGGCTTACTGGATTCGGAACATACATTTGGAGGAACTGTCCAAACACATATCCTAAAACGCCGCCTATCAGGCCGTAGGTTAAACCTTCTACGAACATCAGGAGTGAAACGCGGCCCGGGCTGGCGCCGAGAGCGCTCATAGTAGAGTACTCTTTCTGACGCTCATATAAAGAGCCTAGAAGGGCAATAAATATCGTCAGGGAGGAGAGCCCTATTGGGATTATTATCTCCGGAATGCTGGCGAACTGCTGAAACTCTCCGACTATAAGAAGACTTCTGGTCTCGTTGCCTGTACTAAAACAAACTCTTAAAGACTTGAATATTTGCATAACTACTTTTCTTCCTTTAAAATCTGTGGAAGACGTGCTCTTTTCATAGCTGGTTTCAACAAGCCTTTTTGCGAAATCGCTTGAAAACTTCCCTTGGAGAACTAACCTGTAAACTGGTAAGGTTTGTTGGAGAAGGTCTAAACCAATTACAACCATATGCACTTTCCTCCTGGGACGCGGAGCACCGCTTATTATTTTCAAAGGCGCCTCAACCTCGTCAAGCGGGACGCCGTCCAATAGTTTCAAAGGCTCCTTTAACACCTTAACTACTCTACTCTCCATGACCTTCTCGCCAGCCATAATAGTTATAGAATCCCCCTCCTTTACACCTAAAGCATCTGCTAGGCTTGCCGAAATCATTACCCCCTCCATAGTCAAGCTATTCGTGGCTACGAGCGTAGCTTCTTCTCCCATCCCTTTCTTTGAGACTACGGCTTGTGTCGCTGTAACAACGTAAGTTCTCTCCACCTCCTTCATACTCGAGAGCCACTTTACTTGCCACTCGGGTATGGGCTCGAAAAACTCAGTGTATTCAGATTCATAGCCTTGGAATCCCCCTCCGCCTCCACTGCCTCCAGTAGACTGGTAAGAGAGCGTGGTTACGTGGGCGCTAATGCTTAATCCATGGAATTCTGAAGGATAGGCCTCTTCCCTAGTAGTTATTATTGTGCCGACTGCCAGAAGGCTTCCGGCTACTGCGGAAACTACCGCTATCGTAACTATCGTTAAAATTGCTCGCAACGCTCTTCTCCGCATGCTTTTAAAAGAGTACCAGAAAAGATCGCTGACAAACGTTCCCTTGAATTCAAACAACAAAATGCCCAATAATAATAAAGTCTCAAAGGCCATGGATAGTGATAAGGCTAGTGAAAATGGTGTTAAATGAGCCATGGCTTCTGGATTAAGTAATGAGGCGGCCATCCTAATTTGCGGGATGCAGGCTATCTCTGTAATAGTGAATACTATGAAAAGCAGTGCGCTTACGAATGCTCTCTTCCTCTCAAACAACGTCCCTACAAAAGAAGACAGGAAAAACGTGAATGCGATTAAGAAGAGGAACATGGCGATGCAATCGGTCTTCGCTTGGCTTAAAGCTTCTAAAGCCATATCCGCCTTAATAACCGCTTTTCTAAGCAATTCTACACCAACCTCTAAATCTCCTTTTTCGAGAGAGGAATTACTCTCTTCGAACAGCATGCTAACATAATCAAATTCGCTAAAGTATTTTCCTACATCAAAACCCTTGTTCTGAAAGAAACCCTGCTCTCTAGATAAGAAAAGCTTAAGGGATCTACTCATTCTTTTCAATAATATTTGCGGTATGCTGATGTTTTTCATATTACAGGAGAACTTTATCGATTCTGCATAGGTCGTCGTTGTTCCTTCAAGCATGTTAAGCAGTGTTGCTATTTTATTCTGTGGTCGTAATAGCATGGAGACTGTTTCTCCTTTAGGTATTGGAATATAATAGTAGTCTTCATCCGCCCATCCGGAAATCCAAAATTCTAATTCGTCAATACCAAATACTTCATCTCCCGCTCGGAACCCTTTTCTTACCGTAAGAAGACACCCTTCCAAATTCTCCTCCCCCCATCCCGGTGTAATAGCGTTCCCTTGGGCCAATATTGTCACATGGCCTTCAGAAAAGCTTAGCACACCTGTAGCATTGATGAAAACATGTTTCTGAAAGAGTATACCCATATAACTGTATGATGAATTATGCCATATTGTCGTCGAATCTTCATAATCATCTCCATAGCCGAAGGCTACATACATAGTATTAGCATTGTTAGCATCAACAGCGTATACTGCTGACAGCCTCATCAGATATCCTTTTTCAAGGATTATTATTGTTGATTTCATTTTTCCTGAACCTGTCTCAACATAATTAAAACCTTCTATAGGAGTGGCTGAAACCTTGAGCACTAGGTTTTCTAAAACGACTATGCCAGAAGTTATGAGAATGATGCCGTCTGCAATGCTTCCTGACTCAAGCCTCCCCTCTAGATAGATTGTTGCAGGAAAGATGATTGAACCGGAAGCAAAAATAACTTTTTCAGAAAAAGGCTTGTGACTTAAAACAAGCACTATTACAACTATGCTTAATATAGCTTTACAGAATTTGGAAAGACTTTTCATCATGGATTTTTGTCAATCGGAAGATATAAGGTTTTCTCTTCATATATTAGCCTTCTTCATAGACGTTTTATATTATAATATTTTATAGAAATTACTGTCGATGATTTTCTTCCCATTTAGTACGTCTCCTCCGATATCTATAGAATTATAAATAGCAATATTGGAGATCCACTGGCATGCTGGAGTTAAGTTAGAGGTCTAGAAAATATTTTCGTCAAGAATGTTGTCTTACAGTGTTCTAATGTGTCCTATTGCTATTCGGTTCCATTAGGTTTCTGCACTACCATCACTATCAGAAAAATTGGAGAAAGCTGTAAAAGGGTATAGAAAAAGAACTTTTTAACTAAGTGAAATCAGAGACATTCTATTTTTTAAGCAATCTTTAACAGGCTTTGAAAAACCTTTTCGAATAGCTATGGGTTAAGAAAAATTTAATAGTTGGCTTAGGAAATGAAATAAACAAGGGCCAGTGGCCCAGCCTGGTTAAGGCGCCCGGCTGATAATACTAGTATATTTGAAACCGGGAGATCGCCGGTTCGAATCCGGCCTGGCCCATATCCATTCTTTTCAACAACTATTGGGTATCAGATTTGATGACTTCTTCCTATTTAACAGTCACGCTCTTCGCTAGGTTCCTGGGCTTATCGGGGTCGCATCCTCTTAAGACTGCTAACTGATACGCTAGTATTTGAACAGGTATTATTTGGACAATGGGGTTCTCTGTCCCGCACTCTGGTACTTTAATCCAGAAGTCGAAGACCTCGTAGTTCTTGGGAGATATTCCTATAATGTACCCGCCTCTCGACTTTATTTCTATCGCATTTGACAATACCTCTCTACTGCTCTCTTCAGAGACAAAGACTATGCACGGCGTCCCCTCTTCTATCAGTGCAATTGTACCATGCTTCAACTCTCCACCTGCAAAGGCTTCCGCATGAATATAGCTTGCCTCCTTTATTTTCAGGGCTGCCTCCATCGCCGTTGGATACTGTAGCCCCCTGCCTATGCAGAATATGTGCTGCTTATCCATAAGTTTCTCAGCCAGCCTGCTTATCTTATTCCTTGTGTTTGCCGAAGTAAGGTAGTAGATGACATTCCAAAGATATTTCAATCTCCTCCTGCCTTCTTCATACTTGCCGGCAAGAGTGTAGGCCAATAAGTTTAGGAGAGCTATTTGCGAAGTATACGTTTTGGTTGAGAGAACGCATATTTCCGGACCTGCGTGCATCAAGAGAAACGCATCGGATTCTCTTGCTAAACTTGAGCCCATAACGTTTACGACGGATATTATTTTGCTCCCCCTCTTTTTCCCCGCTCTGATAGCTTCAAGCACATCGTATGTTTCACCAGATTGTGACACTGCGATGATGAGCGTCCTACTTGTTAGAAAGTGCTCGTAATTGGGAAATTCTGAAGCGAGCACGACGTTGACATGTTCTCTTGCAACCTTGGAGAAAACGTAGCTTGCTGTTAGGCAAGCATGATAGCTTGAACCGCATCCTACTAGAAAAACTCCTCTTGCCCTTTTTATTTCATTTGCTATTTTCTCAAGAATCTTTTTATCTTGAGCTGCTGCCCTCTGAACAGTGTCAACTTGTTCCATGATTTCTTTCAACATGAAATGTTCGAACTCTCCCTTCCTAGCTTTCTCAGCATCCCATTCCACGCTTTGAACCGGTCGCTCTACTTTGACTAGATTACCATTTTCAATATTGTAAAAAACAGGATCTGGTTTAAGAACAACCATATCATAATCATAGAGATAAACGACTTTCTTAGTGTAGTTTATAAACGCAGGTATATCGCTAGCAGCAAATGAGCCATGATCAGCTAAACCTATTACAAGTGGCGAGCCTTTTTTGATCGCTACGATCTTATAATCTTTCCTACCAATTGCTAGTATAGCATAAGCTCCTTCAAGCCTGCTGAATGCTTTGAAACAAGCCTCCTCGAAGCTTGCTGCATTATTCATCTCCTCTTCTATTAAGTGCGCCGCAACCTCGCTGTCAGTCTTACTCCTGAAAACATGCCCCTTTGAAACTAGCTCCTTCCTCAGCTCCTCATAATTCTCTATTATTCCATTATGGACTATTGCTATGTTCCTCCCACAATCAATATGAGGATGTGCATTGGTCTTAGTGACTCTGCCGTGAGTCGCCCACCGAGTATGCCCTATTGCTAGGTTAAGATTGTGCTCTAAAAAGTTTAGCTTAGCATGAACATCATCAACCTTTCCCACATCCTTCTTCACTATCAAGCTGCCGTTTAGTACTCCTGCAAAGCCGACGGAATCGTAACCCCTGTACTCTAAGTGTTTTAAACCCTCTAAAACTATTCGCGACGCGTTCATACTGCCTATGTAACCTATTATTCCACACATTGTTACTGCTGTACTTGTCAGCATTAGAAGAACAAGTATTAAAATGGTTTACGGATTAAGTGCCTTCCAGCATTTTATTACGATAAATATCTGTTTTGCTTGAAGTTCTCATGAGAATAGGCTTTAGAAAAATTTTGGAGAGGCGGCAGCCCCATGAGGATCGGGTTTCTTCAACGTAACCATGAGCGACAGGTTTTTTCCTCCAACCGTCTCCTACCAACGCGGGTAGCTTACCTTACCGCTGCTCCCTCCCGGGCCTAGCGGGGTTCGGTAATTAGGCGGGCGTGCCCACCCTACGGCGGACACGTTCCGCCACACCCGCCCGGTAAGGAACGGCTTTCACAGCCCTGTCGCACACGGCTGCGCGAATCCACCCTGTCCCCACGGTTATCAGCTCCCCGCGTGTCGCCAGTTTCGGGTCACAGGGGATGGCGAGCCCCCCGAGCCTACCTGCCGCCCAAGATTTAACACGACTAGGCATCCTAAATACGTTTCTATCTCGGCTGGATAAAGCGTGTTTTAAACTAAATGTTAAGGCTTAAAAAACAATAGTGTTTTCCTGGAACATATGAAAAAGGAGTCTAAGGCTTGGAGAAACATAGTTGGGCTTGCTACCCAAATACTCAAACAGGTTGAGAGAAGAGAACCCCCCTCCGTCGAAATACCTTTGAGGACTGTTGACAATATTGTCTTCGATGAGAAGAAGGGCCATTACGTGCTAGGTCCCAAGAGGGCCCTCCGTACTTCTAGAAACGTGAAGCATCTGAAGCCTCTTACCCAGTTGGTATGGGTTACAAGCGTTGCGAGGAAGCTAATAGATGAGGATAAGACTAGCACGCTGAGAGATGTTTTCTACATGGCGGAGGGAGTTGATCTCGGCTTCGAAGACCAAAGCGAGTCAGACAGGATAATAACAGAACTGGAGTCGATAATAGGTGTTCCCAGAGAGGATTTCAACATATATCCTGAAGAAAGGAGTGCTATCTTTGCAGATCTTACGATAGAGTACACGGTTAAAGGATACGAGGGAAAGAGGATAAACCTGACTTCTCACCCAGACGGGTTAATGATAGGACCAGCATTAGCTACTGCCAAGTTCATAAAAACCTCAGCCGATAAGGTTATTTGCATAGAGAAGGGTGCGATGTTCACAAGGTTCGTCGAGGAGAAGGCTTGGAAGAAGTATAATGCAATCCTAATTCACACTGCTGGTCAAGCCCCCCGTGCTACGCGGCGCCTCATAAGAAGGCTTAACACGGAGTTAGATCTTCCAGTCTATATCTTCACCGACGCCGACCCCTGGGGTCTCCACATTGCGCAAGTCATAATATCCGGCTCAGCCAATGCGGCACACGTCCCTGAGCTAGCCACGCCCAGAGCAAAGTGGATGGGTGTTTACGCTTCAGACATAGAGGAGTATAAGCTTCCGAGCACTAGGCTCCTCGACGTGGATATAAAGAGGCTCAATGAGCTTAAGAAGGATAAGAGGTATTCTAAGGAACCGTGGAAGAAGGAGATAGAGAAGTTCTTCGAGATAAAGAAGAAGGCTGAGCAAGAGGCTTTCAGCAAATACGGCTTATCCTACATGGTTGACGTATACTTGAAGAAGAGGCTGGCTTAAACGGACGGAAAGAAAGATTTATCTTAAGGGTCTTAGTGCTGAAGGCGGTTTGAAAATAGACGTGATGGTGGCAAAACTGTTCGCAATACTATTAACGTGTTGCGGAGCCCTACTCCTATACTACACTGTAGATACTGGAAAAGCTCTGGATAAAATGTACCCGTTCTTCCTATTCGCTAGCCTAATACTGCTGATACTTGGCGTAATAGGGCTCATATCGCGGCTAAGGGAATGATTCGAGAAACCATAGCTTAAAATAAGAGCACGCTTTGAAATTGCAGTTTCTAGAGATAAGGGCGAAAAATATTTAACCTTCCTTGATTTCAGACTATCAGCCGGCGGGCCGGCGTAGCTCAGCAGGTAGTTTAACAGCCTAGAGCAGCGGGCTGTTAACCGTTGCGCGCTACGCGCACGGGCATAAACCCGTTGGTCGGAAGTTCGAGACCATAAATATATAGAATGGCGAGAATCTTCCCGCCGGCGCTTTTTACAGGATTTTTAAGCATTCATAATCACTTCCAGAATTTCTCTCTATTTACAATGGTTTCGTTAAATGAATCAATAGTCTGCTATGTTTATTCTCATCACCGCATAAAGAAATATGTGGGGAAAGAGCAATGGTCTTCTAGCTGGCGATGAAGAATTCAAACAATACTTATATTTTCTCTCTTCTACTGGTGAAAGGTTGACACGGTGTCGCAATCGAGGAGGAAGTACCGTTAATGATTAGAGTAGACTACGACAAGGGTATTCTGGAGATTAAGCCGTTTTCTGGGGAGGAGTTGTGGAAGGTTTTTCATCTTATAGATGAGGGTGACCGTGCTCTTGCCGAGACTACTAGGATTGTGAAAGTTGGTGAAGAGGAGAAAGTTAGGCGCAAAGTTTTAATAAAGATAGTTGTTGAGAGTGTTGAGTTCGACGTTTCTTCTGAAAGTATTCGTCTCAGGGGGCGTGTCATAGAATGCCCGGAGGATCTTGAGGGTGTTAAGGGTCATTACCATTCTCTTTCAATAGGGGTTGGCGATAGGCTTGTCCTCGAGAAGCAAGAGATTTCTCCAATTCAGAGGAGGATACTGAGCCAAGAGGTGAGTACTCAAAGATTCATCGTCGTAGCTATTGAACTCGGGGTTTCTACGATTGCTCTCGTGAAGGATTATGGTATTGTTGAAAGCATTGAGGTAGAGCAGGATGTGCCTGGTAAAAATTTCCCCGCGGAACGAGAAGCCTTGGTGAAAAGGTTTTTCCACGAAACTGCTAAGGTCTTGAGAGAGGCTTGGCTTAGGGAGAAGCCGATGATAGTCATAATCGGCCTTAGCGTCGTTTACGAGTCTTTCCTGAGGTTTCTGAAAGAGGAGTATAAGGATATTCACAGTGCTGTAGTAGGCTGTTTCCATGCTTCTGGCGGGACACTGTCGGCGGTTTACGAGTTTCTTAGAAGCGGCGAGATGAAGGTGGTGGCGAAGGAGTTGAAGAGCATTGACGAGATGGTGGCTGTTGAAGAGCTTCTTAAGAGTATGGTTGAGGAAAAGGCTGTGTACGGCATTGAAGAAACTTGGAAGGCTGTTGAGAAAGGGGCTGTAGACCATTTAATAATACACGCTAAGCTGGCATCTAAGTCTAGAGACCTATTGAATAGGGTGGCAGATATGATGCGTCTGGTAGAGGCGTATGGTGGCAGGGTGACGATAGTTAGTGGAAGACATGAGTCTGCGGAGAAGCTTAGGAGCATCGGCGGCATAGGTGCTATTCTGAGGTACAGGGTTTACTGAATCTGATTCTCGTTGACTCTTTTATTAATGCCTTCTTCATTTACATGGTTTCTAATATATACAGCAACGTTCTTTCCTTTAGCTGCGTCTTTAGCGGCGTCTCTCACCATTATCGCGAGAGCCTCAGCAAGGGGGCAGAACGGCGTTGTAGCAATGAACTCGACAACGACCATGTCTTCTTCTATTCTAACATCTTTAATCAGGTTAAGTTCTCCAAGTGTCAGCCCTATCTCAGGGTCGACGACATCTGAAACGGCTTTTCTCACTTCCGAGACAATATCGCTCCCCATGCTCATGCCTCACCTTTCTTTTCTCATACTCTTCTCTGGATAAATATATTCTTGCCGGAACCCCCATAACAACCACGTTGGGCGGAACATCTTTTGTGACTACAGACCCTGCTGCAATCACCGAGTTATCTCCGACATGTACTCCAGATATTATCGTGGAATTCGCTCCTATTATACAATCGTTCCCTATTACAACGGGGAGGAGTTTTTTCGAAACCGGGTAGCGGTCGTTGGTGACGCATGCATGGGGACCTATGAAAACATTTTCGCCAACAACAGTGCCGTGCGGAAGGTATACGCTGGATTGAATCCTAACATTATTTCCTATTTGAACGCTTCCATCAAGCATTGTCCCCGTTCCGATTAAGCAATTATCTCCAATACGACTTCCTTCTCTTATGAGGACGTTGTGACCGGTTACCAGCTTTCTGCCGATAAAAACTTCTTCGTAAATAACGCTTCCAGACCTTATGAAACACATGGAGCCTACTCTAGCACCTTTGGATAATGAGTCCAAGTCGTTAATATCGCGGGGAATCTTATTGAGGCTTTTCTTCGAAGGATATCCTATTATAGTGCTTAGCCCGATGTACGTTTGCTCACCTATCTGGCTCTCGCCCAGAACAAGATTACTTCCTTCAAACCTGACTGTCGGGTGGACGATCGCTCTTTCTGAAATATAGTTCTGAAGCATTGTTTAAAATCACGGGTTGCGTAAATAAAGGTTTTTTAACCACTGTTTAAAAATACGGCCAGCGATGCAGCAGCAAGAGGGAAAAAGAAGGATAGTGCTCTTTCTCGTCTTAACAATAGTTCTAAGCATCTTACTTAAGACAAACGCATCGGCACAGATCTCCCTTTCAGACTTCTACGTCGACTTAAGGATTAACATGGGTAAGGATGCGATTGCGTTCTACGCTGCTAACATGACACTGGGGCCTTGGGCCTTGGACGAGTTGAAGGAGGCTAATTGGACTTTAAGAATACAGCTTCCGAAATGGGCTTCTCCCAACCTGGTTAATTCAACAGACATGCCCATTCTACTCCTGGGAGATGGTAAAAGAATCCGGATACGCTTGGAGAATGGGACGGATTATGATTATCTTGTAGCAAAGATACCTCCCATCGACAGCGACTCGTTAAATGCAACTCTTAGAATTGGTTTCGTGCAGCGCGATAGAATAGTGGGGCGCACAGTGTTTTTTAAGCTGCCTGTTTTGACAGGTTTCAACATCATGCCTGAATATGTTAATTTTACTTTCCAAACAAGTGGGAGAATAGAACTCTATAGCCAATACCTTCCCTATTTTGACCTTATTTTTGAGAATAATACTTGCGTGGGATTATGGAAGACTTATTTCAGGACAAAAATTGTTGAAAGCATTAATGGTTCAATAATCTTTCCCGAAGCATTTGAAAAATGTGTGATAAAAAGCCTGCATAGAGAGATAGTAGTGACGGGATATCTGGATGTTACAGTAAGAGACCGATTGAGAATAAAATACATAGGAGAGCGAAGTACAAGCGAGATTTTGAACATAATTCTTCCATCCAGTATTAGTCAAACGGTTAGGGCTAAGGATGCACTCGGCTCCTTGCGAGCATACACCAGTACATTGGCAGAGAATACGAGTATAATAAGAATCTACTCCAGATACTCTTTAAACCCTGGTCAGGAATATGAGGCAACAGTTGAATACGATATTCCTGTTAAAAACATTATTACGGCTGCAAGTGGGGAGAGGCTCAGCATAGTGATTAAAGATCTAGCGAACTACAGCGATGTTGTGGATGCCTACTCTTTAAGCGTGAAGGTGGAAAGCGGAAGAAACTGGAATATACTAGTGGATTCAATAGCCATAGATGTTGAGAAAAACGGCGTATTTTCTATCAGTGTTGCTAATGCTCTGTCAAGCCTTTTGGTTCAGCCGTTGAGTATTACCTTTACTCACGCACAGATAGCGGCTGGCAGAGGTATTTCAATAATGCTTGGATTGTTAACACTTGCAATACTCATAGTTACCGACATGTTTAGAGAAAAAGCTGTGAAACTGGTTGAAGAACTTAAGGAAGAGAGGGAGATTAAAAGCCTGGTGGAGAAAACAGTGGAAGCCCTTACTGAAAGAATCGACTACGAATCTCGTCTGGAAGAAACTAAAGTTAAAAACGTACTTGGAAAGCTTTCTTCAAGAGAGTATAAGACAAGACTCGAAGAATGTGATCGGGGGATCTCGGGGTCAGAGAGGAAGATTATTAAAGCAATAGAACAGATCTCGGCGAAAAACCCAAGAGTCGGAGAAGAAGTAAAAAGGAGCTATGATGTTTTCGAGGAGGTTAATAGCGACTTGAGGAAAATGATCGACAATACGATAGAAAAGTTTAGAAGCGGGCGGATTACGAGAAGCGTCTTCGAAAACCTGAGCGGAAGATATTTGAAGGACAATAGGAAGAGACGCGAAGCCGCTGCAAATGACATCTACAGGTCTCTTGAAAAATTGAAATAATAGAGTTTCTCCAGTTTCAGGCACTGCAATACTAAATGCATTAAGCAAAATAATTATTTATTTTTAAAAATGAGGAAAAGAGGGATAGCCCGGGAGAGACTCGAACTCTCATCAAGGGGTCCAAAGCCCCCCATGTCTTGGCGCGGTGCTTTGCCATTACAATCGGCGCGCTAATCGGCTCCACCGGGCTTCCCGGGCTGTTGGGAAACTTGCCTGCAGGGGCTTAATAACTTTATCTCTATTGCTTAGGAGACCTCTATCTCTATGTATTCTTTACGGCCATCCGGCTTTATTATAAAAGCCGGTCTACCTGTCCCCACGTATAACACTGGATACCGGGGTTTAACGTTAAAATCGTTGATGACGTTTTTCCCATCTAAGATTGCCAAATCTTTTCCAGCTAGCTCAGAGACCTCTTCTATTCTAATTTCATAAAATTCTCTATGGTCGCTAGCTATGATCGTCACATCGGCATTCTTAACTACTCTTCTCCAATCCTTAACTATTTCATAGTTCTTGCCCTCGACTTCTTCAACAAGCGGGTCGCAAATCCTGATACTTGCTCCAAGTTTTTCAATAAAGCTAAGTATTTTCAAAGCGGGAGAGAGCCTTGTGTCTGAAGTCCCTCCCCTAAAAGATAATCCTAATAATGCAAAATTGCAATGCGGCGGTTCTTTTTGCAAAAACCTAATCACATTCATAATTTTTCTAATAAAAATTTCAGTCGCTTGTTCATTAATACTCCTCGCTAACTGAGTAATCTGAAGCTTTATACCGTGTTTAGCTGCAACTTCTAGGACAAAATAAGGATATACCGGGATGCAGGCCCCTCCTACGCCAATACCCGGATTATGCAAATGAGAGAAAGGCTGCGAGTTGGCTGCTTTCTGTACTTCGTCGAAAGAAATCCCTATTTTCTCACAGAAGATAGCAAGCTCATTTGCTAAAGCTATGTTAACATCACGGTATATTCCTTCAAAAAGCTTCTCGGTTTCCGCGGCCAATGTACTGGACATTTTAATAACACCCCTCTTAACGACGGCTGAATACAATTCTGAAACTAGCTCGAGGCTTCTGGGAGAATCGCAACCAACTATCTTCGGATACTTCTCCAAGTAGTCTTCTAAAGCTGTACCGGCAGAGATCCTTTCAGGACTGTAGGCTAGTGCAAAGTCTTCATCCGCCTTTAAACCGCTTTTTTCTTCAAGAATAGGCTTAATCAGGTTACGTGTTGTTCCAGGTGGTAAAGATGTTTCGACAATCACAACATCCCCTTTGGAAATGTGTTCACCTATCTCTTTAGATACTTCCTTCACCGGAGCTAGGTCAGGCTTCTTTTCTTCAGAAAGATATGCAGGGACGGCGATTATTTTAATATCCGACCTGTGTGCTCCATACCGGTAGTCATCCGTGACTTCAAGCAGCCCTCTTCTTTTTAACATGCTTATGTATTCGGAGAGATAAGTTTCTTCGGGAAATGGTGAAATCCCTGATTCAAGCATTCTTATAGCCTTCTTATCTAAGGTCATACCGATTACTCTTGCTCCCGCAAGACCCCAACCTACTCCAATTATTGAGCCAACGTGCCCAAACCCGAATACTCCGACGCTGTAGACGCTCCTTTTGAGATTTTCAGCAGCTTTCCTGGGCGTTGTAAGGAATGGTTTCATTCGATTCAATGTATCAAGCATCTTTTTAAGATTAACTGGATTAGCCTAAAGGAATAATAATGTCTTGCCCCCGTTTCTAAGCCAAAATTGGTTAAGAAAAGAATTATGATAGACGTGCTCACGCCTAAGCAAGCCCTCTTATTCGGCAAGGTTAAGGAGAAGCTTGAAAAGAAAAATTGTAAAGTATACATCGTATCCCGCGAATATATTGAATTAACTAATATTTTTAAACTATCTCGTATTAAGCCAATAATCATAGGGAGACACGGAGGGCGTGACCTTTACAATAAGCTCGTTTCCTCGCTGGAGAGAACTTTAATGTTTTCAAAAATATTGAAGAAGCTTTCCCCAGACACTGTGTTAAGCTTCTGCTCGCCAGAGGCAGCTAGGGCCTCATTCGGGTTAAACATTCCTCATATTTCTGTTAACGATTCTCCTCATTCCCTATACGTGGCGAAGCTAACGATTCCCTTAAGCCGCAAGCTCTTAACCCCTAGGATTGTTGGGAAAAAGGCTTGGCTCGATTACGGTATAAGTGAGGAAAACATTGTTACATATGATTCTCTAGATCCGGTTGCGTGGCTAAGAGACTTTGCTCCTAATAAAAATGTTTTAAAGAAATATGGCTTGTCTGAGGGCGAATACATAGTTTATAGGCCTGAGGAATACAAAGCCTCCTATCTAGATAGTAAAAGCCTGACTCTCGAAACGATTTCAAAAGTATACTTTCATGAAGAGCGCCTAAGGGGTCTGAAGCTTGTGATAGTACCCAGATACGAGAGAGAAACATATCAGAAAATCTTTAGAAACAGTGATGTGGTAATACTTGACCACGGCGAGGATACTCGCTCTATCTTATTCTATTCTAGATGCTTTATCGGTGCCGGGGGAACGATGAGTACGGAGGCAGTGCTTATGGGCGTCCCCGCAGTATCCCTCTACCCCTCCTCTACGATTGTAGAGAAGTTCTTAATTAGAAAGGGCTTATTGACTAAGGCGGTTGACGAAATAGGTTTACACCGATGGCTTAATAGACTCGTTTCAGTAGGATTTGACAAGGATAAGCGGCTCTCGTCTCTAATGAGGCTTAGAAAGATGGAGGATCCTGCTGAGAAGATTGCTGAAACCTGTTTAAACCTATCCTGATTTTTAGTTGCTCTTGCTAATCTCTTTTGAAAACAGGTGCTTATAGAGCTTTAGCCATGTGAATATCCATAGGAGTATGAGGGATAATCCTACAGATGCTTGGATAATCCCTATGAGCAGCCTTGGTGCTAAGGGCCTTAAAAACCTTTCAATATTCACTTGAATAATGTAGAGAATTTGAGACCCGAATATGATTACGAGATAGTTGAACAAGATTATCAGAACCAATGGCTTAAGATTTAGGATTCTACCCATGCTCTCACCATAACCCTAGGACAACTGTAAGGACGACTAGCAAATCCGATAGGATGCATAATGTCATCATCGCTCTTATAATCTCCTTCTCGCTTCTGAAGCCTAATGCTGCGACAAATCTTGTTAATGTTATGGGTGCTTTCGAATCCTTATTCGCAATTATCGACCCGTCTTCGGAAACAAGTATCGGCCTCACGCTTAATTCCGATCTTTCAAAAAGCCTCCCGACGCTCGAAAGATTAAAGAAACCGTTGGTGAGGTGAGGAAGCAGGCTGATTACCAATAGTGTTTCACAACTATTGATTACTGAGAATGCTACAAGCGCCCCCCCTATGGAGAGAGTGCCCGTGTCTCCGACGAAAACCTTAGCAGGATACTTGTTGTACACGAATAATACTAGCAGTGGGAAAAAGATAGTAGTGAACATTAACCACGCCAAATTAGCATCATATCCTCCTCTCATCAAATATTTTAAAACAATGGCTGTAAACATTGTTATCAAGGTTAGGAGTGACGATCCTGTAGCAGTCCCATTCATAGTGTCAAACATGTTGATGGAGTTGGATACTACCGCAAGCATTCCCGGGATGAGGAGAATATATAGCAGGGGGATTCGGAAGACGATTCCAAACGGTAGAGCAAGAGTGCCCCTATAAGGGTGAATAATTACCAGAGGTATGCCTGCTATGACAGTAAGAACTGGTTTCGCAACTGCGTTAAGCTTCATACGGTCATCAACTATGCCTACTATGCCCGTTGCCAGCACCGTAGCCAGCATTCCAAGCGTCTCAGCAAAATACGTGTTTAGTAAAAGCATGGGTATGGAGGCTGCTGCAACACCCGCGATGAAGGCTAAACCACCCATCTCAGGTATTTGCGGCCTATCGGGCTTATGATAATCTACGCCGAATATTCCGCGTCTAACAAAGTTTTTAAGTATGTATTTAATCGCTACCCAAGAAATTAATAAACCTACTAATCCTGAAATAATCATCACCATCATGTTTTCTTCCAGCGTCATTATTCTCGAAAACCGTCGGAAAAGAGTTAATAAGTTTTCCAAAACCGCCGATACTTTAATAAGCTTAAATCTTGTGTAACGCTCATCCTTTGCGAGAAGATGAAGTAAGTGGAAAAGGTGCCTTTTTCAAGAAAACATTATTGTTAATGAGTTCTTTCTTAATACTACTCTTCATTGCATACGAGTTTTCGGAATCTCCGCCTCGAGGCTTCGTTTCGATGAAGATAACTAGTTATGAAGAAGGCCAGCAGGGTGTTTCTATAAATCTTTCCATAAGCAATAATTCGAGCAGAAAGTCTGAAGGAGTTTTGCTCATAATGCTCGGCTACGACGACAGCACCGTATATGAAAACAGTACTTTCTACTGCTTCTCAGGATTTAAAGTTTTTAACCATAGCGTCATACAAATCTTGCCGCGAGAAGAAAAGATTCTTAAAATAGGTTTAATACCTAGTTTCGGAGTCAAACGTATTCTAGCAGTCTACTGCTTGAATCCGAGTTTTCCATCTGAAACAAATAGCTACGATCCGATAGTTATTAGGAAGGATGAGGCCCTATGGGTTCAAACCTGGATAGGCTAAGAAACACAAATACTTGGTGGCTTCTTCTCGTATTCGCACTGGCAATGCTTCTCAGGATCACTCCTTCTCTAAAATATGGCTTGCCTTATGGCTTCGACATCTATGAGTTTGCGTCGAGAATCCTTGTGCTTAACGAGAGTAAACATGTCTCACTACCTCATGGGCCGCTTTTTTACTATGTTCAACTAGCAATCTTGCGAATATTCGGCTATGAAATGTTTCTCAATATACTGATTTTTATAGAACCTCTTATCTTCACATTCTTCATCCTCCCACCGTACTTTATCTCGCGAAGTTTCAAAACATCTGAAAATGAACCCATATACACGCTGCTATATCTTGCGGTAACGAATCTACTTGTACATCAAATAGGTAGCGTGATAATACCAGAAGGCTTGGGAATATTATTCTTCGGATTATCAGTGTTTTTTGCTAGGAAAGCTTTTGAAGATTGGAGATGGATGTACTTGGCAATGGTTTCAGGTTTCTTTACTGCTATGAGTCATCATCTTTCCGTTTTCCAACTATTTCTTTTCTTCACATCCCTCTTCCTTTCGTACCTTTACTATTACTTAAGATATTTAAAGGAAATAGGCTTGCTACGTTTACTCGTATTGATTTTAACAACAATCATTATTCTGTTAGCCTCCTCAAATTTAATATGGAGTCTTTCAGGAGAAGATGAAAACATGTTAATACTTCTTTTAAACATGACTATGAGGATTAAACTCCTCCCCATTATAATACTTGCAGGAGCATTCCTTTTCCCAATAGCTACAGTAGAACCTATAAGATTTCTTAAGAAGTTTAAGAGATTCACTTTCAAAAAGACGTTTATACTGATGCTTATAATTGGAATAGGTCTTCCGAGCTTTTTAACCACAATTTTCCATCCTGAAGCCCTTCCAACAATCCTATGGTTCACTATTCCAATATCGCTCGGCTTCCTGCCTTTCGCAATATACGGTATTATTCAATACTGTAGGAAGAACACGCTTTTAGACTCAATATTCTTCATGGCTCCATTAACGCTCTTCATGATTGAAGCCTTCTTCATAATCTCCCTGGAAAACTATAATGTGCTTATTCACAGGCTTCCCACTTTCGTAATATATTTTGCAGTTCCTTTAGCCGGGTATGGGCTGAGTCTTTTCAACAAGGAGCTAGATAGTGTGAAGAAGGAATATCTGGCTGGAATGATAACCGCCTACTTCATGTTTTCACTTGCCGCAACATCTTTTCCAAAGCCTGAATTCGCATACGGTGTTAGAGAGTCGGTTAATTATTCAGAGTTAAAACTTGCAGAAGATGCGTACACCTATTCTATACTATTCGATGCTAAAATAGATACTGATATAAGGCTGGGCGCTGTCTTAATGTTCACATCCCATAGGAGAGCTGATTGGATGGGCAATTTAACATCATGGTTTCTCCCATCTAACTCGTGGCTTGTAAACGTATCAGTCACCGGAGAACCCTACATGTTTAAAAACAATATTATCATAATGGTTTCAAACTCGATGAGGGAAATCTATCATGGTAGAGTCATAAACCTAATTATAAAACCATCCGGCCCTCTTAACGAGAGGGTTATAAACTACTTGAATAATTGCCCGGGCGTAGATAGACTAGAGGATGTTCAGGAAGGCGCGTTGTATATGAAGCATCCTTGGAAAAAGTTAAATCAAGGCGAATGAGGGACACTAGCAATGGTTAAGGCTGTAGTGTTAATAAGGTGTAAAGCGGGAACCTACAAGGACGTTGTCAGAAGGCTGAGGGAAATGGAGAATGTTAGACTCGTATTCTCCAGTCTGGGTGCTTACGACGTTGTCTCAGAAATAGAGGCAGATAGCTTTTCTGGAATAGGCAGAATAGTGAGAAAGATAAGATCGCTGGAAAATGTTAATGCTACGGAGACTCTTGTAGAAGTTGAAACAGGAGGTGTTTCGAAATGACGTATGGCTGCGTGTTGATTAACGTTGACAACGGGAAAGTAACTCAGGTTCTTGAAAAAATTAAAAAGATCGACGGAGTTATAGACGCGTTCGAATGCTTCGGAAGGTTTGACATAGTGGTTCTGATTCAGACGAGCGACGTATCGGAGTTAGCAATGATTACTGCAGAAATAAACTCGATAGAGGGCGTTGATAAGACGGAGACTCTTGTAGCAAGCTAGGATTGTGCAAGGTGTTCCCATCCTTTTTCTAAAACTTTAACGATTCTCCCGTCTTCCCGGCGATACCACACTCCTCTTCTATCTATTACTCTGCCTATCGGCACAAGGCTCCCACCTGCATGCCTAACCTTTTCAACAGCCCTACTCCACTCCTCTCTAGGGATTACTGCAACTAGTTCCAACTCCTCGCCACCGTAGAACACTGCTTGGAAAGGCTCTACTCCAACCTTACTTAAAGCTTCTTCAACATCCTCGGCTAGAGGAAGGTTTTCAACGAGTATTCCATTACCTCCTCCACGAATAAGGTTGTAGAGGGATACAGCTAAGCCATCGCTGGAATCAGTACATGCTTCTGCAACACCGTTTAGGGCTATTCCTTCATAGAGTCTTGCTACGGGCCTGCATATTTTCTCAACTACCCTCCTCCTTATCTTCCTAGGTATCCTACTAGGATTATTCATCATTTTGAAACCTAAGTAGGTTTCTCCGAAGAAGCCGGTTACAGCAACAATATCCCCGGGTTTCCCGCCTCTTCTCGAGATAGGAGGCTTATCCGAGAGGGATACTACGATAACGCTAATAGTGATGCAAGGCGTTTCATTCGTATCCCCTCCCATAATCGTACCGCCGTAGAGTCTTACTGCTTCCTCCCAGCCTCTCAAAAGCTCCCTAAAACTCTCTCGTCCAAAGCCTTTTGGAAGCCC
Source organism: Thermoproteota archaeon (assembly GCA_038861395.1). Classification (GTDB taxonomy): domain Archaea; phylum Thermoproteota; class EX4484-205; order EX4484-205; family JAAOZP01; genus JAAOZP01. Next base: position 7,228 of record JAWCDE010000017.1, on the reverse strand, counting down.
TATGACCAAGTAGTAATATGTTGGAGCAACTCCTTTCGAAGCTATGTCGCTAACGCTTATTGTGAAGCTTTTAAAAGCCATCTGCCTAACAGTCATAAAAGGCGGGGCGTCCGTTGTTTCAACAAACATGTCTCCCGAAGAAACGAGGTATTTGGTTTTGAGAACACATCCCCAGGCATCGTCGTAAGGTGAGAGAATATTGCCCTTCTGGGAGAACTTCTTCTTTATAAGATCTATTATTGCACGCTCGCCTAATGCTCTGGAAACCATGTCTTAAGTAGGTTGGTTGAAGCTAGTTTAACCTTTTCATTCGATCTTAAAAGGCGAAAACGTTTTAAACCTCTTGGCTAAAAAACATTCGAGCCTCGGTAACTCAGCCTGGTAGAGTGGCAGCCTTGTAAGCTGCGGGTCGAGGGTTCAAATCCCTCCCGAGGCTTCTGAGTTTTTTACAATCCTCAAATATCCCGAATATTTTACGATTTATTGAGACTAGGCTTAAAAGCCACGGTTGTTTTAAAAGCCTGCTTAGCGTTTGGTCGAAACACTGCTTAACATCGGGATAGACGATACTGATTCAGAAGTATTCGGCTGCACTACGCATGTTGCTGCGAGAATAGTCGTGCATCTAGATGGTAAAGACGGGATAAGGTTCTTGGACTATCCTCTTCTCGTTAGGCTCAACCCCAATATTCCTTGGAAAACCAGGGGCAATGGGGCAGTCAGCATAAGGATTGCTGTCGATGAGTCTAAGATTGGTCTGGAGGAGGTTAAAGAAATCGTATTAAGCACAGTGAGAAGCCTTTCGGATTTAAGTAGCCCAAGGTCTGATCCTGCAATAGTCTTCCTAAACAGGGTTCCTCAAAAAGGCGATTTACTGCACAGTTTCTACTTGAGGGTTTTAAGAAGCATGGTTTCACCTATTGAAGCTCTTGATGTTGCTGAGAAAGTAGGTGCTTCATGCAGCTTTCTGAAAACGTCTAAAGTTGGAATCGTAGGTGCACTAGCCTCGGCGGGGGCAGTATTCGATGACTATACCTACGAGCTTCTATCATATAGGGTTAAAGAGAATTACGGGAAGCCTAGAATGATAGACCGAGAGAGTGTTTATTCGATGGATAAAGCAGCTTCCGATAATACTTTCAACAACATTGACCCGGAAACGGGTCGTATCTTGATAACCCCCCACGGGAGAGACCCTGTGCTATTTGGGATAAGGGGTGAAACTCCTCAAGCCGTCTACGAAGCCTTTAAAATGGTTAAGGCTGAAGAAGAGATTGAATGCTGGTGCATTTTTAAGACAAACCAAGGCACTGATGCTCACTTCCCCGATAAACCGGTTGAAATCAGCAAGATCAGGAAATACGATTCTGTAGTCGTGGAGGGTACTGTGACTGAAAAAAGGATTATTCGAGGCGGACACGTAATAGTTGTCTTGAGCCGAGAAAACTCAAAGGTTTTCTGCGCTTTTTACTCCCCTACAGGAAGCTTAAGAAAAAGGGCCTCCGAACTCGAGCCTAATGACTTCGTAAGAGTCTACGGAGGGGTCAAGGAGCATAATGGAGTTTTAACGATAAATGTGGAGAAAATGGAGGTTCTGAAAATATGCGAGAAAACCAGGAGAATTGCTCCCTCTTGCCCAAAATGCGGGAAGAAATGTAAAAACCTGGGTCTTAGACAGGGTTTCGTTTGCAAGAAATGCGGAGAGAGAATTATGGACCAAGAGGTCTTTAAACTGGAACGAGGCTTAGAAACCGGGCGCATCTATCTGCCTCCTGAAAGGGCTCATAGACACCTGACTAAACCTTTGAAAAGATACGGGCGTGAAAAACACGGGTTTGATGCTAACGGCTTCATAAGCCCATGGCACTTCCCGTAATTACTTATCCCCTATGTAGACAAATGCTTCTTTAATGAGGCTCACTAAGTGTTGGAGACAGAGCTGAACATTGCTCTCAGCAAGCTCTCGGATCGGCAGAATTAGCTGCACTGCCGGGATCTTTGTAAACCTAGCCATCGCCACTATCAACGAGAGAGTGTTTCTTACTCTTTTTCCTTCTATAAGAGCATACTCTTCTCTATTTCTAAACTTCTCAACGAGTCTTGGAGAATTAACTATTAAATACGCTTTCCTATTCTTGTCAGCAGTGCTGACGCAGTCTATGGTTATCAGAAACTTGGAATCTATAAGATTCATGGTGTAGAGCAGTGCTGATAGAAGTATGTTGCGCTCCCTGTTCGTCAAGGAGTCGATGTATTGCTGTCTCATCATCGTCGTAAAGACACTTATCGTGAATTCTCCAGTTTTAGCGTAGTATATTTCCACCGTGGGAATTCTGCCAGTGCCCATCGAGTCTATTATCAGATTGTCTGGAAAACTGTAGAAAACAATCTCGCCAATAGGTCTCATGTTAAAAAGCCTGATTAGGCTCCCCGCTTGAATAATGCCCATTCCACTAAACCCCTCTAGGCCGAGGAATGTAATGCCTTTGCCAACCGGCTTCTCTCTAAGAATTATCTCGATCAGTTTTCTTCACATCCTTGTTAAATTGGATGAGTAGTCCCACAACCTTGTTATTAAAGTTTAGAGCAACAATCTTATTAACGGAAAGCTTATCCATCCTGACTATCCCAAGCCTGCAAAGCTTTTTCAGAGCCCTGTCAACACTGGAGGAAGAGCAGCCGGCCCTCCTAGCAAGCTCAACCTGAGTAAAAATCGTGTTAGGGGCGTCTAAAAGCTCTTCAAGAACCCTCGCCTGAACCCTGCTGGCAAAAATATCAGACAGCCTCAACCTAAAACTTAAAAACAATCCGAGATAATATGTTTTACTTGGAGAAAGAAGAGCGGGGGTCGCCAAGCCAGGTCAAAGGCGGGAGGCTCAAGACCTCGGGGGATAGACCTCTTCCCGTAGGGGTTCGTGGGTTCAAATCCCACCCCCCGCATTTTGCCAGCGTAAATTTATGAATATGCTTACAATTATTTCCCATGATTTCCATGAGATTCGGTAAGGTCAAGACAATGATTTTTTACATTTGCCTATACCTGTATGGTAGAATTAAGGGCTATAATGTTTGCCGTTCAGGCAATAAGATCATCGTTAAGACACCGTTTGGCGAGATTGCTGTCAATATGGAAGATATTATTCTCCTAAAGGTGCTGCGAGAACCTTTAGAGGACATGGTTTCTTGCGTCGACATTAATGATTCTATCATAGTCGATATAGGTGCGTACCTCGGGGAAACTGCCTTGCTCTTTCTTTCAAAAGGTGCGAAGAAGGTTTACGCGCTTGAACCAGTTGGCAGACACTACAATTACCTGATTGAAAACATTGCTAGAAATAATGCTGAAGACAAGATAGTTCCGTTAAAATATGGTGCATGGTTCCGCGATACTGTAGTTAACGTCAGCTATATGGATGATGGAACGGGTTTACGAACAACCGGGAATAAACAGATTGCCATGCAAATGAAGGATTTAAACGATATTCTGACGACTATTTACAATGAAGAGGGAAGAATAAATCTTGTAAAAATGGACTGTGAAGGTTGCGAGTATTCCCTGCTTAAGCTGGATAATAAAATTGTAAGCTTAGCCGAGCAATATATTATTGAGACGCATGGGCCTGAAACCCCAATATTAGATAAAATGGCTGGATGCGGGTATGATGCAAAACTTATCAGGAGGATAGGCAAGTGGATAGCCATATACTTGTTTAAGCGCCATAATTAATGATTTGGAGGACTATAAACTCAGTAGACAATAAAGTTTCACAATACATTTTCCTCGCTTACTCATGTAACCATCCATATCAATTGGATCAACGGCTTGGCTTTTTCTTGAACTAAAAGTTAAGTAATATCTTAAAAGCGATTAACATGTCAGAAAATAAACAACATAACTATTTCTGAAACTAAAAACTATTTCTTGAAAGACGGTAAGAAGTTCTTTTATATTGCGGATACTTGTTGAAGTGCTTTCACCAACCCGACTTACGAAGAATGGGAGTATTATCTCGAATACAGAAGGATGCAGGGTTTCAATGCCTTGCAAACGAATGTTCTTCCTCAGCATGATAGGAGCCCATCGGAAAACTACATCGACCCATTTGAAATGTTTCCTGATGGAGGATGAGATTTAACCGGAGGAATGAGAAATACTTCGATGAAGCGTGAGAAGGGAAAATATGATCGTCTAGTGAATTCTCGGATCAATATGCAGAGTATTAGCAGGATCACAAGTAGGTACAGCATTTGTGAATCCTGAGATTTATTTTAACGAACGAGTTGGCCCTGTATTTTTTAGAATATCGCCATTGAGTCCAACATATACTACTGGTGGGATGGAGTAATGTTTGTCGAGGGACAGTATATCAAATATCCTCATCCGAATGGGGATTATTATGGGGTCTCTCCTTATAGCGACTGGACTATAACTGGCTATAAGTTATATCATTCACAGATAAACAAAGATCTTTCTACGGTTCTAAATACCGGTGGAGGTGCACTAAATTAGCAACGGGTTTGGTATTAGCTGCCTTCTTAGACCTTGGATATCTCAGAGTAGGTTCAGCAACTTTCTATGATGCCATGGGAATAGGAAATCCGGGTATTCCTGCTGAGCCAGTATAAGGTGTAACGGAATGCTTAATAACTGCGTCCCAATAAGTTGGATAAACAATGAAGAAACGTAAGAAGGGTAAGTATGATCGTCTAGTTGGAGGTTTAATGGGAGCTAGTGGAGCACTTTTAGCAACACCAGTATTCAATGCGTTTCTAATGGCATTCACATATCACTTCTTCCCAGATCCTCACTTCAGAAGTCTCTATATAGACCTCGGATTGTTCCTACTTTATACGATTATCGGTTTTATTTTGTTTATCCTAGCCGCTTTCTATCATCTTAAAGGCTTTATCGAGGAATTGGCTGAGAAAGTAGAAAAACAGGAATCGGAAACTCGTAGAGAAGAGGTTGCCAGCTAATAAGAGAAAATACTTGAGAAACAAGAATTGACTGTAAAACTCAAATTTATTTTAAGGAGAAGTAGCGGATCCAAAGGGATTTGAACGACCGATCTCAGGGTTATGAGCCATAACGTCCGTAGCGTAAGCATCCGAAACCAGCAAGCCCAATCCCCCGGATTCTTTAATAAGGCATTTTCAGCATTCTTGTGCTGATGCCAAAATCTCTATAGCGACACCTATGCCGAGGAACCAAATGTGGCTCTCAGTGACCTTAAAGTTTCCACTACCTTGCCACAACTCTTATGGTTCTCCTCTCCTATATGTTTGGCGGGAACTCTGAGCCAGTCTGCTTCTTTTTCAACCAGCGAGTTAATGAAGCTCATGAGATCGTCTAGGCTCTCACCCCGGAGACATTAAGACTATCTTCCACTAATCGCTCAATTAAAACTCGCCAAATATTTTCACCATTTGTCTGCAAACTCCATGTTGAGTGACGCCTGAAGCAAAAGAATGGAAGCTTTAAATTTGAATAAGGTGGATAATAGTGATCTCGCTGTGAGGAAAGGATGGTGCGGCTTTGAGGGTTGTAAAGATTGCTATTATTTTATCTCAAGACTCTGTCACGGTTGTTCTTTTAAAACGTGTCTTGTAGCATAATGTCAGAGGGGTTTTCAATATACTGGGATAACTGCTCCAAGGTCTTTCTGCAGACTTAAGCCTTATTGTCCGATTAAAACTAAAGAGCGAACCCCAGTTCGGCCCCGATCTTTAAGCGGGAAGCCTTTGGCTAAAGCTGGTTTTCAAGGATTCATACCCGAGATAGATGTTACGGACAGTGAGTCATGGTTCTGGAAGCACGGTATTGAATTACCTGAGGTCTTCGTCCCTCTCTGGCAGGTGTTGGTTAACGAAGAAATTCTGAAGAAAGCTTCTTCAAAGGGTCTGCATGACTTTCTAGGATTCAACGGCAGGGTTTTCCTGTCACTAGTTATGCCCGATGAATTGCTCGATAAGTTGAGGATTGAAGATTATTTCAAGCTGATAGATGCCCTTAGACCCGACGCTACGACAATACCTGATAACTACACCTATGTCGACGACCCCTTGTTTCTATCATGGTCCCAGACCGTAAAGCTCGTCTCTCTAGCAGACGACTTCCTCAAGCTGGACATCCCGTTAATCGGCTTGGTTAAAGGCGCCAACCATCTTCAAATCGACTGGGCCATTAGGAAGCAGGTTGAAATGGGCTACGTCTCCTTTGCAATGCCGGCAAGGGAACTTTTAGAAGACAATTTGTTGGAAGACCTCTTGCCCAGCGCCCTAATGAGCCTGAGGCGGGTTTCTAAGAAAACAAAAAGGGATTTCGAGCTATTGATCTATGGTGTTGGCCACAGGCTTAAGCATAAGGAGATAGGTAGTTACAGTAATCTTTCTTGGTTCCTTGAAGCGAAACACGCATGCTATTTTAAGGATGGCTGGTCGTATGACCTCAGGGATCCTAGAATCAGGTTTGAAGAATGTAATTGTGAAGTTTGCAAAGGATTGATGCCCCAAGAGATAATAGACCTGATGCTCAACAACAAAGAGCTCGGCCTTGAGACGCTCATCCTCCACAACCTGCTTGATATGAAGGAGGCTTTATCGAGGACGAAATAGATGGGCAGTGGCTCGAGGATAAGGCAATACGAGAGACGTTTTTACGAAGGAGAACGAGTCAGAGAAGAAAGGGAAGACGAGATCTTTCATTCGGTAGGATTCTTCGGAGAATACGAAGTTCGCGAAGCCGAGGGAGGAGGATACGAGCTTATCAGGAAGAATGAGGTCATCGGGATCTTTTCCGAGGCTAAAGTTGAGAAGGGTAGGATTGTATTTAAGCTAAGCCATGGGGTAAACCTAGAAGTTACCGAGAAAGGGATCAGAGAGATATTCAGCCCTGAAAGAGCAGAACTTTGTGGACTCATAGCTGCAGACGGAAGCATCTCTAAATACCAAGAGAAAAAAGGCAAGAGCACGATGTATAAGATATGCCTCAAAACAAACGATCAAGAACTTGCTGAAGTTTTCAGCAGATTGTTTAAGGAAACATACGGAGTAACTTCGCATCGTTACATTGGGCACCACACATCTGAAGGAAAGGAAAGGCAACACTATGAGGAAGTGGTTTACAGTAAGAAGGTTGCGTATGATCTATGGAATTTTAACATAAAGGGGCCAGGACGCTACGAATTTCACCCGCCCACAAAATATCTCGACGAAGAAGGTAAAAAGG
>JAWCDE010000016.1:0-30766 GCA_038861395.1 Thermoproteota archaeon | reverse complement strand
GTTCGAATTAACGAATAGACTATCTCCTGAGAACTTTGACAATTTTAAGGATAAATACAATATAATTATCATAGGTACTTTGGAAAACGATGGATTGATTAAGAAAGTACATGAGGCCGTTGGCGTGATGGGAGAAGTAAAAGACTCTGATGAAAGATACGGTTTACTCGAGATTTTTAGAAATCCTTGGAATCCTCTAAGAAAAATACTCATAATCACGGGAGGCGATGAGATCGGAGTAAAAATTGCATGCGATGCTCTGATAAGTAGAAAAGAGTTAAGGGGAAATAGAATGGTAATAAAGCCGGAGGAAAAAACAATTTCAGGCAAAATATACCTGGACTGTTCTCTACAAATTTTCAACTGGGTTATAGACTTCAATGAAGAATCTCCACTTAAAATATGGCGGGGTGTTCTTAAGGGAGAGGAGTTAATAGATAAAGCCAAGGAATTAATTAATCAAGGTAAAGAGGCAAGAGCAACCGTAAAAGGTTACTTAACTACAATTTGCTGGACACCTTATTTTCATGTTGGAAAATTCTTGTTAATATGTCAAAAAGCAATTTTAGTTACTGACTATAACTTTATAGAAGATTAGATTTTAGATTAAAGTACCATTGAAAATTCTTGGGCTTGTTCTAAAAGTTATAACTTCTAAGAAGTAGACGTGTAGCCGCCTCTTGATTCTCTAATCACATTATTAGATTTACCATAAGATTTATTTTTATGTGAAATGAAAAATAAAACCATGTCCTATGTAAAGTTGAGCAACAGTGTGATAAGTTTAATTAAAGGTAATATAACTAAAGTCAGGGCAGACGCTATTGTTAATGCTGCTAACAGCTGGCTGAAGCACGGAGGTGGAGTAGCTGGTGCAATAGTTAGAGAAGGTGGGAGAATAATCCAAGAGGAGAGTGATAAGATAGTCAAAGAAAGAGGACCAATTAAAGTTGGAGAAGCCGTTTACACTTCCGCGGGTTCTTTAAATGCTAAGTATGTTATTCATGCCGTGGGTCCGAGAATGGGAGAAGGTAACGAGGATGAGAAGCTTGCTAATGCTGTTTTGAACAGTCTGAAGCTAGCTGAACAGCTTGGTTTAAATTCAATAGTTTTTCCAGCAATCTCAACGGGGATATTCGGATACCCTAAAGATAAATGTGCTCAAGTCATGCTTAGAACAATTAAGGAGTATATTCTCTCAAGGGGGAAGTTAAAAGAGATAATGATCTGTCTTTATGACGATGAGACTTACAGGATTTTCGAAGAAGCCATGTGGAAAATATTTTAGCAACATTTTTATCTTGCTTTCCATCATCTTATTATGGATGAAGAATGGAGGTGATCTCTGAGTAGTGATGAGAACCCCATTCTGACAATACGGTTATTTACTGATTCCTTATGCTTGAGAATATTTCTTCGGCAAGTTTCCTAGAAGCTGTAGCCACAATAGGACTCCTGGAGACGGGTACCAATTTCACGTTTAATTTTTCTCCTTTCTCATCAAGCACTAATCCCCCTGCTTCTCTCACTATTAACGAAGCCGCTGCGAAGTCAATGCTTCTAAGAAATCCTCTAAGGTCGATGAATGCATCGGCCGCGCCGGAAGCAACCATGCATATTTCAAGAGCATCCGTACCCAAAAACCTGACATGTTTGGCTCTCTCCACTATGTTAGATATCTTCTTAACGTACCCCGGTAGCCTGCCTCTAACATTAAAGTCTACAGCTATCAATGCTTCTTCTATCTTCTCGACATTGGAGACCCTTATCCTCCTATCGTTCAAGAATGCCCCCTTGTTCTTCTCGGCGAGATAAATGCTTCTGTCTAAAAGATTGATTACTCCAGAGCAAATAATATCGTTTAGAGTTTCTCCTTCTGCTACAGCTATTGAAGAGCTGTAGCACGGGTAACCTCTGGCGGCGTTAGCACTCCCGTCCACGGGGTCAACGATTATGAACGGAGGGCCTCCTCTACCAACCTCAATTATTTCAGACTCCTCGCTTACTAAAGTAGCGTCTTTAAATTGTTTCTTAGTGGCTTCGAAAATCAGTTTTTCTAAAACCATATCTATCTCGAAAGTCTGGTCTCCAAATCTGTTTAGCGATATGGTTTTACGAATCGTCGCGTAATCCATCTTCCTAACCTCCTCAAAACACTTTATTAGAGTCTCCTTGATGTAATCAAGATATTCGCTCATTGCCTAAGCCGAGCATTAGCTATCTAATAAATATAAAAAGGAGCTTTCCCATAATGCTTAATTCTAAGGCTTCCTTTCCGTAATAAATCACATGGCTGGCGCTCTTGAGGAAAAAGAGTATTTTTTACGGTTGGAAACATATTTCCCTAAGGGCCTGAAGAATTATCGCCCCTTTCTTTCCGAATCTCTGAGAGAGCTTTCAAAGCATGTTTCTACAAGTTTCAATACGGAAGTCTATGAGGACTTTAGCATGACTCTTTTTCATGAAGAAGAGCTTGAAGGCTTCCTTCACTCATCCATACATTTTTCGAAAATCAGGAGTCTTGACTTTGTTGACGATATTGTCGACAAGGTTCTTGAAATATCTGAATTCGTGGAAGCATACCTATCCGTTAAAGGAGATACTATGCCTCTCCAAATTATTGGTGAAAACATTTATGTTGAGGGGGTTAACGTTAGGGTTTTAAAATACGGTGATAAAGGCATTTACACGCTTTCCTATAGGCTTTTTAAACAAAACAAGGGTCTTCGTTTAGCAAGGAGAATCTTATCCAAAACATCTAGGAGAGGGATTTTCAAGGGATTGAAACATGTATTGAAGTTTGGGAAAAATACTCATTGACAATTAGCTGAAGCGGGAGGCCTCAGTAAAAATGGCTTGATGCCGGATCTTCTGTTTAAACATTATCTTTTTTAAATAGTTCCTAAGAAGTTAACTAGTAAGGAGAGTGTAATAGAGGGTTGTCCGAAGCATACAAGCGGTCTCACGTGTTCGGCATGGATTATGGGACAAGCTTTTTCAAATACGGCCCTATTTCGCTTGGAGAAGCTCCTGAAATAGTGGAGAATAGAGGGTACTTCCCAGATAAGGATGCGATAATGACTAGGGTAATGGGGGAGGGTAGAGAAGTTGTCGTAGGCAGGGATATACCTTTATACCTGGAAGCAAGGGAAGACTTGCCTTCTAGACTAGTCTATCCCTTTAGAAACGGCATAATAGAGAAGAATGATAATCGGGCTTGGCAAGTCGTTGAAGAGATTTCCCGTCTGGCTTTAAGAGAGTTCGGACCTAAGGAAGAGGGTTTTAATGGTTTCTACGTCGTTGCTTCGCTTTCAGCAGTTGCACCTAGGTACATGTATGAGAAGTTGTTCGATATATACAGGAAGATAGACTCTGAAGAACATACTATAGCTGCTGCTACAATAATCCCACAACCACTAGCGGTCGCTATATCGCATAAGGTTCCGACTAGTGTTGTTGTCGAGTCTGGGCATGGAAATACTCAGATAACACCCATCTCGAGGTATCCCGTTAGAACGGCTATAATTGCCTTAAATAGAGGCGGGGGTGATGCGAACTCTATAACTGCAGAAATACTGAAAGACAGTGGTTACGGTGACCTAGCTAAAGAAGAAACTGTTGTTAGACAGGTTAAGGAGCAAATAGGCATTGTTCCCAGAAACCTTGATGACGCTATAAGGTTTGGAAAGAATAATCCTGAGAAGCTTGCTACTGTAATAAGTATTCCTGGGACGAGGTTGAAGATAAGCCTAGAAGATAACGGCTGGCTTAGGTTTCTAATAGGAGAATACGTTTTCAATCCTAATCACGAAGTTTTTCAAAGCTATTTCACGAGAGGTATGCCGAAACCCGGCGACGTTAAGGTTGGAGACACGTTCTTCCTAGGTATGATTGATATGTCTGAGGCTATAGTTCAATCCATAGAGAAGTGTCCCGTGGAGCTTCAACCGTATTTATACAGGCAGATAATCCTTTCAGGTGGGAACTTCGAATGGAAAGTCCCTCAAGGACTTGAGAATATTTGCGTAAACTCGGTCGATAAGATTAAAGCAATGCTTATGGACAAAGGTTTGTCTGAAGTAGGTGTTACCATGGCTAGTTCGCCAAAATACTCCGTGTGGAGAGGGTGTATAGTCTACGGCTATGCTGTCCCAGAAGGCTTCAAATGGAGTTGGGACCGGATGGAGGGATGGATGAGTTTTAGATGAGCCTATCCGAGAGAACTCTTAGCAGAATCGAGAGATTCTTCTCGAAACACGGATTTGAGCCATCAGGAATGTCTGAAGAACCTGATGAGCTAATCCTGTATAACGGTAGAGAAAAAATTTTGGTTAAAGTAGTTTTCGAAGAAGATGCTGATAAGACTATTGTATATGATGCATGCACCTCCGTTGTAGAAAAGGCTTCAGAATTCAATATGGTTTACATTGCTGTACATAGGAGTTTGGGCGATAGAATAGATACGGTGATTTTTATGAAGAGAGGGATTGGTTTAATAGTGTACGACGACTGGAGTATTGAGGAAAAAGTTCCTGCAAAGATATTAAAGAAGGCTCCAATCGTAAAGAATCAAGGAGTAGTTGGGACAGAGGTCGTTGAGAGAAGCATTAGAAGGCTGGAATCTTCAATCAGAGAGATTTCTGAAAGAATAGATTCTCTAGAGAAAGCATACCTCTCATTATTGAGAGAAGTCAGAGAGATTAAATCTATTCTAGGAAAAAGAATTATGATTGTTGAGAAACCTGTCGAACCTTCTATTACTAAACTTGAAGAAGCTGTTGAATCCGGAGGATTGCCTTCTTTCCTCAAGGATAACCCTTGGGTTGAAATACTTTCTAAAAGATCTGAAGAAAACCCTTAGCCCCAGATTTACCTCTCCTTAAGAGCCTTCTTTAAAACTCTGAAAGGCAGAATTATACACCTGTATCTGGGGCTTTTCGAATCCGCTTTAAACATTTTCAAAAGTTCTTCCTCCCTTAGGCTTAGAGCTTCTTCAACAGTCTTCTCCTTAACCATGTCTAGGAGCATAGATGCTGAAGCATTGCAGAACAAACATGCTTCTGAAGTAAACTTTGCATCGAGAATCTTATTGCCTTCAAGCTTGAAATACATTCTAACCCTGTCGCCGCATGAATAATCTGTTTCTTCCGAAACTATGTCAGCCTTCTCAATCTCTCCATAATTAGGAGGGGTTTTAAAACGCCTAACTAGTTCTTCTACAAAGCTATTTGAGTCTTTCATGCTTCATCTCCTAACAACTAAGTAAGCATTCTCAGCTTCTTCATGGAATCGAGAAACCTATCGACTTCTTCTACGGTATTGTATAGATAGAAGCTTACCCTTATCACGGCGTTGACGCCGAGGGCGTTGACAAGAGGCTCTGCACATAATGCACCTGATCTAACCATAATTCCATCAGCGTCAAGCATCTGAGCTACATCGTGGGGATGAATGTCCTTTACACTGAAGCTTACTATACCCTTATGTTTACTGCTCTCATCGGGTCCGTGAACTTTAATGAAACTCTCATCCAACCCCTCCATCAAATGCTTAACCAAATTAGCTTCGTGCTCAACTATGTTTTTAAGCCCTATATTATTCAAATAGTCTACAGCCGCCGCTAATCCTACTACTCCCTCAACATTCGGGGTTCCAGCTTCAAACCTGAAGGGAATATCCTCATAGGTCTGACTCTCCATGGTTACTGTCTTAACCATTCCCCCCCCGAGCTCCCAAGGTTCTATTTTCTCAATCAGGCTCCTCCTAATGTAGAGTACTCCTATTCCCGTGGGCCCAAGCATTTTATGCCCGCTGAAAACCATGAAATCCGGTTCAACTTCCTTAACGTTAAATGGCATGTGAGGTATGCTCTGGGCAGCATCGATTACGAACAGGCTCCCATGCTTATGGGCAAGCCTACAAAGCTCTTTCACAGGGTTTATAGTGCCTAAAACGTTTGAGACATGAACTATTGTAAGGACATCACACCCCTCTTCTAACCTCCTCTCTAATTCATCCATGTTTACGGTGAAATCGCTATCCATCCCGACTACGATAAGCCTCCCACCTTTTTCTGAAACCATTCTCCTCCAAGGCAAGAGATTGCTATGATGCTCCATTATACTGGTTACTACGGTAAGCTTCCTCCCTAGAAGTCTCGGCAAGGCTTCCGCTAAAGAATTAAGACCTTCAGTAGTGTTTTTCGTAAAAACAACCTCGTCCTCTCTCGCGCCTATGAAACTCGCTATCTTTCTCCTAGAATTTATGTATAGATCGGTTGCTTGAGCGCTCAACGTGTTTATGCTTCGCAAAACATTCGAGTTATAGTTGAAATAGTAGTCTCTTATGGCCTCAACCACTTGCCTAGGCTTTTGAGTCGTGGCAGCATTGTCAAAGTAAATTAGGTTTCTACCGTTTACTATTTTCTTAAATATTGGGAAATCTTCTCTAACAACGTATGGGTCAAATGGCATAAATCGATTATAGTTTAAGGCTGGCTTTAAAGCTATCCTTTTGTGAAAAGACTTAAAAAATCTATTTGAAAGATAACAGCAATAACCCATGTTTAATAGGGTTGAAGAGAAGCTCTTTATTCCAATATTCAACGCTTTTATTCTAAGTAATGATAATGTTTCCATAATCAAGCTTGCGTTGTGAAAAATGATTCCTGAAAAGGATACTGGCCATTCCTCTTCTAGGCTCCTTTTAGAAGAAACTATCCGTCTGCTCAAAAGATACGGAGTAAAGCCGAAGAAGAGACTGAGCCAGAGTTTCATTGTAGATGAAAACTTGGTAAGACTGCTTGTTGAGAGTGTTAAACCCAAGCCTTCCGACGTGATTGTTGAAATAGGTGCGGGGCTTGGAACTTTAACCCTTGAATTGGCTAAGTATGGTTCAAGGATTAAAGCGGTGGAGATAGACCCTATTCTGATCAGGGTCTTAAAGGACCGTTTATCGTGTTTCGAAAACGTTGATGTGATTCAAGGAGATTTCCTTAAGATGAATTTGGATGGAAATGTTTTCACCGGCAACATTCCCTATCACCTATCCACACCAATAATATTTAAGATACTTAAGCAAAAATACGATAGGTCTGTTATAACCGTACAGAAAGAGGTTGCTGAAAGAATAGTTTCAAAACCGGGGACTAAAGGCTACGGTAGACTCACCGTTTCTGTTAACGTTTTAGCAGAGCCTCGTATAATTGGCTCATTCAATCCCTCGTCTTTTTACCCTATGCCTAAGGTCTCCCACTCTGTCATACTTCTGAAACCACTTGAAAAATCTGTTGACACTATACTCTTGGAATGGTTACTTAGAGCAATGTTTTCACAGAGAAACAGGCTTGCCTCAACGGTTTTGAAAAAAGCATTAGAGAGGTTCTACGGTGATAAGGGCCTGTTAATCTATCAAGAGGTGAGCCGGCTTATACCAGAGGATAAAAGGGTCTTCGAGCTTAGCGTCCAGGATTTTCTGAGTCTTAATCAAGCTATTTCAAGCCTTTCAAGTAACATGGGTGCTTATTTTAATTCCTCTAGATAACGTTTAGGAAAATGATGCTGTCAGTCGTAAAGTCGATCGTGTTTCTTTACGCATTGCTTTCCCTCGTTATTCCTGTTCAGACTCGAGAGGGCTCTACTATACCTTCTTCATACTCTTGGAATAATCTCAGAATTGACACTGTAGCAATAAGCTATTCATTCAGCAAGGTTATAGGGGGCGGCAGTACTGGCTGTCTTCACATTGATGCCAGACCCGGCCCAGGAGAGTATAGTGATGCTAAGAGCGTTACTTCTAGGATAACGGTGCCCGAGGGTTTTTCCGCAGAGGTCTATGTTTGCGGGGATGATCGCACGCACATGCCGACGGGCTGGGTTGTTAAGGGGAAGTACTTGAAGGTCTACGTTGACGGGAAGGAGGTTTACAAGGATACTGGATACTGGTGGGCAAACTGCTACACTAAAGCAGCAACAATAAGCCCGGGGACGCACACGGTAAAGCTAGAAATATACATCCGTGTGAACGTGTCCTCGAGCCTCGGAGAATACGACCTACACTACGCAATCATGAGCATACTCCTCAAGGGAAGCGGAACAATACAGGCTGAGTCTCACAGTGCTGAGGCAACACTAGACGGTGAAGCAACACACGTATTCACCTTCAGGCTTCCCGAAATCTCCGGGGTTACGACTGTAGACTGGAAGGCTGTTTGGAAAGGGGTTGAGAAAAAGGGTAAAGGTAGCCCCGGAAGTCTTCAAGAAGTTTCCTTTAAAGAAAGTAATAGGGATTCTTGGGTTTTCTCCAGCCCTGTCATAGTTAAAGTCGGAGACCCAGTGCCATCAGTCCAGCCTGTTGAGGGATATGTTATAGATGCGTTTTACCACGAAGGCACTCAAGAAGTCGGGATAAGAAGGATTGCCGTAGCTGTTAATAACGGCGACGAGGTTGGTTTTACTTCAGGAAAATACCTTGTGACAGGAATAGAATATCTAGGCTTTTATTCAACCGGATGCACGTACGTAGAGGATTCTGATGCCTGGGCCAACAGCGGTTCTACGATTCATTGGGCTCAAAGAGTAAGGCTCTACGATAGCAGTGGATGGGTTACGGAGAACGCTAATGAAGGGGTTGAAACAGGTTCCTGTGTCTTGAAGAAGGTTGGTGGCGGCATCTTTTCAAGAAAAGTAAGCTTCTCCTCTAAGAATAGAGTAGACGAGGAAACGTTGACAATTTCTCTTCCAGAAATAACCCTGCATTTCGATTCTATGAAGGCTGAGCCCATTGGTCCTACAGACCTCGGTTTGCACAGGGTTGGAGAAATCGTCGAGTTAAAAGTTAAAACACTAGATTGTTTGGGAGAATATTCTAGGGTAGATGTCTACAGGGTTTCAGAATCAAGCCCGGGAGTTAGAGTATACGAATATGCTCCTCTCACTGGAGTATATAGGGACATAACTTCAGTAGTGGGTGGAAATGTTACGTTTAGAATACGTTGGGTATTTTTAAAACTGGCGATAAGCAGTGTTTCCGGCGCCACTTTAAATGAGGGTGCTTATTGGGCTAAAAGTGGTTCAAGAGTTGAAGTCGTGGTTTCAGCATTTTTCCCCGACGACGGAAGTCCGGCGAAGGGTGTGAGACTGAGGGATTCCGAAGGAAATGAGGCTTTTACAGGCTCTGATGGCACCGCCGTGTTTTCATATGCTAAGAGCAATTGCGAGTCCTACTTGTCCTACGTTGCAGTTGACGAAAACGGCAATAAGCTGAGTGAAGAAATAGGTATTAGGATAATATTCTCAAGCATCATGATTGAGACATTTTGTAATGAAACTTATTTAGGAGGAGTTTATTATGCTTGCAATGATGCCTATGCGAGCATTAAGGTAAGGGCTATTTATTCTCATAATAATATGCCTGCATCAGGGGCTGCAGTCAGGTTCCGACCTACAGGCTTTTCCGCATCCATTAATTCCGAGGGATTTGCTGAGCTAAAATTAACCGGGAGGAATGTAGCATACGAAGGCCTTATAGAGGTCAGTAATGGAGCCATAGGAAACAGTGCCGTTTTCAGAATCGCATTCACAGAGGTCGTTCTAGAACCGTCGAAAGATGTACTTCGAGGGAGACCTGGAGATGCTGTGAATGTCACTGTTTTCGCACGCTTAACTTTTAACAACATGCTTCTAAATGGAGTTAAAGTAAAATGGGCTGATGGAGGCATAGTTAAGGAAACGCCTGCAGTATTCGAACTCAAAATCCCCCAAGATGGTTTTTTGAAAACAAAGTTTGAAGCAATCAGCTTCCTACCTTGTGTTAAGCCTTGCGAAGTAATTTTGTATTCCGACAGTAGGACGGTTAAAAAAGGGATTACGTTTTTCCCCGACTTTGAAAATCATTCATATGAGTTTATGTTGAATATAGGAGACCTCCTGAACCTGACCATACCTAAAGTAATCTGGCGCAATAATGGAAGCATGGCCTACAGTGTTAGAATGGGAGTGGTCTCTTCAAACGGAACTTTAATAAGGATTGGTATAGTTTCAGAAAGAGGAGTAAGCTTTAACTGGACAGAATTTAAACCTGGAGTCTACTATTACTTTGTAAAGCCCCTGGACGAGAGTATTGATGGAGATGTCTTAAGTATTAAAGCAGTTTTTACAGCATTTAATATAACTGGGAACTACATAGTTGATTTTAACGATACCCATGTCTTATTTGCTACAGTGCGTTGGGCCCACAATAATTCTATTGTAAAAGGTCTCCCGGTTCACACTTCCTTCTCTAATCAAAGAGCCCTATCCGATGGGAACGGGGTAGTCAGAATCTCTTTCAAAGACTCTGATTACAATGCTTCATGCTTAGAGAAAATAACGGTTTTGAAAAACGATCCTCACCCCTCCGGAATCTGGAGGACTGTGGGAGAGTGCTCTGTGAAAATAGTTAAATTGGACTGGAGCAACACTGTCATTGTCGGTGACCAATATGGACTATACGCCATGCTGAATTTAACAGGCCATGAATATACCTTCCTAATAAGCGTGAGAGTTGAAGGATATTCCCCAGAACTCTCCTCTTCAATAAGGGTCCTGCGCGTTAAGAGTGATAACTCGAGCATGACCATATTCATAAAGCCTGCTAGAGGTATCTCGCTCCAAGAAGCACTTGCCTTAAGAATAGAGGAGGCTAGGTACGATGGTTCCAGAATTAAAGTTAAAGTTAAATCGCTTTCAAAAAGTCTGACTGTGAGAAACGTTAAAATAAAAATATTGAATTCCACATTAGAGAAGAACATCGGAGATATGTCTCCCGGATCTTTCTACGAAACAGTTTTAGAAATTCCTGAAGAGCTTAGAACAAACCCAATCACACTTGCAGTATTCTCGGAGAACACTATACCGCATGTTGTAAAGGTTTGGGAGGACAAAGAAGTTAATCTTTTAGCCCCTGTATCAATACTGCCATTACTTGTAGCTCTAGTCCTCAGACTTAGAAATAGAAACAAGGATTCGGAAAAGTCGAGAAAAGAGGCCGATAATAGTGCTAAAAACGAAAAGGCTAACTAGTTTTATTTCTCATTCTATCTAATACGCTTTTTAAATCTGGTTAATGTTTTTAATCATGTTCGTAATAAAGTAACGTAGCTACTTGCAACGCATGATCGAGAACTGGGCCAAGAAGTACTTCCCCTATCCAGAGTTTAGAACACACCAGCTTGAAGCAATAGAATTCATTTTTAAAGTATTCGTAAACGGGAGAATAGGCTTACTCTCCTCTCCCTGCGGTACTGGTAAATCCGTATCCGTGCTCACCGCCTACCTCATGGCTAGGGAAGTTGAGGACGTTGGAAAGCTCTTCGTATTAACGAGGACAAAGAACGAGTTGGAGATATATGCAAGAGAACTCCAGACTATTGCCGAACGTTCCAAATCATTCCTAAGGGCTACCCTTATCATAAGCAGGCAGGAAATGTGCCCCCTGGCTAAAGAAGGTAAGTTTGCGGAGAGAATGGATTACCGGAGTTTCCTCACATACTGTAGCAGGCTTAAAAAGGCCTCTAAAGGCTCTTCCTGCCCTTACTACTCTAAAGTATTCAAAGACTGGAGGCCTTCAAAAGAGGCAATTGCCTTCTTAGAGGAAACTCGTGTAAATCACGTCCTTATGCCTGAGGAATTCTATGAGGAGGCTATATCCCACAGCATGTGTCCCTACGAGCTCACGCGTCTAGCAGCGGCAGACTCTGATGTAATCATAGGAAACTACAACCACTTCCTCATAGAGGAAGCTAGGAGGAGTATTTTCGCGAGGGGAAGGATGCAAATGGATAGTGTGAACATTGTCTTCGACGAGGCGCACTCATTACCCTCGGCAGCCATGGGTCTTCTCTCAGACGAAGTCTCCATAAGAACAGTATTAAGAGCCAAGAAGGAGACTGTAAGATACGGGGTTGACGATAAGGGTTTCTTAAAATTATTTAAAAGCTTCATGGAGGAACTCGGCAGAAGGGCTGTTAAGCTTGTCGGAATCGGTGAAAACCATGTTTTAAGCAGGGAGGAATCCTCACTAACTACTTTTCTCAAACTCTCTGAGAACAGCATTTTTGAAATAGTGGATTTTCTCCGAGAAGAGTCTGATAGAATAGTTTTGCTGAAAATGGAGAGCGGCAAGCCTCCGGTTTCATACATGGCTAGGATTGCTGATTTCGTTGAAAGATGGGTTTCGGAGAACCATGAGGACACTGTAAAATATGCTAGGGTAGATGAGGATCATGGTAAGAAAGTATTCAGGTTAGGAATATCCTCTATGGATATTTCGAAGATAACGCGCAGCTTAAATAGGGTTCGGTCAACACTACTGATGTCCGGAACACTCTGGGATTTCGATTACTATAGAGATGTGCTTGGCCTAGATGAAAGGCGTGTAACAACCTTATCACTCCCCTCGCCCTTCAAAAGGGAGAACAGGCTCATAATGGTTGACAAGAGCGTTACCACGAAGTATGAGCTCAGGGAGGAAATGGTAGACAAGATATCTGATAGACTAAGCAGGATAATCGGTTCTATAAACGGGAGGATTGCAATATACTTTCCCTCATATGAATTAATGGAAAAAGTTTCATCAAGACTTAAGACTAATACTCCGATGATCAAAGAAGATGCCAGAATCAGAGTCAGACAGGTGCTTAAGTTTTTAATCGAGAACAATAAATGCATCACGCTAGGAGTTGCAAGAGGCAAGATAAGCGAGGGGGTAGACCTAACTAGTGAAGGGGCTTCGCTTCTCTCAGCAGTAGTGATAGTAGGATTACCATATCCGAAGAGGAACGAGATGCATGAGGCTCTTTTAAAGTACTACGAGAAGAAGTTTGGGGAGAAAGCCTTTGAGTATGCTAGCACAGCGCCATGCATAGTTGCTCTAGCCCAGATGGCTGGGAGACTGATAAGAAGCCAGGAGGACAGGGGGGTTATCATAATAATGGATAGCAGAGTATACGGTAGAATAAGGAAGAAACTACCGCAGGATTGGCAGGAAGATATGGAAGCATACTTGAAAATCGAGAACCTAGTTAGAGATGCGAACCGTTTCTTCCAGAATAATCAACTCATTGATTAAGCTGTCATAAAGGATTTTTAAAACAATTACTAAGTAATCTTTATATCCTCAAATTAGTTTAACTCTCCAGCTTGTCCTCGGAAACGGAACACGGTGTCAGAATCAAAAAAGGAGATGTGGAAATAGAAGTATGGGGCAGCAGGGATTTCGTAGAATCAACTATGGAGAGGCTCAAAGAGGAATTTTTTAAGAAGAGCGAGATAATAGAGGCTCAGGCTGTTAAACCTCCGTCTCCAGCAATGGCTTTTACGGAATATCTTGCTGAAGAGGCTAAAGCCCTCGGAAGAGAGCCGGATACATTGAAAGGCTATGAAAAAATTCTGCTAATAGGGTACTACATTTACACCACGGAAAACAGGGACTTCACATACGACGATATAGAGCGGCTTAAAACCGAAGCCAGGTTGAGTGGATTGGAGAACCCGAGGCAATACATGGGGGTCCTCATAAAAAAGGGCTACGTGAGTGAAACAGGTGTTGAAGGAGGGAAGAAAGTATTCAGAATGCTGCGAAGAGGGATCCAATACGTGGAGAGCGGTTTTAGAGAGACTGAAGTTTAAGACAAGAAATATTGACAATCTTTCAGAAACAATTTAAACAATTCTATTTAAGTAAAATATAAATACAACTGTTTTCAAAATACTCCGAATGCTGGACAAGAGCATCTTGCGATCTTTTTCCACGAGTTCTTTAACATTCATACTACTACTTTCGTCGACACTGGCAATATTATTCGTAAAGGGGGAGATCACAATAACCGGGAGAATAATAGATGTAAATGGTAATCCTGTTGGGGGAGTGAGGGTTGAAGCATATTCGGGCCAGTCGCTTGTAGAAAAAACACATACTTCTGCAAATGGATACTTCTCAATGAGTCTTGCATCCGGGGCATACGAGCTGATACTTGAGAAAGAAGGCTATGAAACCAGGTCGATAACGATTTCACCACAATCCGTAGGTCACAGGGACCTTGGCAACATAATCCTTGATTACAGTCTGAAGTTCTCAGTAAGCCGGTTGAAAATTAGAGTTAAGAGCATGAGCGAAGTAGGCATACAAGTAACTTTAAGGAATAAGGGTTCTAAAGACGAGCTGGTGAATATAGAGATAGATGCTCCCAGGGGTTGGGAGGCCGGCATATACTCTGATTCCACGCAGGTATGGAGGTTGAAACTCTTCCCAGGAGAGACCCAGAGCCTAACGCTAGTGCTACGTATTCCTTTCAATGCCTCAGGCGAATACTTGATTAAGACTAGGGCAATCGGCTCAATTGTACAAGAAGAGGAGATTTCGGTGCAAGTCGACAAGGAGGAGCCTCAAATATTTGTTGCAAACCAACTCAGCGTCCAGGGATTATGTGGCTCGCTAGTAAACTTTGAACTGGTGATAAAAAACCCGTTGAAAAAGCGTTTAACAAGCCAAATAAGTGTTTCAGCACCCCGGGGATGGGAGGCTAGCGTTTTTAGAGAAGACGGCAAGCGTCTGTACGATGTTTCCCTAGATCCCGGAGAATATCTGAAGGTAGTTTTGAAAGTAAGCATTCCAGAGGATGCTCAGCCAGGACGCTACGGGGTTAGGATCCAAGCCTCTTCGCAAGAATTCACGTCCTCCCAAGAATTCTACATAATGGTTACTAGGGGGATCTTTAACCCCAAGGTTTACACTGGAACGCCTTACGTTGAAGCCTACGCAGGAAGCTCGGCATCATTCCCAATAGAGGTTGAGAACGCTGGGGATTCAGATGGAATCCTCAGCATCAATGTTACGCAGCTTCCAGTAGGCTATTCATGGAAGATTAGTGATCCTAGTGGAAACATCCTTTCAAAAGTATACTTAAAATCAAACGAGAGAAAGAGACTGAACCTAGTTATTGATGTCCCACCACTAGAGGAGCCTAGGACAATAGCGTTCTTACTAGAAGCTTATACTACTGAATCTTCGAGCAGGCTAGGCTTAACACTTGGAATACTCGGTTTCTACAGCATGAGCTACGAGACTAAAAGCTTCTATACGGAGACAATAGCGGGTTCTGAATCAAGCTTCGTAATCGAGGTTAAGAACAATGGCTATAGTGCTTTAACCAGCGTCAAGCCTATTTTAACATCAATACCTGAAAAGTTCAAGGTTGAGTATACACCCGAATTAATCCCAATTTTAAAGCCTCAGGAAAGAGCTTTATTCACCTTGAAAATAAAAACCGATGCAGATATCAGCGCAGGAGACTACTTCGTATCTTTCAAAATAAAATCAGACCAGTACTCATTGCCAGAAAGAGATCTTCGTGTCTCTGTTAGACAGAAAATAGAAACATTAATAATCGGAGTGGCGATTTCAGCAATACTTTTAATAATGCTCATCTTGATATATAGAAAGTACGGGAGGAGGTAAGTTTAATGGAATATGTAATAGAGTGTGAAAACTTGGTTAAGGTCTTTAAGGGTAAGCCGCCGGTAAGAGCCCTAGACGGTGTAAGCCTTAGAGTTCCAGGCGGATGCATATTTGGGCTCTTTGGACCCAACGGGGCAGGGAAATCGACCCTTATATCAATATTGATAGGGCTCACTCTACCGACAAGTGGAAGTGCTAAGGTGCTTGGCTACGATACATTGCATGAATCCTTAGAAATAAGAAAGAGGGTTGGAATCTTACCAGAGGGTTTTAGCCTCTACGACAACCTTACAGCTCTGCAAAACCTAAAATACTTAGGCATGCTAGACGGGATATCTCCAGATGAAGTTGAAAAAATAGCGATGGAGGTCTTGAATAGAGTGGGCTTATCCGATAGAGCTAATACAAAAGTATCTACGTTTTCCAGAGGTATGAAGCAGAAACTCGGTATAGCGCAAACCCTTCTTAAAAACCCCGAGCTCCTGATATTTGATGAACCCACTGTAGGAGTAGATCCTGAGGGCGTTATACAATTTAGAGAGTTTATTCAAAGCCTTGTTAAAGACGGCAAGACTGTTTTCCTTTCAACACACTTATTACGCGACCTGGGTGTAGTATGTTCACACACAGCAATAATTAGAAAGGGTAAGATAGTTGCCCAAGGAAGCATGGAAGAGCTCACTCAGAAAATGAAAGGTGTGAAGGGATACGGATATGAGATTCATATTAAGATTGGAGATGTTAACAGGCTTGCAGAAGAGATAAAGAAGCTTCCTCAAATCGTTGAAGTAAAGATGGAAGGGGCAAATAAGCTTAAAGTCTTCAGCGGAGAAGAATTGGGTAATGAAATATTCATGTTGCTAAGTAAAGGCGGGTATCAAGTAGAAGCAATGGTTTCACTTAAGCCGGAGTGGGAAGATCTCTATAAATTCTATTCGGAGGCGATTTGAAAAATGAGCAAAGAGTTAAAACCAACTAGACCGACTGAAAAATCTTGGGATAAGATTAAGATCATTGCTGTGAAGGAGTTTTCTGATGATATAACAAGTAAAAGACTATGGATACTCTTAGCAGTACTCCTATTATTCTTCATTGGCGGGATTGCAACCATCCCTTCTCTCCTTACAGTTACGGTAAATGGAGAAGAAATCCGTCTACCTAGATTGGCTCAAATCTTCCTCGGCGGAATTTCCTCATTAAATTACATTGTACCTCTTATGGGTCTTGCCATAGGATACGACGCTATATCTAGAGAAAGGGAAACTGGCACCCTTAGAATACTCCTCTCAAGACCAATTTACCGAGATTACGTGATTAACGGAAAAGTGCTCTCTGCCATAGCAACCCTAGGAATTACGTTATTCATATCGGTGTTCCTCACAGTCTCGATAGCAATCGTAACAGCTGGTGTAACGCCTTCAATCGACGATTTCCTGAGGTTATTCCTTTTTTCGTTATTCACGGTAATGTACGCACTCGGATACTACTCTATTGCACTACTGTTCTCAACGCTCTTTAGCAAATCAAACCGTTCTCTGGCAGTAAGCATCGTGATCTGGATTTTCTTCTCATTAATTATGCAAATGATAGCTAGTTTCATTGCGCTTTCTAGGGTTGGATTCCCTACAGGATGGTCAGAAGAAGTTCAAAGAGAGTGGTTAGAGAAGTTGGGGAAAGAAATAGCTGAAATTGCTCCATATACGGTTGGACTTACATTAAACTTTCATTATCAAACTTTAGCTAGCTCTGTTCTGTCTAAGAGTACTGAACAAGAAACCTTAGATGTGCTCAAGGTATTCGGACAGACACTAGGATCCCTAATTGTAATGATACTAGTACCAATAATACTCATAATGATATCGTACATCATATTCGTAAGAAGAGAAGAAAAATAGGATTCTACCGTGTTTAAGAAGCTTATAATCGTGATGGTAAAACCATCCAAGATTAACAAAGTCTTCGTCATACTATTCGGTGGCTTCCTTGCAGATATCTGCCTTGATCAGTATGCTGCAGGATCGGCTCTTGTTGCCATTGGAATCTCAACAGACCCCATGGGTTGGGGAATTCTTGCGGGTCTTGCTCTTAGTGCGGCCATAGCATTAGCTTGATCGATTTAAAACATATTTCTTTTTTATTTCTGTGATTCAAAGGACTTTTGTTATGATAATAATTTTAATTTATGGTTATATAGGATATTTTTTTGCTAATGGCATCGTGTTGGGAATACTTGTTTATATGAATCCTATAATTTTATTAGCATTACCTCATTTTTTAGAGCTTGTTAGTATACTTTTGGCGGGGTGTTGTGGAAGAAGTTTAAGGGAATGCAAAAATTAGTTTTTAAATGTATCAGATTAATTGTTTACTCAATAATACTAATATTGTTTGCAGGGCTTATCGAAACCTTTATATCGATAAGATTAATGGAGGTTGTATTTAGATGGAGTCAGATGGAATAAAGAAGCTTAAGAAGAGATCAAGATCTTTATTAGTATTGCTTTTAGGTAGCGTCATATATATGTGGTTCATGGGTTTCATAATTCTTTTGCCAAGGCTTGCATCGGGTGAAATACCAGGTTTTTATTTTCCACTCTCCTTTCTGCCTCTTATACCTGTATGGATACTATATCTCCGCTACTACTTTCCGAAGGTGTCTCTGCCATCGGAGCGTCGAGTAAGCTCCTGGGATTCCGGTTTCCCGCAAACAGGACCTAATTATCTTATGTATCTTGTTATTCTGGTATTAAACTTCCTTATTCAATCTCCTTTAACACTTCTACTGATGATTGCTTTGACAATATTAATAATACTCGCCCTATCCCCAAAGATAGTGACAAAGTCTATAGGCAAGGATGAGATAGAACCTTTTCATTTAGAGAAATATGGATTTAATAGTGTTAAGAATGTTCGTTACGCTTACATAGTTAAATCTGAGTATGCCAATGCTTGTGCTTACGGCGTGTTTCCAGGTACTCTCCACCTATTCTTCACAGATAAACTTTTTGATATATTAAATGCTGAAGAGTTGAATGCGGTAATAAAACATGAAATAAGGCATAGTCAAGATCTCCATACTCTCGTATCTATATCTGTCTCTCTTCCTCTGTTTTACTCTACCTTGTATGTTTCACGATTTCTCAACGAGTTCCTACTTGAAAGAAATTCTCCTATTTTACTCCGTGGAAACCTATACGTGTTCCTTTTGTTATCCAGTCTTATACTCTGGCTTCTTGTACAGTTTTCCGTAAGGAGGATACTAGAGCTTGAGGCTGATAAGTTTGCGGGGGAAACGGTAATCCCTGTCCTAGAAAAAATAATCAAGTATAACTTGTCGAAGTGGGGTATTAAATATGAGGATGTAAAGAACATTCTTGGAAAAAGATCATGGCTATCAAGAATATTTTCTGCACATCCTACAATCGAGGAGAGGGTGAAGAATATTCGTGGCGAGGAATTAATTTTTAAAGACTACTTAATTCACCTATTCGCTTCTGGAATAATTTGGAGTATATACGTTACTTTAATTTTCCTTAAGAACTTCGACAAAATTTCACTGCTAATAGAAGATGCCTTTCTTAATATTCTGATTCAAGTAATAACTCCCCTTGGATTTTTAATACTATACATACTTATACCTGTCCTTCTCACGCTGGGTGTTTCCCACTTGGTTTATGGCGTATTAAAAGGAGTACGCCTAGAGAAATTAAAATTCACGATAAGCTTAAGCCTCGCCTTTAACATGAGCCTTTCCCTCTTAATCATATCCAGCGGGATTCAGAAATCACCGCCTCAAGTAAGCTTTCTACCAATACCAACAGCATTATCCTTCCTCTTAACACTTTACCTTTTGAAATCAGACATCGGGGTTAAGAAAGGATTACTTACCTCAGTGCTGATATGGACAATAATATCTGCTACTAATCTAATGCTTGTACTAGAAGTAATGCTAATGTTAAACCACGCTTATTGATTTCTAAAAGCATTGTTCTAGAATAGTTTTACATAACCAGATGTTAAGTGAGGCTTTACTCGTCGAATAAGTTTAAGTAATACCAGTCTACATGTTAACTTCCCTGGTGGTATACTTGAAAAAAGTTAGCCTTTATCTAGACGAGGAATTATGGGTTAAGTTTAAGAAAGCTGAGCAACGATGTTGAAGAAATGATTCGAAGCACTATGGTTAACGAAGAAGTCGAAAAAGCCTTTAAAGAAATGGGTTTAAACGTAAAAACAGTAATTTCTCCTGAAGAGATAAAGCGCGATAGACCGAGGCTCCGAGGACCCCCGTCGGAATTTATTGTTAGGAAGATGAGGGGTAAGCGTGTTGAAGCTATATCTGGACAGTAGTGTAATTGTTAAGCGATACGTATCTGAGTCCGATAGCTCTATAGTGGACTATGTATTTGATAAGAGTTGGGCAGGAGAATTGTCCCTAGCTACATCGATCTGGAATATTGGCGAAGTGTTTGGGGTATTGGATGAGAGAAGAAGAAAAGGGTGGCTTAACGAAAACGAATTCGCAAAATCTCTCGAGAATTTTGCGAGCGAAACCGTAAGACTATTGCATTTAAAAACATTGGAAGTATTTACAATTCTTAATCCGATAATAGTTAAAACTTGGCCCTTGATCTTAAGAGAACACGTCTATGAAGCAGATGCTCTTCAGATTCAAACATGCATCTATTCTGGTAGCAATGCATTGCTCAGTGGCGATAGGAAATTGATTAATGTTGCAATAAAAGCGGGTTTAAAAGCTGTAAACGTAAAAGACGAAGAGAAAGTTAAAGAATTATTGAGAGAGAAATAGAAAAACGTCTGAATAAGGCTTTTTAAGCAGATCGGATGCAAGATTATTAAAAAAGAAGCCTATAATATTATCTAAGAGAGTTTGTTTATTCTAATAATCTTCAAACCAAATAACTTATCGTAATCATTATACGTTAAGCGCTTCTCTATTAAAATATGTCGAATTGCGACATTTTCATAAACCTTATTTAAACATTACTTTTTAAAAACAATTTTAAAACATCGTTCTAGAATACTGGAACGCAATATATATCCCAAAAACACGCAAGTAGGCGGTGAGAGAGATGGAGGAGAAATATGCAAACAAGGAAATCCTGACAGCAGGAATAGCACTAGCCATACTAGTATTCTCAGCAAACGTAGTAATGCCTGCGGTGGGAGCTGCCCTTCTATATAAAGCAGGAAAGTTAGCGGCTGAATCTGCTATGGTATATATAGCAGCAGGTACTGCTGCCATAACTTTTGGTTGGGGCATGTCTGATCAGGCGGAAAAAATAGCAACCTATACCGGCATAGCTGCAGGGGTACTTGGAGTCGCGGGATTTCTCCTTATGCTTACGGGAGTTGGAGTTGCATAACAGTACTCACTTAAATCTACGTAAAATAAAACGTTTTTTTCTCATCTTACCTCCATTAATTAGGATAGGCTTCTTGTTAGCTCTTGTCTATTGGCTGGTGAGGATTCTCGAAATATTTCTACCCCAATTGGACTCTATACTGTTTCTTCTCGAAATGACATTGATATTTGGTTCCTTTTTCTTCACATTTTTTGGTATTTCAATACTATTCAGGAGAGGTTATAAGACAGTTGCGAAAATAAGGCAAGGACATATTTTAGGGTCTGAGAATGTTATTCTCGAACTAATCGCCTTTTTTATGGCGATATATTCTTTTTCTATTGCCTTCTCATCTTTAGTAATACTTCAAATTTGGACAATAGAAAAAATCGGATATTTAACAAGCGATCCTTTAATGTTCTTCGGTTCTTCCTTATTAATGTCTACTCTAGTAGGACTTTTTGCATTTTTAATTCTCAATGTTATAGTTTTTGTCTCCGGAATTCTTAGAAATATAAAAGGAAGGATAGTTGTTAGCGAATCCGGAGAATCTGAAGGCATAGTTATAGGTTTGCCATTTACCTATCTCACACTTATTTTTCTACCAAAGAGGATCGAGAAGCTAAAAGGCTTTATCGAAGCCCATGAAATGGGACATATCTTGGGACATCATATAACTAAGTTA
The DNA here is from genome assembly GCA_038861395.1 of Thermoproteota archaeon. Lineage (GTDB taxonomy): Archaea > Thermoproteota > EX4484-205 > EX4484-205 > JAAOZP01 > JAAOZP01. The sequence continues at coordinate 9,220 of JAWCDE010000016.1, read as the reverse complement.
GTGATTTGGAATTTATCTACCGTTTTCATTTTCGGTCTTTCACTCCTAATCCCAGCCTATTTTTCGAAAAACTTCACTGTTCATCCACTAAGCCAGATTCTAATTTCATCCTTCTCCATCTTCTCAATCGTGTTCCTGATATTTCTGATTAGGATATGCGAAATACAGGCTGATCTAAATGCATTTAAGAAATATGGCTCAAATGCCTATGACCTCTTCTTAGAGTTCATCAAGGATTTAAACGTCAATCACCCTTCTAAAATGCCGTTCTTATCGAGGCTTACCCATACAGGTAGGAGGGACATTACCTTGACGACAGGAGATCCTATAGCTGCTTTAACTTCTTGGGAAATACCTCTCACCTTCTCTCTATTATATGCTAATATCGGGCTCATCATGGTACACATTGTTTTTAAACGCATATTTAATATCGAGCTTTCGCCCCTCGTTTTTATTACGCTTTACCTATTCTTTCTCTTAATGCATCTCGTACTATCTTTTCTTTTAGCGTTCATTATAAGGCTAATCATCTCTCGGTTTACTAACTTAACTGATAGGAGCAAGCTTAATCTCTCACTCTTAATTTCAAGCATCTACCTTGTTTTTGCCAGTATTATCCTCTCCTTATTCCTAATAGATGCATTAACAGCATTAATAACAATCCCGATTAGTTATCTGATGGTTCTATTAGCAGTCTGGTACTTCATAAGAGACAAGTGGAAAAGCCTAGTGATAGCTACCGTTTCCTTCATGATATTCATATTAGCCAATATCCTAATCCTCGCTTCAAGGGCCTTCGTTAGATTATGAAGAGAGTTTGTCTTTACTTATCTCTCTTCCTCCTAGGCTTATTTACGGGATTTTTAATATGTCAATTTCATGATAATAAGCCTAAAAACGATTTTACATCACCTGAAATCCCCATTCCGAATTATCCACTGCTAAAATTCATCTTAGTTAGAAACATCGGTTTCGCATCAATACTGTTCTTACTCAACGATGAGAAGGCCCGGGGAATAGTAATATACTTAGCATCCGTTATAGCAAGTATTGAAATCTTTTCGATAACCTTTTTAGCAGGGTTTTTATGCATAGCTATCCACGGCCCATTGGAACTATTAGGCTTCTCCCTCATCGCCTCCGCTGGATACAAATACTGGAAAAATGCCCACTTCCTTAAAGAATTACTGATAGGGTTTTTGTTGATTATATTCGCAGCCCTTGTAGAGTCGAGTGTTTCCCTCTATGTCCTAACACGTCCTTATTAAAGGAAAACTTTTCTAGTGAATTAGAAAGCTTTATATAAAAACCTGTATACTATACTATCATGAAACTTGAAGAGTTAAAGCAAATAATTCTCGACCAAAAAGAAGATAAAGAAGGTATTTTCAAATCTGAGAGGATTATAGAAAGGGAAGGAAAGACCGTAAAGAGGTTCATTACACATCCTAATATTCTTGCAGTTCTTGGAGTGAGAAGGTCTGGGAAATCTATTTTCTCATATTCTCTTCTCGAAAAAAACAAGTTTGGATACATCAATTTTGATGACGAAAGATTAACTGATTTCGAAACAAGGGATTTCAATAAGCTTCTTCAAGCTTTTTATGAGCTTTATGGCTCTGACTTAGAATATATTGTTTTAGATGAGGTTCAAAACGTTCCGAGATGGGAGCTCTTCGTCACAAGATTGAGAGAAACTAAGAAAGTTATTATAACTGGAAGCGATTCAAAGCTTCTCTCCGGAGAATTAGCAACACATCTTACAGGAAGACACGTCGATTTTACTCTATTCCCATTCAGCTTTAGAGAGCACTTGAAATACAAAGGATTAGAGATCTCGAAAGATGTTTTAACCACTAAGGAGAAGGCAAGGCTCTTTACTGAACTAAAAGATTACTTAGTTTTCGGAGGGTTTCCAGAAAGGTTTAAGTTTGGAAAAGCAATACTCAGGGTGATATATTCTGACATAATCACAAAGGATATCGTTTTAAGACATAGGATTAAAATGATAGAGGAGGTTAAAAAAATCGCAAAATACTTGGTCAGTAACTTTTCTCATGAATTCTCTTATTCTTCTCTGAAGAACATATCTAGAGTAGAACACTTATACACGGTTTCAAAATGGCTATCTTATTTTGAAGAAGCGTTTCTCTTCTTTAAACTTGAAAGATTTACTTTCAAGCTGAAGCAACAAATCCTTGCTCCAAAGAAAATTTATTGCGTGGATAATGGAATAATCTCTGGAGTGGGATTTAAAACTACTGAAGCCTTAGGAAGGCTAATGGAAAACACGGTATTCATCGAGCTGCTCAGAAGGAAATCTTACTTTTTTGAAGATCAGGAAATTTACTATTGGAAAGACCATCAGCAGAATGAAGTCGATTTTGTAATAAAAGAGGGACATAATATAAAACAGCTTATTCAAGTAACATATGCTTCAGATGAGGACGATGTGAGAAAAAGAGAAATAAGATCTTTGCTAAAGGCAAGCAAAGAACTAAAATGTAATAACCTTCTTATAATAACTTGGGACTATAAGGATGAAATAAGGATTGACAATAAAATTGTAAAGTTAACCCCACTCTGGGAATGGCTTCTTTTTCAAGATTCATACTGACGCATTTCATATTATCTTTCTTATTAGCATTCATCCTAAAGCCAGTAGTCTCCTGCTTCACAGGTTTAACTAGTAGAAATAAACTTAGTTTCTTACTCTTGATTTAAAAGCATTTACCTCCTTTTTTCAAGCATTTCTCTCTATGTTCTTATTCATCTTACACTTTAGAGAAAATTTATATTCCTACATTTTCTGTTTACATAAAGATAGAAAATGAGCATTAGGCTTAATGAACGTTTTAAACCATATCCAGACTTTAAGAAGCTTCAATACATCAAGCTTTCCATAGCTATTCTCTCGATCATAGTTTTAGGCTTGACAATTATGTTACTCGTTTCTTTTCATCCTGCTCTCGTATTTATCCTCTTCCTTATTTTTCTAGTATTGTGCCTCATAATCTTCATCCCGTCAATCATATGGATAAAGCTATATTATCTATCAGTTTTCTATACTTTTACTGAGAATGAGATAATCGTTGAAAGAGGTATTTGGTGGAAGCATAAGAGTATAGTTCCATACAACCGGATAACTAACGTTGATATGAGACAGGGTCCATTATCTAGGGCCCTAGGCCTATGGGAGCTTAGAATTCAGACAGCAGGATACCACATCGCTTCTGGAGGGAGCTTTGGAGCCGCAGAGGCGATCCTCCAAGGGATTAAGAACGTCGAGGAGGTGAAGAGCTTCATCTTAGGTAGGATCAGGGAACTTAAGCCTGTAGCTGTAGAAGCAGAGCCGGAAACTACTCTGCCAAAGGGATTGGAACAGCAGATTCTTGAAGAACTTAGAAAGATCAGGGGGATTCTTGAGAAAAAGGAGTGACAGCTGTTTTCTTTTACCCCCTATTTTTCTAAAAGTTTTCCAGTGAATTAGAAAGCTTTTTGTAAAAAGCTGTACACTGTATCATAAGGAATCTATTGGGAGAAAAGGTTAACAATGCTTGTTATCTACCTTGATTCATGGTTAGGATAAGCGAAATAATCTTCCCAAGGGTAACTGGACTGGTTATTACTTGCAATTCCCAGGGTAAGCCGGATATTGCAACATTCTCATTCCTAATGCCGATAAGCTTTGAGCCGAAGTACGTCGCATTCTCAGTTTCACCGAAGAGAAAAACGTTTGAAAACCTTAAGGAGGTAGGTGAATTCGTTCTTGCAATACCCTCTAGGGAGATGCTTGACAAGGTTTGGGGTTGCGGTACTCAAAGTGGCCGCGACGTAGACAAGTTCTCGCTCTTAGGATTAGAAAAAGAGAAGGCTAGGACGGTAAAGCCTCCTTTAGTAAAATCCTTCCCTGTACAGCTTGAATGCAAGGTCGAATTCATGAAGGAGTTTGGAGACCATTACTTAGTAGTTGGCAGGGTCTTAGAAGAACATATTACCAAACTAGATTTCAAACCAATCCTACATTATTCTAAGAACATATTCTTCGTACCTTCAGAGAAGGTGACAGTATGATTATTACTTCGTATGAATAAATAAGGATGATATAACTTTTTTAGGGCTTTAGGTTATCAACGAATTAATGGATTAAAGGTCCTCTTTCTCTTTTCAGTAGATCCATTTTGAGACTGCTTAAGATATTTTGCTCTAATAAGTATTGGGCTTATTGAACACCCTTAGAATATTTCTCTAATATCTTTTCCGGATTTTGAGATAATTCCTTTAAATTCTTCTGTAGGCTGCTGAAAATGCTGTCAAAGCTTTGCGAAACCTTTTTCTTTCTCTTCATCGGATTGCAAAACGAGATAACTTCATTGTAGAGAAATTCATGTTCTAAACCTAGGTCCTTAACCTTCTTCACGACTTCTCTAGTCAAGTCATCGGTTTCAATTACAATATCTGCTCTTCTCTCCCTCTCTACGATAGCATCCTTAATGGGCTTAGATAGAAACCCATCCACTTTTTTAAGCAACGGCTCATAAGGGGATCCTGATACCCTGGGTTTTTTCTCATAAGCTATTCCAAGAGTAACATAGTAAGCGTATTCTATAGAATCCCTTATTCTTCCATCGTCTTCTTTCATTGTAGGTTTCTCGTTCAAGTACATCCTGTAAACATTTAGTGAAACGTAGGCTTTCTCTCTAAGAGACATCTGTTTCTCTACATTAAGCTCCATCAAGTTATGCGCATATTTTTCAGGAATTATTACAGCAGGTAACTCTTTTATCCCAAGTTCCTTTGCGGCCAGAAACCTGTGCTGCCCATCTATTATTATGTTCTCCTCCCCCCTTCTGACTACTATAAGCGGTATTGTAAAGCCTATCTTCTTTATAGAGCTGCGAAGCCTCTTGATATGAGGTGAAGATGGTTTTCTCTGAACCTCTATAACCTTCAGCTGGTTAACCGGTATTAACGCTATTTCTTGAACGTAACCGTGAAGCGGCTCCTTAATCTCCGCTATTATCTTCATCTAATACTTTACTCGCTATTTCATTCATAAGCTTTTCTAAACTTAACGATATGGATGAGTAGAGAACTCGCTAATTGAGAATTAATTCTCATACTCATTATGTATCCTATAGGATGGAATACCCTAATGATAAGAACTTATAAACTGGTTTTAAATTATTCACTAAAAGTTGTCTGGAAGAGACGCGGGAATTAACGTACTGGATGCGATAGGTAATACCCCTCTAGTAAAACTTGGAAATTTAGGAAATTTGTTAGAAGAGGGTGTAAACATATTCGCAAAGCTAGAATTCCTAAACCCTAGTGGGAGCATAAAGGATCGTATGGCTCTTCACATTATTAATTCGGCTGAAAAGAAAGGGCTTCTCAAACCAGGCTCAATAATCGTTGAAGCAACCAGTGGGAATACGGGCGTGTCTCTAGCGATGATAGCAGCAGTCAAAGGTTACAACGCTATTCTAGTAATGCCAGATAATACTGCTAAGGCTAAACAGCAAATGATGCATGCTTTAAACGCTAAGATAGTTCTAGTGCCTAAAGAAGAGGGAATGGAGGGTGTGGTCAGGAAGGCTAAGGAGATAGCTGAGAAAACGAAGGGGTTTCTGGTAGACCAGTTTTCGAACGAAGATAATGTTAAAGCGCATTATGAGGGTACCGGTAGAGAAATTCTTTCTCAACTTAAGGGTAAGATCGATGTTTTCGTAGCCGGTGTTGGAACTGGAGGAACTCTCATAGGCGTAGGAAAAGCGTTGAAGGAGAAGTATCCTGAAGCGAAGCTAATTGCAATAGAGCCTGAGAAATCCCCGGCATTGTACAACCTTTTTCACGGAGGAAATTCTCCAAAGATAATGGGAATACCTCACATGATAGAAGGCATTGGAGAAGGATTTGTCTCCAAGATCCTGAAAGATAATATTAGCCTCATTGACGACGTGATACTGGTTAGCGATGAGGATGCTATTCAAACAACAATAATGCTTGCTAAAAAGGAAGGGCTACTATGTGGAATATCGTCGGGTGCGAACGTTTACGCCTGTCTCAAGGTTGCCAAAAGCCTTAAGAAGGGGAATATAGTCACAGTATTGCCAGATGGAGGCTACAGGTATTTAGATACTCTTCTCAAGAATCTTCCTTAGATGCCCACTTCAATCCCCTATTCTTATTCTTCAAAAATCAGATTAAAATCCAATATTAAGAATAAATATGGAGGAAAATCATTTCTAAAGTCAAAAATTCATTAAAAACCAGTTCTATTTAATATTCCTTGTACCAAATGATTTTGAAACAGTTTTTGTTGAGAAAATCTATTTAGGCTGTTTTTATCTGGAAAGACCGTAAAGTTTAAATTTTTTAGCTTTATTTCTAATGAAAATTCCAGAAATGAATGGAATAAAATGTCTTGGCAGTCAAATAATTGCAGAATTATACTATTGCGACAGGAATTTGCTAGATGATTTAGATTATATTAGGAATATTATGCTTAATGCTGCTAAGGAGGCAAATGTAACGGTTATAGGTTCAAAGTTCCACAAGTTTTCTCCACAAGGCGTTTCTGGTGTCGTTGTAATCGCGGAATCGCATATCTCTATCCACACCTGGCCGGAGTACGGTTATGCTGCAGTAGATATTTTCACCTGTGGAAACAGGAGCCTGCCAAGGCTGGCTTTAAGATACATAGCTAAAGCGTTAAAAGCCAGGAAAGTAAGGTTCAAGGAAGTCAAGAGGGGTGTGTTGGAGTTTGTCCCAGCCTATGAGAGTCAGATACTTAACGCTAGACTTCCTTAACAATTACTTCCTTTTCAAAGTAAGCAGAGTCCTCCTGTTTGAAAGAACTAAATTTCAAACACTAGAGGTTTTAGAATCTCCTGAATTCGGTCTCTGTCTATTACTAGACGGCCTTATTCAAGTAGCTGAGTATGACGAATACAAGTATCATGAAACTCTCGTCCACACGCCGCTTTTAAACATTGAACAGCGTAAACGCATAGCCATACTCGGCGGCGGAGACGGTTGTGCTCTGAGAGAAGTCTTGAAATACAATGATGTAGAACAGGTTGACCTCGTAGACATAGATAAGAGAGTTGTAGAAGTTTCATCCAAGTACCTCTCAAAGATAAACAAAGGCTCTCTTAAAAGCAGGAAGGCTAGGATATTTTTCACAGATGCTAGGAAATTCATATCGGGTAAGAAGAACGTGTACGATTCCATAGTAATAGATTTAACCGATCCGATTGAAGGCAGCCCTTCTATTCTCCTTTATTCTGTGGAGTTTTACAGAATCGTGTATGAGGCATTGAAACCCGGTGGTTCTTTCATAACTCAAGCGACAACGCTTCAGAGCCCTCAGTTCAGGAGGATATTCTGGACTGTTAAAAAAGTTTTCGGAGATGCAGTGCCGTTGCATGTATACATGAAGACTTTCTGCGACGATTGGGGTTTTGTAATGAGCTTTAAGCCTTGGAACGGCCTCAAGCTTCCTCCAGATAATATTAAAGGGATTGAGGATAGAATTTCAAAATTGATTCGCGGTGAATTGAAATACTTGAACGGTAGGACATACTTGTCCAATTTCATAATCCCGCCGGAGGAAACTAAAACCTTAATGAAACCTTCTAGGGAAATTAGGGATAAAGAGGCTTTGAAAAAAACAAGTAGAAAAGAAGAATCTGCTGATATTACATGGGTATTCTAATAGCTTTCTCCAGATTTTCCTAGTAATAACTCGAGCTCAGTTATATGTTCCTGTTCATCCATTATTATGTGTCTAACCTCGTGTTCAAGTATCATATCGTAATACCCTTTTCCCCTCTCCTTGACGATCATCTCGTATATCTTCCTATAGGTGTCAACAGCCTCCTTCTCATCCTTAAGATTCTGCTCAAGTATTTCCCTAACGGTTTTAGCTGGATGGGTTTCTGCAATACTCATACTCGGAGTCCCGCCTAACATACCTATGAGAGACCTAAACTTATCCTGGTGGCTCCTCTCATCGTTAGCTATTTCCTTAAGCCTCTCTATTATCGACTCGGCATTCTCGCCCTCAATTAGTTCGGCATGGCTTAAATACTGGACGTAAGCTGCATGCTCTAGTTCTAGGGCATGGTTCAGCATTTTCAAAAGTTCTTCCTTACTCATTTTCTCCACCAATATCTTAACTGGCTTTAGTTATAAGACTTTCCCGAAATATTTTATAAGGAAATAATGAAATAATAGATTTGTTGTCTAGTATTAGAGTGAAGGAGAAGTCTGCCGGCTTCATAGTTTTTACAAGAGAAGATGATTGTTTAAAATACTTGTTTCTGAAAATAGGTGGAAGATTAGATTTTCCAAAGGGTAATATTGAGGAGAATGAGGACGAGCTTTCAGCAGCCTTAAGAGAATTGAAAGAGGAGAGTGGGATCGAGAAAATCAGGGTCCTACCTGGCTTTAGGAAAGTACTAAACTATTACTATAAGAGGAGCGATGGTGCTCTAGTCAGCAAGACGCTCATACTCTTCTTGGGAGAAGCCCTGGATAAGAATGTTTCCTTATCATGGGAGCATGAGAGTTTCGAATGGTTGAGTTTAAGCGAGGCCCTCAGTAGGATTAAATATGCGGGTTACAAAGAGATATTGAAAGAAGCAGAGGAATTCGTAAACAAGCAGATTGGAAGCAGTCTAGGCAAATGGTTTTCAAGCTAGAAATCCTCTAGAAACAAAATCTCTACATCAAATGGTTCTCTGGAAGCTTCTTTAACCAATTCTTCTTCTCTCCTAGCGAATAGTGCCGGTATGTTTATTTTTCTGGCTAAAGCAAGGGTAAAACAATCAGCTAAGGAAAGCCTTCTTCTACACTTATACTCTGCAGCGTATTCGACAAGCTCAGAATCATCATGCATAACAACATAGCCAGATTCTAATAGGCTTCTGACCCTAATGGTTGCTTCTTCAACACCCAGCTTCCTACATAGAACATATTTCAATTCTGCAATAGATATCGTGGAGACATTACCATGGGCTTCTTCGCTCTTAAGGGCTTCTTTCAGTTTAATACCGTGAGGCGTAGAAAACAAGAGCTCCAAAAGCGAACTGGTGTCAAGAGCTAAGCTTCCTACAAGTCCTTTCCTCATCACTCATCCTCTCTTCCTTCAATTCCTTGTAAGCTTCTTCAAATCCTGAAATAGGCTGGCAGGCGCGCTCTAATAGGTCTGGCC
>JAWCDE010000015.1:22601-31676 GCA_038861395.1 Thermoproteota archaeon | reverse complement strand
TCGTCAACATCATATATCCGAAGGGCGAGGTCTACACAGCCATCTACACGGGTAAAGACCTTCAGATACCACTGCTCTCCTACTCCTCAGGAGCATTCGTAGGAGTACAGGCGGTTGAAACAAGGATAGCTTGGACTGGAAGCATTAACAAGAGGGAATTTTACTCTCAGATAGCAAGCGTAAGCAGTCTTATCGAAAACATCATCGGAAGAGACTTTGCCAGGGAGTTTGTTGAAACAGTGTTGTTAAGCCAGCTGACTGACAGCCAAGCGTTAGACATAGCCAACACCCTCGTAAAAAACCTTGAATGGATTAAAACGCTCATCGAGCAGAAGAGAATGGAGCTAGTCGAGAAGATAGCGTATTACGTTAAGAAGGGGGAGACTGCTGAGGAAGCAATAGAGAGGGCTAAGAAGGAGAGCGAGGAATACGTTAAGAAAGTTAAGAATGAGATAACCGGGTTCTGCAGCTCAATACTCGGTATCCAGCTCGCGAACGAAGTTGAAGACCTTCTGAAGCATGTTCTGAACACCCTTGGACCTGAGGTAGCGAGATGGTTACTGGAAGTTTTAAAGAGAGTTTACACGGAGTCACTTGTCTCATCCCATGGAAGCATGGAGGCTACGAGCACATCGCTTAGGAAAGTTGTGGAGAAGGTATTTAAGTATCCAGAAAGCAAGGCTTGGAATTGTGCATTAGCATCCAAGATAATTAAAGAAATGATGAAACTTGGAGAGAGAAGCATAGCTTCCAATCCAAAATCTTTAAAGTGGGCAAGTGAACTGCAATTAAGAAGGCTGAGTGAAGAAGAGAAAGAGGAGATTAAGAGGTGGCTAGAGAAGGATCAAACATTATTTATTGGAAATAAAGTGAGACATCTAGTATATGAAGAGATAAAAGAGGTTGGAAAGTTGGCTGATTATAAAGTAAGAGATCCCGATAAAATATGGGAAGAGGTTCAAATTTATGGTAGAAATCAAAGAGTAGACGTGGTCTTTGAATGTGAAGAAGGGAGGCTCATAGTCATAGAGGTTAAATCCAGTACAGATTTTGGAAATGTTTTAAACCAGTATAGAGGGGCACGGACGCAGATCGATGTGTATAGATCGCAAATTAAGAGAACTGGTCTCTATAAAGAGGGATGGGAAACAACTAGGAATAATGTTGAAGTTTATATAATAATTGTGGTTAGGATCGATCTGGAGACTGGATGGCTCATCCCGGAAATTATGGAGGTAATTCCGAGCAGTTGAGCGAGGAAGGAGAATTTTTGGAAAAGCTGAAGGAATACTTGCTCAATCGCTATAAGAAGGAAGAATATGAGAAAGAATATGGAAAATGCTGGTATGGCATTATAAGGGAGCTTTATTATAAATCTTGTAAGGGAACCGAGTTGAAGTGGAAGATAAGTGGTACCGGGATGTATCCTCAGGTGTCAGGAGATGTGGAAGGCAATATATTCGTCAGTTCCCCAAGCATAGCTGCCGTGGATGAAGCCATTTCCCTTTCGCTTGAGGTGAACGGTATATCCTACACCTTAGAGGAGTTGGAAATGCTTGAAAAAACAATACCGGATAGAAGAAATTGGGGAAGCTTGGAGAAGAAGTATAAAATTCTGATTAAAAACTTAAGAAGAGGCGATGAAGTTGCTAAGACCATCGCAGCAAGGATGGGGATTGAGGTAGTGTTTTATATTCCGTATCCAGAAGAGGGCAATAGATTAGAATTCATCGCATACTTTAATTCTAGGGACATGAGTATCGAAGAGAAGATCAAGGCGGTGGAAAAGGCGTTAAATGCCTTGGAAATGGCAATAGAATGCTTAAGATCTAGCTAAACATATGTCAAGTGGGCGTAAGCAGAAGAAACAATCTAAAATATGAGAAAAGTAATATACTATTCCTTTCCAGTAAATACTTGGCGTTGGTCTGGAAGAGAACAGTTCAGAAAGTAGGTTCAGGCTCATTCCTAGTGACCTTGCCGAAAACGTGGGTTGAACAGAACGGGATAAGAGAGGGCTCTATCGTTACAATGCTTGTTGGAAAAGAAGGTTCACTAATAATAATGCCAGAGGGTGAAAACAGGCTTGTGGAAGACCGCGTCGAAATAGACTTGTCGCGTAAAATCCTTATGCCTCAGGACGCATTATTAGGAAGCTACCTACTCGGATATAATGCGATAATCCTGAGGTCAGATGTAGAGTTTTCAGCAAACGATGTTTCAGAGATAAGAAGCGTGGTTAGGAGATTGCCAGGTGCAGAGATTTCTGAAGAAACTTTGAAGCATATTGAAGTAAGGGTTCTTCTTGACCCTGAAATGGTTACTCCAGAAAAACTTGTCCGGAGACAAAACTCTCTAACGACGAGCATGATATCTGATTGCATAAAAGCCCTAATCGATTGGGATCCTGTACTCGCTGAAAGAGTTATCGAGAGGGATGATGAAGTGGATAGGCAATATTTCATAGCTGTCAGAGTCATAAGATCAGCTTTTAGGAATCCAGAGCTCCTGGCTAAGATGAATATGGACTTTTTGAAACTAATGGATCTTAGAATGCTAGTTAAATACGTTGAGGACTCTGCAGATCAGTGTGTTCAAATATCCAGGGAGGTGAAGAAGTGTGAAAAGTCTTCTAAAGTAGAGCTACTTAATTTGAAAACAATAGGCGATACGCTTAGCGACGTTCACTTCAGATCTGTAGAGCTCTTCAACTCCTTTAATTACGATGAATTACAAGGGTTGATCAAGAAATATGCTGAAATCGAAAACAGTATTCTTGGATTAGAGAAAAAAACAGAGCATTGGGCGAAGAAAGTAAACTTAGCTAGGATTTTCAATAGCTTGACGAAGATTCTCGAAAACGCTAAGGATATTGCTGAACTGGCTTCCACACAGGCTTTTAGAACAGGCCTCTTAAACCCATAGAAACATGATAATCTTCTAATACAGTCTATGAAGCTGCTTTAACACGCTCAACTGGTTTTTCATCCCTAAGATGAGAAAGAAGCTCATCTACGGAGTCCACTCCAATTAGGGATTTTACCGCGGCTTCAAGGAGGTTGGAAACAGGCTCGACTGTAATCCCCTTCGATTCTAAAACCTCAACTATTTTAAGGCTTTTCATAGATTCGTAATTGAATTTTGGAACCAGTAGTTTTCTAGCGTACTTATCGGCTAATGCTGCATCTATCTTACCCATGCCTCTATGGTCTAGTCCTCCGACTGGCCAGACTTCCCCCTTGGCCGTTATTGCTCCCGTCATTATGACCGTTGGGTCAACCCTGAGGCCCGTGAAAGCAGATATCATCGCAACTCCTATGGCTAAGCCTGCTGACGGACCCGATACTGGTGGGTATGATAATCCTGGACGTAGCTGGAGCTTCTCCATACCTTTGGCTGGTGTGACAAGTTCTACGAACACATCGTAGTTTCTAAACCTCCATCCCGAAATGCTATTAACGTATATGAACGCATCCTCGGCACTCGCCTGAATGCTCTCGCCATACTCACTACCCACAACCTTCACTAAACCCTTCCCATCCGGATTGAACACGACTTCGACCGCGCTTACTAAGCCGCTTTGCTCTCCAACCATGCCTATTGCCACAAGACCATAGCTCTTGCCGACTTCAGGAGTTTCTTCTCTCACACTTCTCTCGATCATCGTCCTAGCCTCGCTAACAGATTCTTCTTCGGATAGTGATTCTAAGGCCTGCTGGAAGTGAATCAACCTCAGGGGATAGTTTGAAGGAGACACGTGCCTAAGTTTCTCAAAGAAGTCTTCCGACTTCTCGTCGACCCCAAGGATCTTGGACACTCTCTCAATATCCTTAGAGTAAATACTCCTTATCTCTTCAAGAGGCCTGCCTTCATCTAGGGCTTTGACAAGCTGTCTGGCTGCATCTATCTCCTTGACCCTAAGCCTATTAGCCTCGTTTATAACGTCCGCTATTCTCCTGGGGCTTAGCGCCTTCTTTCTGAGCGCCTCCAGAATACTATCCACCGTGGTTTCTTGACTCAGTACGTCAAGGTACTTTCTCAAGTGTATGCTTATTATCTCCTTCTTCTCCTCATCACTCTTCGGATAGCTGAATTCGAAAGCTCGGGTAAACCTTTCGAGAAGAGCTCTGTCTAATACTTCAACCCTGTTCGTGCTTGCAATAACTACAACTCCAGATAGTGGGATGAAGCCGTCAAGCTCTGTTAAAAGCTGGCTAGTAACCCTGTCCAGAATCGGATCGTGTGTTCCGCGCATCGGGGCTACGGAATCTATCTCATCGAAGAATATTATCGCAGGCGCATTTCTCCTCGCATCCTCGAAAATATCCCTTATGGTTTTCTCAGGGTCTCCGTAAACTCCCTGGATTATCGAGGGGCCGTTAACAAGGTAGAACCAGACATTATTCTCTCCGGCTATTGCCCTGGCGAGAAGCGTCTTACCTGTTCCCGGTGGACCGTGGAAAAGAAAGCCCTTAGGAGGAATATACCTGGCCCTGCTGGCAAGCTCAGGGTTCAGCGAGAGAGAAATCTCCTTTATAATCTCTTCTTTAATGCCTTTAAGCCCTCCGACATCGTTGTAGCGCTCTCTGGGCCTCAGTTTAATAACAGACTTCTTAGCAGCCTCTGTCTTAGCCGTCAGCGAGTAGGCCTTTACCTTTGAAGCAGCCTCTCTGAAATCGTTAAGCGTAACCAGTTCACCGGGATTGACGCGGCTACTCGACTCTCCCCCGTGCAGAAGCCTGTCAATAATGCTTTTCTGAAGAGGAGTAGATTTACTGTTAATCACAACTTGAAAAGCGTTAACTATGTCTGCGGGAGTTATCGCTTGAGTTTCGAAGGATCTTAAACTATCCTCTATAACTGTGAGAATATCTGAGGGTGGGAGCTTCACACCGTGTATCTGACACTGTCTCTCAACTATTTTAAGCAGCATCTGTCTAGACACGTTTTCATCAAGGTCTATGGTTCCAGCAACACCCCTCCTGCGGAGAGTATCTATGAGTGACTCGTACTCCGTAGTTGAAACCAACACGATTGTACGATAATTCTTCTTCTGGAGCTCGTCAAACTTCTCGAGCAGGACTGTCTGAACCCTTGTTTCCTCCATCCCCACTTCCGTAGTTGAACTAAACCTTTTTGCAAAAGCCTGGAACTCGTCTATAAGAACTATGCTAGGGTTATAGAATGCGTTGTTAAAGAACTCGCTCAGCCTCTGAGCGCTCTGACCATACCACATTGAGTATACGTGTTCAGGCCTTAGCTTGAGCAGGTTCAGTAACAACCCGTATTCCAAACCTTTTTCAAAACCCTCCCTTTGGATAATTTCTCCGAAGAACGTTTTACCAGAACCGCTTGAACCTTTTATTACGAAAAGCTTGGGCGGGGGAGTTGTAAAAGTCTTTCTTATCTCAGGGTCTCTTAACACATGGTAGTAGATACTGACCATAACCTTGAAGAACTCCTCATCCCTACCTATTAAATCGTCTTTTTTAACCCTTGGAAAGGAAGGGCTCTTCCTGATTTTCCTAGCTTTCTTCTCAACTATTTTCCTCCTTTTCTCCGGCGGGAGGCGTAGGAACCTCCACATCCGGTATCTCCAAGAAAATAGGTAAAGCAGAGGAGAGAATAAGATTCTTAAAAATGGCCTTCTGTACCACCATTCCTCTTCGAACTCCCGATCTTCATCAGGCTCGTTTGAAAACATCCTTTCTTGGGTATTGTTACAATTACTCAGGTAATAAAGCTTTATACACCATCATTAAACTAAAAAGGGGCTAAAGAATAAATCCCAGTGCTTCCAAACAATTATGATGAATGTGAAGAAGTTATCTAAAGTATTAGCGGGAGCACTATTGGCTTATATGGTGCTCCCACTCGCAGGGGAGAGAAATACCGCATCCTTCTCGAACGTAAATATGATTCGAGGCGACCTCTTCATATTAGCACTCAGCCCCCCGGTAGACAATATTCAAGTATATATTGGAACCGCAGAGGGAGGAGGATATTCGTACCTCGTGTTAACTAATAGGAGTCTTGGAATACCTGATTTTCCAGGAAGGGCGACGCTAATACAATTGATACCGGAAGACCCTTTAACTAATATTACAGTGATATTCAATTCCAATAGAAATGTGAAAATTCTATACGGTGTTTTGACTACAAACTACACTTACTATAAGCAGGCTTCATCAAAATACTATGCTTTTTCAAACGGAATCTTCGTGGCTCTCCCGCCTCTGGTAGAGATGCCCCCAGGAGAATCGCGAATAACTTTTATCATCAACACGCTTAACCTACGGAAGGAGAGCGGTGGTTTTCGAATAGAGCTACCGCCTCTGGCAACGGCGATACCTGCAATCGCAACAATAGTATTCCTAGTTTATCTTAGTGCTTATGCCATAGTTGACTCCTACTATATTTCAGCCAGAGAGGAGTTAAGCAAAGCGAGAAAACTCGGCATAGCACTACTATTAATACTGAATGCTCTGGCAATATACTGGTTGATAGGGTTTATTATTAAACTTTAAAATAAATGTCTTCAGGATATGCATTACATTTCTCACAATAATACCTTGATTCCTCAGGCTTCCACACGAGTTTAGAACCGCATTGAGGGCATAAGGGTGGAGTGCTAAGCGGGGGCGCCTTTCCTTTAGCTTCTCCAGTTTCCACTTCTTTGGGTTTCTCAACAGTTTTCTCTACAGCCTGCGGTTTAACTGGAGTAACTACGGTTGGACGAGGCTTAAGCATTAGAACAATGTATGTTAAAACACCTGAAAGAATCGCTACTGCAATTATATTAACTATCGTGCCGAAGACTATCATGAGGGAGAGAGTTGCAAAAGCATCCTCCACGATCGTCTGCCCCAAGGAAAGGCTGTAGAGAGAAGGTTTCAAGCTATTATTCATAGAATATAATCCTATGACAGCAACTACAGTAATCGAGATTACAGATGCTTTAATAGCGTCGGATACCGAAGAAGAAGCAATACTAGCCACTAGGCTTGTCGCCACAATGATCACGATGGTGAGTATAAACCAATTTCCTGAGTTGAAAAAGTGTATGAAATCGTTTACCAGCTCCCTACCCTGTGTTGCCACAGCCCCCACACCGTAGCCTGAAACCGAGATTCCTAGAGCATAGACCCAAGGGCTATTTCTCAATCCAGAAATGGATATGCTTCCAGCATCGCATTCAATACTGCCAGACGGAAGAATGAAGTCTATCAAAAGCAGTGGTGAAAGAACCAGAAGTATCAGCAACGCCGCTACTAGAACGACTCTCAATTCTTCGAAGAAAGTGTTTAATCTACTATTTAGCTTTTCTGTTTAGACTTTTCAGTAAGCTTGAATTTTCCCTCGATAAAAAGAAGCGTTATTGAGAGAGCAAAGTTCAGGATGAGGAGAAAGAATATGATCCAAGCAAGATCCATAACCATATTCGGATGAGTTCCTGGGAGTAAGAAGAATATTAAGATTAAAGCAGGGATGATGGAGAAGACGGCTAAAGCGATGTAGGGAGTCCTCATAAGCATCACTCCACCAAGTAGCCGCTCTTACGTAGCTTATTACAGAGGTCGCAGAGGTCGCCGTGAAGGTCTTTGATCGACAAGCCTTGTTCAAAAATCTTTTGAGCTAAGCCGGTTGCATACTCATTCACTATAGCGTTATTGAGGAAACGCCTTATCTTAGCACTACCCTTCCTCCTACCCATGTAGTTGCTTACTGAAGGTTGCGTAACATGAAGAAGCTTGGCTACTTCAACCTGATTCAGATTATAATTCTCTATGAGATATCTAGATATCAGCATTCTCAAGGCAGGAACAACATACTTAACCATACTCTCACAATGTATAGCCATATCCCTAAAAACAACAATTATAACTCATTTTTAAAGATAACGGTTAGTCTGGCTTAATAATAGACAATCTGCAAGACCAATTCATTTTCTCATAAATGCACAAGCCATGTTACAAGACATTATCTAGTAGCATATGGAAGATTCAAGGATTTTTATAGTTTAGGAGGAAATCAGGCATACCTTCCTCTTCTAAAATGTTACATCCTTCAGATAATTTCCGCAATTGCCAAAGAGTTTTTGGGATTTAAAATTTTTAATTAATGCGAAGAGACCTCTCATGTATCGCGATATGGAGAGTATTCAGAAGAGGATTGAGATTGTGACAAGAAAGTGGTGGTTCCTCGTAGCATTCATCCTAATAGGAATGACCCCTCCGATAGTCGAGAAAGGTTACGACCCATCTAATACAGGCACCGTCGTTTACTACTTACTCGCCAACTCCCTCTTGGAGAGGGTATCGCTCTTCTATCCGATCTTCAAGGTGGCCCATATTACACTGATAATATCCCTCACGATTTTGGGTGGTAAGATAGGTAGAGTATTCAATCTCTACGTTGCCGTGAACTACCTACTCTTCGCATTTCTACAAGGAATCTCGATAACCGAGAAGTATGGATTTGCCGTCTTAACTGGAAATGTACTTCAGATGACCTTAACCTCTATCTTCTGGTTCTTGGAGGCAGTCATCAAGAAGAATAGCTTCAAATCCCCTAAATTGTCGTTGAGTAACTGCTGGACTATCCCATTGGCTTTCCTGGCCTTTTGGTACCCGCTGAACCCCGAGACCCTGGGACCGGATTTCAACCTGAGCTACTTACTCACGAATGCAGCTGGCCTCGCTTTCTGCACCATGACTCCGGTCTACCTCACTGTGTTGACGATCTATCACCCTAATGTTAACAAGATGGTGATGAGGGTTACCAGCCTAACGGGAACAATCATAGGCTTCTGGAACATGATCGGTAATTTCATCATGATGCCTCAATTCTGGTGGAACGGCGTCCTCCACATACCCCTAATGCTGATATCGCTCTACGCCCTCGCGCTCTCCTTCAAATAATTCACGTTTTTGTCATGCACCCAGTGTGCTCCAGCATTGATATTAATGCCATTTCTCCCTTCAGAGATTTTAATACGGACAAATATACTCTCCAGAGTCCTCTGATATTTCCCGAGAATAGTTATAGACCAGTAAAATTCGAGAATGAAGAGGA
>JAWCDE010000015.1:0-22503 GCA_038861395.1 Thermoproteota archaeon | reverse complement strand
GTGCTCCAGCATTGATATTAATGCCATTTCTCCCTTCAGAGATTTTAATACGGACAAATATACTCTCCAGAGTCCTCTGATATTTCCCGAGAATAGTTATAGACCAGTAAAATTCGAGAATGAAGAGGAATTGTAGAAAGAAAAGCATTGGAAGATAGTTCTTTAAATTTAAGGATTAGTAGAGTATTCTCATCAATAAAAACAGTCTTATGATACTATACCACGCTGGGAATGTTGAAAAAGCCTTTTCCATACATTCTTAATGCGATTTATTTTTTACCATGGAAACGATATTGAGAAAGCATATTTATCCTCCGGCATGATGTTCTTTTACACTATGTTAAATGGTCTCTAAATCTGATAAATTAGGAAGCTCTGGAATATAAGAAAACTTTTTAACTTAGTGGAAGAAGTATAAGAAACTGTGAGCCGGGGTAGCCGAACCCGGTTAGGCGGCGGGCTGCAGAAAAATAAAAACATATAAATAAGTTGCCGAGACCCGCAGTATGCGGGTTCAAATCCCGCCCCCGGCTTTTCCAATAAGCATTAGAAAATTTACGGAGAGAAATATTCAGCTATTAAAGATACTTCAGTATCGGCGGATTGATTAAATCAAGAATAAATGCTTAGGTAGGCTTTAAACAAGGATTTGTGGCGGCTCATAGTCTACTAGCTTACCCTCTAAGTATTCTGCATAGCCTTGGAGATCTAATAGACCGTGACCACTCATGTTGAACAGTATAACCTTTTCCTCACCCTTCTTCTTGCATTCTAAAGCGATGTCTATGACTGCTTTTATCGCATGGTTGGTTTCTGGGGCTGGGACAAGCCCCTCGTTCTCCGCGAAGATTTTGCCAGCTTCAAAAATCTCCCTCTGATGATAGGCTAGAGATTTCATGTAGCCATCGTGAATCAGTAGACAGAGCGATGGAGCCTTTCCATGATATCTTAGTCCTCCTGCGTGTATCGGTGGAGTAAAGAACTTGTGACCTACAGTATACATTTTGAGAAGAGGAGTCATTTCCGCAGTATCACCGAAATCGTACGTGTATTTACCCCTCGTCGTAGAAGGAACAGCCTTCGGCTCCACAGCTATGAACTCGGCGTCAAGCTTGCCATTAAGCTTCTCACGCATAAACGGGTATGCCAATCCAGCGTAGTTAGACCCTCCTCCTATGCAGCCTATTACGTAGTCCGGCTTCTCGTCAAGCATCTCCAGCTGTTTCATAGCCTCTTGGCCAACGATCGTCTGGTGGAGCAAGACGTGGTTTAGAACACTTCCAAGAGAATACTTCATACCAGTCTTTACAGCGGTCTCTATCGCCTCGCTTATAGCGATTCCCAGGGAACCGGGGTGATTTGGATCTTGTTCAAGCATTTTTCTGCCGAATTCTGTTTGATCGCTTGGAGAAGGGTAGACTTCAGCCCCAAATATTTGCATAAGTATCTTCCTATAAGGCTTGCTGAGATAGCTACTTCTCGTCATGAATATTTTACACTTCATCTTGAAAAACGCGCATCCCAATGCTAGGGCTGAGCCCCATTGGCCTGCTCCGGTCTCGGTGGTAAGCCCCTTAGTGCCTTCGACCATGTTGTAGTAGGCTTGCGCTATAGCAGTGTTAGGCTTATGGCTTCCAACAACATTAACGTATTCGCACTTAAAGTATATTCTGGCAGGCGTGTTAAGATACTTTTCTAATCGGGTTGCCCTCCTCAACGGCGTAGGCCTGCCGATAGCGTAGTATGCTTGAG
This sequence comes from Thermoproteota archaeon, assembly GCA_038861395.1. GTDB lineage: Archaea > Thermoproteota > EX4484-205 > EX4484-205 > JAAOZP01 > JAAOZP01. The sequence continues at coordinate 20,751 of JAWCDE010000015.1, read as the reverse complement.
CGACTTCCTCAGGTATTGGTATGTACCTCTGGTCTGAAACCTCCTGTCTTATCAGCTCCTTTGGAAAAATAACCTCCAAGTCTTGAGGCGAAATCGGCTTCATAGTGGCGGGATTTAGCGGTGGATCAAGCGGTCTTGGGAGGTCTGGAAGAATATTGTACCATGATCTTGGCATGTCTTCAGGTTTCAGATTAACAACCGGCGGCTTCATTTCGATCAGCCCTTGAGCCTTTCAGCCAGTATATATACTCTATTGAACAATTGTATACTTCTGTACAGTCTAATCGAGTTCTCGAATTCCTGCTGTAAAACGTTTTAAATACAATTAATTCCAGCGATACCAGGCTTGTGGAGTAAAGTGTATGAGAAGGTTAAAAGGTATCCGGCGAAAGTGAGAGTGGCGAGGCTACTGGTTGAAAATGGTCTTAGGATAGCTGACGATGGCAGGATATACTGTGGCCCTATACACATACCTGATGCTAAGATAGCTAAAGCAGCAAACGCTGATAGGCGTATAGTTAGAAACACTGTTGAACTCTTAATGAAAGACGAGAAGCTTAGCAGGATATTCAGAGCCCTTAGGCCAGCGGGTCCGAATCTTGCTGATGCAGCACCATATTTAGGCTTTGACGTCATAGAGATATATGCTGATCCGAATAGGCCGGGTATAGTAGCAGGTGCCAGTAGTATTATAGCTGAGCTCGGCATAAGCATAAGGCAGGTTATTGCAGATGATCCTGAACTCGTTCCAGAGCCTAAGCTGCAGATAGTTGTCAATGGGAGGGTCCCCGGCGAAGTTATTGAGAAAATGCGGAGGATAAAGGGTGTGAAAAGCGTTACGTTAAAATAGTTTAACTTATTTTCTCATGAATTCTTCGATTTTCTCAACCAACGTCCTCGTTGTTTGAGAAGTTATTGCTTCGCCTATTTCAACGCTCGCCTTGGAAACGTTTCCCTCAACACCCATCGAGGAATCAGCATACTTCATCCTATCCTCTCTCACGAGACTCCTATTTATGAAGAGCAGTTGAGAAGTCAAGTAGGCACCACCTGAGCCACCCTTCGGTTCCCCTTCAAGCGATTGAACATCCGGATAATTCTCCCATATGTTCAATTGGAGAAGCTCAACATCCTTAACAGGCTTCTTGCTAACAAATTCCTTTAGTAGAGAATCGTTAACAGGATCCGCGTTTAATATCACTATCTTCTTCAAACCAAGCTTTGAAAGGTTCTCTAAGATGCTTGTTAAAAGCGCGTTTAGAACATCTGGCTTAAGGGCCATCATGCCCTCAACACCATAGGGGATTTCTCCAATATGGAAAACATAGGGTTGAAGTGCCTCTGAAACTTTAAGCGAGTAGTAGCTTGCAATTAACGAGGCAGCATTTGCTGGAAGATGGGGTCCCTGATTCTTAACAGAGCCTAACGGTACGAGTCCGATAAGCGATTGTCCAAGCCTATGTCTTACCTCGTAGTACGTTTGCTCGAACATGGCCAATTAGCCTAAACCCATATTATTTAAACATTAGCCTTAACTATCGGTACCCCTGGGGTCAGCTTTCTAAGACGTGCTTTAGGAAATCGACTAGTTGCTTCTCAGACCTCATTCCAACAAGCTCGTGAACGTCGTTTACGACGAGCTTTGGGACCCCAGTAACATTGTATTTTTCAGCAAGTTTTGGAAACTCCATTGCTTCAATCATTTCCCCAGTTATCATATCGTTCTCAAATGCGAATTGGTGGGCGTAGAAAACCATAGTAGGGCAATAAGGGCATGTCGGAGTTACGAAGACCTTAATGTTAAGCGGCTCTCTCAAACTCCTGATGAAATCCCTAGTAGAATCCCTCAACAGAGTCCTACCGTTACTCACCATTAGAATATCCTTAACATATGTTTCAAATTCATAGCCTGAGGGGATTCCGAAGAACCTTATACCATAATCCTTCTCAGGGGAGGCTATTATTGTAGCGGGAAAAAGCTTTACACCATACTTTTCAGCTTCATTAACACTGCCCTCATAGGGGTAGTGTTTAACCACTATATCTGGATTTAGGCCGGATATTTCTCGAGCTATCTGCAGGGTTTCGTTGCAGAATTTACAGTCCTTCTCCTCGGTAAAAACGATTATATCTACAGGGTTGTTGAAATCCCTGTTCAATATCTCCCTCAGCCTCTTCTTACTTTCCTCATCGAGTAGCGCCATTTCCGAAGACGCTTAGACCAGAATGCTTATATGTCTTTATCGAAAACTATGTTACTGACTCGAGCTTTTCCGCAAGCGATTTAAGGTTTCTAAGAGCAAGAATCCTATCATTATCCCCAATCTTAGCTTTAGCTAAAGCATCTTCAAGCATACCTATTACGCGGTCCATTCTCTTCCTGTTGACGGGATATGGAACGCCGTCTTTCCCCCCGAATGCGAAAGAAAACTTTATCGGGTCCTTCCAGCTCGGCGTAGCGTCGAAAACTATTTGAGCAACGAGCGAGAGGGCTCTTAAAGTCCCGGGCCCAATCCCCCTGACGCTGAGAAGCCCCTCATAGCTTCCTGGTCTAAGCTCATAAGCCTCTTCTAAAGCCTTCCAGTTCACTTTTTTCTCCAACACAACCCTGTAGGCTGGAGGCTCAATTCCTTCAGGCATCCATTTTAAAAGGGTTTCTGAAGAAGCCTCATCTACTGTTCTCAAGTATCTTCTAAGCCTGTATGGGGGTTCATTAACCAGCTCTAAGGAAGCATCCCTGTTACTCCTGCTTTCTTTAGCAGTGAGGTTCAGAACATTCTCATGCTTGTAGACGCCTATTATTCCTGAATGAGGTTCTTCGACAAGGCTCTTCAAACCTTCGCTCAACCAATGGTATCTCCTAGCCCATTTCAAACTCGGATTCATGCCTTGCTGAACAACAGCCCAATTACCATCCTTATCAAAAATGAACACGTGATGATAAAGCTGGTAGCCAGCTTGGATCATCGAGTTGTCAACCTTGGCGCAAATCCTAGAAATATACGTAAGTCTATCGGGATCAGCATCAACGCCTTTTGTTTCAACTACGCTCTTTATCTCGCTCGGAGTCTTGCGGGATAATGCTCCTTTCCCACCGCAGGCGTAAACCCCAATATCCTTTTCTAAGAGAATTGTTTTTAACACTCCTGATGTTACTGTCGTCGAACCCGAGCTATCCCAATCATATCCGAGGACATTGGAGAAACCCTGGAACCAGAGAGGGTCTGAAATCCTTTTCAAAAGCTCCAGTGTCCCGAATTCCATAACTATGGTCTCAACTATTGCACCCCCCAGACGTATCATTCTGGAAACCAGCCACTGCGGCGCCTTGCCGCCGTGCAGGCGAAGGTCGAAGAAGCCTCCTCTCGAAGACACTCTAAAGAAATAATACGGTACTTCCCCTCATAAAGCTTTTTACCCTCCTTAAACGATTATTAACCAGCCATGAGCATTAAGCTCGAATCTGTTGAAATAAAGCCTCCTGAAGGTGTTCAAATAATAATAGGCCAGTCCCACTTCATAAAAAGCGTTGAAGATATTTACGAAGCTATCGTAACCAGTATGCCGAAGGTCGAATTTGCAGTTGCTTTCTGTGAATCAAGCGGACCAGCTTTAGTGAGATTCGAAGGCACAAGTGAGGATTTAAAGAAACTTGCAGTCGAGTACGCTTTGAAAATCTCAGCAGGACACGTTTTCATCATAGTTTTGAAAAACGCTTACCCCATTAACATCCTGAACAGGATTAAGAACGTTGAAGAAGTTGCAAATGTTTTCTGCGCCACCGGCAACCCAGTTAACGTAATAATGGCTGAGACGGAGCTGGGAAGAGGAGTGCTCGGGGTCGTCGACGGAATAAAGACCAAGGGCGTTGAGAACGAGGAGGATAAGAAGCATAGGCACGAATTCCTCAGGAAAATAGGATACAAGAAGTGAAGTATCTTGAAGTACGTCATAGGCGTTGACGGCGGTGGCACTAAGACTGGGACAGCACTTTTAACAACTGAAGGCGAAATAGTCTCCTACGTTGAGAAAGGCCCGTCGAACCATCATAACGTCGGCGTCGAGAAGGCTAGGAAAACCGTGGAGGAAGCATGTCTGGAAGTAGTTAGAAAAGCGGGGGTAAGCAGTAGGGATGTTGAGATAGTTGTCGCATCCATGGCGGGGCTTGATTGCAGTCTTGATTTCAAAGCTTTAGAAGAAGCTATGGCTGGCTTCCCTATTGGAAGAATAATCCTCGTGCATGATTCTATGGCGGCGCTTTACGCCACTAACGCTGGCAGGGAAAGCGCGATAATAATAGCTGGGACAGGGTCCTCTACAGCAGGCATAAACAGCAGAGGAGAATATGCTAGAGCTGGCGGATGGGGGTACCTTCTAGCAGACGAGGGCAGTGGCTTCTACATAGCTAAGAGGGGCGTTGTAGCAGCCTTGATGGAATATGAGGGGAGAGGGCCAAGCACTCTCATAACTAAACTTCTTATGGAGAGACTTAATGCGAAAACGCCTGATGAGATAATATGGCATGTTTATACCAAGGGGATGAGCATTGTGGAGTTTGCGAGGCTCGCTCCACTTGTCTCCGAGGCTGCGAGAAATGGTGATAGGGTAGCGATAGGAATACTGCGTGATGCTGCAAAGGAGCTTGCTAACACTCTTGGCGGAGTGATAAGGAAGTTACGCATGGAGGATGATGAGTTTCCAATAGGGTTAATAGGGGGAGTTTTTAAAGCAGGAGAGCTTATAACAAATCCCTTGAAGGATGAGATTAAGAAGCTTGCGCCCCATGCCTATTTAACCTCTCCACGTTTTCCGCCTGTTGCTGGAGCGTGTTTGATAGCGCTTGAGAAGATGGGAGTCAGGATAACTGGAGACATACTGAGGAGCGTTGAAGAGACTTTGAAAAAAGCATGTTTAAAGTAGACGGTTACCATTCTCTTGAAGGCTTGACTAGCTCAGATGCGTAGGAATAGAATCTGATTAGAGCATATAGAGGACGGTAAACGAGTAACATTACTGGGAATAAGTACCAATACTTCACGTCTTGTGGATACTCCACTATGGAAATAGTGCTCAGGGAAGTTTGGAACTCCATCACTGCATATAAAGTGAGCACAAGCAACCAAAGTATGAGAGGGTTGCAAGATGTTAGAAGGAAGTAGAGGACCCAGGCCGGTCGGATTAGCAACAGGAGAATATCCATCAGCAACATATCCGGAGCGCCTATTAAACCTGGTGGGCCGAAGGACTTTTTGAAAAATATGTTTCTATGTCTTATCAACATTCTTATCTGGCTCCTGTGCCATCTTATTCTCTGCCTCATCCAGCTACGCCAGCTCTCCGGAACCTCTGTCCAAGCATATGCTTCAGGCATAAAGATAACTCGACCCTTAACCTTGTGTACTTTAAGCGTAACATCAAAGTCTTCGCCTATCAGAGGGTCGTAGCCACCCAGCGATTCTAACACGCTCTTCCTAATTGCCCCCACAGCGCCGGGAATTATGAGAAGTGTATTGAAAAATGATTGTAACCTCCTCCCTATATCGAAAGCAACAACATACTCTAATGATTGTAACCTAGTTAAAAGGTTTGAATTGGAGTTTAAAACTCTCAGGTTTCCGCTGGCTGCTACGATGAATGGATTGCTGAAATACGATGCAACGAAGCTCAGAAAGTCCCAGGCGATTACAGTATCTGCATCAACAGTAACTACTACCTCTCCTTTTGCAGCCTGTAATCCGTAGTTTAAAGCGTATGCTTTCATACTGCTTTTAGACCTCTTTAGAAGCATAATCCTACTTTTATAGCGGGAGGCAATTATATAGGTATTGTCGGTGGAACCATCGTCGACAACTATAACTTGTTTCCAAGGATACTTGTTTTCCAGAACGGATTCTATGCATGCAGCGATAGTTCTCTCCTCATTGTGCGCAGGTATTATGACCGATACATGGATTCCACTCCTCATCACAGCAGGCTTTCTAAGACGCTCGGCAATAGGAAGGAGGAAAACTTTAGCGAGTACGCGAGGATAATCGAATATAAAAGAGATCATACATAATAGAAAGAATTTTTCAAAAGATATTTCAAGCATGCTGCTTAACATTATAATCAATACAAGTAATACTGGAGTTAAAGCAATGTTTAAAATGAAGACTACGTCTTGCAGTCTTGACTCTTTGCGCATACTACATTATTTGAGGACTTACTTCAATGAAACTATCTAAAACATTTAAAACCATATTATTAATTTCACTAATGTTCTTACACTCAATAATGTTCATGTTCGGCAATACTCTGTAGTAGTCGAAGAGAGCTCTTGCCTTTTCCGTTAATCCGGGTACGAAAACCATCACCCTCTTGGAAGCATCCACATCCAATGCTTTAAAGATGAGGGAGAGTGCGGATTCGTCTATAGGCTTATCGTTAACAAGGACGTCTACGAGAATAATATTGCTACCGTTATTTCCAGAAGCAAAGAGGCTGAAAGTATGCTCAACACCTGACCTTCCCCTTATCTTGGCAGGTGTTTTAATCGATAACCCCTTGGCTATTAGAGCCTCTGCTACAGGACTAAGATCCATTATCCATTTCCCTATGAAATCCTTCTTCTCAGGGTTAAGCCCGTACGAGTACACCTCTTTTGAAACACCCTCGTCCTCATAAAAAACATGTTTCTCTTTGAGACACGTATATTTCTTCTTGGGCCCCCCGGTAAACTCCTTGCAGGATAAGCATTTATACATTATCCCTGGCCTCCTGTAGTCTATTCCAAGAGCCCTAATCCGCTTACCACATTTCGGGCAAACCATGTTTTTAACATCTTCTTCGAAACCTATGTATCCGCATTCTAAGTGCTCAATAGTCGCGCCGATCTTAAGCCTCGTGGAATCGCAATGAGGACAGGCTAGTTCGACTACAAGCCTGTTGTCACCACAATATGGACAAGCAGTGGTTAGAGTGAATATATCTTTAAGCAGAATGCTTTCTTCATATAATGCTTCCAGTATTTCTTTCGTTACACGGGATGAGCTTCCCATTATCTTCTCCGCCTCAGGGTACGAGAAATCACCATTCTGGTTTAAAACAGGCTTTAAAACACTAATAGAGCCGTCCATAAAAGCCTTGAGCAAAGCCTGAACATCACTCCTGTTTAGGAGAGAAGAGAAGGGGATTCTTTCATCTTCCAACACTTCCATGTTTTTCAACCTCCGCACTCTCCCCCGTAGTATGATGTTCTTATTAGAAGATAAGAGTTTGTCTGTAAGAAGCATACTTCACTTAAGACTCAGCAATTAAGTGTCTGTAAAAAAAGAGACTACTGTTAGATTGCATTCTGCAAAAAACAGACATATTATCTTCTTAATATAAAGTAATTTGATTTCTACATTTGAACTGTTTTAAGCCTAATCTTAGCCAGGCTCATAAGTATTTCGAATAGAGCATTGTTTATTTGACTAACATTCTGACATTCTAGAACATAAACATCGAAAGTATTATAATAGTCGAAAAGAGTTCGCGCTTTATCCGTAAGACCCGGAACTACTAATAGAAGTTTCTTAGCAGCGTTAACATCCATAGCCTTAAGAACTATTGAGAGAGCTGACTCATCAACCAATATGTCGCTTACAATAATATCAACAACAGCATCCACACCATCCTTTAATTCTCCCTTGTAAGATACTGCTAGACTAAACGTGTGTTCAACACCTGACTTCCCCCTTATTTTTGCTGGCGATTCCACCCTCCAACCCTTGGCCCTTAGGGACTCTATCACTGGAGTAATATCGAGAAGCCATCTTCCAACCAGATCTCTCTTATCCGGATTGAACCTGAAGGAGTAGATTTTTCTGGAAACACCCTCGTTTTCGTAGAACGAGTGATTACCGCTTATACAAACCAGCCTTTTGCCAAGGAGCCCGCTCACGATGTTCTCGATCACCTTAGACCTTGAGGATGAAGGAGAATATGTATCAGTTAGTTCTACAATGAACTTGCTACAGCCACATTGAGGACATGAGAGTACTGCTGTAGTCAGCTCTTTTAAGAGTATTCCCTCGTTTGAAAGCGCTTCCAGTATCTCCCTCGCCACACGGGATGAGCTTCCCATTATCTTCTCCGCCTCAGGGTACGAGAAATCACCATTCTGGTTTAAAACAGGCTTTAAAACACTAATAGAGCCGTCCATAAAAGCCCTTAACAAAGCTTGGACATCACTCCTATTCAACAATGATGATATGCCTGCCTTCTCTCCAGGAGTTATTTCTACCCCCATACCCTCTCTTCCCCGGTATGACTATCCCCCGCAATTGTAATAAGAGTTTGTCTGTAAGAAATAAACATTTCCCTAGTCTAATGACGAAATTGTCTAAAAGAAGTTAACAAACTAAAATCGATTTCAAGGCCATAATTTGAAAAGCATATATTTGAAGAAGCATATGGTTTTTCGAAATGAAGGTTAAGCCTTCTAAGAAGGCGATAAGAGCATTGGGAATTGCTGAGAGCTTCAGAAAGAATTCTGCAAACGCTGTCCTAGCAGGAGTGGTGATGCGTAGCGACTTCCTTATAGACGGCTTCTCGTTTGCCAAAACAACTATAGCCGGAAACGATGCTACTGATTCAGTAATATATCTCTACAAGTCGTTGAAGAGAGAGGATGTGAACCTGATAATGCTCAGCGGCGTAATCATAAGCATGTACAACATAGTTGACGTCAACAAGGTTTTTGAAGAAACAGGTAAACCAGTATTGGCAGTAACCTACAGACCTTCTAAGGGCATTGAGGAAGCGATCAAGAAACATTTCCCAAAAGATTGGGAGAGGAAGATTGAAGCGTATAGGAGGCTGGGGCCGAGAAAGGAATTGAAACTGAAAACGGGTTTCAAAGTATTCTTTAGAAACGTCGGAATGGATGATTTCGATTCTAAGAATATTCTTAACAAGTTCACTGTATTCGGAAGGATTCCCGAGCCAATAAGGGTAGCTAGGCTGCTTGCAAGAAGCATCGTTCACGAAGCTTATGCTAGTGAGAAGCAAGCCTCGTCATCGGTCTAATCGAAAAGCCCGGTGCTCAAATACTTCTCTCCGCCATCAGGAAGTACGGCAACAATAGTCTTTCCGCGTCCTAGCTCTCGAGCCTTCTTAAGCGCGACCAGCATTATTGCCCCGGAGCTCATTCCCACGAGTAATCCTTCTTTCCTAGCAATTTCACGAACCACTTTGAAAGCCTCCTTCTTACCTTCCTCATCTATTTCAACAATTTCGTCGAAAGCCTCTCTTCTGAAGAGCATTGTCGGATACGGTTCCTTCGGATTCCTAAGCCCCTGTATGCTTACTCCGAGCTGAGTAGTAACGCCAACTATCTTTATGTCTTTGTTAAACTCCTTGAGCCTCATTGAAACACCAACCCCAGTTCCTGCCGTACCAATTCCGACAACAACCATATCGACAATACCATGAGTCTGTTCAAGTATCTCCCTACCAGTCGTCTGGTAGTGAGCAAGAATATTTGCAGGATCCCGGAATTGATCCAAGTCAACGTATTTCTCAGGATCCTCTCTGAGAAGCCTCTGTTTCCACTCTATTGCCCCACTCGTACCCTTGTTACCAGGCGAGAGAATAAGCTCAGCACCGTATGCTCTTATTATCTGACGCCTCTCAACGCTTACAGATTCAGGCATGACTATCGCAATCCTATATCCCTTGACTGCGGCAAGCATTGCGAGAGCTATCCCAGTATTGCCGGAAGTAGCTTCCAGTATGACCTTGTCTTTACTCAACTTCCCAGAGGCTTCAGCATGCTCCATCAAGTAGAGAGCCATCCTGTCCTTAACTGACCCTCCTATGTTGTACCACTCGAGCTTAGCGTAAACAGTAGCGTCCTCTGGACCCGTAAGTCGATTTATCCTAACCATCGGTGTTCTACCTATTAGTTCTGTTATATTGTTTGCAACAATCATTCAGCAACACCTCTCTCAACGGTAGCAGAAGAATAGTTGTCCGAACACTTCCCTATCCGGGTGGTTTCTAGCCCCAAACGAGTTTGTTGATTTTTTGTCACAGCACCGTCATTATATAAACGGGTTATATTAACTTTTTTCTAAGAGAACCAGGCTATTAATGTAATAAAATAATAAGGAGTAAAACATATAAAAACGATTTTTTCTGAAAATCGCTCGATGACCCCTGCTGAAACTCTGCCCCAAGGAGTGATACGAGGACCTAGGCTGGGAATGAAGAGCGTTAAGAAACACCAGTATCTAGCAAGATTTGACGGAGTATCCACTAGGGAAGAGGCTGCAAGGCTGTTAATGGGTAAGAAAGTGGCTTGCATCATAAGGAGAGGGAAGAAGATTATCGGCAGGATAGTGGGTCTCCACGGTAAGAATGGCGTCGTAAGAATAAGGTTTAGAAAGGGGCTTCCCGAGCCCTCCAACGGTCTTCCAGTCATAGTTTTACCTTCAAGAGTCAGTAAACAATCCCAGTAATAAGTGATCAAGTATTATCCAGCGCAATAGGTTTTTCAAAGGAAGCTTAATTCGGAAGTTAATCACAAACCCTTAAAAATTGAATAATAGGATAAATCGCTTTTCTCATAATCTTCTCCCGCTACTGACCATGACTACGTTGAGCAAGTTGGAGGCGATTGAAGCGTATAATTCAGGATCGACTTCTGAAACAATATCGCCCGCCACATCTATCACGTAAACAGTGTGCAGCCTAGCGTTCTTAACCTCCTCAATGCTGACGGGAGGATTCTTATAATACAGGTCGCAGAGCTTCTTAATCTCTTCAACCGCCTCTACAGACCTGAATCTCGGAGGCATTGCGAGTACAGACGGTATTTGAAGAATATAGTAGGGAGGAATGCCCAAGCCGAACTTGTCAACCCTTACACTGTAACGGGTTATCTTGCTCGCAACCCTAGCCCTGCAATACTGCTCAGGGTCCAGAGCATTTTCAGGAGGCACGAAACCAGTCTCTATCTCAACGGCGAGTGTTCCATCACCCCTCACGGCGTACACGTCGCACAGAAGCCCCCCGCCCAAATCATGTTCTACATCAACCTCATAGCCCTTGAGCATCAAGTGCTTGGCACATACCAGCTCCATAACAGAATGGTTTATTTTAACCAGCCCCTTCCGGCTTAGCTCTATTAACCTATCCCTAAGCTTTTCAAGCCCCTCCCTAACCCCAGGGGGAGCGCCCAATCCTATTTTCTCAACCAGGTTTTCAACATCCTCCTTAAACTTGTTATTCGGCAAGCACTATTGAAACATCTTCATATGGTTATAAAATATTCGGTTTTTTTAAGATTAGAATTTTATAGCAAAAACTACAAGAACATGCCCAAAATCCTTTTTATTGCTAATCGAATAATAATTTACTGCCTGGCACGTGGGAAGCAGGCTTGGGCGAGTGCGGCTGTTAACCAGCCCGGTTACAGCCTTCAACCAGGCCGCTGGGAGATAACATCAAACAGTAGCTTGGCTGGAGGATTGGAATCGGGAAATGGCTAACAGTCGTGTTCGTTCAGGCTTAGACCCTTAAACCGGGCTTTTCTCAAACAATTCCACTAGTGTAGTGTTCTTTTTAAAACGGGGATATTCCCCTAGGCAGCTCCATCATCTCATCGTATCTAAAGACAGGCCCGTCTACACACACGTGTTTATCGCCGAAATGACAATGGCCGCATTTACCTATCCCACACCTCATCTTGCTCTCTAAGGAGGCGTAAATATTGTCTTTACGGTATCCTAATTCAACAAGCTTTTTCAAAACGAATTTTATCATTACGGGCGGTCCGCATGTGCATACTATTGTCTCAGCCTTATTCAGATTAGGCTTGTCTAAGATAGTCGTCACCACTCCGACGTTGCCTTTCCAATCGCCTTCGCCAACGTCAACAGTCAAGTAGAGGTCAACGCCTCGCTCCACCCATTTTTCAAACTCATCCCTATACATGAGGAGTAGAGGAGATCTGGCTCCGTAGCATACAGCTATCCTCCCATACTTATTGCTGTTTTCAAGAAGATGGAGTAGAAGGGGCCTTAGAGGTGCGAATCCTATCCCGCCTCCGACAAGCAGGATATTCCTATTCCTCATTTCTCCGATAGGCCAGCCCCTGCCATAGGGTCCTCTGACGCCGATCTCGTCTCCGGGGGAGGCCTCATGTATAGCTGTTGTAACGCTCCCCATCTTCCTAATGCTGAACTGCAAGTTGTTTTCTGAAGGCGGTGAACATATTGAGAACGGTGCCTCCCCGACTCCGTAGGCGGTTACCATTGCGAATTGGCCCGGGATGAAATCGAAAGGCTTCGGACCTATTGTTATAGTCTTAGTGTCTGGAGTCTCATCTTTGATTCTGATTATTTTCGCCGGCTTAGGAATATACGGATTCAACCCCATTTCCTCAACACCTCCCTTATGTCTATTCCTGCTGGGCATAGTGAGACGCATCTCCCGCAGCCCACGCATCCGTAGGCGTTGAAGGCGAGGGGTATTCTGCTAAGCTTATGGCAGAACCTGTGGCAGAGCCTATCGGCCTTTGTAACCCTGGGGTCTAGGCCGCTCGCCATCTTGGTGAATAATGGAGAAATGCAAGTGTCCCAGCCTCTGAACCTGACGTATGAATCCTTCTCCAAATAGTCTTCTGTTTCAAAACAGTAGCAGAGGGGACAGGCGAATGAGCATAGGGAGCATTCTATGCACCTCTGAGCGTTTAATTGGAAAAATTCTTCTCCAGCCCCTTTCTCAATCTCAATCAGCCTTATTTTATCAACTTTAAGCCTGCTATCCATTTCATTAAGCACTTCACGAATCAGTTTATTGTATTCATTCAGCATCTCTCTATCTGCCTCTCTAAAAAGCTTCTCGAATTCTCCTATTACTGTAATACCCTTCGGGGTTCTTGCCTCTACTACAAACCCCTTGCTCGTAGGTGTGAATGTTAAGTCTTCACCTGTTCCTCTTATTGGACCCGTTTCGAAAACATTACAGAAGCATTCTGCCATAGGCTTGGTGCACGAAAGGCTTATTACGATCGTGTTTTTCCTCCTATTCTCGTAGAAAGCATCTTTATGGGGAGGGCTTAGGAGGATATTATCTAGGACGCTTAACGCGGAAGCGTCGCAGGGCCTTATCCCAAACAGTACAAAACTGGAATTTTCCCTCGGCTCTTCAGTAAACCCTCTCCTAGGATAGTGTTTGAAGACAAGCCGTCTTTGCGGTAGTAGGAAGCGTTTCGGAGACAGCCTCGTATTAGTATAGTTAAGATTAATAACATCAGGATTCCTTAATACGTCGAATTCGAAATAACCGTCTCGCTCACATGGAGCGATTAAAACATGTTTTAAAGAAAGTCCTCTTAAAAATATCTTCAGGTTTTCCTCTGTTATTGAGAACATTTTCAAGGCTTCTCACCCTCCTTGAAGACAAGTGGCGGAGGAACCTGTTCTAATTTCACGCCTGGAGCATAACCGTAGTTTTCCCTAAACCATTCGTTAAGCTCATGGTAGAGTCTTGTGAGGGGGATTTCAACAGGACAGGAGGATTCGCAGGCTCCGCATTCTACACAACGGCCAGCCATGTGAAGCGCTCTAGTAAGGTGGAATGTGAAAAGCTCCACCGGGTCAACAAGCTTATGGACTAGAGCGGGTTTGAAACCCTCTATCGAGCACTCAGTACAGTAACAGAAGGGGCAGGACCTTACGCAAGCCATACACCTTAAGCACTTCCTGAAGAGACTCAACCAGTCCAATTTTTCTACATTGTCTTTTGGAGATACCTCCAGAGCCTTCCCATCGGATTTAATAAGATGATCTTTTATGGGAGAGACCCTGACTTCGCATTTCTCACAATACTCAGCTATCTGTCTTCTCATCTTCGAAGAACCGTATTTCACGGGCTTGTAGACACCATTACACTCAACAGCTATGATGAAGATATTCCTCCTATCCAACTGGTTCTCTTTCATGAGCTCTACAATAGCCCTACCGTCACAGCCCTTCGCAACAATCCCCACCTTCTTGTCTTTAAAACCCTTCAAATATCTTACTAGGCTAAGCCTGCAATCAGGATTCCAGACGAGCCTCTCAGCTTCATCCGGCTCCTTTATAAAGCATGGCCTGACTCCTGCTTCAGACTCCTCATAGCCTATTACGAGGTCAACAACCTTCTTTTCAAGCAGGCTTCTCCCAAGCCTTCTGAGCTCTGTTTCAGAGTTGCTCAAGCATCCTCCCCCTCAGGTTTAACGGCCCAAGTATCTCAACTTCCTCAACGATCCTCGAAACCTCGTTTGCGAAAACACCTCCTTCGTTAGACGAGATCCAGAGTATTCTAACCCTGTCTTCTTCAACCCCGACTGTCTTCAACAGTCTTCTAAGAAGACTTGCCCTGGCTTCGGTTATCCTACTCGGCGCTATCTTCCTAAGCTCAACAGGCTTGCAGGCTGTAAGAAGAACTGCGTCAGCACCCTCTTCAAGGGCTTTAACTACAAGGCTTGGGTTCACAATGGCTGAGCATGGAACCCTTACAGTTAGCACGTTAGCAGGATACTTGAAGCCCTCGAAGCCAGCCTGGTCTACGCCCGAGCTTGAACACCAGCATGTGAACGCTATTATCTTAGGCTTCCACACCATTACTAATCACCGAGCATGCCGGAGATCTGCGAAGCCAATTGTTCAACACCCCAGTTGCCAAAGACAATAGCCTCCTGCGGGCATGAGGAGACGCATGCACCACAGCCGTTGCACACGCTTTCCAGAACTCTGATCTTTTCACCATCCCTAATTATCGCATCATACTGGCATGCGGCGACGCATCTCCCGCAGCCAGTACATTTGTCCTCCAAGACCCTTGCAACCTCCGGGAGCCTGACGTCGCCCCCTCCGAAGAGGCTCACCACTAGCGCTGCTGCGCCACTACCCTCAACAGCGCTTTCAACAATATCCCTCGGCCCGTGGCAGGTCCCAGCCACGTAAATACCCCTTACCCTTGTCTCCAAGGGCTTAACCTTAGAATGAGCCTCCTCTATGAATCCTTGACCGTCTATCGATACTCCAAGAATCTCGGCAAGCCGGGATAGCTTCTTTGAGGGCTTGAAGCCCAATGCCAACACCACCATGTCTACCTCTAGCTCGCCTCTCTTACCGGTTAAAGTATCCTCGTATACTACAATCAGATTACCATTAGGATTTTTCTTTATTTCAGACGGCCTAGACCTTATGAAGACAATGCCGTCTTCGAGACACCTTCTATACAGAAGGTCTTCCCATCCCTTTCCGAATGCTCTAAGCTCGTTGTAGAATATGAAGACTTTAGCCTCCCTATCGTGCTCCAGTATTAGCCTAGCTTCCTTCATGCTTGCCGCACAACAGTAGTATGAGCATTCTTCTATGCCTAGACCAGACTCTCTTGACCCAACACATTGAATGAAGGCAATTCTCTTAGCTGGCTTACCATCTCTCTTCAATAAGATTCCACTAGTCGGACCTGAGGCGCATATTATTCTTTCAAACTCCATGTTGGTTATCACGTTATCGTATTCCCCATAGTGGTATTCGGGCTTGAGCCTGGGGTTGAAAAGGTCTGAGCCCACTGCAACGACTATCGCCCCGACACTAAGCTCAAGCATCTTAGGTTTGTCTTCAAGGTTTATCGCAGCCCTCGTGCAAGCGTTCATGCAGAGGCCGCACTCAATGCAGTAATCCTTGTTTATCACGTATTTCAGCGGAACAGCCTGGGCGAAGGGACAGTATATCGCTTTAACAGGTTTAAGGTCAACATCATACCTGTTAGGCTGGTATACGGGGCAGACGTTAGCACACTCTCCACATCCGTTACACTTTTCAGGATCCACGTAAGTCGGGTTTACCCTTACTAAAACCTTGAAATTTCCCACCACACCCTTAACATCAACAACTTCAGCATTTGGAATAATCACGATATTCTTGTTTCTACCTGCTTCGGAGAGGAGTGGCCCCTCTATGCAGATCGAGCAATCTAGAGTAGGGAATGTCTTATCCAGTTGTGCCATTATACCACCTATACTAGGCTCTTTCTCAATGAGATAGACTCTGTAGCCTGCGTCAGCTATGTCGAGTGCACACCTCACTCCAGCTATGCCTCCTCCTATCACCAATGCTTCCCTGACTATTTTCAAATCCTCACGGTCTTGCGAAAAGACTGTTCGAGTAGCTTTGTTAACACTCCCGTTCAAAAGCCGGATTGCTTTCAAACTAGCATCATCCTTGTTTCCACATGCCCACGCACACTGCTCCCTTATGTTGACGAATTCCACGATGTTAGTGCAGAGCAGGGTTTTGAAAACAGCCTCTAACAGCCTGCTTGAACAAGCCGCCGCAACGATTCTTTCATTAGGGCTCAGACCCAGATTCTTGACGACATCGCTTCTGCAAAGCCCGTTAACAACCTCAACCCTGCCGACAAGAGGGTTTTTAGAAAGCTCGTCCCTAACCTTCTCGAAATCGATCTTATCGAGGAGAGTTGAGCCGCACGTGCACAGCAATACTGTGACACGCCTCAAGGCTTAACCATCCTCCTCAGTAGCATGTCTGGAACACCTATTTCCTCAGGATCAGTCCCCATGGATAATGCTGAGAGCTGGGCAAGGTGGAGGACTGGGAGCTGGCTCACTGTTCTTAACTGGCGCATGCAGTGTGAGCATGTTGAAACTACGCAATCAGCTCCAGACTTTTCCAATGCCTCAGCCTTCCTTCGTGCAAGCACTTCTCTTACTCTCTCTTCAAAAGCCAGGCTGCCACAACAATCAAGCTCACCATCATAAGACACCGGGATGTATCCGAGCCTCTCTAAGACGCTTTTAACCACTCTCGGGTTTTCAGCATCATCCATACCCCTAGCGGGTCTTAAGAAGTGACAGCTGTGTTGAACAGCGCATCTTAATCCTTTAAAGCTGAACCTAAGCCCCTTATTCTCTAAATTCTCTAGCATAAATTTTCCGAAAGGTTTTACCTCAGGAGCCTTAACACCCTTATTCTCAGAAATAATCTTAAATGCGTCGCTCAGGCTTGCAAAGCAGTCGTCGCAAGCAGTTACTACAGTATCCTGGAAAAGCCTCATATTCCTCTCGTTAAGCCTGAGCCAAGCATTCCTGTTCAGGGAGAAGAACCCGAGGGGAGCGCAGCAAGAAGCATCCTTAGGCTCTTCGAAAATAACCCCTATTCTTTCCAGAACCTCCTTAATAGCCTTCTCAACCTCAGGGTAGAGGGCCTTGATTACACATCCCAAGTAGAGAGTAGTGCCCATTAAACCCCAGCCTCCAATAGTATCCTCCTCACCTCGCTTAGCCCTTCCTCGCTCAACCCGAATTCGGGAAGCCCTAGCAGTTTTCTCTTCTCCTTAACCTCCTTGCTCAAGGGGAAAGCAAGGCCTGTCTTCTTAACCTGCTCAATAAGCTCAATAACCTTATTGGGCAATGCATTACCATTTTCGTACCTAATTGTCCTCAGAGAGACGATAATGCTAAAAGGATTAACACCTTGTGGGCATCTTTCAACACAGAGCGAGCAGGCAGAGCAGAGCCACGGATCCTGGTCTGGAAGCCTGTTGAGTCTTATTATTGAGCCGATAATCCTGCGTGGATTAAACTTCTCATCCACGAGGTTAACTATGCATGTAGAAGTACATGAGCCACACTGGATGCATTTTAAAAGATCCCCCACACCCTTCTCCCTAAGCCTATTTATCAAACTTTTCTCTCCCTTTTGTGCCTAATCCTTTCGCATAACGTCATTTTTTAAAGATTCTTCGAACATTTAAACACTGCTTGCCTCCCAGGGGGGCTTTTAAACAGATGTTTTCGGCAGAAAGAGAGATGACACTCATGAGTATTTAAGGATTAGGAATTATGCGTTTGTCGTATTAAAAAAAGAAACTTAACGTTTAAGATTTTAATACTGCAATCGCTCTTTTCGCCAGATCCTTTACCACCACGTCCTTCGCTATCTCTTCAGCTTTTTCAATAAGCATGATGGCAGAACTTTCATCTCTGCAACCTGCCCCAGAGCCCGCTCCAATTAGGAATCGCGCAACCTCATCGTATCTACCTGTTTCCTTAGCTATCTTTTCAGCCCTCTTCACAACTTCCTGAAACTGATTCATTCGAATTAGTTCAAGCAGTCCCTCCTGCCACTCTTCCATTTAACATCTTCTTGGTTTTTCAAGAACCCCTTTTTATATCTTTCTCCATCAGATATAGAAAAATTTAAAAGAAAGAACTACAGTAAATAGGACTAAAGCTTTTTTAAGCTAATTCTCTATTAGATACTTGCGGCAAGCTTATGAATATACATCGAGAAATCGATTAATTAATACCGAATTGATATTGCACTCACTATAAGGCTATGCTTCCTTAACGCCCTCTAAAGCCTCGCGCAAACCCTTATACCTGTTCCTCACAGTAACTTCGGTAACATTCGCAGCCTCAGCAATCTGCTTCTGAGTGAACAACTGTAAACCTAAACGCTGAGTAGCAAGATACATCGAAGCGGCAACGAGCCCAAGCGGGTCCTTACCGGCCGTAATCTTCTTTTCCTTTGCTTCTTTTAAAATTTTCAATGTTTCTCTTTCTACTTCCGGTCCTACTTTAAGCTTTGATGCGACTTTCTCAACATAAATTGACGGGTCGCTTAAAGGCATTTTATTTTCTAACGACCTGATCAACAGCCTGTAGCTTCTTGCCACTTCTTTTCTCTTTAATCCTGAGGCTGTTGCTACCTCTTTCAGGGTTCTGGGTATTCCATTGTCTCTGCATGCTGCGTACAGTGCTGCTGCTGCGAGGCTGTTTATTGGTCTTCCTCTTACGAGTCCTCTTTCAAGCGCGTCACGGTAGATTTGTATTGCTCTTATATACGTCGGCTTCGGCACCTTAAGCTGGTCCGCTATCTGCGCAACCGTTTTACTAGCTACTTGAAGGTTTCTCTCAGCAGAGCTATATGCTCTATTCCTCTGCTGCCATAGTCTAAGCTTCTGGGCCTCCGCCATTGCTTCCGCGGAAAGCACTTTACCAGTAGCATCCTTAATCCCCGTCTCGAGAGTTGTTGAAAGACCGTAGTCGTATATTGCTGTCGTCAACGGGCTCCCCACCCTGTCTCTCCTCTCCGACTCTTCGTCTCCGAATTCTCTCCACTCCTTAGTTTCATCAAGCAGTTTTTGAACCAGCACGAACCCACAGTCCGCACAGTATATCTCTCCGGAGCGCTTATCCTCCACTATCTTCTTTGAACCGCACTGCGGACAACTCCACCTCTGAAGCTCGTCTGGCAGAGTACTCATTTCCAGCATCCTCCTTGAGAAAAGCTTATAAGCAGCCTCATTTTCGCTCAACCCTCTCTTACTGATATTTAAACTTTTCTATTACCGTATTTAAATGTACATTTTCTCCCATTCTAACGGGTTTCTTCAAAATTCATCTCGTTATAGTTATACATTTTCCGCTCTTAAAAAATTCTGGAAGAAGGAATATTATAACGCCGATCAACCCCAGTATTAGGGAGAGGTGGACCATGTCTCTCGGAGGCCCATCCGCTATGAACGTGAAGCTGATTGTTTCAATACTGCTGTTTCCTGATGCTTTTATTGAGAACATGTAGAGGCCTCTTTCTAAACCGGAGATGTTATGAAACTCTTTGGCTCTAATATTTGGAAAGTTAAGCACAGTGGCACTTTTCGGAAGCCTCAGTACTTCAATATCCACAGGGCCTTCCGGCTCAACGTGTGTTATTGCGAATCGTATTTCCCTAGGTTCTAGGAGGAGAGGGCCGAGGACCACCCCAGCTGAGCCCTCCCTCTGGCTAGTTGTAGGAGACTCTATTGTCGTCATCCCCCTTAGGAGGGCTGCAATGAGTATTCCAACCCCCATCGAGAACAGCAATGAGCCGGCTCTCCTCCACCTGTGGTGATCAGTCAAGGTCAATCACCTTGAAGACTAGTGCCGCAGCAAGCATGAATACTAATGGGAGAAGCAATAGGTATGTAATTGAGAAACATTGGATCGGAGGAGGGTACTGAGGGTAAACATGCGCATCAACCATGGCCTTTGCGAGCGGTATATATATGGCTTCCCCCAACACCAATGTGCTTCTCAAGGGAGACGAATATCCAACCAAGTTTTCCAAAGGCATATGTAAAGCCCAATAGTTCATGATTAGGAGGAACCCAATGCTTGTTAGCACGGCTAGCGAAAACCTTCTTAAAAATACTGCAATCAAAATGCTGAACGAGCATACGAATAAGGAGAACATTAAGACCCCTATAAGTATCGATATCCATATTGCAACAGCAAATGGGAAGGCGAACATCTGGTTTAAGACTGCTTCAATAATCAAGGAGCCGAGTTGAACAATCCAGATGAGTAATAATGTTGCAATCAGCTTGGATACGAAAAGCTCGCTCCTTGATGCTCCAGCCATCAGAGGTATGTGTACTTTGCGTTTTTCAATGCATTCGCCGAAAACTTTAGCGGGAATCAATGTGCAAAAAATGATGACCGGATACTCCATTCTTAGAAGCGTCATAAACATCATAATATCTACCCCTGTTGGTGATAAACCTTTTCCTAATGCTCCGTATTGAATAAAGGTTACAGATAGCGTTTGCGAGAAGAATCCTATTATTAGTATTTCGGCGAATGGGAAGGCCCAGGTGTCGTGTAGTTCCCAAAGGAGGAGTTGTTTTAGTTTGCTGGGTCTCATGGTCTGGAGACGACCTCTC
>JAWCDE010000014.1:0-33456 GCA_038861395.1 Thermoproteota archaeon | reverse complement strand
GTTCGGTGAAAAACATTGGGAAAAATAAATATCAAGAATAAATGTTATCTAAGTCTGCATCTATTTAAGAAATTCCTGCAGAAAAAAGTAAATACGGCATTACCGTCAAGATTGGCATTAGTACTTTCCATTATATTAGGTATCGTTATTGTCTCTTTAATAGCCTCTTCTACTCTGAGAGGCCTTGAGAACTCGCGATTAAGCGAAGCCTATACTGCCCCTGGAGAAGCCGGGGAAAGCACATCCCCAACAATTATTTACATACCAGCTCTAGATGATCTTGAAATACGTAATCCTGAGATTGCTCGTAAATATGGTGTTAAGGGTTATTTGGAGATTAAGCTGGCAAACATCTCTTCTGCTAAAGGCAGGCCTGTGATAAGCGGTAAGAAGGGTAAAGAAACGAGAATACCGCTACTATTACACTACGTATCTTATGATGAAGAATTCAACGAAATTAAAGTTGTTTTAGACCCGATGGGCTCGGGATTAAGTATAATTAAGGTATTGCCTAATAGAGAGGAAGTACTCATAAACAGGTACGTGAAGTATGAGCCTTCAGGTTCTATAAGTATAAAGCATAATCAGACGATAGAGGTTACAATGATAGTTGAAGTTCCCAAAAACTTTCCACTAACGATTTTCGACTTAGCTGCAGTGGGTATTTACATAGAACCTGAAGAAGGTATCGCTATGATTAACGATACTTCGATTGAAGGGGTGTTTCCATGATTAAAGATAGGCGCAATATGCTTAAAAAATCTGATAAATTATTTCTCTTAATAAGTCTTTTAATTCTGAGCTTAATTCCAATCCCAATACAAACAACTTTAGTACAACAACCTTATGTAGGAGGATACTTTATGTCTACTGTGACGACAGCCAGCCGAGTTATATTCTCTTTTACTTATTCAGCACCAGCTAGCTCTTTTCCATCTGGTAGATGGCTAGGCCCAGTTCTCAGTGTGGCTGGTGCTGCTAGTGGAACGACACCAAGCGGGTTGATATATTAGAGTGGTGCAGTATTGCTTAGAGACAATAGTGTTACTTGGGCCCCTCAAGCATGATATGGTGCAAGTCGAGTACAATATAAGGAGTTCCCAAATGTCGGTACCGGAAATTCTATACTGTTCGTTACAAGAATGGATATGGGATCTGGCAGTGTACTTTACAGACTCTACGTATATCGGTTATGGTCCAATTACGATAATGACGTTCCTGTAATATATCAATGGTCCCACTCAACTAATGATGCTGCCTTTCTAGTAGGAAATCGATCTTATGGCAGTTTTCTTATTAAGCACTTTCAATTCGGTGTTGAAAGCAATCAGCCCATTAATGGAATAGATTGGCTCGTAACTAATACGAATATGGCTTATTACGATGGGAGTAAATGGCGCTATCTTCCAGGATGTACTACCCTAGGAAGCAGATCATATATCACTTGGATCGGAGACACTATTTGTCGTGTGGGTGGGATTAATTACAGCGGGGTTAATGTGGACTATAGCTCCACTGACATCGTATGGTGGCGATATACTGGTACAACCGTGAAAGAAGGAAAATTGTTATGGAGCGGTAGTGGAATAATTAGTTCAAGAACGCCTTACCGATAAAATATAAAGCAGAATAAGACCGCATTTTTCCACCTTTTTTTATTTTGGAAATAAGTGCATTTTTCTTCCTAACATTTTTATTCTTTAAGATTCCTATTTATTGAGACAATGAGCTTCGAGGAGCATGAAGATAAGCTACGTAAGAAGGTTGAAGCGAGACGCAGAGCTAGGCTCAGGAGAAGAGGCCCATATAGAAAAGCGGTCCTAGCCTTTAGGCAGAAATCCTCGCGTTAGAGATTATAAAGGTGTCTGCAGTAAGATGTCTTTTTAAAAATAACGGCCCAGTACCGCAATATATATCCTCTAAGAGCCTATATTAGTGTATAGCCGTAGTGACATACCATGCATCTAGAAGAAAATGAAGGAATTCGTATGAGAACCAAAAAATTCAAAAATTCTACTATATGTTCTGATTGATAATGCAATAATCTTAACAATAATGCAGACTTCGATTTTCTTTGAGCTATTTAGGTTTCTTGAGGATATGTTAAGGATGATGCCTGGAGAAGACTTCTCAGGCTTAAGCTTGAGGGATACATGAAGATCACATCAATACTTCAGTATCCTATTGCTCTAGTCTGTATATCCTTTCCAATTCTAACATAATCTCAAGCTGAGAAGAATATGCAAGACAGGTGGATAGAGTGACATAAGGACATGGTTTAGACTCCTTGGAATTTTTTCCTCATAAGTGCATTTGTTATCTTCTTTTTCTTCATAATACTAATGCCTCTTTTTGGAGCCTTTATGCTTTTATCTTTTCCATTTCTGGCAACCGGAATAATATTACTACGTTCCTTAAAGTATATCGAGTGACTCAAATTTGCTACCTAAAGTTTTAAATCGTTTATAATATCTACTGGTTAGTTTGAGTATGCAGTTGACTTGTGAAATAGTATCCGTGGGGAACGAGCTTTTAATAGGTAAGGTTGTTAACACCAATGCTTCTTGGCTTGCAGACAGGCTTACCAAGCTTGGGATTATAGTTAAGAGAATCATCACCATTGGAGATGATCTTGATGAGATATCTTCATGCATTAGAGAAGCTCTTTCAAGAAAACCGTCTCTCATAATAACGACAGGTGGGCTTGGGCCTACTTATGATGATAAAACTCTCGAAGGATTAGCAATGGCTCTTGGGAGAAAGTTAACCATTAATCCTAAAGCCCTCGAAATGGTTAAAAGAAAATATGAGAGCATGGGTGAAAAACTGACCGATGCAAGGATTAAGATGGCGAAAATGCCGGAGAGTGCAATACCCTTGCACAACCCTGTTGGAACTGCTCCGGCAGCCAAGATCTCCTACGATTCCACTCTAATATACGCTTTACCAGGTGTTCCCAGGGAGATGGAGGCGATATTCAATGAAACTGTTTCAAAGGAGATTTCGCTTTATTCAGGCTTTAAAATTGCCGAATACTCTTTCCGAATAGTTGGGGTTATGGAATCTGCTCTAGCTCCAATAATAAGCAGGGTTAAAGAACAGTATCCGGAAGCGTATGTGAAATCACACCCTAAGGGCACTGAGGAGAAACCAATTATCCATGTTTACTTGAATGCTTTCCATAGGGATGGAAACATCGCTAAGAGAATTGTCTCAGAAGCTGCTGAAAAACTAATCAGCCTAATTGAAGATTCTTATGGCAAGGTTGTGTATCCGCTAGAGGATAGCAATGCCTAAGGCTTTTCAGCCTTTTGAGCAAGAAGTTTGAAGACCTCTTCTAAAAACAAGTGTCTCTTACGAAGAAGATTATAGTAAGCTTCATAAATTATTGAGACTGAAATAAGTCCGATAAGGGCTGCAGACCGGATTCCATAGATAAAGAATTCGCCTACGAAGAAGATTATAAACACAACCATCAAGTAGTTGATGATGGTAATAGGTATTGGGAAAATTATCTGGGAAGACCCTATAATCCTCGTCCCTCCCTCATTAGGATACAGGTAAAAACTCATTTTCTTCCATGTTTCCCGCGGTGATAAGCTGGAGGGATAACCATGTTCAACTACAATGCTTTTCAACGGTTCCTCCGATATTATTCTACAATTATTTTTAATCAGGACATTTCTTAATTCTTTATAAGCCTCCTGAGCCTCTAGGGGAATGACTTTCTCGATCAACAATTTCCTAATATTATCATATCGAATTATTAAATTTTTAGAAAGGCTCTGATTTCTAGTATTACCTGCTTTTCGATATTAAGAGTTCTCCGATTTCCTTCCGAAGATTTAGGAGTATTTTCCTATCTCTCTCCAGTTGTTCTCGTTGATATACTGATTCAAAACTCTTAAGAATCGGCGTACTCACATCCAAGCCTATGGGAGATATGGATATTGCCTTCTGAACTGTTAATGCATAAAGGTCAGTACCCTCGTCCGATTTACCTACATTTATTTCTGAACTACCTATCCAGTAGTACGGGGCTCCCCTAGGATCCTTTCTCTCGAGAATGTAGTTTTCAAACTTAATTTTTGCAAGCGTGGTCAGTTCCACATTAGTATCTTTCCCAAGGTTAAACGGAAAGTTTATGTTAAGTACGTATGGTT
The DNA here is from genome assembly GCA_038861395.1 of Thermoproteota archaeon. Taxonomy (GTDB): domain Archaea; phylum Thermoproteota; class EX4484-205; order EX4484-205; family JAAOZP01; genus JAAOZP01. Next base: position 29,293 of record JAWCDE010000014.1, on the reverse strand, counting down.
TCGAAAGCGGGTTTTCAATCATAAATCGGGTTATCTCAGCGGCTAGCTCTCCATGCATGTTGAAATTACTCACTTTGAGTTGCCTACGTTCAACGCTTGTCGGAATCTCAACGCTGAAAGCTATTGCTGGAACATCATTCAACAAGGATTGTATGGCTGCAGCTATTGTTCCGCTAGTAAAAAGATTGTCAAGAGTAATATTGTCACCGATGTTTATCCCGCTTACGGTTATACAGGGCTTCTCCTTAAGGATGAGCTTGAAAGCAATAACTACAGCATCAGCCGGAGTCCCAGAAATAAGGTACACGTGCCCATACTTGTCTCCATGTATCTTGCTTGAAATCATATTCACTCTCAGAGGCTTATGCAAAGTTATAGACTTGCCTGCAGCGCTCATCTCGTGCTCCGGTGTTACCGCTATTACTTCGCCAATCTTAAGATCTAATAAATGCCTCCAAAATGCTTTGAAGGCTGGAGAATGTACCCCATCATCGTTAGTAAGTAGTATGGTTTTGCTCAAACCCTATGAAGAATGTGCTCCAACCTTTTTAACCATTTATTGTATAGAAAAGTTCCTGAATGACAATCTGCAAAAGTTCTTCAGAAAGATTTTTATTAAAGCATTGCAAGAGGGGTTTGATGAACAATGGCACAATACAAGGTTATGGTTAACAAGGAAGTATGCATAGGATGCGGAGTATGCTACTCAACTTGCCCCGAGGTATTCGAGAGCGATGACGATGGGAAAAGCCAAGTTGTTTCTAAATTCAGGTCTTCGCTCAGCCAGAGCATGTCGGAAGGCGTTATAGATGATAGCGTTGTTCAGTGCGCAGAGTCTGCTAGAGATACTTGTCCTGTTCAAGCTATAACTGTTGAGGCGATAGAATAGACCTTTAAGCGAAGAGCCTTTTCTTATTTTTCAAAACGCCAGTTGAATTAGGAATATAGCATTAAGCAAAATTAAGAGTCTTTCGCTTTGGTATACACTGAAAATATGGAATATTAAGACGCGTAAAATTTATAGGCTTTAACTGAGAAATAAGAGTTTAGCCTATTTGAACAATGAAATGCTAGCTCTAATGGTTGAAGAACACAGAGATGTGCTGAAAACTGTTTTGGCAGCTTTATTATTCGCTATATCTGGGCCTATTTACATAATAGTAGGAGTAGTCTTATTACAAGGAATAACACAGGTATTCCTTGTAATAATTGGTATATGCTGCTTATCTTGTTCTTTCTACGTTGTCAAAAGAATTATTAAGCCAGAAAGGTTGGTCTTAGACGAAAATGGAATCCGCTTATATCGAGGGAGCAAGCTAAAACAACAGATAGAATTCGATAGTATCAGATACATTTGTACTTTAAGGCCTGATGAGGAGTTGATGAAAATGCTCAGAGATGTTTATAATTTGAGGCCTGATAGCACGCGTGCGAGAGAGTTGATGATAATACAGTTTTTAGCGCCTGATGGCAAGCATACGAGGCTTGTCTTCTCTTCGACGCGTTGGAAGAAACGTGACCTAAAGCGAATCCTTGACGCACTAGTATATTATCAGAGTAAGTATGGGTTCATATTAGAGGACAAGGCATATTGGTTAATAGAATGAAAATCAATCGAGTAATGCTTAGAAAATTAATGAAGTTATTCAGCGTGGAAAATAATACTCGCTCGTTTCCTGCTCAAGCAATAACTCTCGAGGAGAAAAACTAATATTGAAAAATATTTTTCCTTCAGACCATTTTCTATAATACTAGTCTAGATGCCAGCCAAGCTAGAACTGCTCCAAGGCCTATGTAGGGTAAGCCCGGCTGGGGTCTTTTGAAATAACGGACTGCGTGAAGAACAATTATTAAGCCTGCTAAACCACCGATTAAAACGAGCATCGCCGCTAAAACTTTTCCAGTGCTTAAAAAAGTGGATACAGTAAGCATATTTGGGAAAGCCACATCTCCTAAGCCTAGAAAGGCCCCTTTTCTCTCTTCTCCTTCTCCAACTTTAAGCTCCTTAGGAACATTTTTAATCGGAGAAACAAGCATTGTCGGTAGATTCATCTTGAGGGTCTTCTCAGCGAGGCTGAGCATCCCTCCTGATCTGACTGCAAGATAATCGTATACTGACATTAAGACAAGAAGTATTACAAGTGTGTAGGGTGAAAGAGATGCTCCGAACCAGGCTGCAAGGCTTGCGCTGAGGAAGACACCGATTGCGTCTACCAAATACCAATTATAGAACTTATTAAGCAGCATTAGTACTGAGACAGATACTGCTATCGATATCGCGATCGAGAACATGGAGTCGGGAATTAGGATACTTATCGTCACGAATAATACTGTGAATGCGCTAAAATAGAACAGTCCTTTCAAAACAGCCTCAAGCCTAAGCTTAACTATTACTATTACTATTGCGAATACAATTATTACTGAAAACATTAAGTATACCACGTTAACAGGGTTATCGGGGTTTTCGAAAAGTGTCAATTCATTAAACACGTATAGTGGTGCTAGCACTAGCGATAATAGCCCTGCCACAGCGTAGAGCAAAACTATGGTGAGAGCTGCTACATTCAATTTCAAGCTACCCAGATACTTCTCCTACGAATAAGCTTTTCTCCAAAGTTTTTCATACTTTAATCATTAATTACCCGGATTCATGAGCTCCCTCTTTTATCAGGTTTTTAATAACCTGGGAGGTTTCCAGTATTCCAGCTATCTCCATAAACGCTCTACTAGCCTCCTCCTCTACGACGGGTCTAATCGCGTTCCAAAGAATATCTGCAACTTCGTCCATTTTTTCACACTTAAGCACGGATATTCCGTAGGACCTCGCCAGTTCTTCAGCTTGATTGTTTATATCGGGTACAGCTAATAAGATCGCATGCCTAACATCTACGTCAAGTATTTTTGTGAAGAAAGATATGACTGAAACCTCGTCAACAGCCTTTTTCTCAAAAACTATATCCACTATGATATTGGTCTCTCCGCCAGCCTTTTCTACACCCGGCCTGTAGGCTATCATCGTGAACGGGTGTTCCAGACCAGACCTACCCTTAAGCATGACGGATGTTTTTGCTTCCCAAAATGCCGATCTAAGATTCTTAATTACAGGCCATAGGTCGAGCGTCTCCACCTCAATAATCTCTCTCTTCTCCTCGTTAATGCTGTACCCGTATACTTCAAAGGGATTATAATCTTCTTCTCCATAGTTTTTTTTACATCTGCTGCAAATAAATTCTCTTTTAGGGGATTTGGAAAACTCTCCGCACATCAAACACTTATAGAGTACTCCCTTACTGAAATAATCCTCCCCTTCTTTTCCGAGTATTTCGTTGCAATTCGGACACACCATATAGCTTTCAGAGCCTTCAAAAACTGTGCGGAAATCTGTATAGCCGCATTTCTTATGCTGAATAGCCTCTCCCCTTTTAATACTTGTGGAGCCGCAAGCAGGACATTTCAATCTCATAGAGACATTTAGAGAACCGCATTGAGGACATGAAACTCTTGTCTCTAAGAGCTCCTTTATTAACAAGCCTTCTCTAACAAGCTCTTCCAGGAGATTCTTCACCGTTTCACCCTTAGCATTCATAATTTCCTCAGCTTCCACGTAGCTCAATGTTCCTTCCAAGCTGATTCTTGGCTCAATCCTGCTTATTTTCCCGATTTTGAAGGCTTTGAGCAGGTTTAAAACCTCCTTCCTCCTGTAAAGCTCCTTACCGCTAAATACGAGCATTTTCACTTCGCCTCGGATTCGTCCTATTCCAGTTCCCCCTCTGCATTTTACCGGAGACTACCGGGTTCGGGGGGATTACAATCATTTTTACTATAACCTTCTGGATTCGGCGAGTATTTTAAGAAGTAAAAAGCTAAAATGCTTCTGTTAGTAAATATTTAGACTCACATAGTTTAAATCAAAAATTCTCTTGTGAAAAGAGGCTTTTTCTCTGTTTAATGGTTATCAAATTTTATTTTATATCTGCTTAAGCCTGCATGTCTTTGACGCACTTTGTTGTCAAGATTTCTTTAGACAAGATTTATATTACGATGAGTACAGAATCCTTGGTCTCATAATGTTAAAGTGGGAGATAAATGTCTTGCGATTCTCTGAGCATGGTAAGGTGCTGAGCCTTCATCGCCTTGGAGTGTTTCAAAATTACCTAAGGAGGTGCGATAGCATTGTCTGAAGAGTACGCCGGTATAAAGAAAATAATTAAGAGAGACGGTAGGGTCGTCGATTTCGATAAGAACAAGATTACGGAAGCAATATGGAAGGCTATTAAATCTGTAGGTGGGCAGGATAGAGAACTTGCGGAAAGGCTCTCAAGCCAGGTTGTCGAACGCTTGGGAAAACAGCTTAAACCTGGTGAGATCCCTCACGTAGAGCAGGTCCAGGACTTGGTTGAGCAGGTTCTTGTGGAGAACAATCTTTACAATGTTGCAAAATCCTATATCCTCTACAGGGCTCTTCATGCTCAAATAAGAGAGTTCGTCGATAGTTATCTGGAGAATAGGAGTTGGCTTGTTAGAGAGAACGCTAACACAACTTACTCGCTTCAAGCACTGAACTTCCACATTTCCTCACAAGTGATTTCGCAGTACTGGCTTCACAGGATTTTCAACAAGGGTAGGACAGAGATAAGAGAAGCACATTTAAACGGTGACTTCCACATTCATAACCTGGGTATACTTGGACCTTATTGTGTAGGATGGGACCTGAAAGACTTGTTGATGACAGGCTTTAAGGGTGTTAGGGGTAAAGTCTCAGCTAAGCCGGCGAAACATTTCCGGGTTGCTCTTGGACATGTTGTAAACTTCGTCTTCACATTACAGGGGGAAGCCGCCGGTGCCCAAGCCTTCTCGAACTTTGACACTTACCTAGCTCCATTCATTAGATATGATAGCCTAGACTACAAGTCAGTCAAGCAGGCTCTCCAAGAATTCATGTTTAACATGAATATTCCAACGAGAGTAGGCTTTCAAACACCTTTTTCAAACATAACCCTCGACCTTAGGGTTCCAAGCTTCATGCAGGATGAACCAGTAATTGTAGGTGGAGAAATCATGGACGAAACCTATGGTGATTTTCAAGAAGAGATGGATGTTTTCAACAGGGCTTTGGCTGAAGTTATGTTAGAGGGCGATGCTGTTGGAAGAGTGTTCACTTTTCCGATTCCAACGATAAACATAACTAAAGATTTCGACTGGAATGATGAAACAGTCAGGAAAGTATTAGAGACCTCTGCGAAATACGGCATCCCATACTTCGCTAATTTCGTAAACTCCGATATGAATCCTGAGGATGTCCGCTCGATGTGTTGCCATTTAAGGCTGGATAAGAGAGAGCTGAAGAAGAGAGGCGGAGGACTTTTCGGAGCAAACCCGCTGACGGGCTCGATCGGGGTAGTTACGATAAACATGCCTAGAATAGGGTACTTGTCTAAGAGCGAGGGCGATTTCTTCGAGAGACTGGACAGGCTAATGGTCCTTGCTAAGGATGTTTTAGAGATAAAGAGAAAGTGGCTCGAGAAGTTTACGGAAGCCGGCTTATATCCTTACTCCAAGTTTTACCTGAGACATATAAAAGAGGCATTCGGCTCCTACTGGAAGAATCATTTCAGCACGATTGGTCTAGTAGGTATGAACGAGGCCTGTCTGAACTTCCTGGGATGCAGCATAGGAGACCCTGAGGGCCTTGCTTTCTCGTTAAAAGTCTTAGACTTCATGAGAAAGCGTCTACAGGATTTCCAAGAAGAAACTGGGAGCATTTTCAACCTCGAAGCCACTCCTGCGGAGGGTACTTCTCACAGGCTTGCTAAGATAGATAAGAAAATGTACCCCGGCATAATTGTTGCGAATGAGGAGGATGCTAAGAATGGTGCTGCACCATACTATACTAACTCTACTCACTTACCGGTCTACTATACCGACGACCTCTTCGAGTACCTTAGGCTTCAAGATCCTCTTCAAATAAGATATACCGGCGGCACTGTTGTCCACGTTTGGCTTGGAGAAAGCAATCCACCAGTAGAATCTGTCGCAGTGTTGGTTAGAAAGATATGTGAAAACTTTAAGCTGCCCTATTTCACACTTACACCAACATTCAGCATTTGCCCCGAAGACGGTTACCTTTCCGGAGAACAGCCTACGTGTCCAAAGTGTGGAAGGAGCACTGAGGTATATTCTAGAGTCGTAGGATACCTGAGGCCTGTCGACCAGTGGAACGCTGGAAAACAGGAGGAGTTTAGACAGAGAAAAGTGTTTGACAAAGCGGTAAGTAAGAAAGCTATTAAAATAGTTACGTAAAATTGTCTTTACTTTTTAGACCCGCTTTTTTAAGAAAAACTTATATTCTACAGGTCTCTTTCCCAAGGAGAAATGGCAGCTCAGAAGAAATTGATATACATCGCGGGCGTTGTCATTATTCTCATCGTGATAATCGCCGCCTACTGGCTGATGACTCAACCAGCTGAAAAGCCTGCTCCAACACCTACGCCAACGCCGACACCTACGCCAGCTGAGGAAGTGGAGTTTGACTTCGAGACTGATGAACAAGGTTGGGCTCCTGCTTTTCGCGCCCTTACTCAAGTCCAGCACACTACCGAAGACGCGAAAAGCGGATCTGGAAGCTTGAAGATATACTTCGACCGAAGCGCGGGCCAAGACGGCGGTGCGCAAGTAGTTTTCGACACTCCTAAGGACCTCACTGGTAAGAGGCTGTCGCTATGGATGAAGGTTCCCGAGGAGGCTGCGGCCATAGATATTCAAGCCAAGTTGTTCGTAATGAGCTCCAGCTGGGCTTGGGCTGATGCAGGGGATCCAGTACACTTCAGTGGGAAGGGAGGGCAGTGGGTTGAGCTCACTTTCGACCTTAGCACGGTTGACTGGGCTTCAGACATAAAGGTTATAGGGATCTTAGTAGGCGAATGGGCTGGCGGCGAGTGGAGTGGCTGGTTCTACATAGATGCTTTAGACTGGTAACCTTCCCATAATATTTTTTCCTCTTTTTATGACATTATATCATTTTTTAAAAAGTTTTAGGGGGTCTGAAATTTTAACCTACGTGAAAAAGTTATTATTTAGTGCGATATGGCTGGAGGGCTACTGAGCGAGGAATTTCACTCATAATCAATGTGGAGTCTAATACCGGAATGCCCTCGTATACTATGTTTCAAGCCCATTGATTCGGGTTTGGAATGGCTTTTTCTGATACTGTATTAAAGGTAAGATAGTTGAAGAGGGCTTGTCCGATGAGCTGATAAGCAACCCTAGGAAAGGTTATACGAGAAGCCTATTAGAATTTGTACCCCCTCTTCCGTAAGTGGGAAGGATTTTAATCCTATACTCCTCTAACTTTTTTCAACTTTTTAAACATGTTAAGAGATTAAGTATCATGCACTTAGTCAACCCTATGGATTTGGAGAAAGTCGGCATAGTTGCCAGCGACTCCAGCGAAACCAGGGCCAAGCTACTTCTTGAAGAAAACCAAGAGCTTAAAGTAAGAGCTGAGGAAATCGTAGTAATAGATACGCCTAACGGGTATGTTCTCGGGGTTCTTAGAAGCGGTAGCGGGGTCAACGAGGCTCTTAAAGCCAATGCTTACCGTCCAAGTGTTGCATACGCTAAAAGAGGCGGTGTACCGTCAGGAGCTAGGGAAATATATACTTTCGAGATAATGGTGATAGGAGTTATAACGGATAACGGGGTTGAGCAGAACCGTCTCATAATACCTCCTAGGAGTAACGTGTACTTATTTAAAAAAGATTCATCTAACCCTTTGGAATACGTTGCTAGGAACAGGCCTGTTATCTGGAGAGCATGTTTAGACGGACATGAGGATTGGAAGATCCCGTTTGATAGTTCTTTCCTAACATACCATATTGGTGTCTTCGGTGCGACTGGCAGTGGAAAGTCTTGGCTCACCAGACACGTGATCATCCCCGTGCTGCTTGAAGCTGGTTTTAAAGTCCTTGTGCTAGATTGGAGCGGGGAAGATTATGCTCCATACTTTAAAGATAGAGCTGTCCCTATATCACGCCTAAAGCTGGATGAAGAGGCTGTCGTCAGGTATATTATGGAGAAGGCTGAACACTTTGGATACACGGGGCAGTCTAGAGATTCAAATCCAGTTAAGGAGGCTTTGGAGGACTACATTTCAAGAAAATGGGAGGAAGCTTGTCAGAAAAAGCCTGAGGAAATATTTGTCGACATGAAGAATTACTTGGATAACAGTGTTAAACAGGCCCCGATACGGGACGACCAAAGGAGAAACGCTCTCCGCAGGATAGAGTATGGCTTTAAGAAACTTAAGCCGATCGATCTAGATGCTGTCAGAGGATCCGTTAGCATTGAGGAACTGGTTGAAGAATTGAGAGGTGAAGAGAAAGGCATTAAGGTGGTTGACATGAGTCTCGTAGGAAGCGAAGAGAAACTATCATTCTTCAATTCTTTAGCGAGATTTTTAGAGGAGGGGATGGAGTTGGGTGAGTCGCTTGACGTTGCGCTTATTATAGATGAGGGTCCTCAATACGCTCCCTGGGAGCCCAGGGGAATACAAGGCGAATCCACTGAGCACATTAAAAACCTATGTGCCCTCGGCAGGAAGCATAGGCTTTGCATAGTATTAATATCGCAAGGCATAGCTGGAGATATAGGCATAAACGCGGCTGTTAGGAGAAATCTTAACACACAATTCTTCGGAGCACTGCATCCGTTGGACATGCAAGAAGCTGATAACTGGCTTAAGCCCTACGGGATTCAGAGGGAGTACCTTCTCTCATTGAAACCAGGCCAATTCTACTTCGTAGGGAAGGCAAACCCGTCGCCAATACCTCTCCTAATATCCTTCAAACCGGAGAAATGATTTCCAATGGCTTCTGAGACAGCATGGAGTAAGCTCCCCATAGATCTTCAAGAGCAGTTCTATCAAATGGCTGAGGATGAGGCGCAGCGGCTAATAGGGGTAATAGGTAGTTTCAAACTCCTCATGGAGTCTGTGAAACATAGAATAGCTCCCTACGTGCGGACGTTAAGTTTCGGATCCTCGGGTGAAACATCAATAGCCGCGGTTGACGGCTCCTTCTCCCCAAGACCTGCTGAGACTATTGGTGCAAAATTCTCAGTTTACGCTGCGGGGTTCATCATGGTTAAAGGCAAAAAGATAGTTGATGAGGGTTATCTTCCTGGAAACATAGGTGAAAGCCAAGCCTATGGTAGGGAGCTTTTCAGCATTATTCTCAGCCTTAGGGAAACACGTCTTGAAAGAGTGGCTGCTTTAAAAGCTCTGGAGAGGAATCCGGACCTGCTTCTTCTAGATGGAAGTTTCCTCAGCTTCGCGTATCCCCTTTTCAGGATTACCAGGATTGCGAAAAGCCTCCCTGTTCCAAAAGAAATCAGGGAGGAAATCTCTGAAACCACCGGAGAAATATTGAAAATGACCAATGTCCTCCTAGACTCTGGGAAATGTGCGGGAATAATTAAGAGGGGTAGAAGCAGGGCCATAGGTGGCTGGCTCTCTGTTAAAGATGGTGAAAAAAGCTCTTTAGTAAGCCATCTGGATAAGCAGATACTGCATAATTTGATGAGTCCGCCTGCTATCCTAGATTATAAGGAGCTTCTGGGGGGACCTGGGCTTCAAAGGGTTTACAGCAGGGTTAGTGAACTCTTGATTCGAGAGAAATACCGGTATCCTAAGGATGCTTTTGAAGATGCTCTCGAATGGGCTGTGGAAAGACTGGCGGAGGTTCTAGGCGTTTCTGATGATTATGCCAAAGACCTTCAATCTAGGCTTAACAGGCTTCAAGTTAAGGTGAGCGAGGAGAATCCGCCTTTCGAGCTGGAGGTTCCACTAGGCTCTGAGAAGTATGTAATGGAAATGCTTTTCTCAAGCATTGAAAACTTTAACATGGCAACGGGGCTTCCGCTTGCAATAGATCTGATTGATGAGAACATTACGCTCCCCGTCGAGTTTACGAGAGAGTTCGTTAGGGAGGTTGAGGCGAGAATCGTTAACTCCTATACTGGCAATTTAAGCGAGATTAAAGAATTCTTTGCAAACATGAATCCGCAGAAAGAGCTCTAGTTCTCATCAAATCATTAAAGTATTAATTAATTCTTTTATACCTAATGTCTCATCGTAAGAGTAATGACGGGTTGGATTATTCTTGCACATGGGGACTGCGATGGCATTTGCTCAGCATCGCTCGCCTTATCAGCAAAGAAAAATGCTAAACTCGTCTTCACAAATCCTGCTAACCTATTATCTGAGTTGAAATCTATTCATGAAGAGAATATAATCATAGTGGATATTGCTTTAACTCCTAAGCATAGGAAGGAAATAGTTTCCGAATTAAGGAGACTAGGTTCAAGAGGAGAAGTAATATATCTTGATCACCACCCGCTTCCACCCGGATTAAGCCTAAGGAAGCTTCCTGTAAAGACGGTTAGTGGAAGTAAGGGTGCATGTGCCTCTGAGCTTACCTACATATTTTTCGAAAAGGATATTGATCCTGAAATGAGCAGAGTCGCTGTTTATGGTGCCATAGGAGACTATAGCGATAACACGCCTCGCATCCAACACCTCCTTAAGAAATGGGATAAAAGGGAGCTTTACCTCGAATCTGGAATACTTGTAGCTGCACTAGAGGGAGTTAAGAAGGGGGACTTCGATTTTAAGAGGGGCCTCGTCAATTATCTTTCTAAAAACAAGCTTCCGAGTTCCGATAGGAATCTGGTTGAGATTGCTTTGCGAGAAGCCGAGAGGGATGAGCAGATGCGTCACGTGGTGAAGAACATGGTTAAGACTCATGGGAGAGTATCGTATGTCGTAAACGTTGAATGGTCACTGGGTAAGGCTGCGACCTATGCTAGGGCTTATGGCAACACGATAGTCGGGGTTGCAGCTGACGAACGGGGTGAGAACATTGATCTGAGCGTCAGATCCGTGGGGTTAAAGAACCTTCATAAAATCACGTCAGATATTGCTGAGAGGCTAGGAGGAGTTGGCGGTGGGCATATTAACGCAGCCGGAGCAAGAATACCGCAGGGGAAGCTTTCTGAATTCATAGAAATGCTCGACGAAAGGCTTAGACACCTTACTACAGGCAGATAAGGAGACAGATCGTCGCTATGGAACCAGTCGAAATAGGGTGCTCCCATGAGTACGGTCTATGATAATCAACTAATGGAAACTGTAAAAAATCCATAGGATAAACAGCGATGTTGAAAATGCCAACATCATAAGAATCTTCCCTACGAATGCTTTACTCTCCTGACAAGGATGAGCGGCACCATCGCTACGTGAGTAATATTCTACTGATGCACCGGTTAAACGGGATGTTCAAGGCTGAGGGGAAGAGGCTTCTGAATTCTTCGCATAATTGTTAAAGTTTTTCCAAAACGAAAATATGAGGATAAAGACCTCCTGTTTCAACAACTCTTTCATGAACCAGCTTAAACTTCTTCGTTTTAAAAACAATGCTTCTGAATGTGGTTGCTTTAAGATTTATTATCGCAATTCTTCCATCGGGATTCATAATTTTAAATGCTGAATTCAGAAACTCCAAATACAGCTCCTTAAGATTCCTCTCTCTCCCCAGGCGGACCCCGTAAGGCGGGTTCGTCACTATCTTATCTACTTTAACATCATAGAATTCGTCAAGCCTGCGCGCATCAGCTATTTTAATTGAGACATATTCCTCTACCCCTGCAGCCTTAATATTCATCCTAGCTCCTTCTAGAAACCTACTGTTTATATCGCTACCCAGAATCCTTATTCTGCCATCCCATACTTGAGCGGCTTCTATTAGTATTGTTCCCCCTCCGCAGAAGGGGTCCAGCATTACATCTCCATTCTTCACTTCGGCGATTTTCAACATTCCATACGCTAATGGTGCTTTTATCGCTGCCGGGTGATTAAAGGGCCTTTCAAACCTCTTATGTAAAGATTCCCTAGTCAACTGGATGCCGACGTAGCATTTACTGCCTATAACATCGCAAACAATATTCACATCAAAATTCTCCAAATCTACCTTCTTACCGTACTTCTCCAATATGGCTTGACCAGCGTACTTCTGGATTTGAACCGAGGTGAAGGAGTGCTCACCTATTCTCTGACTCGTAACTCTGAATGTTTTCGCATTCTCCAAATCCTCTATTTCCATCTCCTTTAACCCCTTATAGATATCTAGAAGGCCCTTATCATCCGTTCTTACTTCTAACGTGGATATATGTTTAACAATGTGATAAATAGACCGTAGTGAGAAAACCCTGTTCATTTCTTTCTCATCGATTTCAGCAATCAATTTACCCGGAAGATTATGAAAAATGGATACTCTTGCTCCTAGAGTCTCTTCGATTTCCCTTATCGCTATATCCTCGATGCCTGGGTTCGTGGTGAATAACAGCTTCATTACTTTAATTCGCAGAATGCTACCAGTGTTCGTAATGAACTATTTCACTCAAGGGTTTCCGATCGACGACGGGGCCCTTCTCCTCAGCAGGGTATCCCAGTGGAGTCATAGCTACTACGCGTACTTCAGGAGGAATGCCAAGCGTTTTCTTAACCTCTTGCTCGTCGAATGCTCCAATCCAGCATGTTCCCAACCCTTCTTCCCAAGCAGTCAGAATCAGGTTTTGCATGGCTATGGCAACGTCAACCTTCCAATATTCTTCACCATCCTTCCTAGTCCATGCTCTAGCGGGGGATGCGCATGCAACTATTATGACGGGAGCATTGGTAAACCAGTCTCTTGGATATGCTGCCCCCAGTCTCTTCCTTATTTCCGGATCCGTTACTACAATGAAATCCCACGGTTGACGGTTTACGGCGGAAGGCGCGAGCCTAGCCGCCTCCAGAATTCGCAATAGCTTCTCCTTCTCAACAGGCTTATCCAAGTATTTTCTTATGCTCCTCCTTGTTCGAACCGCCTCGAATACATCCATGCTATGCTAAATCAATAAACGCCCTAATAAATTTGAATTATTGCTTTATATTCTCTAAAAGTTTGAAAGTATTGTAGAAGTTGGATGATTCTCTGAAGGAGTTTTCAGCGATGTTGAAAACGTTTATCCTCCTATCCTCTAAGCGGATATGCCAACCAAGGTCCTCAGTCTTCTCCCACTTGCCGCCTAGATTCCTGACCAATACCTCGCCCAAGTAACTGCCTGTCATCAGTACGAGTCTAAGGAGTATTATACTTTGAGGCTCCTCGCTGCCGATGCTAATTTCTTTAAAGAGTTCCCTAGGCCAGTGAGCATCTATAATCTTATCCAATTCCATGAGGGATTCCGCAGTATAATTAATGGGCTTAAGCTCCATGCTGTAAAACCATTCTACACACTCCGCAGAGCAGTGTTTGAAAAACCGTGGACCTGCGCTGGTAACCCTCTCATTATCCGTTACTATTTCGCCGTTCTCGTCTCTGCGATAGTAAGTAATTGCAACCTCCTCTTTTCCAGAAGCCTCCATCCAATAATTCAAATACTTGTCAACCAGCTCCCAGTCAGGTTTTTCAGAATCAATCCCACAGTCCTCGAAAAGCTGGAGTTTTAAATGTTCCACTATGAAGAGCGCATCCCTATCGCCTCTTAAAGATCTTAGTTCATCAACCATCTGTCCTATTTTAACAAGCCTAGTGCCATCAAGCTTAGATTCTAAAAGCCTTTTAGCTATCGCGAATGCTGAGCGAATTACGAATGCCCTCTCATTTTCATCAACAGCCTCCTTCATAAAATCATTAATCCAGTCGTAGAAAACAAGCATAAAGCTAATCCTTTCCTTATCATTAGACTCCATAACCTTTGTGTAAAGATCCCTATACTCTCCACTAATATCTCTTAAAGGTTTTCTCCCCGACGCTTCACTGCTCATTAGCTATAGTAGAGCTTGGTCATTTAAAACTCTTCCTGTGCTAGAATGCTTCCCTATCTCCTTTCTTTACCCTCATCAAGTATTTTCAAAAGTTAATTATTTAACCCGTCAGTATAGCATGGATACTGCCAAGATTATTATGAAGTATATTGCTAGTGTTAAAGCTATTTCTTTTGTTCTCTCAGGATAGGTCTTTTTGAAAACAAGCTTCACGGGGAGCGTTATAATTCTTCCTATTGTTTTCGACAGTGGTATCATGAAAGGAGTTGTAAAACGATACTTCTCATACTCTTCGCCGTATATTTCAAGCATTTTCTTTTCTTCACTTAAAGCTATTCCTATCAGTAGGAGGGCAAACACATTCCAGAAAAATGGTGGTGGTGCAAAGTATCCTCCCCTAGGTGGTAGGAAAATATACTTATCGTATATTAAAAGGCCGTAGCTCCATAGAAGGAAGCTAAAATATTGCGGGTGTCTGGAATACTTGTAGACAAGCGATTTCGCAAACCCTAGGTTCTGAAACCTGAAGTAAAACCATGTTGCACAGCTGATGAAGAAAATTATGGAGCTTGCTATTATTGTAATTAGGAAAAGCATTTCATCAATCCCCGGTAAATATTCTCCTACAACAATATTAAGCAGAAACCTTAAAGCGTCATATGGAAGATAAACGATGTCTCCAAGCTCAAGAAGATTACTTGCCGTGCTTATTTTTTCATAAATCGATGATCCCGGGAAGAACTCTAGAAACGGAAGCCATATTATTCTCAATATCCCTACCCCCGCTAGGAAAAACATTACTGAAGCAAAATAGCTGAAAGTAGGAAGCAATAAAATAAAAGAACCTAAGAAGCTAATTTTGTATTTCTTTAAGGTGAATCCAAGTACTATCAGAAGTATTATTGTTACTAGACAAAGGTAGCCCAATGGCCTCAGTGAATTTACAAAACGTTCTGCCTCTTCCATCTCGCCAATACCGTAATGCGGGATCACTTCTTCAAGAAGCTTATTTAGTATATGAGGTAATTCTAGAGTAGAATACAGAAGCGCGTAAGAGAATACTGCCGAAAGAACTATTGAAATAATCATTGTTTGTGCCTTACGCATTTTCAGAACCAGACTTATTTTGCAGCTTCTTTTAAATTTTAAGAGAATTTCCAATACAATCGTTTATAGATGCTTAAGAACATTATGTTTACTCCTCTTGGTTGCTAAATCTTATAAGCATGTAAATCGCACAGAGCTTATGGTCAGCTACACTTTCATCGCTTTTGACCTAGGTGCCGAGAGTGAGAGGGCTATTTGACGGCGAGGTTTTGAGAATAGAAGAAGCATATAGGTTTCCTAAATACTCTGTAAAAATTGGAAATCATCTTTACGGGGATGTCTTAAGAGTATGGAGCGAGATGAAAACGGTTTTCTTAAGGCTTCAACCAGTGTTCAAAAATCTTTAGAATCTATAGGCGTCGACACTTAGAGCATCGATTTCGCACTGTTGGATGAGAATGAGGAATTGCTTGGAGACTATTTGAAAACACGAAGAGTTTTGACCTAAATAACCAAAATGTTTTTAATCTGAAAATGTCTCCTGTTCTTAGAAATGCAGTCTAATTTATCTGAGGAAGATTTAAGAAAATTACTCGCAGAGTACGCTCACGCAATATATAACGCTAAATTAGCTACTGGCCCAGGTGGCACTTTAAGTGCCAGGCTTGATCATAGCGATATAATACTTGTTAAGCCTAGTGGTTTTAACCTTGGTGAATTAAAGCCTGAAGATTTCGTAAGTGTTAACTTGAAAACGCTCCAGGTTGTAAAGGGAGCTTCAAAACCTTCGATGGAAACCGGGGTTCTTGCAAAATGCCATTTGGCTAGGGGGGATGTGAATGCTGTGATTCATGCCCACCCGCCGTTCTGTATTTCCCTAAGCTCGGTGGATCTCGAAATAAATACTCCTTTGTATCCCGATCATGCAGTCTTCTTGGAGGAAGTTGCTACACTACCCTTCTACATTCCTGGTTCGGAGGAGTTGGCTGAAGAAGTCGGGAAAGCTGCAAAAAAACATAACTGTATATTGTTAAAAAACCATGGCGTGATAACACTAGGTTCTTCGCTTAGAGAAGCATACTATAGGTTAGAGATAATGGAGGAGAGTGCAAAGATAATCGTCTTCTCTTCGATTTTAGCTAGTCTAAGAAGGTCGAATGGTAAACCGGATTCACTGTCGACCGAACAAGCCGATGTCATCCGAAGGCTCCAGATGGAATTATACAGGAAGGGTCTTGCTAAGAGCTGGTAATAATACAATTATTTAAGTTTCCAAGGTTTTCAATTCTTTGAATTCTTCCTCAAGACTTTGATAAAGCTTCCTGTAAATTTTATACAGCTTCTCATATTTCGATGTAGCCTCAGAATCCGGCTTAATTATTTCACCGCTTAACAACCATTCCTTTATAACCTCGTATCCTTTAAGAGTTTTAGTTCCTACTCCGGCGAGCAGAGCATCACCATAGGGTGCTCCTATGCTTGCGGCCAAGTATTCTACTTCCCGGTTTAACACGTCTGTTATTATCTTTCTCCAAAGCCTGGACTTAGCTCCACCGTCAACTAGTATAGCTCTCTTAAGAGGTATGCCTGCTTCTCCAGCGGTTTCAATACAGTACCTTATAGCATAAGCTATCCCCTCCAAGATGGCTCTGAAAATATGGGCTTTAGTGTGGCTTAGGGTTAGGCCGAAGAATACTCCTCTAGCATAATCGTTCCACCACGGTGCTCTTTCACCCACCATCATATGCGGCAGAAATATTAGTCCATTCGAACCAGGTGGAGTTTTCTCGGCTTCTAGGTCAAGAATACTGTAGGCACTTAACCCCAATTCTCTGCCTAAGCTATTTTCAACACTTCCAAAATTATCTCTAAACCATCTTACACAATAGCCCGCGGTTATAACCCCTGCAAAAGAATAGTATTTGCGATCATCGTAGGCAACATGTGAATAATTTACCAGCTTAGGGGAGAACCTGGGTTCGTCCTGTATGAAACCGTTACATGTTGAAGTACCGAGCATCATAGCGAGCTCACCGTCTTCAAGTGCTCCAACTCCAAGGGCTGACATTGGTGCATCAATGCCCCCTGCGCAAACAGGCGTACCTTTGGCTAGACCACTTAGTTCAGCACCTTGCGAAGTTACTTCGCCAACCACATCCTTAGACATGCTTACTTTCTCCGGGAAGAAGCTTCTCGGTATCCCCAGTTCAGACATAAGGCTTTCAGCGAACTTTCTCTCCTTAGGGTTGAATATGCCCCCATAATTGCCTATTGAAGAATAGTCTACTGAGAGTTCTCCAGTAAGCTTGTATATGCAGTATGCGTTAGGTGTAACAAGCTGGTAGATCTTGCTCCAGATATGCGGCTCGTTCCTCTTTATCCATAGCATCTTAGTGTATCCGTAATATGGGTCTATAGTATTACAAGTCTCCCTGAATACAGTGTCTTCTCCTATTTTCTCCCTAATCCATTTGCATTCTTCAGTAGCTCTCCTATCCGCCCATATCAAGCATGGCCTCAATGGATTCATTTCCTTATCACATGGAATACCTGATCCTCCGTAAAGGCTGCTCACACAGTAACCGGCTATGTCGCGTGGGTCAATGCTTGTCTTCTTTATAATCTCCTTTATGGTTTCGCATACAGCGTGAAACCATACGTCAGGCCACTGTTCAGCCCAACCTGTTTTAGGAGTTAGCACCCCGTACTCTGCGGTTGCGCTAGCGATTTCCTTGCCTTCTGTATTGACGAGAACTGTTTTAGTTGCTGAGGTCCCTATATCAGTACCAAGGAGAAGATTGCCCATTTTAAACACCTACATACTATCCTCTGAGAACTATTTTCTTCACAAAGTTTATTACTTCTGCTTGGTCTCCTGTTTCCCTTACTCGTTCTAGTTCTTCTTTCTTAGCGTATATTAGAAGAGCCTTCTTTGCTAAGTTTGCAAAAATCTCTTTAGACAAGTACATTGCTTTAACAGGGTCCGTCCTATAAGTGAATTGGTCCTCGCCAAACCAGCCATCGTAACCAGTGTCTATTGCTGAGTATATGAAGTCAATCATCCTCCATATGTCTCCGGTTCCAGCTATCCTGTCTTCATCATTACTGTGAAGCTTGGCTGTGTTTATATGAAAGTTAACTAAAGGTACTCCAAAAGTCTTTAAAGCATACACTGTGGCAGCCGGTTCAACAGCGTACATTTGCTCATGACCATAATCTATACACACACCCATATTAGTTCCTCCACACCGCTCATTAACAGTCTTCGCAACCAAGGCTGCGTAATGAGTAGTCGGTATAACCATATTGCCCTCCCGAGGCTCGTGAAGCTTAGCTTCAACACCGAATATTAGCCCGGCCTTCTTAGCTTCTCTATTTATTTTCTCACAGCCTTCTATGAAGAGCTCCAGTTGCTTTCCATAGTTTACTTCAAAGTTATAATCCCAACCGTCAGACCCCGGCCACAGGGAAACACTATTGCAACCGAGTTCCTTGGCGATCTCAACCGCTTGAAGCGCGATCTGAATAGCTTCTTCTCTTACCTTTGTAGACGGGTTTGTTATTCCCCCCATTTTCCACTTAGGATCTGTCCAAAGGTTTATGTTCATGTTTGTTGGTACTAAACCTAACCTCGCTAATTCGTCTTTAACCTCGCCTATGATGTTCTGTACTTTCCTGTAATTAGAATCTATAAAAAGTACATCGTGAAATTCAACCCCCTTAATACCTGCTTGCTTAATCCTCCGTAATTGAGAAATTATGTCGCTTCTGAAATTAGGATCATTGCTATTATAACCTCTTGTAGCGAACCTATCCATAAAGTCTCCGGCGGACCAGTGCCCCGCTGCGAATTTAATATTGAAATCCTCGAAAAACTTGTTTATCATGTCTCCCTCAAGATATTCTGAGTATTCTGTTTCCAATTTTTTAAAAACATCCATACTTATCTTCATTCTGCAGTAAAAAGTCTCAGGAGCTAATAAGTATTTCGCATATTAAGTTAACCGTTTCCTACATAACTTATACTTTTTTCTTATTTCCCCTCTTATCAGCTTATAGGATAGTAAGCGATAAAAGTGATAGAAACAGTTAAACGATGAGTGTAAAGAATGGGATTTATAAATAGAGTTGTGAATAGTCTAACCACATTAGAAATAATGAAGGCATAATTTTTTGTTACCCTTCTTTTCTCATCCAGTCTCCAATCTCTTTAAGCCGCTTCACCTGCTCAGGATCTAACTCGCCAGTAGGTAGTGGACCAACGTTCAATAGAAGGTTTGCACCAAGTCCATTCACCTTTTTCAAAATCTCTATCAACTCTAAGCTAGATTTATAGTTCTTATCGTCCTTATTATAACCCCAGCTATTGTTAATAGTCATACAGGTTTCTAATGGAAGGTTTGAAACCCTCGCCTTATTGAAGCCGGCAGTATTCTCTCCAGGAGCATCTTGCTCAAAGATTTGAAAATCTTCTCCCGGGAACGGGTCTACATGATGATTGTTACCTATTAGAGCAGATGGTTGAAGCAAGTGGATCATGTCATAGAGTTCTCTGAGTCGCCAATCGGCATCAGGCTTATCCCACCATCCGTCAAACCAGAAGCCAGCTATTTCACCATAGTTTTCGCAAAGCTCCCTCACTTGTCCAATGTAATAATCAAGGTATCTCTGCCAGTTTCCACCAGGCTCCCTACCAGAGTACTGACCAGTAATGCCTAGCGGATGGTAATCCGGATGGTGCCAGTCAAGCAATGAGTAATACAAAAACACCTTAAGGCCTCTTTCTCTAGCTGCTTCCACAAGCTCTTTTAAAACATCTCTTTTAAAAGGCGTATTAGTAACCTTGTAATCGGTAAGCTTAGAGTCATACATGCAAAAGCCGTCGTGATGCTTGGTGGTAAATGTTATGTATTTAGCTCCAGCCTCCTTAAAAACACTAACCCATTCTCTAGCGTCAAATAAAACCGGATTAAACTGGTCCTTGAGTTTCTCATATTCCCTAATGCTCATTTTATCATTATGCATCACCCACTCGCCTTTTCCTAGAACAGAGTAGATCCCCCAGTGAATAAATATGCCCAGTTTTGCTTCCCTGAACCACTTTACCGACGAATCCTTATTACTCATCTTGCAAAATTTACTCTAACTAGAAGGTTAGATTTATTTTTAGTTATTTCCTGTCTACAGAAGACAATCTTTATCAAAAAGATGTAAACATTGATTTAGCAAGGATATGTTTAATCATTTTTTTGTCAAAAAACATATCACACACTTGGGAAATTTGATATTTTTTGAATTTCTTTTTCAAGTTCCTTTTCCTTCTGCCAATAGAAGTCGTAGGCATCAGGCCCTACAGCTCTTTCTTTCCTCTTTCTAACTTCTTCTAGCTGCGCTTTTAAAGAAGCGAGCATTTTTTCTTTCAGTTCTTTCGTATCTTCTCTGGCTTTTTTCTCATCGAATATTAGTATTGGCTCCATCCGTTTTCTGGCAGGGGACTTTATTTTCCTATATATAAACCTTTGTTTTGAAAATATTTCAGAAACAATTTGAAAATATTTTCAGCCTTCAAAAAGGCATAAAATTGCCGTTTTCTCCATGCAATTTTTTAACACAATTTTGTTAAAAAAGTAAGGAAATTGATTTTCTCGCTTTGACAAAACTTCTCATTTATCCCTTAATTCAGGGCATTATTCATAAAAGCTTAAATTTTACAATAATAAATATTCTTGAAGATGGAAGAAAAATCTCTCACTTCTATTTCCAAGATGATTGACCACTCGCTTCTTCATCCTACTCTTAGAGACGATGATCTTAGGACAGGATGTCTATTGGCAAGGAAATACGATGTAGCGGCAGTTTGCATTAAACCATATGCCGTAAAGCTTGCTAAAGAAATGCTTTCGGGGACAAGCGTAGCTGTTTGCACTGTAATAGGCTTTCCTCACGGAAGCAGCACAACGGAGATAAAAGTAGAGGAGACGAAGAGAGCCTGTGAGGATGGTGCAACCGAGATAGACTTCGTCGTAAACATTGGAAAAGTTTTGAGTAGAGACTGGGATTATGTCTCTAGGGAGATAAAGATGGTTAACGATACTGCGATTGAAAGAGGCGCCATAGTTAAAGTGATATTTGAAAACGATTATTTAACAGATGAATTTAAAATAAAGCTTTGCCACATATGTAATCAGCATCGGGTGGCGTTTGTTAAAACCTCAACCGGATACGGCTTCGTAAAGCAGCCGGATGGTGCCTACATGTATAAGGGTGCGGTTGAGGAGGATGTGATTTTAATGCGTAGAGAGTGTATTCCTGAAATACAGATAAAGGCGGCAGGTAGGATCAGAACGCTGGATGATCTACTCAGGTTTAAAGCCTTGGGGGCGACGAGAATAGGAACTACAGCGACGGAAGCCATAATCGAAGAGGCTAAGAAACGTGGCTACAGATAGGTCTCAAACGCTTATTTCAACACCTTTCTCATGGAGAAACTTGTTCAATTCGTCTCTAGAGGGTAAGGCGGTTATTGCCCCGGGTTTAGTTACTACGAGTGCTCCTACAGCGTTTGCCACAGTTATGCACTGCTCTATGTCCCAACCCCTATGGAGGCCTACTAAGAGTCCAGCGTTCCAGCCATCGCCCGCCCCTGTAACATCTACAACATTAACTTTGAAAGCGGAGGCTGAGACTTCGGTTCCGTCTTTAACCTTTATGAAAGAGCCTTGAGAACCAAGTTTAACACCCACTATTTTTACTCCATACTTTAAAACTTTCTCAGCAACTTTCTTAGGATTGCTTGTTCCGAAAAAGAAAGATGATTCTTCTCTCGAGAATGTTGCGATGTCTGCTAACTTGAGCATTTGCACGCATGTTTCTTTGAGAATATTTTTAGAATGCCAGACATCAAGTCTTAAAGTAGGATCAAAGGAAACATCAACACCATTTTTCTTAGCGTATCTCACTGCTTTAAACAATGCTTGTCTCCCTGGGTTTTGGGAAAGTGCGAAACCTGACACGTGTAGGATTCTTGCTCTTGATATATAATCATAATCTATGTCTTTAGGAGATAGTAGACTGTCTGAAGTATGTTTCAACCAAGGGCTCCGGTAGAAAATGCACACCCAGCCTTTAGCAGGATCGTTTACTATGAATGCAAGTGTAGTCCTAACGCCTTTCTTAATCTTAACTTGAGACGTATCAACACTATTCTTTTTAAACTCCTCGATTATGAACTTTCCGAATGGGTCGTCGCCGACTGCCGCTATTGCTCCTGCTTCGACGCCAAGCCTTGCAACTCCTACTATCGTATTCATCGGAGCCCCTCCAAAACATTTTTTAAAATTTGTGACTTCGTCGAGAGGTGCTTGTTCAACACCTATAAAATCTATTAATACTTCTCCGATGCCAATAATCTTAGGGTTGGATGGCATGCTTAGCGTTTTTTAAAGGATTTATTTATCCTTAACGATTATTCAAAACCATTTGTAATCGAATTTTCTTGAAAAACGTTTTAAGCCAAGAAGACAGTGTCATATAGCAATGATCAAGGAGCGTAAAACTTGGCGCGGGGTTCATTTATTAATGAACAGTAATAAAGATGTTTCTTCTCTGATGGAAGAACTCCATGAATTGGCAAGCTTAGGTGTAAATGTTATTATAATAGAGGTGGATTATAATTATGCTTATTCATCGCACCCTGAGCTCCGTGGCCCAGACCCGATAACACCTGATTATGCACGGGCATTAGTTGAGGAGTGCCGTGCACACGATATACGCTTAATCCCTGAATTTCAATGTCTAGGACACCAATCCTGGGGAGGTACTACTTTCCCGCTCTTGACTAAATATCCTGAATTCGACGAGACCCCTGGGCAATTCCCGAATAACGAGGGAATATACTGCAGAAGCTGGTGTCCCCAGCATCCTGAGATTAACAAAATTGTTTTCAGAATGTTTGACGAGCTTATAGACGCATTCGATTCAGATGCTTTACATGTGGGAATGGATGAGGTTTTCTTAATTGCATCTGAATATTGTCCACGTTGCAGAAACCATAGTCCAAGCAAGCTTTTCGCAAAAGCTGTTAACGATTATTATAAACATTTGAAAGAACGTGGAGTTGAAATGTTGATGTGGGGTGACCGTTTGCTCGACAGTAATACTACTGGATATGGGATGTGGGAGGCATCCGAAAACCAGACTTATCCTGCGATAGATATGATTCCAAAGGACATAATCATATGCGACTGGCATTATACTAAGCGCGAAGACTATCCTTCCATTCCATTTTTCCTCAAAAAAGGTTTCCGCTTATTGCCGAGCGGCTGGAAAGATATTGAAGCAACCAGAGCATTTATAACGTTTTCTCAAAAGTTCAAGGATGATGAGCGTATGCTTGGCTACTTATGCACCACCTGGGGAGCTGTTAAACCTGGACAGATTGCTCAATGGCCTCCTCTTAAGCTAGCGATGGAAATACTCTCCCAATAGGGCCCGTTAAATCCCACTCTCCACATGTCCTAAATTGATTAAACATGTATGGAAGGATTCTTAAGCACCCGGTTTCTTGTACATGCATGCCAAATATTAACACAAAGCTACTGGGCCCTATGCTTTTAATACTTGTTTCAATCCTTTGGGGGACTTCCTTTCCGCTCATAAAAATGGTTGTTTCAAAAATTAGTGCAGGAGAATACGTTGCTCTCAGATTTTCACTATCAATCATGCTTATAATGCCATATGTTTTTTATAGCATCCTAAAAAACAAGGCGAGGTTACGTGAGGCTGTTAGACCAGGGGTGGTCCTAGGCATACTATATTCCGGCGGGATTTTCCTCCAAGGGCTTGGAACAGGATATACTTCAGCGTCTAACTCAGGCTTCATCACAAGCCTTTACATCCCCATAGTCTACGCGATTGATGTTTTACGGCGGAAGTTTAATTATAGTCATAAGTTTACGCTAGCATTAATCCTGTCAGTAATCGGAATGTATTTGATGTCAGGCGGATCTTATGAATCAAGAATCGGTGATCTAATAGTTTTGGCAGGCTCTTTCTTCTGGGCTTTTCAAGTCTTGGCGGTTGACAGTTTTTCCAAAAAATACTTCTCGCTTGATCTAGTCTTCTTCCAATACGCTGTAACAGCCATTATCGGTTTTATGCTATCTTCTACTTCATCCAATCCTGAAGGTTTAATAGAGGTTCTTCCAATGCTTCTTTATCTCGCAGCCGTATGCTCCATACTTGTAGGAGTATTACAAGTACTGGGGCAAAAATACACTTCTGCTTCTCAAGCTGTTCTAATCTACGCTCTTGAACCAGTTTCCGCAGCATTGTTCTCCTTCTTAGTGCTGGGGGAAAGGCTTGGATTCTTCGAATCGATTGGTGCAACATTGATTTTAGTTTCAGTAATAATATCGTTATGGGAGATGGCTAGTAGTAAAAAAGATAATTTATATGAAGGTGAAATACCGGGGGCCATGAGTGCTGGCAGAGTTATAAAGAGTTTCACTATTAAAGATGGCAGAAATGTTATCCTAAGAGCTCCTAAGATTTAGACGTTACTTGAATACATTAATTCATTAGCTGAAGAGGGGCTTGATTTCATCTCCGTTAGAAAGATGGCGAGAGATGAGGAGGCTGATTGGCTTAGTAAGACTCTTGCAGAAATAGAAAAAGGTAATGCAGTGGATGTGATTGCTGAAGCTGATAGGAAGATCGTTGGGAATTAAACAGTTCACAGAGAGATCAGGAAGAAGTCACGTTGGTATACTGGGAATAGCTATTCGCTAGGGTTATCGCGACACGGGCATAGGGACAGAGATGATGAGGGTTATCATTGAAGAGTCTCAGAGAATCGGTTAAAGATTCTGGTTCTGCACTTTGCTTCTACTAATCTAAGAGCCATAAGTGTTTACAAGAAAGTAGGATTTAAGGAAGTAGGGAAAATTCCAAAGGGAATCTATTTTAATGACCGTTATATGGATGATGTAATAATGTTTCTAAATTTATAGTATGAACATTAAGCATTGATATCGCGAGTTCTAATATTCTGTTATTTTTTCTTTAACCGATTAATTGCCTCATCAATCTCCTTATCGAAGAGCAAAGCATGCCCAGAATTACGCACGATAAGTTGCTTCGACTGCTTTTTCAAAAAAGTTTCACATCGTTTTTGAAGGAAACAGCATCATCGACCCTTTTAACCTAAAAATGTTAAAACAACCCTGTTGCCAGTACTCTTAGAGAACTATTATACGTTCGATTTTCCGGCGAACTTCTTCATACTCCTCTCCATGAGTCTTCATAAAGTCTTTCTGCTGTATTGAAGCTAGTAAACATTCAATATGGAGAACGCTTCTGGCATTACTGTGTAGAAGATCATTAGGATTAAGAAGGAAGATACTGGGACAGTTATATTATCATCAATAGGGCCAAATTCGAAATGCTCTATAAAGCTACTAAATAAGCCTGCAACCACTCCCGGTAATGCAAGCTTCAATCCTATTATAGTATTAACTACGGCCATAGCAAGATTCCCCCACCATGATTTAGTACGTTTTCTAAACATGGTGTTCCTGACTAAGCCTGTCGCAGCATCTCCTAAAGCCATGAAGAGTATTGGTACGGCACCGAACCAAAAGTTCCCGCCAGTTAAAAACCATCCTGCAGTAAGTACCAATCCCCAGCTGAAACAGAAATGAACCTCGTAAATATTATCGTTGGTTTGAAACCAGTACATAGTTTTATTGATCAAGTGAGGTATTAGTGTGAAAGCTCCTAAAACCATTGAGAGTGTAAGTGGGTATAGAGGTGTGCTAAATATGAATGGCACGAGGTAACCTATTACTCCGCCTGCGAGAATGTGAATTATCTTCCTATTATAATATATTGCAACGTTATCAGGAAGCCTCTTAATCATGTTTTTATAGCAAAAATAGGTTAAGATTCCCACGACGAATAATACCCATAAGAATAGTGCTCCCGCGTAAATCCCCTCGGCTACTAAGGTTTCAAACATGTCTCTGATTGATTTAAAACAATTATAAAACTCTTTTTCCTTAATCTCATGTATTACTATAAGTTTGCTAAACTAAATTTTTGAAAAATGTTCTTGCCTTAGTTAATCTCTTTACAAGGGCATACTAAAATCTTCTTTAACAATCGTTAGAACGAAATGGGTATTGGCTCTTTCAACATTGGGAATTGACAATACTTTTTTAGTAAACTTGCTTAATTCAGCCGGGCTTCTAAATCTTCCTATTACTATGGCGTCGACATCGCCGGTAACGTCGTAAACTGCACAGACTCCAGGTAATTGTGCTAGTTTCTGTTCAACTTCAACAAGCTTACCCTTAGATACTGTGACCTCAGTTATACTGGTTACAGTATAACCCAGCTTTTGGTAATCAACACTTAAAGTATACTTTTTAATTATCCCTTTCTCCTCCATTTTCCTTATTCTAGACAATACTGTTCCAGGAGCTACACCAAGCTTTTTAGCAATCTCTCTATAAGTTACTCTAGAATCCTCCATAAACTCCCTTAATATTTTCAAATCAAGCTCGTCTATAATAGATTCCATCTCAGACTTATTCTGGTTTTTCTTAGTTATAAAGGTTTTTCAAACGTTTTCCAAAACCTTATCAACGAAGCTCTGCAGAAAAGCTTCATAGTCTCTTAAATCCTTCTCATCGGGGTAATTCACATATTCTCTTGCTGGAGACAGAACATTATAACCTGAGTCCTTCAACAAAAGAGAAATCTGATTCGCGACAGCACCTCCCCACAGCTTAGTAACAACTACTGCAGAAATCTTTCCTTCTCCAAGTTTCTTTATCCTCATAAGCTCAATAAGACTGGTTATTGGAGGGAAGATATTTCCCTCGTAAATCGGCGTTACGAAAAGAACTCCTGCGGAATCAAGCACGTCGCTCAGCACATGGTTTAAATCACTATTTACAGCGTTATGCATAACAACTTCAACCCTACTACTAATAGTATTCTTTGCGAATTCTGCAAGTTTTTCAGTAAAACCATACATCGTTCCATATACTATTGTTACCTTTTTCCTCTTCTCCATATTGCACCAAGAATATAACTCCCGTATGAACTCAGCTATTCTACTTCTTAACACGACACCGTGAGACGGTGCGATTATTCTGGGAATAACTCTCAGTCTATTAATCTTCTCAAGAGCCTTCAAAGCCATCTGTCTATAGGTTACTACGACTGTTGCAAAGTATTCTTTAGCTTCATGCATATATTTCTCAAAATCGATTTCATCATCGAATAAAGGCTTCTCCAATGCTCCGAACGCTCCAAAGGCATCAGAGCTGAATAAAATCTCCTCATCTTCTAGATAGAGAAACATGGTGTCTGGCCAGTGTATCCACGGAAGCTCAATAACCTTAAGAATCCTATTACCAATAGTTATCTCGTCTCCGTCTTTAACAACATTCGTTTCAAGGTTAAACATGCTTTTCATAAAAGATGATGCTCGTGAAGTAGAGTACACAACCGGGTTACCGACCCTGTTGAATATCTCACTTATTAAGCCGCTGTGGTCGGGTTCCGTATGCAAAACAGCTATTTTCCTTATCTTACTAGGGTCTGTAATTCCTTTTATGAGCCTTACTAATTCCTCAGAAGTAAAAATTGCTTTCGAAGAATCTACTAGAAGATATTCATCATCATCTGCAATGAGATAGGCATTGTAATTCACTCCATTAGGTATTGGCCAAATATTTTCAAAAAGCTTGCTTTTAACATCGGGTATGCTCAGCCAATAAACTCCTCTACCTATAATTCTCCAAGAGGGAGAAGGCATGTGATGTTTTTTCAAAAACGTTTTATAAGCCTTTCCCGTAATGGTATTTCTACATAAGCAGGCCGCGCCCTTACCTTAGCTAAGATTATAGTGCTAAATACTGCGAAAAACAGTGAAGTTATGAAAGTTACGAAGTAACCGTATCTTTCAATCATGAATCCACCGATTAGAGGTGCTATTGCAAGAAACGGGGATTTCAGGGCGCTGCTTAGCCCTATGTACGTAGGTCTTTCTTCCTCCGGGGACATCTCCATAAGGAGGGGGAAGTTAGAAACCATGAATGAGCTAAAGGAAGCGCCCGTAAGAGCAAATACTATCAGAAAGTAATTTAAGGAGTTGGCAGTGATAGATATAGTGATTGCTAGCGCTCCAACTATTCCTCCGAGGACAAGCACTCTCTTATGCCCATACTTTTCTTGAACAAACCTCCATATAATGCTAGCGATTATCTGAGCCCCAACGAAAATGAGGGTGAACAATCCTACTTCAAAATCCCCTGCCTTAAAACGATCTATGGCGTAAGCAGTGTAGAAGGATGATGCGATTCCCCCAAATGCGCCAATTATTCCTGAAACGGTATAAAGAAAATAATTCCTATCACTCTTAATAATCCTGGGCAGTTTTTTAACGTATTCTCTAAAACTGTTAGATGGTCCACTGACATTGGAAGGAGGCTCGTCTATGAAATTAATGTCTATCCACGATATTGAGACAAATATGAACGCCGTCAGAAAACACATGAAATAATTAAACGGGTAATCGAAGAAATTCATGTAGAAGGCTACTACGAATCCGCTTAATAGTCCAAGGACTGCCCCAATCATGTTCGCTGTAGAGAAGAAGAATCCACGCTTATTCTCGGGGATTGACTTAGCAATAATGTCTAGCCAAGCGGTTGTACAGAGACCAGATGAAACAGATACCACAGTATATGAAACGTAAAATATAAGCAGTGTCAAGAAAGGATTATTAGTTGCGAATAAAAAAGCAGAAATGCCAACAATCAACCAAGGTATTCTCTCACCTGGAGTCACTCTCAATATGAAAGGCTTCTTATACCTTCTATTTTCTATTCTTCCTGCCGAAACCAGCTGAAAGAAATTCCAGCCCAGTACTGATATCGTTGAAACCAACCCTACTGCAATCCTTGATTCCGTTAGGCTCGATACAAAAGCGGGCAGGACAGTAGTTAAAGAAACAAAATTCATAGCTGTACCATAAGCCGCCCAATCTATGATGAATACCAAGAAATTCCTCCTATACTTATCCGACATATTGCTATTCCACTCTCCTATGGAGCATTACCCATTGTTAAACATGATTTAAAGATATGTTTCCCATAGTTTTTCCATCCTTATGATGATAAAAAATTCGAAAGCCTCTTATTTTTACGAAATTCGCTTAAGAATAGCCTCCATTAAAGTAGAACAGGGAAAACCTAAAAGCTTATATAAAAGTTATTATATTTAATATTCTGCATGAAATATTCATTTCGAATCTTACAAAAAAAGATTCTAATACTAGTTATAATCGGAGCAATTCTCATAGGCTATTTT
>JAWCDE010000013.1:0-35537 GCA_038861395.1 Thermoproteota archaeon | reverse complement strand
CTAGAAAATCCTCAGCATCTTCTAGTAGATCTTTTGCCCTCCTCACTATTTAATTTATAATAGGAATTTTTAGGAGCTTTTATCTTTTTCTTAAAAAATCAGCATCAGGGTTTAACTGTCTATCGGCTTAACATGTATGTCAAAAGCCCAGTGGTATTTGAAAGGTGCTACTTCCCTTATCTTCCTAGAGTTTAATAGTCTTGCTTTGCATCCGAGTTCTTGGAAAGCCTTCTCAATATTCGCATACTTTTCTTCAGGAGTGATTCCTTTTTCTAAAAATATGTGGAGATGGACTATGCCACCGTCATTCTTGACAGCATTCTTGGCGGCGTCTAAAAACATCTCTGAACTCATAGGCAGATTCATAATTACTCTGTCTCCAATACCCTTAAGCTCCTTTTGGGAAAGTTTCTTCGCATCTCCCAAATATGCTTTAACCCTATCTCCAACCTTGTTCAACCTTATGTTTTCAATTAGATAATTGTAAGCGTCAGGATTTATGTCGCAAGCATAGACTCTAACACTAGGGTTTTTCTTAGCGATGATTATGCTGAATGGCCCTATTCCTGCGAAGAGGTCGCAGACAACTTCTCCGGGTTCAACTAATGAGGCTACTCTAATCCTTTCAGCCGAGAGCCTTGGTGTGAAGAAAACCTTAGAAATATCCAGTTTAAACATGCAACCATGCTCTCTATGGAGGGTTTCTGTACTACCCTCTCCAGCTAGTACCTCATACTCCCCGACTCTATATTCACCGGAAAGAGGCTCGGTTTTGTTTAAGACGATCCTGATGTTTTTCATAGACTTTAGAAAAGCTTCTCCAATAATTCTTCTCTTACCATGAAGCTCTTCGGGTAGTTGTAAGATGCAAATATCTCCAATTATATCGAAAGACCTGGGCACTAGCTCAAGCTCTTCCTCTGTCAATTTGTTCTTGAGAATTTCTATGGGAGTTAGAGTTTTTGTAGACTCTTCGAATTCTTCAACGACAATTTCGCCATCTACATCCAAATCGTTAAAAGAAGCTTCGTCCACGAGCGGTATTACTATGAATCCATTCCTTCTTTTTACCAATAAGTTTTTATTAACAAGATTCCTACTCCTCAAAATCTGGAGAACTCTTTCACCGTATTCCTTCTTTACGAGAAGACCCTTAGCAATCCTAATTCTTCTCAACCAACTGTTAGAACCATCTCGTTTGTTATAAAACTTTAATAAACAGTTTATCCGGCTACAAACGATTGCTCAGTCTAATCGAAATATTGGTGGAAATCGGCCTCTTCCTTAGCCTGGGGATATTTCTAAAACGGATACGTATACTCAATGAAATTATTGGTAGAAGATTGTTATCCGTTTCTCTTCATATCCTTCTGCCGCTAATAGTTTTCCGCTCGTTTGCTACTGTAAAAATATTGCTGGAAGAATGTTTTCTACCATTAATAGGCCTTATGATTAATCTTTCATTGCTGGCTATTGCATATCTAGTGTCGGGAAGGCTCAATATGAATAGTTCTAACAGAGGGGCTTTCCTGCTTGCATGCAGTACTCTGAACATCGGCATAATCGGCCTGCCTTTCATAAGCCTGTTCTTTAATACTAAAGGTATTGCAACAGCCTCGTTACTGGATATAGGAAACTCCGTATACGTCTTCTCTATTGCATTCTTGGTTGCCTCACGCTTTAACCCATCAAAAGTTAAAAGGTCTTCAAAAAACAGCATTAAAAACCTAGTTTTACAGCCTTACATTATTTCTATAATTGCTGGCTTAGCCGCTAACCTTTTAGGATTAGAATTGCCTAGACAAGCAGGCGAATTAATAAATTTTATTTCACTATTAAACGCTATAATAATACTTGTCGCAACTGGAGTTTTCATCAGGCTTCCGAATAAAAATACTATGAGAGAAGTTTTTCTATCGGCTTTCGTAAAAATAGTTTTTGGAAGCTTAATCGGCTTTGCTTTCGCAAGCATGCTTCATTTGGCTCCAGAGACATTGGGGGTTGTGGTAATTATCGCTTCTCTCCCTCCTGCTTTCATGACTCTTGTGCATGCTAGTGCTGAAAACCTTAATCTAGAATTCACTAGCATTTTATTAGGCTCAATGCTCGCAATAGGCATTCCAGTGATAGTGTCTTACGGCTTATTATTCTCGTTTTACGGCTATTCTTAACTAGCTTAGCCTGTCTCAGGGTAAAGAAGTACATTCTATGCCACAGGATTTAAGTGTAACGTCTAACCATCTATTCATTCATCATCGCGCCATAAAGGTTTAAAACCGTTAATCCTAGATGCTGGCAGAGTTTGCCAGTTACTACGCCAGAAGAGGCAAACTGGTTGAAAAGAAAATTCCGGGGACTTATAATTGTATTGGATAAGTTCTCTGAGAACAAAGCTGTTTCATACCTCATCTATCTTGCTTCAGTTGCTTTCTTCTTCGGCATAATTCTACTTCCCTCCCTACTCGGTGTCTTGCTTAAAATAGGAGTTGTTCAAGAGGTCTTTCAAAATATTGAACTTCTTAGAAAATCGGTTTCAGCGGTTTTTTCTTCAATAATACTTGCCGCTTTGGTTTCAATACTGGATGTTGCCGCTGGACTTCCGTTAGCTTGGTTGATTGCTAAAAAGAAGTATAAGTGGATAGGTTTCATAGACTATTTGACAGATCTTCCGATGATAATCCCAACTGTTGTTCTAGGGTATTCCGCGTTAATGCTCTGGAGTGAGGAAGTTCCTTTCTCGATTCTCGGCCTTCCAAGGGTCTCGCCAGGTTTCTTTACGGTCCTCCTTCTCCATTTCTCCTTCTCCTATCCGGTGGTGGTTAGAGTCCTAGTGGGAAAGCTTATGGAACTAGACGCTACCTACGAGATTGCGGCGAGAGTACTTGGAGCATCGCCTTTCACTACCGCTAGGACGGTGAGTATTCCAATGATTAAATCGGGGATCATCGCATCATTAATACTCTCATTCGCAAGATCTCTCTCGGAGACTGGTGCAACAATTATGGTTGCAGGGAGCTTTGAAAACGGTCCTGTTTTCATAAAGAGGTCTATAGACGCTGGGCTAGTTTCACCGATGGTTTTCGTAAGCCTTATGTTAATATTTCTATCTGTGCTTATACTTTTAGGATTAAGACTGCTTGGATTTAGGATACGAATACCTTTTAGAAAAGCATATCGAATGGAATTAGTTTTAAGCAGTAAAAAAGTGACATATGTTAGAGATCTCTTCACAATTCTTATTTTCGTCTTCTTTGTATTTCTTCCCGCGTCTTACATCGTCATCGCTAGGCTTCCATTAGTAGCTAGATCGGATTTGATTAAACAAGTCTTCCTTAACGAGGGCTTATGGTCTTCGTATTGGTCTAGTGTTGCCAATTCATACGTCATAGGCTTAATAGCTACGTTGATTAACGTCTTGTTCAGTCTCCCCATGGCTATAATAATATCTAGGAGAAAGCTGGGGAAGATGGTTTCAAGGATTTTGGATGCTTTAAGCAATGTATCCATAATAATACCATCGGTTGCACTAGGGGTTTCAATAGGATTGTTCTGGGGGTCTTCAGGGATCCCGGATTTCTTCCTAGTACTTCTTGCACACCTCTGCATTACTTACCCATACATGGTTACCACAATGGTTTCCGCGCTTGATGACTTGCCTATTGAGCTTGAGGAGGCTGGGAGAACATTGGGTGGTGCCCCATTCAAGGTATTTAGGTCGATCATACTTCCAGTGGCTAAATACTCTTTCTTATCTGGAGCAATACTAACTTTCACTAGGAGTGTGAATGAAACCGGGGCTACACTCGCTGTTTCAAAAACCTTCAAGACGGTTTCAGTCCTATTGGTAGAGTGGGTTAAGTCTCCGGGCATGAGAGTTGAGTCGGGTATGGGTACTTTAATACTTATGATGCTTTCATTAATTATTCTTATCGTCTTTAGATATATCTACTCCAAGGGAGGGGGTATCGTTGCCTAATGTTGTTTTAAAGAATGTGAGGAAGAAGTTTAATGGAATCACTGCTCTGGAAAATATTAACATTACTTTTGATGACGGAGAATACGCATGTGTGCTCGGTCCCACTGGGAGCGGTAAGACTACTCTCTTAAAAGTTATAGCTGGATTAGTTAATCCCGATCACGGGGATGTATATATAGACGGTAAATGTGTTACAAAAGTTCCGCCTGAGGCTAGAGGCGCTGTTTACATGCATCAACAATATGCTCTATTCCCCCATTTAACCGTAAGTCAGAATATAGCGTTTGGTCTCAGGGCAAGAGGTGTTAGCGAGAATGATGTGAAGAGGAAAGTATCGGAGGTTCTCGAAATAGTTAAGCTTAACCAGTGGGCTGATGCATATCCGAATGAGCTTAGTGGAGGTATGCAGCAAAGGGTTGCTTTAGCAAGGTGTTTAGCGACAGGAGCCAAGCTTCTTCTTTTAGACGAGCCCCTGGGTGCTCTCGACGCTAGGCTTAGGCTCGAAGTCAGGAATGAGCTTGCAAGAATAGCTGAAGAACTCGGCTTAACTGTTATTCATGTGACTCACGACCAATCTGAGGCGATGTCGTTAGCTGATAGACTAATCCTACTGAGAAACGGAAGGATTCTGCAAACAGGTCCTCCTGAAGAAGTATATTTAAAACCTAATAGTATTTTTTCAGCATATTTCGTAGGCGAGAGCATTATACTAGATGGCGTAATTAAGAGAATTAGTGGGGGTACTGCTTTCATAGAGCTTAGAAACGGGATGATGATCGAAACGCTTTGCGAAGGAGGTTTTAAAGAAGGCGATTTAGCTGTAATCGCCTTGAGATGCGAAGATATAATTATAGGTGAAGGACCGCTAATGGGTTTGCTTAAAGAAATCAGTTTTATGGGAGGTTTTTCTAAAATTATATTAGAGCTTCCTGGAGGTTTAAGAATACCTGTCAATATTCCACTTGCTGATTTTATTAAAAGCGATTTTAGGAGAGAAATGGCGCTCCAATTAAAAATGCCGAAAGAAAGAATTCGACTCTTTAAGTATCCGGAAATGGGTATTGCTAAAGAAATAGAGGCTGTCTGAAAAATGCCAAATATTAAAGTAGAGAAGGTTACTAAAAAATTTGGAGACTTCACTGCCCTGGAAGATATCAATCTAAGCGTTAACGATGGCGAGTACGTTTCGATAATTGGTCCTTCAGGATGCGGTAAAACAACCCTACTAAGGATAATCGCGGGAATAATAAGAGATTACGAGGGTCATGTTTATGTTGACGGAGAGCTTTTTGACAATAAGCCCCTTGAAGAAAGAGGTATCGGATACGTCTTTCAAAACATCGCTCTATTCCCGAATATGAATGTCGGTGGAAACGTATCGTATAGTCCTAGAGCAAAGGGATTTAACTCTACGATGATAAAGTCTGTAACCCTTGAAATGCTCGAGCTTATGAAGCTTACGGACCGGTATTATGATTTTCCCATTAGGCTTAGTGGAGGTATGCAGCAGAAGACTGCTTTAGCAAGAGCGCTTGCTTCAGGAGCTAAGCTTCTCCTACTAGACGAGCCGCTTTCACTTCTAGACCTCAAGGTAAGAACCGAGTTGAGATACGAGCTTAGACGTATTGTTAAAGACCTCGGTTTAACAGCCATCCATGTTACGCACGACCAAGAGGAGGCGATGGCTATTTCAGATAGGATAATCGTAATGAGAAGAGCACGTATTGTCGAAGAGGGTACTCCGTTAAACTTGTATCTTAAGCCTAATAAAATTTTCACAGCATATTTCTTAGGAGAATCTAATGTTTTAGAGGGAAATGTTGTGAAAACTGATAAAGAGTTCTTGGAGGTTGACGTTGGAGGCATGTTTCTGAAGTCTAGGAGTACTGGCTTTCAAAAAGACAGTAGAGTTGTGGTCATAATCCGACCCGAGTTGATAGATCTTATAGATAGCGGTGTTGAAGGCATTGTTCTGAAAAAAACCATGGAGGGCTTTATAATTAGGCTAATAGTCGATATCAGGGGCCTAAAAATAACCGTTAAGCAACCCTATTGGAAAGTTCAGGGTGTAAAAGTGGGTTCTATAGTTAAACTGAGATTTCCCGAAGAACACGTATTAGTATACAAGTATCCGGAGAGAGGCTTATATAGTGAGATTTCTCTTTATTAAGTTTAGAATTGGCTTCAAGAGAACTAGAGAAATGGTTAAGAGATAGGAGGAAAAGAAAATCGATGGAGCTTATAGTTGAGCATGCAGAAAAAGTTCTCCAGGTTGTTGATGAACTTTTGAACATGACGAAAGCTTCAATAAGCCCTGAAGCATCTGACCTCAAGAAAATATATGAAAGACAGGATCAGATGGAGAAGGATGCAGACTTTCTAAGAAGGAAACTTATGTATGAAATCGCTAGGAGCGAGCTCTCTCCAGATATGAAAAAGTATTTCATGGAGCTATCGCGAGAAGTAGATATGGTTGCAGATTATGCTCACGGAGCTGGCAGAGTGCTTTTCTTCCTGCCGCTTAGTAATCTAGATCAGGAGATTAAAAACAAGATAGAGCAAATGTGTATTAAAACTAGAGATTGCGCAATCTGTTTAAAAGACTCTTTGTCTGCAATACTTTCATTAGAACATAAAAGAGCTATGGAGTTAAGCGATAAGGTTGAGGAATACGAAAGAGAGGTGGATATTCTCTACATGGAGGCTAGGAAGCTTCTCCTCAACGAAAAGTATTCTTCGCTAGACCCGAGGATGGTTATATTCCTTTCAGAGCTTTTTGAAGCAATTGAAGAAACCTCTGACAGATGCGAAGACTCTATAGATCATTTCAGGATTCTACTGGCTGAACTCACTAAACCAGGATAGTAGCGATATTGCCTCATGCCCTAACCTTTCTAACAATGCCCAATCCTCTTGTCCTACCCTCTCTGAATATGAATGTTTCTCCAACTCTTAAATACTCTGGCCTCTTAATAAATTCGAACTCCACTATATCAGTATCGCCAGTTCTCAAAGCCTCTTTACCCATTTTGATTATTCTTGCTGCTTGTCTAACAGTCCTCGTCTGAATAACCGGTTCATAGCCGAGCATTATTGTGGTGGGGTGATGTAGAACCCTGATTTCAGCAGTAAATCTTCTAACGGCATAGGTCTTAGCTTTAACATCAAGTAGAACCATCCCTGTTCTAATCTCATCGTAATCGACATTAGTAATTGCTAATGCAGCAATCTGGCCTGCACTAGCCTTCTCAACATTAACCCTGTTGACATGTATTGACTTGACCCTAACCGTCCTAAAGGAACCGTCGTCGAATGGACCTAAGAGTAGCATCTCGTCCTTTTTAACAATGCCCTGTTCAACGAGCCCTCCTACAACCAGCCCAACCCCTTCAACGTAAAACTTCTCATCTATGAAGCATAGGGTCTCCATATCGGACTTCTCACTCCAATCAATTTTAGGGGGGAGTGCGTTCAAGAAGAATTTCAACTCCGACAGGCCTTTCCCAGTAGTATTTGAAACTAAAAAGATAGGGCATACTCTCAAATGCGGCATTATCCTTGCTGCTAGTGAAGCATCCCCACTACTCTTTATCACGAAAGGTATCTTGTTGACTCCTGGAAGCTTTAAAATCATCTCAACATCGCTTAAAGTTTTTGAGAGAACTTCAGGTGGAGCCATGTCTACTTTAGTCACTACCATGAATACGGGTATTTTTAGAGCAACAGAAATTCCAAGGTGTTCCCTGAAGGTTCCTATTGGACCAGCGTTTCCACCTACTACCAAACAAACATAATCCGGTAGATTTCCAAGAATCCCCCTTATAGTTGTCTTCAAATACTTCTCGTGCCCAGCCAAGTCTATGAGGGAGATTATCTTAGACCCATTAAGGAAAATCTTGGATTCATCGTAGGAATCTAGCGAATCATTTATAGAAGCTCCTTTGGAGTCGAAGCCTAAAAGATGAATAGATACAGAGGAAGATCGTCTAAATTTGATTTCGTGAAGATATCTTGCAACCATGCTCATAGCCGCCCCGTTACCGTCGTCAAGCCTACCGAATACGAGCACTCCTTTAAGAGTTGATTTACCGGAGTCGACGTTTCCAAGGAACGCAACTGAAACCTGAACCGGTGGGAAATCGACTGTTCTCCTTACTAGAACTTCTAAAACTTTCCCCCTCTTTCCTCTTTCAACTCTAGTCACCATGTATGAAGCACCAACCATGCTCGTTATCCTATCTAAAGTCTTTAAACACTTCTCAACCTCATCATCAGTAAGTCCAATAGTCTCCCCCTCATCGCTTACACCAAGCTCGTAGAAAGCTTCTCCCCTGCCCTCGTTTAACCTATAGTTTAACTGGGTAGCAAGCTTTTGCAACCTTTTCTCATCATTAGTAGCCACTAGAAGCTTATACTCTACATTACCCTCTTCTCTCTCTTTTTCCAACAATCTTAGAGAGAAAGATGGAGGTTGATAACTTTAACTAGCTCCAAGTAGAATCTCGGTTTTCATATAAGGGTTTTACTATTGGATGATTTATTTAAACGTTGGAATTATTGACAAATCCTCGATAAATAACGATAAGCTTATTTCTCCGGAAATCGAATATGAATATCCGGCGTGAGGAGAAGAGGGTCTAGGGATGTTTAAAACAGATGACCTTAACTTACCCATCTGATTTTTATTAACAGCAATATTCGAGGAACGTTAATGCTTACAGAGGAGAGACATTTAAAACTTAGGGGTTTGAGTAGGCTGTAGTAGTATGATATCTATCCTAGCTAAGATGTGTCCAAACTGTGGTAGCGACATAGATTCAACCAGGTTAGAGAGAGGCCTTCCCTGTAAAAAATGCCTGCCAGATGAGAATTTAGACCTCAGTGAAGTAGCTTCCGGAAAGCTTAGGGAGCTGATGGAAGTCAGAAGGCTTGAGGAAGAATGGTCTAGCTTCTTTAAAGACTTCATCGGCTCTCCTGCTTGGAGTCTTCAACTTTCTTGGGCAAGGAAAGTATTTCTTAAAAGGTCATTTGCGTTAATAGCGCCCACTGGCATTGGTAAAACGTCTTTTGGAATAAGCATGGCTGCTTTCCTAGCGTCTAAGGGTAGGAAATCCTACATAATAGTCCCAACCAGGATGCTTGTTGAGCAGGTTAGGGAAAAGCTGGAGAAAACGGTTGATAGTAATTGGATACTTGCATTCAGTGAAATGAGCGAGAGAGAAAAAGCCGAGGCTAAAGAACGGTTGAAAAACGGAGATTTCAGAATACTAATCTCAACCTCAATGTTCCTATATAAGAACTACGAGATAATACCGAGGCCCTTAGATTTCGTATTCGTGGATGACGTCGATTCCTTTCTGAAGAGTGCTAAAAACATCGACAAATCATTGTATTTGATCAATTTCGACAAAGAGGACATTGAGAAAACACTAAGATTCATAAAGATGAGGAGAAGTGGAGAAAATGAAACCGAGACTCTCCACAATGAAATAAGAGAGATTTCTAAAAAGGCGAGGGGTGTTATAGTAGTCTCTTCCGCAACCTCTAATCCGAGGACAAGTAGAATAAGGCTTTATAGGGAATTATTGGGTTTTGAAGTGGGCAGGCCCTCTTTCTACATTAGAAATGTTGTGGATGCTTTTACTTTTTCTAAAGAAGAATATGAACTGGTTGAATGGGTTAAGAAGCTTGGTAAGGGTGGATTGGTATTTGTTTCTTCTGATAAGGGTAAAGAGTATGTGAACCATGTTGTAAAGCTTCTTTCGGAAAATGGGATACGGACAATATCTTACGAGGATCTCGACGAAGAGAACTTGAAAAAATATGAGGATGGTGAAATAGATGTTTTGGTCGGCATTTCAAGTTATAGGAATCCGTTGGCAAGAGGTCTTGATCTACCCCATGTGGTTAAATACGCCTTGTTCTTTGGAGTTCCGAAAATAACGGTAAGTCTGAGAATAGAGGAGAATACTTTACACCTTCTGTGGCTTTTAGCATCCATAAGAAGCGCATTTTCTAAAAACGAGGCTTTGAAAAGCATTTTGCCCAAAATAGACGTGTGGCTTAGATTCCTTAGACGTTCGGCATCATTCCTATCAGAAGAGGGAGTAATAACTAATGAAAAAGCAAGAGCTTATCTAGAGAGGATTAGAAGTGAAATATTAAGGCTTTTAGAAGAAGAGCTCGTCTTTAAGACTATTGAAAGCTCTAAAGAAATATCTTTAAGAAAGACTAAAGAAGGGCTTGTTCTTGTAATTTCAGATGCCACCGCTTACTTACAGGCTAGTGGAAGAACTTCCAGGCTTTATGCCCAAGGACTTACTAAGGGCTTCTCTCTCATACTAGTTGACGATGAAAAATCTTTTTACCATCTTCAGAAAAAAGTAAGGTGGTTTGGAGAGGAAATAAACTTCACCAATGTTGAAAACATCAACCTCAATGCTTTAATGAATGAAATCGAAAACGAGAGAAAACTTGTCAGAAAAATACTTGAAGGCAAAGCTAAAGGTGAAACTAAAGACATTCTTAAGCCAGTTCTTCTTATCGTTGAATCGCCTAATAAGGCTAGGACTATTGCCAATTTCTTCGGTAGGCCGATTGTTAGGTTAATTAACGGTCACAAGGTATACGAGACTACGACTGGAGAAAACTATCTTATGATAACTGCTTCACTGGGTCATATCTTCGACCTTGTGAAAGACAAGCATTTCCACGGGGTTATTGTAAACAGCGAGATCGTTCCGGAGTATGAAACAATAGGAGGAAAAGAAAACATTATTGAGAGCTTAAAGGAAATTAGCATGGAGGTAGACAGAGTCCTTATAGCAACAGACCCGGATACCGAGGGTGAGAAGATTTCCCACGATCTAATGCTGCTACTGAGACCCTTTGTTAAAAAAGTGGAGAGAGCAGAATTCCATGAGGTGACGCGTAAAGCTATAATCCAAGCTTTGAAGGAGCCGAGGGACTTCAATTTAAACCTCGTAAAAGCGCAAGTTGTTAGAAGGATTGCAGACAGGTGGGTTGGATTCGAGCTATCACAATACTTACAGAAAACTTTTAAGAAGAATTGGCTGTCTGCAGGAAGGGTTCAAACACCCGTTCTAGGATGGATAATAGAAAGGTATGATCTTAGTAGGAAAAAAACTCCAGTAGTATTGGTTAATTTGAATAAAGATGGTAAAACTCTGAGAGTAGAATTTCCACTGGAAGACCAGAAGCAAGCCGTCGACTTTTTCAATAAGCTGGAAAAGATTGAAATCAAAGTTTTGGAAGAAAAAGTGGAGAGTAAAAGCCCGCCTCCACCTTACAGGACGGACACGATGCTTAGAGATGCAGGTGAGAAACTAAGATTTAGCTTACCGAAGACGATGCAATTAGCTCAAGACTTATTCGAAATGGGTTATATAACTTACCACAGGACAGATTCTGTAAGGGTTTCAGATGCTGGTATTGGCTTGGCAAGAGAATATGTCAGCGAAAACTTTTCATCTGAATACTTCCATCCCAGAACATGGAGTAAAGAGGGTGCTCACGAGTGTATAAGGCCGACAAGGTCGTTAGACGTTGAAGATTTAAAGACAATGATTTTCACCGGCCAGGTAGAAGGATTAACAAGAGATCACGTGATGCTATACGATCTTATATTCAGAAGATTCATGGCAAGTCAGATGAAAGAATGCAAAGTTAAAATTATTAAGCTTAATGTTAAAGCTGCAGGTTTTGAGAAGGAAGTCGAAATAGTAAAGGAAATTATTGAAGACGGTTTCAACTTAGTTCTCCCCGTTGAAACGCATCCTTTATTCGAAGGGTCCATAGAAGTTTCGAATACTAAGAAACTAGTATATAGGCCAAAAGCATATTCACACACTTGGGCGAGTATAGTCCAGGAAATGAAGAATAGAGGTTTAGGGAGGCCTTCTACGTATGCTACGATAGTTCAGACCCTTCTTGAAAGAGGATATGTGTTAGAGAGAAAAAACTTCCTAATACCAACTAAGCTTGGTCAAACCATATACTCTTATCTAAAGAAGGAGGAGGAAATTGTAAGTTTTGTTTCAGAAAGCTTCACCAGAAGAATTGAAGAAGAAATGGATGAAGTTGAATTGGGCAAAGTAGATTGGCAAAGCATCCTCTTCGAACTCTATAGAGAAATCAAGAATGCGATGGAAAAACTATATAGATTAAATCTTAAAGCAGCGTAATCTTAGGAATTTTTAATACAGGCTTCTATGAAACCTTTGAACAAAGGCGCTGGCTTAAGCGGCCTAGATTTAAACTCGGGATGTGCCTGCGTAGCTACGAAGAAAGGATGGTCTTTAAGTTCTATGAATTCCACAAGCCTACCGTCTGGGGAAACTCCGGAAAAAACCATCCCGTGTTCCTGCAGGGCTTCATGATACTTAGGATTAACCTCATACCTGTGCCTATGCCTCTCGTAGACTACTGGGACATTTCCATAAAGCCTATAGACGAGTGTTCCAGGTTTTAAAACAGCCGGGTAAGCACCTAGCCTCATGGAAGCACCATACCTCGATTCTCTCAATATCTCCTTCTGTTCTGGAAGAATATCGATAACTGGGTTAGGCGTATCCGGATCAAACTCTGTCGAATTGGCTTTTTCAAGCCCAATAATGTTTCTCGCATACTCTACGACAGCCAACTGGAGGCCTAAACAGAGGCCTAAGAAGGGTATTTTCTTCTCCCTAACGTATTTTATGGCTGCTATTTTACCTTCAATACCCTTAGTGCCGAACCCGCCGGGGATGATTACTCCATCAAGCTCATTAAGAATAGAAAGCTTTTCAGAGTCTTCTTCAAAATCCATTGAGTCTATGAACTTGAATGCTGGCTTTAAAAAATTGGCTGCACAAGCATGTTTAACAGCCTCTATTACTGAAATGTAAGCGTCTGGAAGCCTATATTCACCTATTTCAAAATATTTTCCAACTATCCCTATCTTCACTTTTTTAGTAGCATTGTTCAAAGCATTTACGAAACTTTTCCAATCGCTGAGCTCAGGTTTCCTTTGCTCCATTCCGAATTTCTCCAGGATCTTACTGCCGAGATTCTGCTCTTCGAATATCAATGGTAGTTCGTAAACGTTCTCCAAGTCCGGGTTTGAAATAATATGGTCTTTGGGCACGTTGCAAAATATTGATATCTTCTCCTTCCTAACGTCATCTATAAAACCCTCCGCTCTACAAATTATGAAGTCTGGCTGTATTCCAAGCTCGCCCAGTCTTTCAACAGATTGTTGAACGGGTTTAGTCTTCATCTCGCCTAAGTGTTTGGGAACTGGAAGGTAGGCAACATGTATGAATACCACTTTTTCACCTTCAGCTTTCATCAGCCTCGCAGCCATATAGTATATCTCGCTCTGATACTCGCCGACTGTGCCACCTATCTCAACAATGGTAAAATCTGCCTGGGCCTCTTCGGCAGCGGCTCTTATCCTGCGCTTAACCTCATCAGTTATGTGAGGAATAACTTCAACAGTCTTGCCAAGGTATTCTCCTCTCCTCTCTCTTTCTATTACTGTTCCGTATATCTGTCCAGTCGTAATATTATTCTTCTTAGGTATATTGATATCTAAGAATCTTTCATAGTGTCCAAGGTCTTGGTCTATTTCTCCAGCATCTTCAGTAACCCATACTTCACCGTGTTCTGTAGGGCGCAAGGTGCCTGCATCCCAGTTAAGGTAAGGGTCTATTTTAACAGCAGTAACGCAATAACCCCTGGCTTGAAGTATTTTTCCTACGGATGCGGCGGTGACCCCTTTACCTATCCCGCTGATTACCCCGCCGGTCACGAAAATGTAGTTTGTACGCATAACGAAAATCTCTACGACTTCGTAATAAGCATTTTCCTTATAGATGGCTTATACTAAAATGGAATTCTGTTAGGATTCAGCCTAAAGTAAACCTATAGTAATAATAGAGTTGTT
Source organism: Thermoproteota archaeon (assembly GCA_038861395.1). GTDB lineage: Archaea > Thermoproteota > EX4484-205 > EX4484-205 > JAAOZP01 > JAAOZP01. The sequence goes on along the minus strand of JAWCDE010000013.1, from coordinate 21,615 downwards.
AAACATCAACACGCTTATATAATGGCTTTAAAACAGCAGAATCAGTCTTGAAATTCCTGAAATGCAGGGAGATATCGGGACGTGTAAAAGGCAAGGTTGCAATAATAGGAGCTGGACCGGCTGGACTGGCTGCAGCAGGCTCTTTGATTTGCGATGGTGTTGAGATAGATGTTTTCGACATGCTGCCTGAGGCAGGTGGTCTATTGCTATTCGGCATACCTGAATTCAGGATACCTAAGAAAGGTGTTAGAGAAGGCATTAAGGAGTTGGTTGAAAAAGGGGTTTTCTTCCATCTGAGCAAGAAGGTTCATGATTCAGGTGTTTTTGACGTGGATTTTGCTGAATTGCTCGAGAAATATGATGCTGTGTTAATTGCAACCGGGGCTTGGGAGCCTCGTAGGCTTAATGTTGAAGGAGAGGATTTATCTGGAATCTTCCACGCTGCACCCTATATTGTGAAATACTATCTAACGAAATTCGGGTATTCGCCGGCTTCAGAGCTTCCACGCTTAGGAAATTCCGTCGCAGTAATAGGGGCGGGCTTAACCGCCGTGGACTCGGCGCTCTTAGCTGTGGAGGCCGGTGCTAAAGAAGTCTACTTAGTTTATAGGAGAACGAGGAAAGAGGCTCCTGCTGGCGAGAAGGAACTTGTAAAACTCGAGGAGAAGGGTGTTAAGATAATTGAGCTAAAGGCTCCCGTTTGCTTTAAGGGTGAAGACGGTAAGCTGAGGGAAATGGTAACTATAGATATGAGGCTTGGACCACCTGACAAAAGCGGCAGGCCCTCGCCAATACCAGTCCCTAGTTCAGAGAGAGTTTTCGAGGTCGATTCGGTAATAATTGCTACAGGGGGTCTTTCAACACCACCATTTAAGAAGCATGCTGGTGAAATTCGCATCATGGAGGACGGTAGGATAATAGTGGATGAAAAGAGGAGGACGACTAAAACAGGCGTCTTTGCAGCCGGGGACGTGGAATCAGGCCCTTCCTTGATAGGGCCTGCCTTAAAATCTGGATTGATCGCTGCAGAATCTATAAAGGAATTTCTGATTCAGAGGACCTAAAAAGCAACGCATAGGTTTTAATAGAAAATTTTAAAAATCCCATTCTACAGGAATCTCCTTACCTTCTAATGCAGATTTATGTATAGCTTCAAGAATAGCTTGAACTCTTAATCCTTCAATGGCTGGTGAAAACAATGGTCTCCCTTCCTTAACAGATTGTATGAACTTGCGTATCCTCATCTCATATATATCTACTTCAGGAGCTATTTTATCCTGAGGTTTAATCACCATTCTTATGCCGTTAATCTCCTTATAGATTTCAAGAGGATCAAGCTGAACTCCGCCATCAGTACCTAAAAGAGTAAGACCGAATACATCCTCGTTTATGAATGAGGCCCAGCTTGCTTCAAGAAGCATTGTAAAGTCGTTTTTGAAACGTACGAGCGCGAAAGCATTGTCCTCGACTTCGAACTCCTCAGGCTTCCACGTTTTCCCCCAGCATCCTTTAGCGGCCATTTCCGGCCTCTTGCCGAACTTGGTGTAAATTACTCCGAAGGCCTTCTCAGGTCTAGGAAAGCCGGTAACATACATTGCGAAATCAACTGCGTAGCAACCTATGTCAAATAAGGGGCCTGCTCCTGCAAGGTTTTTACTGATAAAGGTTTTCCCCGGTGGTATGCCCCATCTTCTAAGTGCGATTGCCCTCGAGTAGTAAATATCGCCAAGCTCACCGGCGTCGACAATATTTTTAACGAAGTTTAAATCTGTTCTGAATCTGGTTTGAAACCCAACTATTAGTATCCTGCTGGTTTTCTTAGAGGCTTCATACATTTCTATAGCATCTTTCAAGTTTCCCGCCATAGGCTTTTCCGTTAGAACATGGGCTCCTGCCTTCATCGCAGCTATAGAGGGATCCTTGTGAAACATGTTAGGAGTACATATACTAACCGCATCGATCTCCTCTTTATCAAACATCTCGTTATAATCAGCATAATACCTTGGGATCTTAAAATCCTCAGCTAAGCTTTTAGCAACATTGACATCTAGGTCTGCACAAGCAACTATCTCTACATCATCAATTTTCTTATAGTTTGGAGCATGTGCAAACCTCGCTATTCCTCCACACCCAACTATTCCTACCTTGATCCTTTTGCTCATGACGGCACCATGAAGAGCATTTTTAATTATCTTTATCCAACACCTTTTTTTACAAACAGTTGGAATTAGGTAAATCCCATATTCATCCCTTAGATATTGCTTAAATAGAGGTTTTAAAACGATAAGCAGACTCTGATGGGCGAAGATGATGCTAGTAGAAAGCTGAAGTGGATGTATGGAAGAGCGTTTGCAAGCTCGCTTAGTAATGGAATGATCTCTCCCTTCATATACGTTTACGCAGCTAGGATAGGCGCCTCATCGGGAGAAATAGGATGGATGCATTCTTTCAATAATCTTTTCACGAATAGTCTTCAAGTTCCCTTTGGCAGGCTTACTGATAATATTGGTAGGAAAGTACTCATAATAGTTGTGACAAGCCTATTGGCATCTCTGCTCTGGATACCTATAGCATTGATTACTCTACCACAATTATTCATTTTTCTCATTGCATTACAATTTCTATTAGCAGCAGCTTCTGTTCCGGCTTGGAATGCTCTCATAAGAGAATCTACACAAGCCTCTTTTAGGAGCATTGCAATCTCAAACATAAACATAGCTTCCTTAATAGGGAGCTTGATTGCAACTCTTTTCTCAGGATGGTTCATAGATTATTCGGGGGGAAATATAATCTTTCCAGCCATACTGGCCGGTATCTCCGGATCGGCAGGAGCCCTAATGCTCTTAAAGGTGAAGGAGAAAAAGGTTAAACCTAAACAAATAAGCATAGGTCCTCTTTTCAGAATCTCCGATATGCCTGATTTAATTAATGAAAATAATGATTTCAGACTTTTTTTAAAACTCGTGGCGTTGCATGGTTTTTTCATGTCTTTTGCGTGGCCATTATTCACCATCACTACAGCCATAGTTCTTAATTTTAGCATGGCGGAAGTAGGAGTGCTTTCAGTAATTCACATAATTTCAACAATTCTTTCACAAGCTTTAACAGGGCATTTTGCAACCAAGATCGGCAAGAAACCACTTATAGTATTCCACTATGTTTCTCTAACCGTTGTACCGCTCGGATACTGTTTTGCTTCAAGTTTCTTTCACATAGCTATCCTAAACGTTTTTCTTGGGTTTATAACAGCTGCTGGAAATTCTACGATTCTGCCATACATTTTAGACATTATTCCGGATGACCGCGTAGGGGAATTCACCTCAATATATAATATGTTTATGGGCATTGCTTATTTCATGGGCTCGGCTCTAGGAGGAAATCTTACAGAGCTTATTAACCAAATCCTTGGAAGGGATGCAAGTCTCAAAATAGGCTACTTCGTCTCCGCCTTGGGAAGACTTACAGTAGGCATATTGTTTCTGAAGATTAAAGAAAAGTAATACTGACTAAAAGAAGTCTAGTTTAATCGTCTTTAGAACATTATCTATCTCCGCAAGTTCCTGCTGGCTTAGCCTCCAACCAGCCGCACCAGCATTTTCCTCTGCTTGTTCAGGATTCTTGGCTCCAGGTATCGGAACAATACCGCCTTCTCTCAATAACCAATTTATTGCAACCTGAGCTATGGTTTTATTCCTTGTTTTAGCAATCTTTTCGAGAACGGGTAGAAGCCTGCCTATCTCAACTAAGTTTCCGTCTGAGAAAAGCTTATTGTATCTTCTAACATCGTCTGAAGGCTTGTTATTTGGACTATATTTTCCAGTTAAGGCCCCTTGGGCAAGTGGGCTATAGGCTATTATGGTTATGTTCTCCCTCTTACAGTAGGGTATAACCTCTTCTTCGATGTCTCTCTGAAGCATATTGTATCTGACTTGGTTTGAAACTATTGGTGCATCCGATAAATGTCTCCTAGCCTCTTCCAAGTCTCTGACGGCAAAATTACTTACTCCAATGGCTCTTATCTTCCCCTCTTTGTAAAGCTTCTCCATTGCGCGCATAGTGTGTTTGAGAGGAACTTGTTCCCAGGGATCTGGCCAATGAACCTGGTAGAGGTCTATCTCCTTTATGCCAAGTCTCCTTAAACTATTTTCAGCAGCTTTCAAAACATCATCATACCTTAAATGTCCGCCGTGGACCTTTGTAGCAATTATAAGGTTATCTCTACCAACTTCTCTTATGGCTCTTGCAACAACTTCTTCAGAATGGCCATTTCCATATGCTTCGGCAGTATCTATCAGGTTTACTCCAAGCTCGTGCGCTCTTACAATTGCCTTCACTATCTGATCATCTTCGACATCAGCTCCCCAAGCCTTCCCGCTGGCCTGCCAAGCTCCCAAACCTATTATTGAAACCTTCAAATCACTCTTACCGAGTTTAACATACTCCAACAGGCATCACGCTGAGAAGAAGCCGCAAGGCTTATAAGCGTTTCACGAACTATTTAAAGCCTGATGGCATTATTCTCAATGCTTTTCTATTACCTGTTTAATATACCGGCTAAGCTAAAGATTTATATATGTTGAATAGGTATTATTCCATAGTGGTTATGGATGAATGATAAGGATTCAAGCTCTAGTAATGAAAAACAGATAAAGCTTAATCCGAAAGACCTCTTATGCTTGGAGTATCTTCCTAATGCTAAAGTTGTCGAATGGTCTTTAAAGGCTAGAAATCTTCCGAAGATCTTTCCTCTCGCCCTAAACACCTTGGCTGAGAAAGGAGTTAGGTTTCTATCTGGTTTCCAGAGCATAGATTGGAATGAAAACACTATGATGGTAGGTGGTTTTATAGATCTTACTAACTCTAAACTTAAGGTGGAAGACATGAAAAATTTATTGAAGAGTATTGATGGTGTTTTAGAGGTCAATGTTTCTGAGCAAACTTTCGATGGACTTGTAATTGATACTCTCCACTTTCCGCTTAAAGTTTCGGGGGAAAGAAGCTTTACTTTTAGAGTAGAAACCTTCGGAGGCATCCTTAAGAGGCTCTACGACAAGTTTGGAACGGGAGCAGCAGTAATACTTTACGAAATGGGTGTGGCTGCTGGCGAGAGCAAGGCTAAAAGCATAGTGAAGAAATACCGTCTCGACAAGTCTAAGATGCTGAATTTAATAATGGCAGAAAGGGCTGCTAAAGGCTGGTGCCTTGCTGAGGTCACCGAATTCAGCAGCAAGAAAGTTACGCTAATAGTTAGAGAACTCTTCGAATGTTTGCCCTTCCAGGGTAAACAGGAGAATTCTGTAAGCCAGTTCTTCAGAGGATATTTAACTGGCTTACTTCGTCAAATCTTCAACAAAGACGTATTCGTAACAGAAGTCGAATGCATTGCTAAGGGGGATGCTGCTTGCAAATTCATTGCAGAAGTAAAAGGTTAGCCAACCATAAAGCGGATGAAAAGTAGTCTTATTAAAAACACGTTAATACTTATATCTTAACGAAACTTTCTTTCTACATGTTTCCAAGAGACTTCTTATGGGGTGTTTCTGAAGCAGGATTCCAGTTTGAAATGGGAGATCCCAATGGGAGAAACATTGATCCAAACACTGACTGGTTTAAGTGGGTTCACGACCCTAAAAACATTTCTAATAAGGTTGTTAGCGGGGATTTCCCTGAGAACGGGGTAAACTATTGGGATCTCTATAATTTTGACCATGATCTAGCTAAGGGAATGGGGATGAACGCCTACAGACTGGGAATAGAATGGAGCAGAATATTCCCAAAGAGCACTTTAAGCGTTGAAGTGGGCGTGGAAGCAGCAGCCGATGGTGGAATAAGCAAGGTAGATATTGACTCTGGAGACCTGGAAAAGTTGGAGGCGTTGGCAAACATCGATGCTTTAAAACATTATTCTGAGATTATTGACGACCTGAAGAATAAGAATTTCAAGGTAATAGTTTGTCTGAACCACTTTACTCTCCCGCTGTGGATACATGATCCCATAATTGTAAGAGATTCTAAGCTTAAGCAGGGTCCTAGAGGGTGGTATGACCGGAGTACAATCGTTGAATTCGTAAAATATGCTGCTTTCATGGCATGGAAGCTAGGAGATTCGGTTGATATGTGGGCTACTTTCAACGAGCCAAATGTTGTAGCAATGAGTTATCTCACAAATCTAGGAGGCTTTCCACCCGGCGTTCAGATGAACGTGATGAATGCTTTCAAAGCCTTTACACGTGTTTCCCTGAATATGAGCATTGCTCACGCTAGAGCTTTCGAAGTCATTAAAAAATTCGATAATCAACGGGCTGACGCCGATAGCTCTGAACCTGCTTCCGTAGGAGTTATTCAAAACGTTATTCCAGTAATGCCATATGACCCTTCTAGAGAGGCGGATATTAAAGCATCCCGATTCATAGAGAATATGCATAGCAAGCTGTTCATAGAGGCAGTTGCATCAGGCTGGTTTGACGCAAACCTAAATGGGGTCAAAGATGGCGGTGAAGTTAAGACCTACTTAGGTAATAAACTGGACTGGCTGGGCTTAAACTATTATACTCGGATGGTTTCCAGTGGGAAGAAATCGTTCTTAGCTAGGGTTTTCATGGGTATTCAGGCTATTCCTAGCATAATGGAGGGGTATGGCTTTGCATGCAAGGCTAATGATTTCTCTAAGGATAATAGGCCGACATCCGACTATGGTTGGGAACTCTATCCGGAAGGGCTTGAGAGAGTTCTCGTCGAAATGTCCAAGTACGGTAAACCGATCTACGTGACTGAGAACGGGATTGCCGACTCCGAGGATAGGCTTAGGCCAAGATATATAGTTGAACACCTGAAAGTATTGGAAAACTTGGTTGAAGAAAAACGTGTTGATGTCAGGGGTTACTTCCACTGGGCTTTAACAGACAATTACGAGTGGGCAAAAGGCTTCAGCATGAGATTCGGCCTATACAGTGTTGAATTAAAAACCAAGAAGAGGCTTCTAAGAGGTAGTGTGGAGATTCTCAAAAAGATAATTAAAAATGGAACTGTGGATTCCCTATAATATATCGTGTGAGTCATGAATCAAAGGAAATTGACCTATGTTATTCAGAAACACGAAGCCACTCATCTGCATTATGACTTAAGACTTGAAATGGATGGTGTATTAAAAAGCTGGGCTATTCCTAAGGAGCCTGAAAACAGGCCTGGAGTGAGAAGGCTTGCAATACAGGTTGAAGACCATCCTCTGGAATATGCTGACTTCGAAGGAATAATCCCAGAGGGTTATTACGGTGCCGGAAAGGTTGAGAAATGGGATTTCGGAGATTACGAGCTTATTAAAAAGACAGAAAAGAGCTTCGAGGTAGAGATACGTGGTGAACGATTAAGAGGACGCTTTGTCTTGGTGAAGTTTGAAAAAGCGGGTGAAAACGCATGGTTGTTTTTCAAGAAGAGAGGATAGCTTTTAGAAATTCTGATAAATAATATAAGCCTGCTTTCAGAGAAACTCTCAAGGTGGTCAAAATGAGTAGGGTAAGGATAATAGGGGAGAGTCTTAAAAATATTCCTTGGCAGGACAAGCCTGAAGGCTATGAGGGCGTTATATGGAGGTACGATAAGAATCCCTTAACAAAGTGGAACCCCACCAAAAGCATCGCTAGAGTATTCAACAGTGCTGTAGTGCCTTTCAAGGGAAAGTTTGTAGGAGTCTTCAGAGCCGACCATAAGGATGGGAAGGCTAGGCTTCACGTAGGCTGGAGCGACGACGGCATATCTTGGGATATTGAGGATGAAGTGATAACTTGGAAGGATACTGAAGGAAGAATATACCAGCCCAATTATGCTTATGATCCTCGAGTTGTCAAGATAGAAGACACCTACTATATAACTTGGTGTACAGACTTCTATGGCCCATCTATAGGAGTAGGCATGACAAAGGATTTTAAAGAGTTCACCAGGCTTGAGAACGCTTTCCTTCCCTTCAATAGGAACGGTGTCCTCTTCCCGAGGAAGATAAACGGTAAGTATATTATGCTTTCAAGACCCAGCGATGCTGGACATACGCCATTCGGAGATATTTTTCTGAGCGAGAGCCCAGATATGATTCATTGGGGGAGACATAGAAGGGTTATGAGTAGAGGAGGCTCAGGCTGGTGGCAGGGCCTCAAAATAGGAGCAGGTCCCGTGCCTATTGAAACAACTGAAGGATGGCTTCTCTTCTACCATGGAGTAGTCCTAACCTGCAATGGGTACGTATACAGTTGTGGTGCAGCAATACTTGATTTAAACACTCCTTCTAAAGTACTTTACAGGTGTAAGAATTACCTTCTGACTCCTGAGAAAGAGTACGAAGTATGCGGTTTCGTGCCGAACGTCGTATTCCCCTGTGCAGCTCTTACGGATGCTGACACGGGCAGGATAGCAATATACTACGGCTCCGCAGACACGTATGTTTCACTAGCTTTTGCATACGTTGACGAGGTAGTAGACTATGTTAAAGAGAATGCGGAGCCGTTTTCCGAGGGAGAAGGAAGATGATAACTAGCATCTATTATGTAGAAGAAAAAGTTTAGCAAAGGCTCCAACTCATGGGGGTTCCTCTAAAACCTACATCAGTCATTTTTATATTCTTTCCCTTCAATGCAGTTGACAGTCTTCTTTACCGTTACTACCCTGGAATCGACGTGTCTGAAAAACCACTTTTATTGACAGTCAGGTCTTTGCGATAAGACCCATTATACTTTGGGGCCCCCATTATTTAATGGATTACTTTTACTCAGCTTGTTTAATACTACGATGATAGGGAAGCAGAAAGGAGCTTGATTTGACCTTTTTTACACGTCTTTTTCACCATTTTTTGTTAAATACAGCAATAATACGGGTTAAGATTAACATTTTTCAGATAAAATCGACGAATAACTGATGGGAAGACCTACTAGCCTGTTAAAAGGTTTGATTCCATGCGGTTTGTCTAAAAATCTTAAATATTCTTTTTGAGTAAAAAATGATTCAAGGAACCTTAGATGACTCTCCCCTACCACTCCCGTTTCGGATACAGGTTGCCAAGGTTTGAACTCAGTGCGGGAGCTAGCTATGCTTCAGATAAGGATTTAGAGAATTCCCAAAAGGTGTTAAATAGCTTTCTAGATCTTGAACATAATAAGCTACTGATGCCTCCTTTTTGTATAATTAACGTTTTTAGCGAAATGGTTGCCATGGATGCTTATAAGTCTGGAGGTGTTTCTGCTCCAGTAGTACAAGTTGTACCTATAGACGAAACTACAGTAACACTTAGTGGTAGGCCCATGGATCTATTAACTATATACTCTTGCGGTATCCATGAGACTACGCACATGTATCAGATAAGCCATTTAGAAGTGATGAGTAAGTACGTGAGTGCAGAAGTATTAATTTATACACTGATCTCGTTAGTCAAGGCTGCGAGTTCCGGAGGTTCTGGTGGTGCAAAGAAAGGACTAACTTTTGGTAGTATAGAGTTTAGAAAGCTTGTCTCTGATATAAGAGAAGCTCTTCCATATTTGCCTCTTAAGATCAATAGAGATGTAATGGTGCTTCTCGAATCTTTTCCGCTGCTTGTCCAGATGAGAGTGGTGGAGTTTCCGGAAGTCGATATGCTCAGAGCTTCTGTAGAGGATCGTTTTAGAAGTGCTGTTAACGTCAGTTTAATGAAATTATTAAAAGAAGATTCTACTAAATCCATATACTCTGAAGCTCTGGATTTAGCATATACCCTTCATGAGATACTGCCTAAGTCGTACATTACTCTGTTGATCTATTCTAATTATTTAACTGGAATTGGAGCTCAAGAGCTCCTTAGAATGGCTCAAACACTAGTTCATGATGAGAGGAAGGTGAAAGTCTTAGCTGGAGTTGAGAGTGAAGTTGAAAGTAGCAGCGACCCCCTGGCTCTCGCCTTTGAACGCGATGTTTTTAGTTATGATGATTTCATCAAACACAAAGAGGCTCTTTTAAAGATAATTGATGACGCTCTTCAAATATGTAGTGGTGGAAGAGCATTCAACAGACTTAATTACTTAAGGCAAAAAATAGATTCTGTTAAAACACCATTAGAACTTCGTTATCTGGCTTCAAGCTTTTCTCAGAATATATTCAGCCAACGCTTAGCCCCCAACCATCCTCCAACATACTACTTCCATGCTAATGGCTCTTCATATAGTAAGGATGATGTGCTACTTTTTTCATCGTTCTTTGCAGACCTTATTATTGCAGTCAACATAATTAAATCCATACTCGATGCCTTAGAAAATGGGAGGGATGTCAGAAGCGCTATAAGAAGTGTTATACGATGTCCCCTTAAAAGAGCTCCTCAAATGAAATGTGTTTCAAGCTTAGAATGCGAGCATGAGAAGACTTGGTCTGAAATTATTTAATGATCTGAATCGCTTTACCTAACTACAAGCACGGATCCCTTAAATTGGTTCAAGACTTTACTTGCAACACTTCCAAGAATCCTGCCAGATTTCCCTAATCCTTCTCCTCCAATGACGATGAGATCGTAACCTCCTCTTTCTGCTTCTCCGATTATAATTGATGCTGGGTCACCGATCTTATTGAAAAGTCTCACCTTTACACCCATCTCTTCTGCAATCACCCTTGCTTCTTCAAGTATTTCATCCTTTTCCCTAATCATGTTTATTCTTGAAGAATTCGGAAGCACTGCGATTTTCGAAGAATATTCTATGCCTGGTTCCGCGATCATTTTAAAAGGTGCTTCAGAAACATGAAGTATCGCTACTTCTACATCCGGAGCTTGAATCTTCAGCTTTAATGCCGTTTCAACAGCCTTCTTAGACATAGGGGAACCATCAGTCGCAACCAGAATCTTCTTAAACATCGCTTACCTGTCTGGGAAAAAGTTAATAAACTTTATAGCGGAGTACATATTTTATTTCTTCATCTTGAACAAGGTTCCCAACAACTAGGCAGTTTAAACCATCTTTCACGGTCTTGACCGATCCTGACCATTCCCCGCCTGTCAACAAATAGCTTTGAACTTCACTTTCTCCGTAACAAATTGCTATAAGAATCGGCTTGTCTACAGGCTCCCAAGTAATGATTATTTTCATCTCTGATTTAGGGAGAAGATAAAAACCGCCATATAGGTGGCCAGTCAAGGGTTCTAATAATTCCGAAAAAGTATCATTAGATTCTGCCTCATGCGGAGTTTCAAAGTTTTCAAATAACAGTTTAAAACATGAACTAGAGTTAGAAGATTCTTCACTATCTTCTCTTAGATAGATTAGTAAATCAACCATACGAGCTTTTTGAACAATTCTATCTGCATTAATCTCAATATTTTTTAAAAATAGGACGTTGCAAATTTTAAGATTCCACATTCTAATTTTTATGGTTTGGTTACATGCTTCGATAATTCTAGAAAGCTTGAGTGGAAACAGGTCTGTTCTAATGCTACCCGATTCGGAGATAATATAGGGGCCAATCGCATTGTTATAAGCGTTCTTAACGATGACAAATTTAGGAGTTAATATTACTTGAAACTCAGTAGTTTCCGAGCTTCCTGAAATTAAGCTAAGCTCTAACGGCTTAAAAAGTATTAAAACTATGGAAACAATCACCATCACGGAGAATATTGCTAGAAGCATTCGGTTCTCATCAAGTCTTCTTATTGTTACCTCCATTTAGACAAGGTTTTATCGTAAATCTTTTTATTAAGCATTATTTTACAAATTAATTTGGAATTATTTTGAAATATGACGACGTGGGACAAAATGTCTAATCGAGAAAAAGTCTTTGTCACTATTGTCGATAAACCGTTTTTTAAAATGTTTATTAATGTTCAGAAAGGTTCAATGATTAGAGATTTTGTTTTAATTATGGGAGAGATATTCCTTTACTCGAAATTTTTATCAGACGCGATGCTTAAGAATTCGAGTATTGTATGCTGGCTTAAACTTAAAAAAATTAAACAATCATGTTAAAAATCTTCCTCTCTGAAGGCGAAAATATACAAGAGCATTCAAAAGAAGTGATGGCCAGTATTAATTGGGAAATATGAGTATTTATGATGGTAGATTATATAACGAAATAGTTATAAGTTTACAAATCCTATTTACAAAAACTCTAATGAGGCTCAATCCCCCCTGGGCTATCCTAATGATTATCTCAGGAATGCTTCTAATAATTACAATATTAACCCCGCGTGTTTTTCAACTTAAGGTAGAGGAGAGTGAAAGTCCTCGTGTATACCCAATTCCGAATGTTTACACGTTTAATGATGTGGTAGTGATATGTCTTCTTTCAATATCGTTCGGCTACTCTATGTTTAGAGCCATAGTAGTTGAGGAGAAGCATCCTCTCTTGGGGAGTTTAGGAGTCTCGGAACTACTGAGGCTTCTTAAGCCTGATGAACTGAAAATCTATGAAACCATAAGGAATAGTGGTGTGATTCTTCAATCGGAACTTATTGAGAAAACAGGATTTTCAACAACGAAGGTTAGTCAAGCCCTAAGTCTTTTGGAGGCATACGGGTTAATTGAAAAGAAGAAAAAGGGCAGGGAGAATGTGTTAAGAGTGGTTAGAGAGAAAACTTGATCTTTTCTCCAAATAATCGATAAGCATTACTGTACTGATAGTAATAGAAAGTTTTAATAACCTTGCCTTCCTCGCGGCTCCAATGTTCCTAAGCCTAGAGATAACGCCTCCGAAAAGAGACGTTGAGAAAGTGATGAATATAGTTAGGCAGGCAAAAGATATTATTGATGCAGTAAACGTTACTGACACCCCATTAGGACAACCTAGAATACCTGGTTTTATTTTTGCTATAATGCTTAAAGAAAGGCTTGGGATTGAACCCATAGTGCACTACAAGACTGTTAATATGAATTTAACAAACCTAAAAGGCGTTTTATATGGATGTGTTGCAGCAGGCGTTAGAAGATTCCTCTTTATGCGTGGGGATAATCCTATTGAGGGATCATTAATATCAGATATCTCTCCGGAAGACCTCTCCCTCTGGGCCAAAAGGGAATTAGGTGTTGAAGTGGGGTTAGCAATAAGCTGGCCTACATCCATAGACAAGATTGTTTCAAAGCTTTCAGCAAAACCCGACTACGTTTTCACGCAGATATTTCTTAGTGTTGAGGATGCGGAGAGGTTTCGCAGGACTTTTGAAGAAGCTGCTGGAAAAGCGGAATGGTTCCCCCCAGTATACTGCACTTATCTTGTTCTTTGCGAGGAGAATTTACCTACTCTCAAAGAAGTAGCTAGACTAATGGGCGTTGAAGCACCGAGTTTAAAACTCGATATTGAGACGAATGTTAATTTTATTCAGGAATTGGAAAGATTTTTTGAGGGATTTATGATTTCGTCTCCAGGAGGGTATGAGCATGCTATTAGACTGGTTAAATCATTAAAGGGGCTTTGAAGCCGGTGGTGTAATATGGTTGTTGAAGCAGCGCTCGTAGGAAGTTTCCCCCGGCCTTTCGGCGTAGGTCGGTTAATGAGCCGGTACAGAGATGGCAAAATCAATAAGGAAACTTATGAAGAGAAGCTTGAGGAAGAACTACTCAAAGCTCTTAGCAAGATAGCTGATTCAAACGTTTCGCTGATTCCCTTCAACATGTTCCTATGGGATGATCTTTTCGAACCTTTTGCAAGTTGTTTCGAGGGAGTTGAGAGAGGAGGGCTCTACAGGTTCCTGGACAACAACTTTTACTACAGGGCTCCGGTTGTTAAGGGAAGGATTAAGCATAGAAATGCTACTTTAACCATACTGAAGACTATTAAAAACATTGTGAAGAGAAATGGGATACGAATCAAGATTAAAGCAGTTGTACCGGGCCCATACACTTTTGTAAAAATGTGTGAAAACAAGTACTATTCCTCTGAGGAAGAACTTATGACTGATATTGCTGGAGCGCTTGGCGAAGAGGCGAGGATACTCAAGGATTCTGGCGTAAGCTTCATAGAAATCCATGAGCCACTATTAGTTTCTGAAGATTTAGACAGGGAGCTTCTGGGAAGAGCATACGAAATAATAGTTTCGAAAGTATCTAGAGGATTATGGCTTCAAACTTATTTCGGCCCGATAAGCCATCTTCTCGAAGAATTATCGAAATGGAAGATGGACGTTATTGGAGTAGATGTCGTTGAAGCACCTGAACAGTTTGAGAAGATCTTAAAATTCGAAGCAAAATGGGGAATTGGGTTAGGTGCAGTCAACTCTAGAAGCACGAAGATCGAAAAGGTTAAGCAATTAAGAATGCTGGTTGAAAAAGCCGTTGAGAAATTTAAAGATGTTTACTTGACGCCTAATACGATGATGGATTTCATCCCTGTTTCTATAGCTTATGCGAAGATTAGGATAATGGGTCTGGTTATTGGAGGTTTGAAAAAATGAGCGAATTCAGACTTCCCGTTCTTCCGACTTCAGTCATCGGAAGCTACCCGCGGCCCACATGGCTCAGGAGAATGATAAGGCTTCGGAAATCAGGGAAGATTAGCGAAGAGCATTTGAAAGAGGCTTTCGATGATGCTGTAGTAAGCGTCGTAAAAGACCAGGAGAATGCTGGTATAGATATTCCGAGTGATGGTGAACAGAGAAGAGACGAGATGGTGGAATATTTCGCTGAAAGAATAGGAGGCTTCAGGTTTTACGATCCGATAAGGGTATGGGGTAATGCTTACTTCAGGAAGCCAGTGGTCTACGCACCACTCCATTATAAGGGTGATATTACGGTAGACGAATACAGATTCCTGAGGTCAGTATCTACAAGGCCGATTATAAAAGTGACCATAACCGGACCATACACTATAGCAGACTGGAGTTTCAACGAGTACTACGCTACAAAAGAAGAGCTTGCCTTCGAGCTTTCGAAAATAATCAACAAAGAATTGAAGGCTCTGGAGGAAGCTGGAGCCCCATACGTGCAAATAGATGAGCCTGCGCTCACTACGCATTTGAAAGAGCTAGATTGGGCGGTTGAAGCCATTAATAAGGCGGTTGATGGCGTTAATATTAAAATAGGTATGCACGTCTGTTATGGAGAATACTCTAGAATAATCCCATATTTGGAGAGTTTTAAAGTAAGCCAGTTTGCTTTCGAGTTTGCAAATAGGGGTTTCAAGGATATAGAAATAGTCAAGAAGTTTCCCGAGGATAAAGAGCTGGGTTTCGGAGTAATAGACGTTCATAATAGGAGAGTTGAAACTGTCGACGAAGTTATTGCAGGAATCAGGAAAGTTCTCGAATTCCTGCCTTTCCAGAGGCTTTACGTAAATCCCGATTGTGGTCTTAAACTCTTACCTAGAGAAATCGCTAGAGAAAAGATGAGGGTAATGGTTGAGGCAGTTAAAAAGTTAAGGAAAGAGATTAAAAAAGAGGGGCCGGTGATAAAGCTTCCTCAAGCTTCTTTAAAACAATAGTGTATTTCATTAAAACGGCTCTTAAGCTCAATAACTTCGTTCTTCACATTCTTTTCTTCAATCAATACTTTCTTAAACAATTCTGCTATTGTCTCCATCTCTGTTTCTTTCATCCCCCATCTGGTAAGCTCTTGAACGCCAAGCCTTATCCCAGAGGGATTTTGAGTAGCGTCTTGAGGCCTATCGGTTGGCAAAGCCATTTTGTTACAGATAATGTTCGATTCTTCAAGTAGCTCTGAAACAGGCTTGCCGCCTCCAAATCTACTTACATTCACCATAATCTGATGGGATTCGGTAAAGCCTAGGTCTGGACAGAGGACGTCAAAACCTTCGTCATAAAGATTTTCGGCAAGCGTCTTGGCGTTTCTAACCACTTGTTTCGCATAATCCTTGCCAAATTTGTTCATTTCTAATGCTGTTATGGCTAATGCTGGAAATCTGTGAATGTGAGTATTCGACATTATACCTGGGAATATCGCTGTCTCAACTTTCTGCCATTCCTCCTCAGCCAAGTTTCTACTCCCTATCACGATTCCCCCCTGTGGTCCTTGAAACGTCTTATGGGTTGATGAGGTAATAAGGTCAGCCCCTTCTTCCAAGGGTTCTTGGAAAACCCCTCCGTATATTAGGCCGAAGACATGCGAAGCATCGTATACCACCTTGATCTTGGGGTCGATCCTCTCCTTGATCTCTCTCACAGGCTCTGGGAAAAGAAACATTGAGGCTCCGAACATTACCATCCGAGGCTTCACCTTGTCTATCAGCTTCACAGTGTTTTCAACGTCTATGTTCATCTTCTTAGTGTCGAAGAACATGTCTACGCTCTTTAATCCCCTTACCCCTGCTATCCCCCATTGAGTTGAAGAAACATGCGCTCCATTCGGTATTCCTAGGGCAATTATCACATCACCCGGCTTAGTAAAGGCAGTGTATACAACCATGTTCGCCACAGCCCCGGATATAGGGCGCACGTCAACAAACTGGGTTTCAAACCTCTCCCTGAATATCTGGTTGCATAATTCCTCTATCTCGTATGCATACTTCGTCCCGCAGTAATGTCTCTCAGGACCACTGTGCTCATTATACCTCCCATGAAAATCGGAAGTATAATACTTTTCTGCAAGAGGTGACATTACGCTTTCTGAAGCTATAAGGTTTAAACACTCTCTTCTCCTCCACCTATTTTGCTCCTCTAGTATTCTTATAACATCCTCTAACTTAGGCATCTTCAGTCTTCTTCCTCTTCTCCTTAACCTTAACCTCCTCAACTTTTTCCTTTGACACTTCCGTCAATACTGCTAATGCCGATACTCTTTGCATGATCATTAACGAGACCTTTATAGCGAAATAGAAAAAGGTTATTCCTGCTGCGAACACGATCCTCTCGACAGGGGTAAACGGAATAGCCTGAACCCAGGCTTCTGCAGGGATATTGGTTAGGTAAAGGTATAGTATTGACCCGACAGCGTGGTCTGTGAAAGAAGAACCTAGAGAATAGACATAGACCTGTGCTAAATGGTTCTTTACAAGATAATCAATACGAGGCTTTAAGAATGCTATTAAAACGGGTATAGCCCAGAAGAGCGAGTAGTACCAGACTTCTCTGCCAATTGGATGGAGTAGGAACATGAAGATGCTGAAAACAGGTATAACGATAAGTCTCCTATCTCCTTTAAACATTTTAGCAAAGTAGGTGCCGGCGGCTATTATCGGTACGAACGTCAACCAGCTCATTAAAAACTTCGCTATATTCCCTATGTCCCCCATCTTGTAATATCCGGTGATGAACCCTAGTATGCGTGCAAGCATTATTGTCGATGCCCCCCAGTAAACGTTTAGAAACCTCGGTATTACAGGTCCGAAAATAGCTCCAAACGAGAAGCTTGATTCTGTTCCGAATATTGGCCAGAACTTAATCTTAGTCAGGACCATGAACAATGCTGTGAAAAGCACTGAGAATAGGATTTTAGGGATTAGTAGTATCAGCTTCACTTTTATGCTTTTTTTCAAAGGCCTCGCCTCCTTAAACACGGCGGTGAGGGTTGTAGAGGAGCTAAAAAGCTTTTTCACTATGTAATTTCTCTAAATCTTTTTTGAATATTAGAAATCCCTATTCTTCTACATTCTTCCGGCATTAAATCCCCTTCGGGGCAGAAGCCTTTCATACAAGATGGCCCTGCATCCTTGAATATAGTAGGAGCAACTTTCTTGACTAGTTTAAGCATTTCCATAGCTACTTCTCTAAGCTCCCATTGAGCCCTGGTACAAAGCCTGAGGTTGAAGAAGTGTAAAAGCTCTCTAGCATTCATCGTTACAACTATGTTTGTCTTCGTAGCCTGGGGGAGTATAAACCTTGCATCTTCCTTTTCCACACCTTTATTAGAAAACTCCTCATACCATGAGGCAATAATACGCATTTTCTCTTTGAACTTTTCTCCTAACTCGCCTTCTCTTAACGTTCTGGGAGTGACAAACCAATCTCCGCTAGAAGTATCTACTTTGACGAATCTTTGGCTCTGCTGGGTGTATGAAGCTATTCTATGCCTAACGAGCTGGTGGGTGCAGGCTCTTGAAACCCCCTCTATGGCGAAGGTGAAAGAAGCATGTTCAATGGGTGAAAGATGATTATGCCTTAAAAGGTCTGAAATATCCTTTTTAATCCTCTCAGCATTCTCAGGCTTAGATAGCTTTTCCAATATTTCCGTTGGCGTCTCGCTTTTAAAAGAGGTTCTTGCCGCAACTGCAACTACAAGCTCAGGATTTGCAGTATAGGAAACCAGTGAAACCTTCATTAACGTCTCTACAAGCTAGGTGTTACTATAAAACATTTTGCCAAATTTATTCGAATAGTAATTATATAAAATAAGTAGGCGTAAGCTTAATATACGAGAGCCCTAGAGATATTGGGCTCAATCCTGCTTGAAGTATCGTGTTTAAGAGCAGTATGTAATATTTGAAACTGACAAAGGATTATTGGAATATTTACATTAAAATAGAGTTTTGTAGGTAGTTTAACTATGGAAAGCGAGAAGGATAGGGAAGCTGAGGAAGAGAAGTTGGATTTTGACAAGATTATAGCTCGTTATAGAATGGCTACTTCGAGACAGCAGGAAGCTGGAAGAATTGAAGAAAAGCCTCCTGCAATCGTTGAAAGAGCAGCTGTCGCTGAGAAACCAGTTGTTCCGAAAGTTATACAGCCCCCGCCAGTTGTAAAGAAGCCTCCTCTGAAGGAAATAGTAACTAGCGAAGATGCTGAGAAGTATTTTGAGTGGGTTAAGGTAGTAGAAAGCGCTATCCAGAACTGCCTCTCCCAGTCCAAGGGTGCGATAAACTCCATATACGTCTTGCTCCCCGACGGGATCACTTGCTTAAGCTTCGGCTCCCGCATAGATTTGGATGAAGACATTCTTGCCGCATTCATAGGGGAACAGTTCGAATTGTTCGAGAGCTACAGCGGCATACTCCAGATAGGTGAGATAGAGGAAATAGAGTATACTGGCAAGCAAAGTGTTGTTTT
Organism: Thermoproteota archaeon; assembly: GCA_038861395.1. Taxonomy (GTDB): domain Archaea; phylum Thermoproteota; class EX4484-205; order EX4484-205; family JAAOZP01; genus JAAOZP01. Next base: position 2,693 of record JAWCDE010000013.1, on the reverse strand, counting down.
AATGAAATCGGGAAGTGGCTTAAGGCTTATGGCGTTATTAAACGATAAAAGCTACGTCAGGTTGGCTAAAATATATTTGGAAAGAACTTTAAAAAGCATTCCGAGGTTCGAATAATTTTTTTACCTATTTGCCAATTCTCTAAAGGCCCTGCCCATTATTTGCAAGCCTTCTCTTATGTTTTCAACCGAGTTAGCGTAGCTTATCCTTATGTACCCTTCTCCGAAAGACCCCATAGCAGTTCCGTGAAGGACTGCAACACCATACTTCTCCAGTAGGATCGACGCCAGCTCTAGACTATTAACCCCCGCCCTCTTAGTTATTTTCGAGACGTTTATGAAAGCGTAAAAAGCTCCCTTTGGCTTAACCATGTGAACATCTTTTATTTTAGAAACCTCTTCGATAACGACTTCTCTTCTCACAGAGTATTGATTAACCATTTCTCTAACAGCACCCATGCCATTTCTTAAGGCCTCTATTCCTCCTATCTGGACGAATGAAGAGGGACATGCAGTTATTAGATTTAAAACCAATTGAACGGCTTCCGTTAAATGCTTAGGTGTAATAATATAGCCGAGTCTCCAGCCTGTCATAGCATAGTATTTTGAGAAACCGTCTATCACCACAGTATTCTCTAGGTTCTCGTCAAATTGTATAGGCGAGTAATGTTTTAACCCGTCGTATATTATGTACCTGTATATCTCGTCGCTAATAACGTATGCTCCGATGTCCTTAGCTATTTCCACTATACCCTTCACATCCTCCTTGCTTAAAACGGAACCTGTCGGGTTTTCAGGAGAGTTTATGATTATCGCTTTAGTCTTATCTGAAACAAATTCGTTAACACGATCTGGAATCATCCTAAACTCTTCATCTTCCCTAAGCCTAACTGGAACCGGTTTTCCCCCGAGGAATCTTATCCCGCTCTCATAGGCCGGGTAGCCTGGATTAGGATACAGAACTTCGTCTCCCTCTTCCACTATAGCTGCTAGGGCTGCGAAAACAGCTTCTTTAGACCCAAGGGTTACTGAAACATCCTCAAAACTAATCTCGACGCCAAAGTCCTGCACTGTCCTCTCTGCTATCGCCTTCCTCAGCTCCAACATACCTGGAGTAGGTGTGTAGTGGGTCTCGCCTTCTCTCAATGCTCTTATCGCAGCCTCTCTTATGTTTTCCGGCGTGACGAAATCGGGCTCGCCTATCTCAAGATGTATTATCTTCCTACCCTGGCTTTCAAGCATTTTCGCATTACCCAGTACCATGAACGAGCTTTCTCCCTCTATCTGTAAAGCCCTTTTCGAAGCCCCTAAAGTACGTTTCAACTTAACCCTTTCCCCTTTAGGGAAGGGTTATTTCAACTTTTTTGTAGAATATGAAAAGAATAAGCATTATGAGATATGATGTTAAGCCTAAAGACCCTACAATAAGAAGTAGTCATTACCGGCTATAGTTCACCATGATGGAGGGATTGCTTTGAGTATTACGCTTGGGCTACTGAAAGCATTTATCACCCCTTTCTACAGGGGGTGTTAGAGATGAGGGTTATAGTGGAGTTTAGCATAATACCCGTGGGCGAGGGGACAAGCGTTTCGAAGATTATTGCTCATGCTGTTAAGGCGCTTGAAAACATGGGGGTTAAACATGAGTTGACACCAATGTGCACAGTTTTCGAAACTAATAGCGTCGAAGAAGCTCTTAGGGTAATTGGAATTGCTCATGAAGCTGTTTTTAACCAGGGTGTTAAACGAGTCATAACCTTGGTTAAGATAGATGATAGGCGGGATGTAGATAGGAAGATGGAGGATAAGGTAGAGTCCTTGAAGAAAGCCGTTGACAGTCTCTAGCTTCGGAAAAGGTTTTTATTGAAACTTAGTAATACTCAATCATGAGCAGTTTCGCTTTAATGCTTGGTCCTCAACCCTCACAAACCTTTTATGATGTAATAATCATCGGCTCCGGTCCAGCTGGCTTGACTGCAGCAATATACACTAGTAGAGCAAGGTTGAAGACGCTTGTAATAGCAGGGTCTTCCTGGGGTGGGCAATTAATGCTCACTTCAGAAGTAGAGAACTATCCTGGTTTCCCCAATGGAATCCTAGGTCCAGAGTTGATGAATGATATGCTTAAGCAAGCCCAGCGATTCGGAGCTGAGATAATCTTTGAAGATGCTGAAAGCGTAGACTTCTCCAATAGGCCCTTTAAAATTAAGGCAGGAGACATTACTTACGAGGGTAATGCAGTAATAATCGCTACTGGTGCTTCACCAAGGGAACTTGGTTTGGAAAGCGAGAGAAGGCTGAAGGGAAAAGGTGTTTCTAACTGCGCTGTTTGCGATGGAGCGTTCTTCAAGGATAAGGAGGTTGTAGTCGTCGGAGGCGGCGACTCTGCTTTGCACGACGCATTGTTCCTAACGAAAATCGCTAAGAAGGTTAAGATTATTCACAGGAGGAGTGAACTCAGGGCATCTAAAATCCTACAAGAAAGAGCTTTCGAAAACCCTAAAATAGAATTTGTATGGAATAGCGTTGTTGAAGAAATACTTGGAGAAAACCATGTTAAGGGGATTAGGGTTAGAAGAGTCGATACCGGAGAAGTTCTGGAAATCCCCTGTGACGGGGTTTTCATAGCGATAGGATACGAGCCCAATACCAAAATTTTCAGAGGACAGGTTGAAATGGATGAAAGGGGATATATA
>JAWCDE010000012.1:0-36063 GCA_038861395.1 Thermoproteota archaeon | reverse complement strand
CTTTAACGAACTCGGAAACTATCTCCTCCGACAGCGCTAGGATGAATCGTTTCTTCCTTGCTTCAAGCCAAAGCCTTCTCGGTTTTCCTCTAGTGATTAGGCTCGATATGAGTACGTTGACGTCGAAGACCAGAGTATGCATTAGAAACACTTAAGCCTTTCTAGTTTTCTCACTTCTGTATTTCTGAATTTCTTCCTCTATCTCCTCTTGTGTAAGCTCGCCGTACTTCGCTATCCTCTTATCTATCCTCTTGTACATTTCCCTCAACTTCTTCGCAACGTTCGGCGTCTCCATTTTCTTCAATATCACGGCATCGCGATAACCATATACGAGCAGTTTGGTCTTTGGGTTTATACCAAGCTTCTCCCTTATCTCCTGTGGTATAACCACTTGGCCCTTGCTGCTAACGACAATGACATCCAGCTTCTCCTTTGCCATAAACTGAATTCTTACTTTCTTACTTAAATAGTTTTTGTAAGGCGCAATTCTCTTAAAAGAACGAGCGAAAAACTCATGTTCTCTAAACGTTGAGTAGCATCGTGTGGAAGATTCATGATGAACTCTTTGAATGTGAGATTTGTAAGTCAATAGTTAGGAGAGACCAGATAGAAGGAAAATGCAACATTTGCGGAAAGAGGACTTGCGCTTACTGCTATAGAGTGTGCGAGAGATGCCAGAAAGTCTTCTGCTTTAACCACGTAAGAAGAGTTGAAGTGTGGAGGCAGGGAGTCATGAGCAGAATGCTTCTCTGCGAGAATTGCGAAAATCGTGAAAAGGTTTGGTGATTAAGTGGATTGCTCTGTTGTCTTATCCTGAGAGGGGTCTTATGGTTCAAGCAGCTTCAGGAGAAAAAACAAATATAAAGAAATAGTACTACGTTAAGCTTATAAGTATGAAAGTAAGATTATATTACAAGTGGTAAAATATGACCGAACCTGATATAACCACGGTGAGCCAGAAAGGACAAGTTGTTATACCTCAGGCCATAAGGAATAAACTTGGGCTTAAGCCAAAAACAAAACTGCTCGTTTACGGTTATCAAGATACGATTGTTTTGAAGAAGCTGTACGTGCCCGACCTGAAGGAAGAATGGGAGAGGATTAAGAGAATAATAGAAGAGAGAAATAGGAAGTACGGTAGGCTGACTGAAGAGGAAGTAAGGAGAGAAATAGAAGCTGCCAGGAAGTCTAAGAAAAGATGATCTAATGAGGAAAGCGGTATTTGACACAAATGTCCTGGTTTCTGCTATGGTTCATGTTGGAAAATCAAGGCTTCTCATCAATTATGTTTTAAATGGCAAAATAGATTTAATCATTTCAAAGGAGATGATAGAGGAATTTCAAAGGGTTATAGCCAGAGAAAAATTCAAGCTCGACAAAAGTAAACAAAATGAATTAACGAGCTTCATTTTAAACCTTGGGAGAATCGTAAGGGTAAGAAGCAAGCTAAAAGCGGTGAAGGAGGACCCTGATGAGGGTATCGTAATTAACACAGCCTATTGACGGCAAGGCAGATTATATAGTTTCTGGAGATAAGCATCTGTTGGCTCTTAAAGAATTCAGAGGGATAAAGATAATTGGAGTGGACGAAATGCTTAAACTATTGAAGAAACAGCCTACACGAAATAAGTCTCGAATGATCCCTGGAGAATTGAGCAATGCATGAGCATGTTTTAGTCTGAAAGAAAAAGCTAATGAACAAATGCTCATATTATTTTCTTAGCTATTTCTATTGCTTTCTCCCTCTGCTTCCTACTGATGTGAAGCCCTTCAGCTATGCAAGCATCAAGAATCTGAATATATTCTTCCAAGGAGTTTATGCCTCTATTCTTTAAGGCATCATGTAGTATTTCAGTTACCCACCTCGTTTCAACTTTATACTTTTTCGCAGCCTTGATCGCATCCTCATCGTTTGCAAGCAGCAGAGTGTTCAGCTCTTTCGCTAGGGCTATCGAATTTGATTCTCCTCTTCCAAACCCCTGGGCTAATAACTCATCTCTTATCGCTATCGCTTCCACAGTCTCCACGTCTCTTATTTTCAACCATCCTTCTGTCCTAGCTTGCAAGATGATCGGAATATCTTTAGGAACAGGGCCGGCTAGAGAAATCGGATAACTTCCCTCCAAACATCGGTACAAACATGGACTTCCCCATATGTTTTTCTTAAGAGGGAAAGATGATTGGCCTTAGCTAAGTATATGAGAGGCGTAGCGTTAGAGACAACCATGCTAATCGTCTGGTCCCCTTATGGGTATTCTGGCCCTAGCCCTATGCTCGTCGAACTCTCTGAAAGATAGCCCAGCTATTTCAGCAGCCCTTCCAATGGATACCCTGCCCTCCATATAGAGCTCTAAGCCTAGCTTAACCCTGTTCGGGAGAGACTCAAAGTAATCCCAGTCTATTGATACAAGTAAATCATCCTCGGTAAACCAGTATTTCTTCGTCTTCAAAGCTTCCTGAGACATTCGACCCTAATGATTTATTTACAACATCGGTTTAAATGCCTTTACTTTTTCAACGCTTATTTTTTCAATGATATTCGCCGCACAATTCATCGTCTTTTTTCAAAACTTTTTAGAAACATGAGGCTTTCCATCTGCTTAACATGCGGAAGACTTACTCAAACAGAATCTGGCTTCTATTCCTACTGCAAATCGCCATTGGCAAGTTTCATGAATTCTCCAAATCTTTTAAGCGCGAATGGAATATTTCTCGGAACTACCCTAAACGACAATAAGTTTCACCTTCCATTAGAATTTTTATCTTACCATTTCGCATTCTATGGAGTTACTGGAAGCGGAAAAACTAGGCTAACAATGAAATTAGCAATCGAAGTTGAAAATAATAGGATAAAGTTTTTGATCTTAGATGTTGAAGGAGAGTGGAGGAATGAGAGATAAGGGTATTCATGAGTATTTTGGCGCGAATCTGAAATACGTCTGGGAAACGGTAAAAGGATGGGTTCCAGAACTAAGACAATGTTCGAAAAGATCTTAGAAGATTTAAGCTAGTAGAATCCGCTTGGATTTCCTCTAGAGATTACTTATTTTTCTTAGCATCTTACTATTAGCTTACAATCATCCATTATTGCAGTTTAATGAGTCTTCTTTTTGCTTTTAATGATGGTTTAAATCAATTATGAGAAAAATTTATCAGTCTTGGATGCCTAAGTATCGAATCGGCGCCACGGTGCCAGAGTGGAAAAGCCTTTCCCACAAATGGGTCGGGCTCGAGATCTTAGCATGGTAAGAGACCCGATGCCCCTTTTCGGGGCACGCAGGTTCGAATCCTGCCCGTGGCGCTTATTATTCATGTATTTTTGAAATTTTGTAAAACCCCTTCTTACTTATTTTTATGGTTATCAATTATGAACAATGCTTATTTAAAGCGGTGCAGCGCTCTGGTTGATGAAGACTAGGATAGCCGTCACCATAGGCCATTCGTCAAGGTCTAGGAGCATTATAAGGGAGATGGCGCTTTCTGGGGCGAGCATTTTCAGGGTGAATTTTAGCCACGGCTCGCCTGAGGAGTGGGTGGAGACAGCTAGGCTTGTTAGGAGTGTGGAGGCTGAGCTAGGCAAGCACTTCGCGCTTCTGGGAGACTTGCGTGGCCCTAGCGTTAGGCTTGGGGATTTGAAGGCTCCTGTTGAAGTGAAAGCAGGCGAAACGGTTAGGATTGTTCAAGCTGCCGAGTCCATGGGCGGGTTGGATAAGAAGATACCGTTGCCTAACGAGGAGGCTTTCAAGGCTATTAGGAAAGACCACGTTATTCTAATGGATGATGGCAGGGTTGCGTTTAGAGTCGAATCAGCCCCCGGTTCTGAAATATTGATGAGGGCTCTAACGGATGCAGTGATTACTTCTAGGAAGGCCATTGTGATTCAAGGCCAAGATCTAGACCTGCCGTCTATTACTGAGGAAGAGGTTCGCGCCGTCAAGATTGCTGTTGAGAACGATTTCGACTACATAGGTTTGAGCTATGTTAAGTGTGTTGAAGACATTGCTGCTCTACGAGGCATATTGATTTCGCTAGGTGCGAAGGAGATGGGGATAGTGGCTAAGATAGAAACTCCAATCGGAGTCAGGAAGCTGGATGAGATAATCGACGCTGCCGACGGAATCTTGGTTGCTAGGGGAGACCTTGGGATGCATTTTCCTTTAGAGGATGTTCCCTCTCTTCAGGAGGCGATTGTTAAAAAATGCGTCAACAAGGGCAAGCCTGTGATAGTCGCTACCCAATTGTTAGGCTCTATGATCGATAGCCCTGTCCCGACGAGAAGCGAGATCGTCGACGTGGTTTTAGCGCTATCTCAAGGGGTTGACGTGCTGATGCTTACCGGAGAGACCGCCATAGGCAAATACCCTGTTGAAACGGTCTCCTGGCTTTCAAGGATAATTGAGAGGTATGAGTCTGAAATAAAACCCTTCAGGAGGATGATTACTGGAGAGAGCAGCGTAGGTGACCGTTTTGCATTCGGAATAGTCTCGTTGGCGGAGTCCCTCGGCGCCATGATAGGTGTTTTCACGAAATCCGGGAAGACGGCTGAAAGGATAGCTAGCTTCAAGCCTGATTGCAGGATAGTCTCCGCCTCTCCCAATGTGAAGACGCTCAGGAGGTTAATGCTTACACGCGGCGTGGAGACAATCGGGGTATCAGCGTCCGAGTATGAGGCTGGTATAAACGAATTGGAAGCTAAGCTTTCCAAATTGAAGGAGGTGCCTGAGAACACTATTGCCGTCTTAACCTACGGTTTCCGCGACGAGCCTGTGCACATCGTGAGAATACGCCAGATAAGGAGGGCCTCTGGATGAGTGCTGAGCATATCTACGGCGTGTTTCCAGAGTATAGATATCGCCGACGCGACAGGTCGAAGATTATACTTTCAATCATCGTAGGAATCCTAGCCTCGTTCCTAGTGCTGATAGCTTTCCGTCATATCAATTTACAGCTTGAATATTCCGATCTGAAGTCGGAATATCAAAGGCTTGAGGAAAACTACCTGAAGCTAGATTCAGAATTATCAAGCTTAAAGTCAATGAGGGATAGCTTGCTTCTTCGCATCGACCAACTAGAGGGGGAGGTCTCTTCTCTCAGGGAATCGTACAATGATATTCTCTTCCAATATCAGGTTTCGGAAGCGCTTAGGATTAACCACTTGCTTGAAGACTATTATGATGAAGTGAGGTCTTTAAAAGATGCTCCTTGGAGAGAACGGGATTCTTATTCTGAGCAGGTTAGATTAATGGTTGAGCTTGCGAAGCATAGCCTTGGCAGAATGTACTGGCCGACTTTAGAAGAGCGTTTCTACGAGCTCTCAGGCGAGTACAGCTATGTTGTGGCGATGCGTAAGATGAGCGAGGTCTTTAAACTCACAGGTGTTGGAGATACTGATACCTATGTCGAAAGAGTTGAGAAGATTCTGAATTTCATAAACAAAAATATCCATTATGAAAACGATTACAAGAACAAGTTTCTAGCTCCTCTGGAAACGCTTGCATTCCGATCTGGTGATTGCGACGACTACGCGGTCTTGGCTGCTGCGTTTTTTGAGAAAGCCGGGATAAATTCGGCAATTGGAATATTTACAAACGGGACAGTGGAGCATGCGATGGTTCTCATACGCTTGGATAATCTCAGCCCCTACGGCTTCCATTACTATCAGGATTTGACAAGTATCGGCTTATCGCCCGGAAGATGGATCTTGATAGAGCCCCAGGCTACGATAGACAGACAATATGATCCGGATTGGTTTAACCAGTGGAGGCTTCAAGCGGCTGCAGAAGTTTAAAACATTTTCTCCCCGAGCGCCCTTTCTACATGCTTATAGTATTCTTTTCTCTTAAGCTTCGATGCAGCCGCTTCGTCGACGATGACTATTACATCCGGATGCATTTGTAGTATTGAGGCAGTGATCTGGGAGGTCACGGGCCCTTCTACAGTGGCTGCGATGGCATCAGCCTTGTTCTCACCATCAGCCAGGAGCAGTATTCTCCTCGCCTCCATAATGGTGCCGCACCCCATGCTTATCGCTAGCCTGGGCACTTCTTCCTCGTTCTTGAAAAAACGAGCATTGTCCTTTATTGTTTCCTCAGCAAGAGCTATGAGAGTTGTTCTCCCCATTAACGAGGAGCCTGGTTCGTTGAACGCTATGTGGCCGTCTCTCCCTATTCCTAGGAGTTGGAGGTCTATTCCCCCTGCTTTCTTAATCTCCCTCTCATATTTTTCGCAGAAAGCCTTAACGTCCTTAGCGAGCCCGTCAGGGATATGGATGTTCTTCGGGTTTATGTTCACATGCTTGAAGAAGTTTTCAAACATGAAGTAGTGGTAGCTTTGAGGATGGTCTGGTGCAAGCCCGTAGTACTCGTCGAGGTTGAAGGTAGTCACCTTAGAAAAGTCCAACCCCTCCTCCCGGTGCATTCTAATAAGCTCCCTGTAGGTTCCTAAGGGAGTGCTCCCGGTGGCTAAGCCGAGCACGGAATTAGGCTTCCTCCTCACTTGTTCAGCAATTATCCTCGCAGCCCTTATGCTCATTTCATCATAGTCTTTGACTATTATCACTCTCATACCTTCTTTTCAGAGTTTGAATAGTGGGATTTAAACTAATCCTCTTAACAAATAACGAGTTGCTTTTTAAAAAGTTTAGAGTAAAGCTCTTTAAATAAACTTGCCTGAGGAAAATCATGAGGGAATTTGAGAATAGTGGCTACAGGCATCAGTGGTAGCGGCAGAGAGGAGTACTTAAGGAAATTCATAGACTTCTCAAGAAAGAAGGGGATTGAGATTAGGCTTTTCTCCGTGGGGAGTATGATGTTCGAAACATCTAGGAAGCTCGGCATGGATATTAAGGAGGATAAGATACTTGACCTATCCCCGTCTTCTCTCAACTTCCTGAGGGCAACGGTCTTCGAGCAGATAATAAGAGAATCGGAGAACCATGAGAACATAATGATAAGTACGCACGCCTGCTTCAGGTGGAAGAAGCACGTTTTCCAAGCATTCGACTTCCATTATCTTAACGAGCTATCTCCCGATATGTTCGTTACAATATCGGATTCTGTTCTTTCAATAAAAAACAGGCTTGAGCACTCCTCTCAATGGAGAGGGCGTTTAACACTAAAAGATATCCTTGTGTGGAGGGATGAGGAAATACTATTAACGAAATCGATAGCAGACTACAGGGGGAAACCCTTTTACATAATTCCCTCTTCTTCCCCCAGCGAGACTCTTTTCAATCTAGCCTTCAACCCCAGATCTAAAAAAGCATATCTTAGTTATCCCATAACGCACCTTGAGAATAGAGAGGCGGGTCTTGCGAACAAGGATGTTTTCAAAGAGAAGCTAAGAGGACTAGGGCTAACAGTCTTCGACCCCGGGGAAATAGAGGATGCGATGCTCATCGAGAAGCTTAAAGAGGCAAAGGCCTTGGGCAGGGACAGTCTAATACTAGGGGACAATGGATGCGAAATCAGCGTAAGGGAGATGGAGGAGGTTGTTGAAGACCTGCTTGACCAGATTGTTGCGAGGGATTACCAGCTTATCGACCAGAGCGATTTCCTCGTGGTATACTATTTCTCACCAATAATGTCCCCGGGAGTCCTATCTGAAATGAACTATGGCTTCAGCAATAACAAGAAGGTGTTTGTAGTATTCCAAGGCCCGGAAAGCCCGTTTTTCAACTATTACTCTACGAAAATCTTCCAAACAGAGGAGGAGCTGGTCGGCTTCCTGAGGAAAGAGGGCATGATAACGTGAATAAGAGTTAACTCGATTGGCAAAATTTATTAGATTCATAATGCAAATACTCTCCGCCACTTAGAGAATCGCGGAGGTCGCCAAGCCTGGTTAAAGGCGCGAGGCCCAGGACCTCGTCCCGCAGGGGTTCGTGGGTTCAAATCCCACCCTCCGCACTCTTCTCGCATGCCGCTAATTTGGATTCTGTTTAACACCCGTTCATTAAGCAATGTGATTGAATAGGATTCAACCTGCAAGTTTAAACTATTGTTTGATTCAGGCATTTAGACGCGCTTGTTAGTCCACCAACAGTTAAATAAAAGCAGATGATGTTTCTCTAGGATGTTAAATGAAGGGGTTAAGAAACTTCCTAATCCTTATCCTGCCTTCGACACTAGTCTTCTCTCTAGGGTTTAAGACGGCGCTAAGCTCTACGGGTGCTCTCATGGGCATGGCTATGAGCGGGGGCCTAATGTTATTAACCCTCTTTTTAGTCTCGTCCAAGAGTTCTGAAGAAAAGAACAGGAGGAGAGAGGTCGCAGCGGGAGTTATTATCCTGTTTGTAACAGCATTATGCATTTACCTCTGGTTCTCCTCAACGACTAAGCCTCCTCCCGCTCCCCCACCGCCTCCTGAGGAAGCCCCCTATCGTAACCCGAACCTCACGCCCGAGGAGAGGGCTGCTGACCTTCTTTCCCGCATGACTCTTGAAGAGAAAATCGGCCAGATGACTCTCGTAGACCGTCAGTCGATAAGCAGTATTTCAGACATATCAACATACTATTTGGGCGGGCTGCTCAGCGGCGGTGGTTCCTGTCCAGACCCAAACATTCCATGGAACTGGGCTAGGATGTATAACGCGTTTCAGAGACAGGCTGTTGAAAACACGCGTCTCGGAATTCCGATTCTGTACGGTATCGACGCTGTGCACGGTCATAACAATGTCTACAATGCAGTAATTTTCCCGCACAATGTTGGGATGGGTGCAACTTGGAACCCTGAGCTCGTAGAGGAGTGTGCTCATATTACTGCGATAGAAGTGAGGGCCACTGGCATAAGATGGACTTTCTCACCCTGTATCGACGTGGCTAGGGATGACCGCTGGGGCAGAACCTACGAGTCTTTCAGCGAGGATCCTTACCTAGTTAAAACGATGGCTATTAGTGCGGTTAGAGGATACCAGGGAGCCGGATTAGACCGGGACGATACTGTCTTGGCCACGGCTAAACACTACATGGGTTCCGGGGGGACGGAGAACGGTAGGGACCAGGGTGATTGTAAAACTCCTCTGCGAATAGTCAGAGAGAAGCATCTCGAGCCTTTCGCGGGGGCTGTTAAAGCTGGAGTGGGGTCGATAATGGCTTCATACTGCAGTATCAACGGTCAGAAAATGCATGGCAACAAATTCTTACTAACAGACGTTTTAAGAGGGGAGCTTGGGTTTCAGGGGCTCCTGGTTTCCGACTGGGAGGCAATAGGTCAAGTCGACCCCTCTTATAGGGAGGCTGTTAAGAAAAGCATAGAGGCCGGGATAGATATGGCGATGGTTCCGCAAAGCTGGAGGCAGTTCCAGACGGTGCTTAAAGACCTGGTTAATAGCGGAGAGATTCCGATTAGTAGGATAGACGAGGCTGTTTACAGAATTCTCGTAACAAAATTCCGCATCGGTCTTTTCGAGAAACCGTATGTTGATGAGAACCTGGCCTCGATTGTCGGCAATGCTGCTCATAGAGAGGTTGCTAGACAAGCGGTTCGCGAAAGCATAGTGTTATTGAAGAATAACGGTGTTCTTCCAATACCTAAGAATGTGAGCACTATTTACGTCGCCGGCCCTAATGCGAACGATATTGGAAACCAGTGTGGAGGATGGACGATAACATGGCAGGGGAGTAGTGGGAGCACGACGGTTGGCACAACCATACTTGAAGCCATTAGGAGAGCGGTTTCTCCACAAACTAGGATAATATTCGACGAAGATGCTAGCGAGATATCCGGTCCCTACGACGTCGGGATCGTCGTGGTCGGTGAAACTCCTTATGCAGAGTTCTACGGCGACAGGGAGAGCCTCGACCTTCCCGAGGAGCAGCTTAAGATAATCGATAGAGTAGTTGCCTCGGGAACACCTACGGTCGTGATAATGGTTGCGGGCAGGCCTCTGACGGGAATAGAGTCTAGGCTTTCGCAATGGAGCGCGTTCCTCATGGCTTGGCTCCCCGGAACAGAAGGTCAAGGTGTTGCAGACGTCTTGTTCGGGGACTACAATCCTAGTGGGAAGCTCCCACGCTCTTGGCCTAGGTCTACTGCGCAAGAACCCATAAACTATGATAGGCTCCCGGGTGAAGACTATGATCCTCTCTTCGAATTCGGATACGGCCTCAGCTACACGACTTTCGAATATATTAACCTGACCATTAGCCCAAGAGACCCCGGCGTGGGGGACACTATAACCATCCAGGTTAGTGTGAGAAACACGGGTTCTCGTAGCGGTAGTGAAGTAGTCCAGGTTTATATCAGCGATGTTGAGAGCAGTCTGCCAGCACCGGTTAAAAAACTATACAGGTTCCGGAAGATAATGCTTGAGCCGGGTGAGACGAAGACTATAACCTTCTCAATACCTGTCTCCGAACTGGGCCTATACACAGATGGGCCTGAGAAAATAGTTGAAAAAGGCGTTTTCCTCGTGACAGTAGGCGGATTAACTACGAGCTTTACAGTGGGCTGACTTAGAGAGTGTTTCTGGCTTTTTCTGCATATTATTGTTCTTAAAGAATTGGATTCAAATATCCTTAAATAACTCGTCTTCTATTTGTATTGCTAAGGAGAATTGGTTGGAGAAGACTTCCTGGAGAAGCTTAAGAAGCATTTGTCTGACGACTTGGGTCTTAGGGATGTCATAACTGAAATGCCTCGTGACCAAGGGTTTTTCAACGAGAAGATAGTTTGGAGTGTAAACGCTGAGACTGATTACGAGCCGTTTGAAGCATATGAGACTACGGATGGTAAAATCGTCGCCGGATATGGTCCTGCTGCACATGTCGGCGACATGCTCTGGGATTACCTGCTGGATAAGGAGAAGTATGCGGATATTCTCGATTACAAGGCGCTTGCTAAGAAAAGGGATGAGCTCCTAGAATCTCTTCAGGATAAGAGTAGTTGGAGTAAGTACAGGGATGAGCTGGGTGGAATAATCGAAATCCTTGAAAAAGGCGATGAGATAGCTAGAAACGCAAGTGCTCAAGCGGGTATTGAAATCAAGCATGTTCTTCCTACTCCACCCGGGAAAAACACTTTCTTCTACGCAAGCTTCGATGGAAGGAGTTTGAGCGATGATGCTAAGATAGAGAAAATAGGGAAAGCATGGCTCGCCCTCTCTAAAGCATTCGCCGAGATTTCGAAGAATGAGGGTGAAATATTAGAAAAATGGAGGGCGCAGATCCAAGATAAGCGTAAGAGAGGAATCCTTCCTGAAGAGGAAGAATTCGCTAAAGCTGTTTCAGAGCTTCTGAAAAGCTGGACTTCAACCTGGTGTTCTTATGAAATCCCCTCAGGATTCCCAGGGTTTGAGGGAGGAAGTGCTAAATGGATGGTGCGTACGCGTGGAGAACCATACGTAATGGTCTTTGAAACAGAAGACGGTAAAGTAACAGTCGCATACGAAGCTTTCCGCGTACACTCTTCAATAAGCATAGATCACAAGCGTGGTGATGACGCTGATAAGATTGTTATGGAACTCGCTGACAAGGGAAACTGGTCAAAGTATAAGAATACGGATTTCAAGGATGTGATAGAGAGATACGAGCTTGGCGAGGAGATTGCCAGAAAGGCGAGGGAAATAACCGGAGTCGAGGTTAAGTTTTTCATCCCACGTAAGCACTGCCACGAAGCCGCATTGTATGCTGTTTTCGACTCTAAGGGTATGAGTGTTGAGAAGAAGATAGAGATGATAAAAAACCTCACGGATCTTCTTGGAATAGCGTATGAGGAGTTTAAGAGAGCAGACGAGGAGATAAAGGCAAAATACGGTTTAAAGAAATAACATCCCAGGTTTTCAAAGAGTATTACTTAAATATCTGCTTTATTTTATTGGCAATGCCCCAATTGGCATACGGGAAGCAGAACGTCGTCATTAAAATCGGCACGAGTGTTCTAACAAATTCCAGAGGCTGGATTAGCTCGAGCAGAGTAAAGGAAATAGTACGGCAAATCTCGGAGAACAGGGGTAAAATGAAATCGCTCATTATAGTGACTTCTGGAGCTATTGCAACAGGGTTGTCGAGACTTGGGATAAACGCTACACCTGGATCCCTTAAGCTTACGATGAAACAGGTCTGTGCCGCAGTGGGTCAGCCAAGCTTAATGGCTTTGTACGCAAAATACTTTAACAGGTATGGTGTAAACGTCGCTCAGATACTCCTTACGGAGGAAGACCTTGCCAATCAGTACCGTTATAAAAACTTCTGGAGGACTCTTTCTGCATTAATAGAGCGCGGTGTGATACCGATTATTAATGAGAACGACGCTATATCGGTTAAGGAGCTGATTCCAATAAACCCGTATGTGCCTGATTCCGTGAGGTTTGGAGACAACGACAGGCTTTCAGCAATAATCGCTTCGAAAGTAAGGGCTGACCTCCTCATAATGTTGACGAATGTGGATGGATTCATGATGCCGACTAAAAACGGTGTTAAGCTAGTAAGGGAGCTGAGAGGGGTGGATAAGAAGATTCTATCCTATGCTGGATCCTCAAGCTCGCTGGGCAGGGGTGGGATGCTCTCTAAGCTTCAAGCTGCTGCAATAGCTTCAAGAGCCGGCGTTACAACTGTAATAGCCAACGGTCTTAAAAAGAATATTATAACGAAGATTCTTAACGGCGAGAACGTCGGAACCGTAGTTAAACCGTTACGCAAAAGGTTTAAGTCTTAAAGAAGTTTTTTGCATTTACGCGCATTGAGCATAGAGGACGAGGTTGTTGAAAAAGCCAGGAGGGCGAAGGAAGCATCTATAAAACTGGGGATTACCCCGACTCCCGTTAAAAACGCCGCATTAGAGAAAATGGCTGAGGAACTACAGAACAATTCTGACGAGATACTTAGGGAAAACAAGAAGGATGTTGAGGCAGCGAAGAATAGCGGGGCTTCCCCAGCCTTCATAGACCGCCTCCTCCTCAACGAGAAGAGGATTAGGGAAATGGTGGAGGGATTACGCCAAGTCGCCTCCCTACCAGATCCTGTTGGAGAGATTGTCGAAGGGTGGAGAACTAGACACGGTCTAGAGATAAGGAAAGTCCGAGTGCCTCTTGGGGTAATCGGAGTAATATACGAGGCAAGGCCGAACGTCACCGTGGATATCACTGGGCTTGCTCTTAAAGCTGGGAACGCTGTCGTCTTGAGAGGAGGGTCGGAGGCATTAAACTCCAACAAGATTCTTGTGAAGCTGATGCGCGAAGCCGTAGAGGGCTTAATCGACCCTGATGCAATACAGCTTATAGAGAACCCTAGCAGGGAGCTTGTCAAAACATTACTTAGGCAAGACAGGTATATAGACGTGATAATCCCGCGCGGCAGTGCGCAGTTCATCAGGTTCGTCAGGGAGAACTCGCTCGTACCGGTTATTGAAACCGGAGCCGGTAACTGCCACATCTTCGTAAATTGGGATGCTGATTTTGAGATGGCGAACAGGATAATAGTTAACGCTAAGGTTCAGAGGCCAGCAGTATGCAACGCAGTCCGTAAAGTCCTGATACACAGTAAGATAGCTGAGAAATACCTTCCACAACTCGTGAATGTTTTGAAAACATACAACGTTGTGATGAAGGGCTGTGAAAGAAGCAGAAAGATAGCCCCGTCTCTGTTAGAAGCCACTGAAGAAGACTGGTATGAGGAATACATGGATCTGACGCTTGCAGTAAAAGTTGTTGACAGTGTTGAGGAAGCGATAAACCACATAAACAAGTATGGGTCTAAGCATTCAGACGCTATAATAACAGGCAATCTGAAGGATGCAGAATTGTTCACAAGCCTAGTAGACTCCTCCACAGTCTATGTTAACGCTTCCACAAGGTTCACGGACGGAGGCCAATTCGGCTTCGGCGCTGAAGTTGGAATAAGTACACAGAAGCTTCATGCGAGAGGGCCAATGGGATTAAGAGAGATAACTACGACAAAATACATTGTATACGGTTCGGGTCAAGTAAGAGAGCTCTAATAGGAGAAAAGAATATAAAGCTTGAAAACAATTTTTTAACAAGGGCCGATAGTCTAACGGTAGGATGCCGCTCTTACGACTTGTTGAAAGTAGGAGAGGCGGTGGTCTCGGTTCGAATCCGGGTCGGCCCATTTTCACTTGATGAATACTTGATCTCCTTCTAATTACTTGGCTTATAACCACTACTTAGTGGAATAAAATTGCCGAGTATGTATTAGGCCAGAAGATGATTTGTTTAAAACTATGGCGAGGGCCGGATTTGAACCGACGACACCCCGGTCTTCAGCCGGGCGCTCTCCCAGGCTGAGCTACCTCGCCTTACGGTTTCTCCCTTGTTCGCTTTTATTTTAATTTTTCCTCGATAGGCACTTTAACGATGATCTTGTGATGTATATAGTGAAAATAAGCCTATAGAAAATACTACATAATCCCCCGCCTCCTAAATATCCGGTTATAGCTTGGGATAAGTATTCAACGAATTTTTATAAGGAAGACATAAATCGTGCTTGCTTCTCAACTCTGGTGGCGAAGACATGAAGCACGGTTTCAGCGAGGATGAGTACCGACTCGAGTTTCTGAAGAAAAGTGGTTTCTATAGGAAGATGTGTGTTAAATGCGGAAGGTTTTTCTGGACACTCGATACTTCTCGGGACAATTGCGGCGAATCTCCATGCTCGCCATACACTTTCATAGGTAAGAGGGTTGGTAGAAGAATTGATGAGTTGAGTCAGGTTAGGAATTCGTTCCTAGGATTTTTCAAGGATAGGGGTCACGAGGTTATCTCTCCCTATCCCGTTGTGTGCAGGTGGAGGAGCGATCTTTACCTTACTGATGCGAGTATTGTCGACTTCCAGCCCTACGTTACTGAGGGTATTATACCGCCACCGGCTAATCCGCTCGTGATTTCTCAACCTTGCATAAGGCTTGTCGACGTTGATATGGTTGGCAAGACTATAGGCAGGCATCTCACGATTTTCGAAATGGGTGGTCACCATGCTTTCAACAGCGAGGGTAATGAGGTCTACTGGAAGGAGGATACTGTAAGGTATGGTTTCGAATTCTTCACGCGTGAAATGGGGCTTAAGGGCGAGGACTTGACTTTCGTAGAAAGCTCTTGGAGCGGCGGCGGTAACGCTGGGCCCTGCTTCGAAGTTATTTCCCACGGCTTAGAAGTTGCGACGCTCGTCTTCATGAGGTATAAGGTTCACTCCGACGGCTCTCTAACGGAGCTTCCAATACGTACTGTCGACACTGGTTACGGTATGGAGAGGATAACGTGGCTTCTCACAGGTGCTCCAACCGGTTTCCATGCTTTCTACGGGGAGCTCTTGCAAAAAGTTTCTCGCGCCAGTGATATAGAGCTGCCCCCAGAGCTTCTCAAAGAGTATGCGATCGCTGTTTCCACTTCTGAAAATAAGTTTTTGAAGCCGGAGGAGAAGCTGGTATTTGTTAGGAGACTCGGTTTTCCAGAGGGCTTTGCAAATAGGCTTGAAACCATGGAGAACGTTTTCAGAGCTCTAGACCATGTTAAGAGCCTAGTATTCATTCTCTCAGAAGGAGTGGTTCCATCCAATACTGGAGTCGGATACTTAGCTAGACTACTCTTAAGAAAGACTGCCAGGGTTCTGGATAGACTTGACGCGAACAGCCTGCTGCTCGACCTTGCTTCATGGGAGTTAGAGTACTGGGGTAGGGATTTCCCAAGCCTACTGAGCCTTAAAGACAGTATTCTAAACCTCATCGAGATAGAGCTTAAGAAGTATAGGAGGAGTGTTGACGAAGGTGTGAAACAGGTTGAGGCGCTTCTTAAAGAGAATAGACCTATAAGTGTTGAGAAGCTTGTTGAGCTCTACGATTCTCACGGAATTACGCCGGAGCAGGTTGCGGACGTCTCGTCTAAGAAGGGGGTTGAAATCAAGATTCCGGAAGACTTCTACAGCATGATTGCTTCAAGGCATAAGCAGCCGAAGGGATTGGAGGAGGAAAGCATTAACATAGGCTTCGACGAAAAGGCTTTCCCCGAGACCGTCAAAAAATACTACGAGGATCCTAACCTACTCGAATCAGAGGCCAGGGTGCTTGGTGTTTTCAAAGACAAGATTGTTTTTGACAAGACTATCTTCTACCCCGAGGGAGGGGGCCAGCCTGCTGATAACGGTAAAATCGTTTTCAACGGGAAGGAGGCCTTTGTGAAAGACGTTAAGATCGTTAACAACCGGATAATCCACTTCGTCGAAGGCCCTGTTCCAAATGAGGGTAGTGTTGTAAAAATGATCGTTGACGCTGAGAGGCGTCTCCAACTCAGGAGGGCGCACACGGCGACTCACATGATAAATGCTGCAGCTAGGATGGTGCTTGGGAACCATGTTTGGCAGGCTGGTGCGCAGAAGGATGTTGTAGAATCCAGGCTAGACATCACTCACCCGCTCCCGCTTACCGATGAGGAGATAGAGAAGATAGAGCGCAAGGCTAACGAGATTGCTTTGGCGAACATCGATGTTGAGATACGTGTTTTACCCAGGACGGTTGCG
This sequence comes from Thermoproteota archaeon, assembly GCA_038861395.1. GTDB lineage: Archaea > Thermoproteota > EX4484-205 > EX4484-205 > JAAOZP01 > JAAOZP01. The sequence continues at coordinate 19,597 of JAWCDE010000012.1, read as the reverse complement.
GAAAAGGAGTATGGGTTCAGAATATACCAGGGGGGCGCGGTTCCGGGAAAGGAGCTAAGGATCGTTAAAATAAACGGTTTCGACGCAGAGGCGTGTGGAGGCCTTCATGTGAATAAGACTGGCGACGTGGGGCTTGTGAAGATAGTTAAAGTCGACAGGATCCAGGACGGCGTAGAGAGAATAGTTTTTCGAACAGGCTTCTCTTCACTCGACTACGTTAAGTCTCTGGAGAACAGGCTTTCCAATTTAGAAAGGATCCTTGGCGTGCCAAGGGATAAGGTTCTGGAGGAGGCTGAGAGAATCAAGACTGAGCTGAAAAGCCTCAGTAAGAAGGTTGAGAAAATGATGGAGAACCAGCTCGACGCCCTCGCCGACCAATTGGTTTCTAAGGCTCCTGAAGAGGCTGGTTTTAAGATCGTGTTCTATAGTTCTGATGAACTCGATGTAGACCATCTGATAGTTCTCGGAGAGAAAGTCTCAAAAAAGGAACCTAATGCCATAGTATTGTTAGCAACAAGTACTCCTACAACTCAATTTGTAATTTTTGCAGGAGACGCTGCTTTGAGAAAGGGTGTTGATTGCGCCCTGCTTTCAAGACAAGTCGTGAAGGAAATTGGGGTGGGTGGAGGTGCTGGTGGAAGAAAGAACTTTGCTAAGGGAGGCCTGGCAACCAGAGTAGATTTTGAAACGTTTAGAACTAAGGCAATACCTATAATAGCCAATGCTATCAAAGCCTTACAGTGAAATACAATAGGCAGTAGTAAATCTTAAGTATATTGCCAGTAGCTTAAAACTAAAACATTGGAGGAATTAAAATACGATTTCTCAAGCATAGAGAAGAAATGGCAGAACGCATACGAGGAGAAGAAAGTTTTCGAAGCCGAGCCAGATCCATCTAAGCCGAAGTTCTTCGTAACCTTCCCCTTTCCATACATGTCGGGGCCTGTCCATTTAGGAACTGCATACACCTTAACGCGATTAGATGTCATCGTACGCTACAAGCGTAAAAGGGGGTTCAACGTGCTCTTCCCCTTCGCGTTCCACTGGACTGGGACAACTATAGCAGGTATTTCGGATAGGATAAGGAGGGGGGACCAGAAGACCATTGAAATACTTGAGAAGATGGATGGTGTTCCCAGGGAGGAGATAGAGCGCTTCAAGGATCCTGTCTATCTCGCTAGGTATTATACTGAGAAGAATCGTGCAGCCCTGAAGGATTATGGTTTGGCAATAGACTGGCGTAGGGAGTTTCATACGACGAGCCTAAACCCCGGCTTTAGCACCTTCGTTAAGTGGCAATACTTGAAACTGCTTAAAAACGGGTATATCACTAAGGGGGTTCACCCCGTTGTCTGGTGTCCCAGAGATAAGAGCCCTACTGGTGATCATGATAGGCTTAGTGGCGAAGGGGTTTTTCCCGAGGCTTTTTACCTCGTGAAGTTCAGGCTTGACGATTCCCATCTGGTGGCGGCAACCTTTAGGCCCGAGACCGTGTTCGGAGTTACCAACGTCTGGGTCAATCCTGAAGCTACCTATGCCGAGGCTCATGTAGACGGTGAGAAGTGGATCGTGAGTTTAGAGACTTTAGAGAAGCTTGCAGACCAGTTGAGGAACGTTTCTAAAATAAGGGAGTTCAAGGGAAGAGAGCTGGTGGGCAAGAGAGTCATAACCGTCTTCACGGGAGTAACTGTCCCGGTTCTACCCGCTTCGTTCGTCGACCCCTCTATTGGCACTGGCGTTGTGTATAGTGTTCCTGCTCATGCTCCCTACGACTACATGGGGCTTGAAGACTTGAAGCGTAATGAGAATCTTATCAGAGAGTACGGTCTCGACCCGGATGAAATAAGGTCGATAAAACCAATATCCATGATAACTACAGAGAAATATGGCCCCAACCCCTCGGAGAAGGTTGTTAGAGAGCTTGGCATAAGAGACCAGTCTGACCCCCGGCTTGAAGAGGCTACGAGCCTCGTCTATAAGGAGGAGTTTCACAAGGGTGTGACGCTGAGTAATTGCGGCGAGTTCTCGAATCTCCCGGTTCAAAAGGCTAAGGAGCTTGTGATCGAGGAGATGAAGAGGAAGAGTGCAGGGGATGAGATGCTTGAACTCCCCTCCCCGGTGGTATGCAGGTGTGGAACAAGGTGTCGCGTTAAGATACTCAGTGACCAGTACCTCTTAGCATACTCTTCGCCGGACTGGAAGGCTAAGGCTTTGAAAGCTTTGGATATGATGAAAATATATCCGAAGGAGGCTAGGGAGAACTTCGTGTACTTCATAAACTGGTACGTGGACTGGGCTTTTACAAGAACCTCCGGATTGGGCACGCCGGTACCGTGGCTCCCCGATCAGATGATAGAGACTTTAAGCGACTCTACGGTATACATGGCTTACTACATAGTTTCGAAATACGTTAACAACGGTGTTTTAAAGCCTGAGAACCTTACAGAGGAATTCTACGACTACGTGATGCTGGGAAGGGGGGCTCCGGAGGATGTTGAGAAGAAGACAGGGGTTTCATCAGAGCTGTTGAAAAGGCTCAGGTATGAATTCGACTATTGGTATCCTGTTGACCTAAGGGTTTCGGGGAAGGACCTTATTGCGAACCATTTAACATTCTACATCTTCCACCACGTGGCCATATTCCCGGAGGAGAAATGGCCTAGGCAGATAGCGGTCAACGGCTTCCTGAGAATAGAAGGGCAGCCGATGCACAAGTCTAAGGGAATATTCATCTCCCTGAGGGACGCGATCGAGAAATATGGTTCAGACGCTACTAGGGTAACCCTGCTCCTAGCGGCGGAGGGCCTTGAGGACCCGAATTGGGAGGGTGAGAAGGCGAGTAAAAACATCGAGTTGCTGGCAAGCATATACAGGCAGGTTCTCTCACTGCTAGAGGAAAAGGATTCCGGTGGAAACGGTCACATGGAGGAGTGGTTAAGGAACTCTGTTAGGGAACGCGTCAACAAGATCACCGAAGCCTTGGAGAACATGGAAATAAGGGAAGCAACTAGCGAGGCGCTCTACGGCTTGAGGAATGATTTAAGATGGTACTTGAGGAGAACTTCTAAACCGGATTCTAAAACGCTCAGGGAGGCTGTTGAAACATGGCTCAACCTGCTCTATCCCTTCACACCGCACCTTGCTGAGGAACTATGGAGTAGGCTGGGTAAGGGCACACTCCTAGCAAACCAACCGTGGCCTCAGGCGGTTGAAGTGGATGAGAAACCCCTGTTGCTAGAGAAGTACTTGGAGAACCTTATAGAGGACACGTATCAGATACTGAAAGCAATGGGCAAGACTTCTATTACAAAGCTGAGGATCATAACTGCTGCAGAATGGAAGAACAAGGCCTTCAAGGAGATTATTGAGAATGCCCAAATTGAACCTAAAAAGGTAAGAGAGACGATAACTCTCCACGGCGCTGCTTTAAGCAAGGAGGAGCTTGGAAAATTCATAGGACAGGTTGTGAAGAATATTCCCAACATAACTGGAGAATACAGGATGGTTTTAAAACAGGTCTTGGATATTGGAGAACGTAAAATACTGGAGGAAGCACGCGACTTCTTGGAGAGGGAGTTCAAATGCAGAGTTGAATTGCTCAGCGAAGACGATATTCCTAAGGAAGAGTTGGAGAAAACAGCCGGGAAGAAACCGCCAGCCCAGCCGGGTAGACCAATGCTATTAATAGAGTGAAAAAAAGAATAATCCCCAATGATTGTAGAGGCCATGTTCAAAAAATAAAGAATGCGCAAGCCTTAGATAAAAACGGGGCTCCAGCCATCCGGAAGCTGAAAATTTTAATACCTCGCGAAGAAGCTAATATCCCGGGCCCGTCGCCTAACCTGGATATGGCGGCAGAACAAGCGCCGAGCCCTCTAAGCTGTAATAATCTGGGTTCAAATCCCAGCGGGCCCGTTCCTCAATAAGGGTTGACGAGTAGTAGAACTGGGTTTTGAGTGCTTTAACACTCCTCTTGAGATTTAACACCTATATTAAAATTACAAGTTTATGTAAAATTTTTGATAAACAGGCCTTTTTTAAGGATTTAACAAGTGTTTTTCCCAATTACGTGGGTAATCTGGCGTAGACTAGATAGTAAGTTTTTTTACATGAAAATGCTAATTAGCAGAGAGTACTGATTCGTATTACGGGGGAATGAGCAGGCCGAGGTTAGAGCAGATTAGGAGGAAGATGAATCTCATATCTCTGCTTAATGTGGTTAAGAACAATTATACTTACCACGAGCTTTCGCAAATAACCGGCCTGCCCATTACTGTTTTAGCCAGGTACGCGAAGGGACACGTGCTCCCCTCCGATGAGAGGGTTAATGAGCTGTATCAGGTTCTCGCCGAGAAAATCCCGTTGGAGGAGCTTATAATCAGCAGGCTTGTTATAGACGAATCAGGCTATTTCGATTCTTCTCACGTAATATGGGATGTAGACCTTCTTAGGCTAGTCAGCCAGAAAGTATCGTTGCTGTTCGCAGGCAAGAAGGTGGATAAAGTTATGACTGCAGCCGTAGACGGCATCCCATTAGCGTCTTTCATAGCTGAAGAGCTTGGTGCAGACCTCGTAATAGCTAAAAAGCATAAGGAGGTTGGTGTTAAGGACTTTCTTGAAGCTACTTACGTAATAGGGAGCTCTGCAGTAGTCAGCTCCCTTTATATACCCAAGAGCTCTCTAAAAAAGGATGACGCGGTTTTGATCGTCGACGACGCTATTAGAACCGGGGAGACAGACGTTGCGTTAATAAAGCTGGCTGAAAAGGCTAAGGCTAATATAGTGGGCTTATTCATCCTTATTGCGACTGGCAGAGATTGGAGGGAAAGGCTTCAGAAGGAAACGAGTGCGCCGATATACGTGCTAGCAGAAATAAGCCCGAAGAGGCTTGTGGAAGTCAACCAGAGAAAGTTCTTGACGTAGGAGGGTGATTTCATCGGGCTCTAGCGCTACTCTCAGAGCTAGGATGCTAAATCTCGGGGTAAAACGTATTGAGGATGCTTTATCCGTTTTCGAAGCCCTTTCCCTTAGAGATAGGAAACCGGAGGCTCCGATCATAATCGTGCATAGGAATAAGGGTAAGAGCGTTAGCCTAGGATGCTTCCAAATTGCTGACGAGGATTTTGCAATAAGCTACTTGCGTAAGAAGAATTTTGACTACTTTTTCAGACTCCACGGCGGGGATGTGATGCTTCACGACGAGAACCAAGTTGGAATAGGGATTATAGCACCCAATGATGAGAAGTATAAGGAGATGCATGCTTCTCTAATGAGCCTCTTGCTGAAGAGAAACGGTATTAGAAGCTTTCAAGTTACAAATGATTACATAATATGTTTCAACAAGATCTTGGGTGAAGTAACTTACTTGGAGAAAGAGAGTCTCCTCGGCTGGTTTACAGTGCTCTACCTTAAGAGGAGCTATGAGGAGATAGCGGGGCTGAAATTCCCGAAGGAGCAGCTGATTAAGGAGAGGGTAAGCAAGCTTAAGGAGAGTTGTATAGGGCTTGATCAGGTTTTGGGGAAACAGGTCTCGGCAGGACAGGTTTTTGAAATGGTTAAGGAAGTTTTGTCGGATGAGTTAAATTTCAGACTAAGCGCTTTCAGGCTTGGGCTTGCCGATAAGAAATATCTTTGGAAAAGCAGGGAAATGCTTAGGAAGAATAGCATATCTGAGAGAACTCGACTCAACTACTTGCAGCTTAAACACTCAGCAATACCTGGGGAAACTTTCCTTTTTTCGAAGAGGCTGATGAACGGCTTCCTAAGGGTATGGGTGAGGATTAAGGATAGGAATGTGGAAAGGGTAAGTATTTCCGGAAGCTTCATGTTTGAGCCACCCGGGAAGCTACGGGATTTTGAGAAGATGTTGGAGGGTAGCCCTCTTGAAGAAACCTCCTTAACCGAGAAGATTACAGAGTTCTTTATTAACGAGAAGATTAAGGCATCATTCACCCCGTTCGACATCGTAGAACTCTTGTGTAAAGCACCCGGTGGTAAATGAGCATGGAGGATAAAGAGCTCTTCCCGATTCAAGCAAAGAGGAGTCGTGACGAAATATGCGTTACGGACAGGGATGCTGTGGAATGGCTTGACTCCAAGGGATACGGTTTCAGATTCGGAGACAACCTACTAGTTCTAAGGCCTTTCGAAGCACTGTACCTTATGAGTCAGGATAAGCTTGCTCTCTATCAGAAGCATAGGCAGCTCGGCTTCCACGAATACCTCCGCCTTTCGGAGAAAGAGGATACCGGCATCTGGCTGAAGTACTTGATATACAAGGATTTGAGGGACAAGGGTTATGTTGTTAAAGATGGCTACGGCTTCGGAATAGATTTCAAAGTCTACGAGGCGGGTGAATACGGTTCGAAGCCTGCGAAGTATCTTGTTTACGGGGTTGTTGAAGGCGTGCCCCTTCCGGTCACCAAGCTTTACAACATACTTAAGCATGCATACTCTTTGAGGAAGACGCTGATAATCGCAACCGTAGATAGGAGGAGTGAAATAGTTTATTACATGCTCTCCTCCCTCCTGATGGGCAAGGAGACTAGGGGAGAATAGGGTTGAAAGAAGACTCGCTTACGCTGAGAGGCATGCGAAACCTACTGCCGAGGGAGAAGGCTAAGCTGAACAGGATTGAGAGCGAGATAAGAAGGCTCTTCAAAATATACGGATTTCAGGAGGTTGAGACACCCACCATCGAGCCCCTAGAACTCTTCGAGCTTAAGTCGGGGGAGGAAATCAGGCACAGGATGTACAGGTTTAAAGACCTAGGCGGTAGGGATGTTGTTCTAAGACCTGAGGCAACTGCTTCCGTCACCAAGCTCGTCGTAAAAGAAATGCGCAACACACCGCTCCCCATAAAAATAGGCTATATTTTGAATGCTTTCAGATACGACGAGCCGCAATACGGTAGGTATAGGGAGTTTAAACAAGGAGGGTTCGAGATTTTCGGAACTAAGAGCCCACTGGCTGATGCTGAAATACTTGAAGTATCGTCAAGGCTTATGGATGGTCTTGGAATAAAGGATTATTACATAAAGATAGGTCACGAAGGGGTTCTAAGAGCAGTATTAGCCTTCTTCGACGTGGAGGAGAATACTCAAGACAGGGTTCTAGGCCTGATTGATAAGGAGAGGCTTACTGAGGCATTCGAAATACTCGCCTCATTGCCGAAGGGCGGGGGAGCAATAGAGCTTATCAAAAGCCTCTGGGAGATTAAAAGCAAGAACCCCAGCGAGGCGTTGAAACGTGCCGAAGGCCTTCTTAAGGATATTCCTGGCGCACTAGAGCAATTGGAGAACCTCAGGGAGATAATAGAGCTCGCTAACGCTAGCGGAGTCGGCGAATTGCTCGTCGACATGGGTTTCGCCAGGGGCCTTGACTACTATACGGGGATGATTTTTGAAGTATACGCTAAAGACCTGAAGATAGCTGTCAACGGCGGGGGGAGGTATGATAAGCTTGCAGGACTCCTAGGATGGGATATTCCTGCTGTAGGTTGTGCACCCGGAATAGACCGTTTAAGCCTAGTATTAGGTGAGGATGCTGTTCCGAAGGGTGATGTAACTTGTTTAGTCGTGAGCATGGTTAAGGAGGGTGATCTAGCTGCGACAAGGCTGGCGGGTATGCTCAGGATGAGAGGGGTTCCGACGATGATCGACCCGACGAGGAGGGATGTGAGTAAGGCGCTCTCCTACGCTTCCAAAAGAGGCGTGAAGTATGTCGCGATAATCGGCAGTAGGGAAGTTGAGAATAACACAGTCACTTTGAAAAACATGGATGTCGGAATACAAGAGGAGCTTAAACCAGAACAAGTTATTGAAAAACTATCATCCTATTATGTCTAATTTTTATTCTCAGGAAAGTAAGTGTATGTTTCCTATTCTTATTCTCTTCAAGTATTTTTTAGCGACATCATAACATTCCCTAGCCTGTTTCCAACTAGTCGTCGGTAAATCATCCATAACATACTGCGGGTAAAACGCTAAAAGCGTATAAGGAATCTCAGGATCAATTCCTGCTATAAATCTCGCAATATTCTCAACCTCAACTTCGTCGACATACCCTGGGACAAGCAGCGTGCTCGCTGTTAAAACAGGCACTTCCGGACGCTGCTTAAAAAACCTCTCGCCTATTTCTCTAAAATTATCTAACGAGGCTTTATTTGAAACACCGCATAATACTTTACTGAGATTCTCGTCCCAAACCTTAAGGTCGAACTTAACAATGCCACCACTCTTGAGAGAAAGCTCCGCCGCCTTCAAGGCGAAGCTCCTCGACATGTTTCCATTAGTCTCCCAGCATATTCTCAGTATGCGCTTCTCTTCCTCAGCCTTCTGAAGAGCAATCCGACTGGTTTCAAGAGCATGAAGCATCTGTGTGGAAGGGTCTCCTCCAAAGAAGCATACGCATGAAACTTTTTGTTCTAATTTGGAGGCTAGTTCGGCAGCACTCATAACAGGCTTAAGGCTTTGAGACATCTCTCTAAAATGCCAGTTCTGACAGAAGAGACAGTCGAAACTACAGCTGCCGTAGAAAACAGCTAGGTTCACATACCCCTCCTCGACACTAGGCTTGTAGGCGTACTTAGGGTAGCCCGCACCCGTGCAACCTGGACAGAACCACCATGCGACGCAGTTAGTTGGAAGAGGATCATAATACCATTCTAAGACACCTTTCTCCGGAGTCCCGCCGAGTCTGTTTAAATTGCCGTTTGAATTTGAAACTAGACCGCAGAAACCTTTCTCCCCCTGCCCTATTTTACAATCGTTGGCGCATATTCCGCAGGGTAAACCATCAGAATCCTTAGGAGGGACTGGGGGAAGCCCGAAAACCCTCCTCGTATCGGCGTGAACACGCTTAGCTACCTCGACAGCCTTTTCCGGCATTCTTCTTATGCATTTTAAACAAACACCCAGCTGGCCAGCTATTAGAGGATACTCGTCTCCGCAAATCAAACATCTTCCCAACGCCTTTCCCTAAAATATTCTCCGAAGGAGTATTTATCTTAAACTTAGTAGTTCCAAATCACTGACTCACCGTTCAGCCTCTTCAGTCATCCTAGTTATTACTGCAAATCCCTTAACCCCTTGGAAACTAGACCCTAAGACAATGCTTGCGGGGACCCATCCAATGTTCGGAATTATGGCTGAAACCTCCTCTCCTCTATCCCTAACTTCCTCTAGAAATTTGCCAAACATAGGCAAGTCGTCTTCAAATGATCCTATAGGATAGTAGTAGATCTTCCAATGTTTTCCAGAATGTTTAACAAAAATATCAATACCTGTTTTCACCTCCTTCTTAATCTTCGCTCTTTCCGCTGTTAAGTATAGGATTGCATCCTCCCAAGATACGCTTATGCCCAAGCCTCGAGTATGCCTCTCAAGATATTTGCGAGCATTTTCAACTTCTTTTTTAGCCTCTTCATCTCCTAGTTCCTGCCTTAACTGCTCGTAGACAGCTTCAGCCTCTTCTTTCTTCATATTTGTTATTTATTAATTTCAGATATCTGGTTTAAGCTTTTATGCTTAGAAGCCTAATACTATGAAGGCATTTATCTGCTTTCTCTTCATGCCTAATACTGGTGGAAGACCCAGGATCATGATGGGAAAATAAGCATTCCATGCTGTGCTTACTGCGAAGCTTGTAAGAGCTACGGGGGAAAATGCGCTGACTGTATAGAGACCGACGGAAAAACCTTCTAAATACGGGCATTATCACCCGGTACATACGATGAACAATGCGGCAATAGTTGTTCTAGCTTTACTTTACGGCGACGGGGACTTTGAGAAATCTATATTACTTAAGTATATCAGGTGGGCTTGACACGGACTGTAACGGTACAACAGTCGGCTCCATAGTTGGAGCCATGATCGGCTTCAAAGGCATACCTGAAAAATGGTGTTCTCCATTAAATAAAATTTTGGACACAGCATTATCAGGCCTCAAAGAGCTTAAAATATCTGAGTTAGCCGACAGAATGATTAAAATTGTGACTAAGAATTGGGTTTAACCCTTTATTGAGAAGGAAGGTTATGTAAGTTTAGATGGAGGCTAATGTTAGTAATCAAGCGTGCTCTAGTAAAAGAGGTTTTGTTAACTTACCCGGGCGAATCCTGAGCGGTTTTCTTACTCAGCTGTTTCTTCCATTCTACGTACTGCAATAGGTCTTCTCTGAGTGCTGTCAGCATTTCTCTAGCGCAATGCTTATGGTCGATCCCCCATTCTCCAGTGACCGCGTAAGCTACTGCTTTTATAGTGCTGCCGGGGTTCTCGGGCAATAGTAGTTGAATCCTATAGCTCGCGACTCTTTCTCCCCTGTAGCTTAAAACCATTTCAACCATGTTCCCTCCATCCTTTTCTTTGCGTGGCGAAACCTGCATGTATATTGGGCCCCAGCTCATCGGCGGTGGTCTTTTAGTAAATGAGGATACGTATGTCAAGAAATCGTCAACACTCCCTATTATCCTCAACGGGATTGTTGCTTCCGCATGGTCCTCAAACAGCTTAACCTCTTCTATCTTCTTGAAGAGGAAGCGGCTTGGAACAACTTTCAGTATGACTTTTCTAGCTGGTATAAGGCTTCCCACTATGGATGAGGCTATTGCTATTATGAAGCTGGCCAGCATGGAGCTGAACGTATACTGTTGTATCGGGCTTACTGGGTTTGAGACATATGCTTGAAGGAACTGGCTTAAGACGTATCCTAAGACGCCACCTATTAAACCATAGCTCAAACCCTCTACGAACATTAAGAGAGATACGCGGCCGGGACTGGCGCCGAGTGCGCTGATCGTCGAATACTCTCTTTGACGTTCATACAACGAGCCTAAGAGGGCAATCACTATCATTAAAGATGAGAGGCCCATTAGAACTAGTAGCTCAGGAGCACCCACGAACTTTTCGAACTCTCCCGATATGAGTAGGCTTTTCGTCTCACTACCCGTGCCTAGACACGTTCTGAAAGACCTGAATGTCCGCTGGGTTATTTGTGCGCCTCCGAGAACGGTGAAAGTCGAGTTCTTCTCATAGCTTATCTCAACAAGCCTTTTAGCCAAATCATTTGAAAAATTGCCTTCTAATATAACCCTGTAGACTGTTAGAGGTTGGGAAACATATTCCAAGCTTGTTAGAACGAAGGGGCCTTCAACCTCGTCTAGAGGGACGCCGTCCACCAGTTTTACCGGCTCTTCTAATACGCTATCTGCCGTGCTAATAACAACATCTTTTCCGATAATCATTATAGTGTCCCCTGCTCGTATCCTGAGTTTTTCCGCTAGGCTTGCTGAAACCATTGTTCTTTTTAATGAGGTCCCGTTAAACAATGGAGCATCCGTGGCTACTAGGAATGCGCTGGTTCTCTCACCGCTTTTAGAAACAAACACTGGCGATATTGCGACGATATATGTTTTCCCCACGCCTTCGATTCCCGATAGCCACTTGACTTGGAATTCGGGTATTGGCTCAAAAAACTCGTTAACTATAAACTCATTAGCCTGGTCCAATCCCCTGAAAATATAGGTTACCGTGGTCACGTGAGAGCTCACGCTTAATCCGCGGAATACTGAAGGATAAGTTTCTTCTCTTACTGATACGATTGTGCCGACTGCTAGGAGGCTTCCGGAAACTGCAGAAACCACCGCTATTGTAACTATGGTTAGCGCTGCCCTCAGCATTCTCTTCCGGATGCTCTTAACCGAGTACCAGAATAGGTCGCTTAGCAGAGTTCCTTTCGCCTCTAATATGAGCATCACCACTATCAATAGGGTTACGGTGGCTACGAACAGCGATAGAGCAAGTGAAGTCGAGGTTAATCGGGATAAGGCTTCTGGGTTGAGAAGGAAGATTGCCATCCTGGCTTGCGGAATAAGTGCAATTTCTACTAGGACAAGTGCTGTGAACAACGCTATGCTTACAAACGCCTTTTTCTTTTCAATCATCGCACCTACAAGAGACGATAGGAAAAACGTGAAAGCTATTAGGAATAGAAACATGCCTACGCAGTCAGTCTTAGCCTGGCTCAAAGCTTCCAGTGCAATATTGGCTTTCACAAGGGCCTTTTCCAACAAGCCTACTCCGACTTCGAAATCGCCATTCTCAAATGCATGCTCGCTTTCTGCAAGAAGTACTCCCGCGTACTTAACTTCCTTCAGGTATTTCTCCGCATCGAAGCCTGTTTTCGTTAAAAAGGCCTGTTCTTGAGATGCGAATTCCTCTAGCGACCTTCTTAGGCTTCTAGTTAACAAGTATGCTAGGCTAGTATTACCGGTACTGCAGGAAACGTTAACCCGTATCCCCACTCCCCGCTCTGAAGACAAGGCGCCAAAAATACTCATTAAACCAGCAAGTCTACTGGTGGGGCTTACATAGATGAAAAAGGGCGTAACCTCTCCCTTGGGCACTGCAACATAGTAGTAGTCATTGTCCTCGATGATCCCAATCCACCACATTTCCCAACGGGAGAAACTGAGTGTTTCACCTAAGATTTGGGGCTTCTTCGCTACTGCTATGAAACACCCTTCTTGCAATACTTCTCTTTCCCCAACGGGTAGAAATGCATTGCCCTTAGCAGATATCGTTACACGGTCTTCCGAAAGGATTAGAATACCCGTAGCATTAATGAAAATACCGGGTCTCCCGTAAACACTGATGAATGTTGAACTTGGATAATAAGCTTCTCCATATCCAAAGACCAGAGAAAGTGTGTTTTCGTTAATACTGGTGTAAGTTGCTGACAAACCCATCAAATGGCCTCTTTCAAGACCTATTACTCCAGAATACAGTTTTCCCGTTTCCACTTTCACGTAATTCAACGATTCGTTGAATCCCCTTGGAGGGATTGTCGAAATCCGGAACGTCGCATCACCAATCTTCACTATACCTGAGGTTATAACGATGACCCCGTCCGTAATGCTTCCATGTTCAAGCTTTCCTTCGAGAATAATCTCTACAGGGGTTATGACTGAACCGGAAACTGAAACCGTTCCTAAGAGGAGAACTATCGTAATTAGGCTTAATACGATTTTAAAGCTACTATAGGGCTTAGTATTCATCTAAGGCTTTATCGGACGCGACATGAAATATAAACTTTGTTTTACTATCTCCGATCTGCTCCGTCATTTTATTTTTCTAGATGCGGTAATTGTAAAACGCAAAATGGGAATATCATGGAGACGATTAGTTCAAAGTTTAAAATAGTGCTCTGTCAACCGGCATCTAAGTTCTTTCATGATTTGAAGAATGTAAGCTGCATGATCCAGAGTATGAATCACATATTCCTTTACATTTGCGTTAATCCTGTTAAAAACCGTCCCCTACTTTTAAAACTTAAATTCCTGTGCCATTCCTTCAGTGGACGGGGTTGAAGATGAGTGTCCCCAAAATCAGTGGAATAATGGTTCTCCTAATAGCGATTTTCTTCAGCGGGTGTAATAATAGGCTACGTGGCAGGAGGATGGGGTAAAATCCCTGCATACGAATACGGTATGCCGGTGAAAAAGCTTAAGGCAGGGTTCATCTATGTCGGCCCCGTAGAGGATTTTGGATGGACTGCTGCCCACGACCAAGCTAGGAAGCATGTTGAAAAGCTCTTCCCCTGGCTTGAAACGGTCTACGTAGAAAGTGTAGAAGAAGCGGAGGCCGCTAGGTACATTGAAAGGCTTGTAAGAGATGAGGGTGCTGACATTGTTTTTACAACCAGCTACGGATTCATGGATCCAACGATAGATGTTGCTCAAAGATATTCTGACAAACTGCTTTTCCATTGCAGCGGTTTTAAGAGGCGCCCTAACTCCGGGACGTACTTCGCAGACTTCTACCAAGTGTATTATCTAAACGGCCTGATGGCAGGAGCACTAACAAAGACTGGTAAAGTAGGTTATGTGGCTGCCCACCCCATTCCTGAAGTTATAAAACATATCAATGCTTTTGCCCTAGGCGTTAAGGAGGCTAATCCTGAGGCGAAAGTCTATGTAAGGTGGCTTCATGAATGGTATGCTCCTGAATTGGCGAGGGAAGCAGCGCAAGCTCTTGTTAGCTTAGGCGTAGATACTATTGCCTTTACAGAAGACTCTACAGCAATCGTTGAATTCGCTCAACAACAGTATGAACAAGGCAAGCAGCTTTACGTCTTTTCGCATTACAGTCCTATGCAGGATGTTGGTCCGGATGTTGTAGTCAGTGGCCAACTAGTACATTGGGAAGTCATATATGCTGATATTCTTATGAAGGTTGCGATGAATATTTACAACAATACTAATTTGGAGAATGTAGATTATCTATGGATGCTCAAGGAGGGTGCAGTAGAGTTAGGAGGTAAGCCAGGCGTACCAACCAATCCCAATTTTGTTAATGAACTTAAAAGCAAATATTTGCCAGGTCAATCGGTAAGTGTTTACGATGCTGTTATGAACAGGCTAGCGTTAATGAAGGAAACCAACATGCCATTCGATCCCTTTACGGGGCCGATTATGGATCAGAATGGAAACGTAAGGATCCCCGCTGGACAGAGAGCAACTATTGAACAACTCTTCACAGAGCAAATGAATTGGTTTGTGGATAATATAATAGGTTCTCCATCAGGATGATTTCAGTTAGGGTTAAGGTACACCACTTTTTATTTCTCACAAAGTTTTTACGAATTTGACTGCTAAAGAAAACTATCTTGTTGAAATGCGTGGGATTGTGAAGAGGTTTCCTACTGTTACTGCATTGGATGGTGTCGACTTTAAGGTAAGAGCTGGGGAAATACATGCACTTCTCGGCGAGAACGGTGCAGGTAAGACAACCCTGATGAGGATACTCTACGGCATGTATAAACCTGATGCTGGCGAGATATTTATAGAGGGTCGCAAAGTCAGCATAGGTTCACCAAGGGACGCGTTAAGAATGGGAATTGAAATGGTCCATCAGCATTTCATGCTTGTAGATCGGCTTACAGTTTTAGAAAACATTGCTCTTTTTCTAGAAAGTGGCATAAAAATTCCTTTCGATGAAATCAGAAGCAGACTGATGAAATTATCGGAAACCTATGGTTTAGAAATTGATCTGGATGCGAAAATCTGGCAGCTTTCTATAGGGGAGCAGCAGAGGGTTGAAATACTTAAAACACTTTACAGAGATGCCAGAATCCTTATTCTGGACGAGCCTACTTCAGTTTTAACACCGTTAGAATCGGAGGATCTTTTCAAATCCATAAAGAAGATGGCTAATACAGGTAAGTCTATAATTCTGATAACGCACAAGCTTGACGAGGCTCTTAAGGCAAGTGATTCAATAACGATTCTCAGAAAAGGAAGAGTTGTAGCAGCGGACATTAAACCTAGCGAAGCCAGTAGGATCGACCTGGTTAGCATGATAGTTGGTAAAGTCCTAGAATTCAGGCCTAAGGCTGAGGAAGTGATAAAGGAGGCTAAGCCAGTGCTAGAGGTAGACAATCTAAGAGTCTTGGACGATAGAGGGCTTGTTGCAGTAGACGGCGTATCTCTTGTTCTTAGAGAAGGTGAAATACTGGGCGTAGCAGGGGTTGCGGGTAATGGTCAGAGAGAGCTTGTAGAGGCGATAACGGGGTTGAGAAAAGTAGCAGGCGGCTCTATTAGAATGTTTGGAATAGATGTTACAAATAGTGCTCCAAATAGAATTATCAGGCTGGGTGTTGCACACATCCCTGAGGACAGGCTTAGATACGGAGTGGCAACTGAGTTAAGCGTCTCCGACAACCTGTTAATGAAACTTCACAAGGGTTTTTCCAAAGGGATCTTTATGGATAATGAATCTATTAGAAAGGAGGCAGAGATTCTTATTCAAGAATTTGAAATAGTTGCTCCGGGTGTGAATGCTCCTGTAAACATGCTTTCCGGTGGAAACATTCAGAAATTAATAATAGCTAGGGAATTCTCAATAAAGCCAAAGATACTTATTGCAAGCAATCCCACTTCAGGATTAGACGTTGCTTCGACGAATTATGTGCATTGGGTTTTTCACAGGCTTAGGGCTTCAGGCAGTAGTATTTTGCTTGTTTCTGAAGATTTGGACGAGATACTATCATTAAGTAACAGGATAATCGTTATGAAGAATGGAAAAATAGTTAAAGAGTTTGACAGAAGTGCAACTATCAACGAAATCGGGCTTGCGATGGCTACAGGGGGAGCGTACGACGAAAGAATACAGGAAGGGTGTTAGGGTGATGATTCAAATAAAAATGGAGAGGAGAATAACAGTGTCTAAAGGGTTTGACGTATTAATAAGAATATTTACTCTATTTCTTTCAATAGCAATCGTTGGAATCCTATTTGCTATCTATGGCATTAACCCACTTGAAGCATATGCTAGGATTTTCATAAGCGCCTTTGGGAGCGAATTCGGCATCTCTGAGACTATTGTGAAAATGATACCCGTAGGATTATGTGCAACAGGTCTTGCGATAGCTTATAAGGCTAGAGTGCTAAACATAGGTGCAGAAGGGCAGCTTATACTTGGAGCCATGGCTGCTACATGGGTTGCATTATACTCCAATATCCCTTCGAGCTTGGTTGGCGTTGTGATGTTGCTTGCAGGTTTCGCAGCCGGGGCTCTATGGGCATTAATCCCTGCCGTATTGAAAATAAAACTAAATGTCAACGAAGTTATTACAACTATTATGATGAACTATATCTCACTAGAATTATTAAATTACGTTTTAACAGGCCCATAAAGAGGTTTTCCTCTGACGGACCCCTTTCCAAGTTATGCGAGATTTCCAGTTATAGGAGGAACAAGGATACACTACTATACTCTCATTCTACTTTTAGTATCAGTGATAATTCTTTATGTGGTTATGAATAGGACGAGAATAGGTTATGAGATTAAAGTTGTTGGAAGTAATCCTGAAGCTGCCAGGTATGCTGGAATGAGCGTGCCTAAGAATATTCTAATTGCTATGTTGGTAAGTGGAGGCCTTGCTGGAATTGCTGGAGTAGGGGAAGTCGCTGGTATACAGGGCAGACTAATAGAAAACATATCGCCTGGTTATGGTTATACAGCGATTATTCCGGCTTGGCTTGGAGGCTTAAATCCGCTGGCGGCACTACTAGCCTCTTTCTTCATAAGCGGCTTAATGGTTGACAGCGATTCCATACAGGTTTCGCTCAGGCTAAGAGCTAGCTTTGTGGACGTGTTTAATGGAATGATTCTTCTCTTCTTCATCGGCGGCGAAATCTTAGCTAGATACAGGATTTTAATAGAGGCAGGAGGGAGGAAAATTTGGATATAGCTGCTTCAATACTGGCTGAGGCCATTAGGTCTGGGACACCATTATTATTAGCAATACTGGGAGAGATATACTGTGAGAGATCGGGCGTCCTAAACCTTGGATTAGAGGGCGTAATGACAGTCGGAGCCTTAGGCAAACCTTACAGGAGAGAAAGCTAAAAGGTAAGTTTCTTTTTATAAGCAAAGGAATATAAGGTTTAAGGCTAAACGAGATGTGGATGAGAGTGCCGAACATACCCCTCATAGGTATAATTGAGAACATGAGTGGCTTAATATGTCCAAACCGTGGGGCAAGGATAGGTGTTTTTAGAAGAAGGGGAGGGGAGAAAATAGCAGAAGAACTGGACGTGGTTTTCCTTGGAAAAATACCATTAGACCCCAAAATATGCGAGGCGTCGGATGAAGGTCTACCACTCGTAATCAGCCAAGCCAACTCGCCAGCAACAGAAGAGTTCATGAAAAATCGTTGAGAAAATAGAGCGATTCCTTGCTGAAAACGATATCAATAAGGAGAGCGAATTCAGAAAATATTCGGAACAAAGATATAAATGCTGTCTCTCAGGAGGGTGAAGGTGAGGTGAGTAAGTAATTGTCTGAGGAGAAAACTGGTGTCCAACCTAGGATGCTTCATCCATGTCACGAGGTTGCTGAACGCGAGAAAATGGTTTGGGTTTGCGATGGGGCTTCAAATGTCGGCCAAATAGGACATGGAGTGGGAGTCTTGCTTACAAACATGGGTAAGGCTAGGATGTGTTGTACAACAGCCCTAGCAGCAGGCTCAAAACCACATCTAGACATAGCTGAAAGAGCTAGAATGAACATAGTAGTAAACGGTTGCGGCAACAGATGCGCCTCAAAAGTTTTAGAGAAAGCTGGGAAAAAGATCGACTATGAGATCGACATATCAAAATACCTCCGTAAAATACCGACTCTTGATATTTACGAGGCAGATGTGGAAAAAATAGCGCAAATAATAATTGAAGAAGCAAAACTATAAGCATCATACACGCTGCTTCGGGGCTTCCTTAGAAAGGTCATTCTAACTAGCCATGAAACGGTTACCAAGTAAGTTGATTTAGAAAATAAACCTTAAGAAAAAGTTTAAATACGCTGTCTAAAAAACGACGGTCTCGTGGTGAAGAACACTAAACACCGTCCCAGATTCATAATGTGCTTCTGCACGGGAGAATGCCCAGGATTCGCGAAACTAGAGCTGTGGAAACTAGTGAATTTCGTTAGAAATGAGCTTGACGTTGAGTACGCTGTTATTCACCCGCAGCTCTGCGTCACAGATGGGGATAACTTCCTGAGAGATCTCGTGAAAGATGGGGATAAGGATAGGATTTACGTGATCGGCGGATGCGACCCGAGGATGCAGAGAAAAATGTTCAAGGATGTTTTCGCCGAGAAAGGCCTCGACTTCGATAAGCAAGTGGTTTCACTCGACCTCAGAAACATGGAGACTCAGGAAGCTATGAAGAAAGTCACTGAAACCATTGAAAAATTGACGGCTAGCTGAATAACGGAGGTTTACGAGTATGGGTAAAGCAAACCTCTGGCCACCGAGAGAAGAGATAGAGTGGTACCCCAGGATAAATCCAGATCTATGCATTAAATGCGGATCCTGTATCGAGTTCTGCATGCATGGAGTGTTTTCTAGGCGAGGAGACAAGGTTGTGGTTTCTCAACCATATGAGTGCGTTGTGGGCTGCGAATCATGTAAACACAGGTGTCCAGCCGGAGCTATAAGCTTCCCTTCCCGAGAAGAGTTGAAACAGATGCTACGGGCCTTAAGGGAGAAGTATGGTAACAGTCAAACTAAGGAATAAGATACTGAAACATTTTAGTCACGGTTTTCCCACAAGCTTAAGAAACCCTTTCAGGCCCTCTGCTTCGTCTGCGGTGCTCATGTGTTGAACCGCCCTTACCGCGTAAACCACGGCTGTGACTGATGAATGCATCAGCATCGCATACATGGCGTACAGAGGCATGCTTAACAATGAGAATAATATCATATACAGAACGTATATGTTTCTCCTTCCATCCACCCTAGCGAAGAGCCTGTCGAAATCCGTGTATGCTGTTAAAGCCTTCCCCATGGCTTCCTTAAACTGCATGTAGCAATGTCTTACGAAGCTGTCTGTCAGAAGCATGCATAAACCCAGTACAAGTGGTAAATGACTATTCTCTGAAAAGTACAGGCTTAGGGAGAAGCATATATACCATGTTTGTTCGTAAAGCATGTCAAAAGTATGTTCTATATGGCCGAGCCTCGTTAAAGTGCCCCTCGCCCTAGCTAATTTACCGTCAAGACCATCTAGTATTCCTACTACATATGCTAGAATTGCTG
>JAWCDE010000011.1:0-41189 GCA_038861395.1 Thermoproteota archaeon | reverse complement strand
GTGGGTCACTGAGAAGATAAGGGAGGGGGTTGAAACAGGCTCGGGTGTGACGAAGGTTTTTGAAGATGTTAACGTCTCCAGGAAAGTTAGCTTCTCATCTAAAAACAGAAGCGACTGTCTTGAGCTAGCGATCAGACTTCCTCAGTTAACCCTAGTTTTCACCCATATCAAAATCTTAGCTGAGAGAGATGTTAGTAACGTTAACGTGAGAGTATGTTGGGCCCATGACAACACGCCCATAGCTGGGCTGAGGGTGGGATGTTTTGAAACAGGCCAGAGCAGCGTGACAGACCTTAACGGCTTCGCTTCTTTCATGATAGTGGGCTCAGGCCTCCAAGTTACGGTATATCCTCTAGACTCGCTGAACGGAATAACCGTCTATGAGGAGGCGCGGGTAAGGCTTTGAAGATTTGGGGATTACTGAGCTTTTTTAAAACATTACCCGTTTGCCTAGCCTTTGCGACGATAGCATACTTAATGATAGCCGGCTTGCTCTTTCTACTAACTCCAGATATTGCTCTCCTTATAGTTTACGGTTATCCAACAGCAAGGCTAATGTTCGCAATCGTCTTAGCATTCCTTTTCTTAAACATGCTTCTCACACTAGCCTGCTCTATTTCATTATTCCTACTCAGGGAAGAAAGAATCGTTGAAGATCTGAGGAAGAATAGCAGAAAGCTCTTGAAGGGATTTATCATTATATCCATCTCTAATCTCGCAAGCCTGATCGTAATATTCTCTGCTGGCAATTATGCAGTTTCTTCAACAAACATAGGAAAGGTTGAAGCTCTCGGAATAGTAATAGCTAACTACGGGGCTGGACTAGTAGCTTCAACTTTATTCGCAGTTTCAGTAACATGGTTAGTAAAATCTCTAGTTGATGGAAAGTTCTGGAGAGGATGGAGATGTCTTCTCTCGACAATATCTGTCTCATTCTTGATGCTGGTAATCCTGTCCGCATATGGACTTACAGGTATATTCATGTGCTTCTTACTCATCCCCACGGTAATAGATTTCGCAACAGGCTTCAGCAGGGTTGGAGACAGGAGCATTAGTAAAAAACTGTTCTCATGGTTAAAGAGAAAATGCTCGGGGAAAACATTGATTGCAATAATCTTATCGATTATCATTCTCAATGCTGAGACTCCATTAGGCATTATGCTAATAGTCCTCGGTGAAGAAAAGAGATTTAACGAAGACAGATTGAAAAGCCTCTTAATTAAGGCTGTAGTAGAGGGCTGGAGCAGCGGGGAGCTTGCCAACGCTATCAAGAATGACCCAGAGCTCAGCACGCTTTCAAATTATGATCTTAGCAGAATAAACATAGAAAGGGACGATAGCGGGAGAGTTACCGTCACGATACCGCTTAATGCAATAGGCTATAGTATATTCAGGAAGACTAAGAGTAAAGTGACTGTTTACGATGTTTATCTCCAGAATAGCTCAGGGGAGGTTAGAATTGGAGACAAACGCTATGTTCCCAGAGGTTCTAGAGTTGAGGAAAGAACCTATGGTCCTTTTGAAACGCTGGAAGAGGCTTTAGCTAAAGAAACAGAGGTTAAAAGATTCGCCAATTCAACAAGGATTTTCTGGAACAGTACTTTAAGGCTTGAGACCCGGGTTGGGACAAGGTCTGAAACGAAATATGCGATTGTCCCAACGGTCATAGAGAACAAGTATAATGTAATAGCAGAGTACGGTGATTTCCAAAGTGCTTGCAACCATGACTTAGTTAGGTCACAGTCCGCTCAAATCAGACGTGTTGAGAAACAGGTTTGGGTGGAGTCCTATAGTCTCGAGCTTGTTGAAGAGACTACAAGTCTGCAGAGGGCTGAGGCAATGAGTAGAAGCGGCTACGTGGTTGAGAAAGTCTACAAGACCACCACCATTTACATTTTCGAAGTTTACGCTAGGGCAGTAATGGGAATGGGTGTAGAATCCTGGTTCCCAATAACCACTTTGGAGATTGAGAAGAAAGAGTTTGAGAACAGGATTAGAAATGGTGAGATAACTGTTGGTTCCGATGGTCATTACTACACAGACGGGTTTGGAGGGCCATATAGGCTTCGGAAAATCGAAGAAAAACAGGAGCAGACCAGCGAAGTAGACAAATACTTGATTTATAGGAAGATAGATACTTCAAAATGGGAGACTAAGACAGTATACCAAGTTGTTGTCCCAGCGGGATCTGAACAAAGAAAGTTGGGAGTAGACGAGTTACCGTCTTATGCGAAGGGCTTCTCGTCAAAAGCGGAAGCAGAATCATCTAAGCCTATTGTAGAGACTAGCCTAAAGGCGTGGGCTGAGAAAAACAACCTATACTATGTGTCTTGTGAGATAGAGCCTTATGATATAACTGTTAGCGGTCCTGAAACAGTTGCTAAAGAAGTCAAACAGTACTACATCGTAGCAAGTTATATTAAACCAATATACGATGTCTACGAGCTTAAACCCTACAGCAATGTCTGGGAGGAGACTCATTACGAGGAGAAGTACGGCTGGGTCTTCAAGGGCTATGTGAATGAGAAGCCGGAAATTTATGATATGGCGACATGGATATATAGCCCAGAGGTTTCAAACTGGACCTCTAAGATCTACCTGGGCCTCGTAACCGAGTGGGAAGCCCAGTTCTTGACGAGGATGGATCCACGGTACGTTGCTGAAAAGCATAACACTACAGTCATAGAAAGAGAAATAGTTTATTACAACGTATATAATGCGACTTGGAGGCTTCTCTACCATTATTATAAGTATGTCGTTCATCCGTTTCACGAATACTTGGCTAACGGGAACATCTCGTCGAGCGAAAACTGGTTTTTCGAGAAAATCGGCTATGCTAGTGGGGAAATATGTAGCTCAACATACCGCAGTAGTCCGAGTAGTCTGAGGATAGTATCAGAAAATGGCAGGGGTGCGTGGAGACAGAGCTTCTACTTCGACGCCGGCGGAGAATCACCGACGATTGAATTCTGGTATATGCTGAAGGGAACCGGAGCATTAGCAATCAAGAAGCCAGATGGCTCAGCATATGTCTTCGTCCTTGAAGAAAGTGGCGAGTGGAACAGGTTCCTGAGAGGCTCCGCCGATGTATTCGATGAAGCAGGGTATTACACAATATCCTTCGTAGCCTGCGAGGGCAGTGAGCTCCTCGTCGACGATGCTAGCGTGCACGTAGGAGGATATGGAGAATGGGTCTATCAAGGCGACGTTGAAAAGCATCCTGATCAGATCCCACCCTATGAGAGATATGAGCCTTTCTACAAGATTGAGGATAAGAGGCTCATCGGAACATTCGAAGAGAGTATTGCAAACAGCTATCCGACCCCACCGTATATCAAAGAGTTCAATAAGAGGGAGAGAGCTAGCTACCTAGTAGACCTTTACAAACTCTACTATTTGGAGGGAGGGGTAGTCAGGTATAAGGTCTACCACTGGGAGAAGTATGTTATCCCGGTTATCGTTAGGAAGATGGTGACCGGGGCCCAATGGAGCCTAGTTGAAAGCGGGGTCGAGGCGAGCATTGAAGGACGCGTCTTAATCGAGTCCAATGTTCCCGAAGACGTTGTGAAAGAGAAATACAACGACCCCTTCAAATATTACTTAGTTCCAAAGATAGTTGACGCGGGGGAGGGGGTTGAGCTAATCTGCCAAACACTCGACGAAAAGCTTGCGAAGAAATATGAGGAAGAAGGTTACTTAGTAGATAGGACCCCGATTTCCATTGGAGACCCAATAAGGTTCGAAATAAAGCTACTCCATGCCTCGGTAGAGAAAAACGACCTCAGCATGCTCGGGAAGCCAAACACCCTGAAGGTTGCGATAGCCAACCCCACCGGCGATACGTTGACCTACCAAGTCGTGTTGGAGACATTAGGCGAGAAACGCGTTGAAAAAGCAACTCTGCATAATGCACCAGTCTCCGTACCAGAGGCGATGGAGAACGTGTACGTGTTCCCCGTTGCAGAACCCGACAGCTGGCTTGTACCAGTGCCCACTGGAGGAGGCTCATACACCTTCCGGTTCACAGTCTGGATTAAAAGAGAACGCGAAACCAGGTCGATGAAGAGCGAGTATACTGCATACTGGCCGAGTGAAGGATTAACATGCAACTTCATCGTCAAAGTTCTGAGGAATGGGAGGCTGGTTGCAAAATACAGTACGATGGAAACCTTCCAGAACGATGACCTTGGGAAAACCATTGCGAGACACCCGTTTGAAACAATCGGTGGCTTCTTAACAATAGCCGGGTTCCGGATTATAGATGCGCTTATCCCTGGAGCGGGTGCCGTACTTTCCTTCATCGGAGCCTTATCCAGCTTAGCCGTAGGCGTTGCAGTCTTTACTGAAACCGGTAACGTTATGGACTTTCTCACTTACGGGCCTACGGGCTTCATAGTAATGCCAATAAGGGCATTAACCGACCCGACTCTAGACGATAGAGCCAGGTGTGCAACCATAGGGGCCTTAATCGGCCTCTTAGGCGTGAATTTGGCTAAGGAGATAAGCTACCAGTTGTACCTGCAGGAAGTCCCGGAGGGATACGGACCACTACTCAAGGAGATAGAGCACTACTACGGCCGTGGCGTTGCATTGGGTTTTGCCAAGGCAATTAACCGGCTTGAATCCCACTACCCCGGCTACGATGCCACTGACATTGTGCGTAGACTCACCATCCTAGCCTCCAAGGGGCAGACGGATGCTAGAGAGATCGCAGCCCTACTGGATAAGGTCGCCGACTTAGATCAGAGTATTCTAGACAAGCATGTCGACGAGATAGCGAGGTCGCTAACCAGCAGGGAAGATCGTGCGAAGCTGGGCGCTTTACTAAGCCTCGGCCAAGACGAGATAGAGAGGCTTGCAGCAGAGTTCGGCGACGATTTCGAAGCCATGAAGAGCATTGCGGTGCTTAAGAAACTCGGAGCATTAGAAGACCCCATATTCTACAAGCTGGCCGATGGGAAATTCGAAGTTTTCTTGGAGAAAAACATCGGTAGTAAACTATTCCCAGATATTCGGGAGGGACAATACTTTGGATTCCGCCTGCTTGGCGACGGCAAGGCTGCGAGCATCATAATGCCGTACAGGGAGACTGTGCTGGTGGTTGACAAAGGCTTCAAAGAATACTACCTGTTCTCCCTCCATGAGAGCCGGGTTGTTGAAGCAGTGAGTATGCTTGGGAGCCTTAAGATCGTCCCCGAATTAACATACTCCTCGAGGGACGTAGGGTTCTACTACTGGTCCAACGGGCTAGGTTGGGGGAGTGCAGGCCTGGATGGAGTAAAGACTGCTAGAAACACGTATTTCCAAGGGGGCTTGCAACAGGAGCTTGTCTGGAGCGGCGACATAGGTTACGTCGGCAACGAGCTCAACAAGCTTGCGTTTAGCACAACGATCCAAGGCCAGAAAGTGCTTTTCGTCGAAGGCATGGCACCGCTCGTAGCCACAGCCACTAACTATCTTCCAGCCCTGCTCATCGAAGGTGAAAAAGGGCTTAGCCTAGGCTCTCTCGCATTGCCGAGCGGAGACTATCTGGTACTCCAGAAGACTAGCCTGGAAAACCTGGGTTTGAAAGAGGGCCTGGTCGAAATCACATACCCACGAGGAGAGATCTATAGAGAGATCTATAGAGAGATCTACACCGGCGGAAGCCTACAGATACCAACGCTGTCATACTCCTCAGGGGCATTCGTAGGGGTACAGGCGGTTGAAACAAGGATAGCTTGGACTGGAAGCATTAACGAGAGGGAATTTTACTCTCAGATAGCTAGCGTAAGCAGTCTTATCGAAAGCATTCTTGGAAGAGACTTTGCCAGGGAGTTTGTTGAAACAGTGTTGTTAAGCCAGCTTACTGACAGCCAAGCGTTAGACATAGCCAACACCCTCGTAAAAAACCTTGAATGGATTAAAACGCTCAGCGAGCAGAAGAGAATAGAGCTAGTCAGGAGGATAGCGTATTACGTTAAGAAGGGGGAGACTGCTGAGGAAGCAATAGAGAGGATTAAGAAGGAGAGCGAAGAGTACGTTAAGAACGTTGAGAATGAGATAATTGCCTTCCTCCAAGAAATCGGAGACCCTGAGTTGGCTAAGGAGATCGCCGACCTATTCGAATGCATTAGGAGAAACCTGCCGGATTGGGTTGATGCTGCGAAATGGCTCCTCGAAGTGTTGAGGAAAGTTCGTAGCGAAAAGGGAAACACTGGGCTGAAGATAGCCGTTGAAAAAGGATTTAAGTATTCAGAGGGCTGTGCACAAGCCTCATCGGTAATTAACGAGCTGAAGGAAAAAGGCGTGGAGGAAGCATGGGAGGAGCTAAACAGAATAGTCAACTATCCCGAGGGCACTATCCTCACTGCCAGCATTCAAGAGGGGCCTCAAATTTACTTCAAGAAAGAAGACCTCAGGACGGTATTGGGAGATAAGGAATGCTTCTTCCTGATCGAAGTTAAAGGTAAAACTATTCTCAAATGGTATAACCCGGAGCGGCAGAGACACCAGTATATGGTTCCGGAGTGGGTCGGTGAGCCGGGGCAGAAAATAGAGGTGAAAGTCAGACCGGTACCAGAAGGAGAAATACTTAACATGATGATAAGAAGTCTACCTGCTAATCTTAAGCTAGAGTTGAGGACAAGGGACGAGGGCATATTATTTGTCGAGGATGCAATCTGCTTCTCCGTCAGTCTTACGCGACCCGAATGGAGCGAGGGAAATAATGGTATCGAGGTTGACCTCAAGTTCAATGCACTGTGGCATGGGAAGATGGAGCCTCACACGATAGCGGTGGTCCTCAAAGGCTATGAGACAAAATTCGTTCTGCGCTTCAGCGATACGAAAGGCACCATCAGTTCGATCAGGCTGGGCGAGCTTCTAGGCGAAGTCCTAATATGGTATCACGATGCTAAGGAGAATTACTTCTCGCACAACTTTGTTCCCGAGGGCGTAAAGCTACTCTATCAGGCTCCTAGAGAATGGGCAGATAAGCTAAGGCTGAGGAGATTGAGCGAAGAAGAGGTGGAAAAAGTTAAGGAGTGGATAGGTAAGAACCAGCAGGCATTATACGGGAACCTGATAAGGGACATCTTGATAAAGGCGGCTCAAGAGTCGGGTGAGATAGCTGGAAGAGAGATAGAAACAGATCCAAACAGCATGAATAAAGAAGTCGTCATTTATTGCATGGAAAATGGAAAGAGAATAGAAAAGGGAAGGCTTGACATAGTTTTCAAGACCATGAGTGGAAGACTCATAGTGGTGGAGGTTAAAGCTACCACCGATCTTGGAAATGTTCAGGAGCAGTATAGTGCTGCATTGAAGGGTCTTAAGACTGACCCGGGCTACATATCGCTAATCAGGGAATATGGTTTAGATGTCTTCGGCAGGGTCTGGAGTGATAGCGATGTTGATACTTATATAATCGTAGTGATTAAAACTAAGTTGGAGGATGGGTCTAACGAGATAGTGATAATGCAGGAGGTGTCGAGGTGATGGCGGAGTCGGGAGAAAAGTTTCTTGAGAGGCTTACGGAGTATCTGAACAAGCGTTACGAGAAGAAGCTTACTGAGGAAGGGAAGAAATTCTTCTTCAGTAAAGCTGGAGATGAACATTTTATTGTGACATCTAAGGATGCAAAGTGGAGCGTTTCTACGGGAAGTGGGGTCTTCCCGCATGTAGAAGGCGTTGACAACAAGATAATCGTCTGGTCCAAATTTAAAGGTAATCCCGTGGACTACATACTCTTTGCCTGTGAGAATGATGGAATGCATATAGGTTATGAGAAGGCTGTAGAAATCTGGAAGATGCTTCTCGACAGGAGGAATTGGAGTAAGCTTGGAAGAAAGTATAAAGGAGTGATCAAGGGCTTATTATACGCTGAGAAAGCGGCTGAAACGGCGACTGAGAAGACTGGCGTGAAAACAGTCTTCCAGATTTTCGAATATCCTCGTTTCCTATTATACTACAAAGCGATGTTCAACACCAAGGGAATGAATGATGATGAAAAGCTGAGGATGGTTGAAAAAGCATTAGACGCGGTGGAAATAGCATGCAAAGAATGGTGAGCGTGCGCTGTCTTTTCTGTCTATTCTAATAAGTTTTCCTGGGTTCACAAGAATGTATAGGCATGCTGAGCGATACTATCAGGTCTATATGTGGCCTGATGATGTGATGAAAAGCAGAGACTAAACGCTAGAAAGGCGGCTATAAGGCTTGCTCCCGAAGTTATTAAAGACTGTGAAATAGTGGAGAAGGCTTCTAGAGAGGCAGGCTTGAAATATTTGGCAGATCCTAATGCTTTAGAAATTGATTTCAACTGGATTAGAATAGAGTCAAAGTTTAATGCTGAGAAGCTAAGTGAAGAGGAAATCCTGAAAGAAGAGTAAAGGCTGTAAGCGAAGCAGTTACCACATTCCGGAAATGGTATGAATCCGAGGAGAGGAAAAACCTGTATGAGCAAACCCGTATAAAAAAGGAATTACCTTCATGATCGAACATTCGAAGTCGAGTAGCCACCTAACACACGGCAACCCTGAGAAGGACAGGGAGATTATTGAAGACGTGAAACAGAAGCTGAGCCGCAACCAGAAGGTATAAACGTCAAAAGGACAGCTTGAACTTAAGGATGGAGAAGTAGTGGTGAGGAAAAGTAAGAGATTAGAGGAAGCGGGCAAAGCTGTACATAGGCCCTTTCAATAGAAAGCTGGAGAGGCAGATTTACACCCTTTAGCCCATTTTAAGAACCCCTCAATAGCCTTCTTCAACCTATCAAGCTTTCCGGCGACATCAATGACACATAGGACGAAGTCCACGACATCGTCTGAATCTCCACCTCGGCCGTTAATGAAAACTTGATTTCTTCATATCCATTCGGCTTATAGTAAACGTCGTAATAGGGGTCACTCGTTGAAATCGGCTCCGTATCTATGAGCTCGCCAACCTTAAATAATGATATTACACGAAATCCCGGCGACTTGACGAGTCTGCTGGAGAAAGTTAAAGAATACTTGGAGAAGAGGACTGGTTGCCAATACAGAGTATGGGTATATTCTTCTCCAACCCCATGCTTGTGGGGCAAGTGCCTGTGGGAAATGACCATGTTGTCAGCAACCGAGGAACTCTTACCAATGCAATATGTCTACATGCTGTCGAATAATACCATCGGAATCGGATTTCACCACTTTCAGACAGAATTTCTTAAGCTAGATGAAAGCAAATACCATGTTTACATGTCCCTGAATGAGGTGATGAAAAGCAGGGATCCAAATACAAGGAAAGCTGCGAAGAGGCTAGCACCAGGTCCCGTTAAAGACTGCGAAATGGCTGAGAAGGCTGCCAAGAAAGCTTCCCTAAAATATTTCGGGAGAGAAAACGCGATAACAATAGACTTTGACCAAATGGGGATGACCGTGAATTTTAAAGCGGAGAATCTTTCCAGTGAGGAGGTTCTTAAGGAGATAGAGAAAAGCGCTAATGCCTTAAGTGAAGCCTGGAAAGAATATCTGGAGTGGTATCACTCAGAGAAGCGGAAGAGGCTGTACGAAAGAACCGGCTTAAAAAGAGAACCACCTTACATTAGACGTTTTATAGCTGAATGGCCTCCTAACACGGGCAATCCAGAAAAGGATAAAGAGATCGTTGAAGAAGTAAAAAGTTGAGTAAAAACTATGAAATAGGTGTACTCAGAAACATTATAAGACCGGAAGGAGAACGAAAATTTAGAGGATATAAGATATACACGCCCAAAGGATTACTTGAATTAAAAAACGGAGAAATAGCCGTAAAGAAAAGTAAAAAACTATTAGGTTGAAACGGAACAGTGATACTTATATAATAAATAATAATCTCTGTATCTAGAGTTATGCAGGGCTCAGGCAGGGATGAGAGTATTCTCACAGCCGTGGTTGAGAAGGGCCATAAGCCTGAGTACAGGCAGCTCTACTTCAAGGCCAGCGAGATAAGGAGTATTCTTGGCGATAATGATTGTTTCTTCAAAATCACTGTTAAGGGAAAGAACATTGTGAAGAAGTATGATCCAGAGAGGCAGCGCTACCAGTACATGGCTCCAAGCTGGGTTGGAGAGCCGGGGAGGGGGATAGAGGTCAAAGTTGAGAAGCTTACTGAGGAAAGGCTTGTCGGAGAGATTCTGAACAGCCTGCCTCCGCACATCAGGGTTGAGCTTAAACATGGTGGGGAAGGAATCCTGCAGATTGGAAAGGTGGAGTTCCCAGTTAAAGTTAAGAAGCCGGAGTGGAATGAGAGGCATAATGCTGTCTGCCTAGACCTAGAGTTTAAAGCACTATCCCTATGGGGGAAGAAGGTTAAGAACCATGTTCTTAGAATAGCCTACAAGGGTTATGAGACGAGCATGGCGATAGACTACGGTGAAACAAAAGGCACAGTAAAAGAAGTCAGAGAAGAGCCACCGGGAACAGTGGCAATAAGCTACGTTGACAGCGAGGACAAGGTTTTCGAACACAGGGTAAAACCACTGGATTAATAATGCATGAAAAAGCTCTAATTGATGAGGAGCGGTTTTTAAACGAGCTTGCCGAGTATATGAATAAGCGATATGAAGCTACATTTAGAGCAGCATTTACTACGGGATTCACTTTTTACAGATATGCTCAGGATTTTCCGCTGGTAAGATGCTTAGATGGACGGAAGAGAAGACTCAAATGGAGCATTGTGCATAAGAATACTAGTACGAGTACAATGATTCCGAGAATCGAAGAGTACTTAAATGGCAAGATTTGCGTTTCTTCAGGCTATATACTTCAAGATGTTTTCTTAGACACTAATCCTATAAAATTTGTAGGAACATCTATAACAGAAAAAGAAGATATTGCGAGGAAAATAAGGAGTGGAGGTAAGCAGCAAGAGCTTAAATTAAAATATCCTGGCTTAGTTGGAGAATTTATTTATGGGAATAGCATCGCTAAAGAAGTAAGTCAAAAGACTGGCGTTGAAGTCAAATATTTGTTTCCAAGTACTTATCCTTTCTCAACCTTCTTCTACTCCATCTTCAACTCAAAAAAGATGAATTATGAGGATAAGGCGAGAATAATCAAAATAATGCTTAATGCGATAGACATGGCTTTTGAAAAAGCATGGGACTTAGATAAGCTATATGATTTTTTCGTGGAACACGGATATAGAGAACGTAGAGAATATTTGAGTTTTGAAGAAGAAAGCGAATACTTAGGGCCCAGGTATGGGGCCATCAGATTCACAGAGTCTGATAAAAATAGATACTACATTGGATTGCGCGACGGTAGGTTAATAACTTTTTATCGAAACAAAGGCATTCAATGGATTTTTATAACTCACGGAACGTTTTATCCACAATCTTATTTAATCGGCACCAAACCGCTTATCATTAGTGAAAATGGAACCCTATATTTCTTCAACAGCGAATCATACACTGACCA
The DNA here is from genome assembly GCA_038861395.1 of Thermoproteota archaeon. Taxonomy (GTDB): domain Archaea; phylum Thermoproteota; class EX4484-205; order EX4484-205; family JAAOZP01; genus JAAOZP01. The sequence goes on along the minus strand of JAWCDE010000011.1, from coordinate 29,772 downwards.
TTACTTCTACGCCTTAAATCAGGATGGAGCATTAAAATGGATGTTTAAGATTAAGAGTCTAAATACAACCGATATTAAAACCCCACTCTTCTCTAATAGCATAATATACTTAACGCTTCGCGAAACGATATCTGATGAAATATGTGTTTATGCTTTAAGTTATGATGGGGCGTTGAAATGGATTTTTAAGACCAAGGGCACGATACTTGTAAATCCTACTGTTGATTCGGATGGAACATTATACTTTATGAGTTATGAATCAGGCAGATCTTATGTTTATGCCTTAGGTGCAGACGGGAATCTTAAGTGGAAGTTTGAAGCTGAAGGTAGCCCAGCAATAAGTCCTATAGCGATAGGCCCAGACGGAGCGGTATACTTCCAAACCATTATAGAAAGAAAATTTCTTAGTTATCAAAAAGACGAGTATACCAGCCTTATCAAATATTGCATTTATGTTTTAGAACCGGATGGAAGCCTAAGATTGAAGAGATATGAAGACAGACCTATCACAATATCCACAAAAATCCAGAAGCATAATCCGACAAAAAATGAAGATACTTCATATACGATTTAAGGTTACCTACTACCTGATCAACAATCCTTTCTGAATAAGCTCAGCCATGAGCTTTTCAACAGCGTCGTAAACCATCTTCTCGTTAACAGCCCCGGTGCAAACAAGTTTTCCAGAAGCAAATAACAATATAACAACATCCGGATCATGCATCCTATATATTAGACCGGGAAATTGTTCTGGTTCGTACATTGTTCTTTCTAGTGCGGTGACTGCGTGTTCGAGGTCTATTTTTCCGGGGAGTGTTGCTGATGCTACTATGTTTTGTACTGTGATTTGTGGTCTTGTTTTTTCTATGATGCCTTTTGCTTTTAGTTCTCTTACTATTTTGTGTACTGCTTCGTTTGCTTGTTTTTCGCTTTTCGCCCCCGTCGAAACCATTTTTCCCGAGCTGAATATGAGTGTTGCTGTTTTCGGCTTGTCTAGTCTGAATACTAGTCCTGGGAACTGATCGGGTTTGTATTCTACGTTGTCGAAGTTTTTCACTATCTGGTTTAGGTCTATTCGTTGGTCGAGTATTACTGATGCTACTACGTTCTGTATTTCTACTATTGGTTTTTCAGACTTTTCAACGGCTTCCGACAATTTTTCCTTTTATAAATATCTGGCCTCGTATTTAAATATTGGTTTTAGTGTCTTGTTTTGTACTTTTCCTTTGGATTTTGCCTTCTTTTTTCCTTCTTTTTGTCCTTGTTTTTGTCATTATTATGGGTTTTTTGTGGGAAAACAATATTTTAAAATTGTATTCAAATTGTTTCTGAAAAATAGTTTTATAAGGCATTGTTGCTTTCAATCTTCGAGTTGGTGAAATATTTGTGTTTTAAGGGTTTGATGATCATGCTGGAGAAGGCTAGGCCGAATCTTGAAATAGCTTTGGCCGGTGCTTTTTCCGTCCTCTTGGCTCTTGGTCTGATATCTTCTTTGATGGCTTGGGGCACTTATGTCAGCACCTTGCCTGAAACCCAATACCTCGACTCAACAATATTAATCCAGAACCATAAGGGTGCACCAGTAGGCCAAGCACACGTGGTCGTCTTCGAGCTTGCTGATGGGGGTCCGAGAAAGCTTTCTGAAGGTATTGCGGATAATGTGGGCATCTACAGGGCTAGGCTGCATCTTCCGAGGAAGCTTGTCAGAGAGAAGTCTGCGATGTTGGAAAGGAGTGCGGCGGTTGGGGAGAGTGAAGCACGCGACATCTATGCGTCAGTCAACCTGTGGGTTGTGGCATACAGTGTGGGCGAGGAATCTGGGAATCAGGTTGTGGATATTGGAACTTTAACCTTTGCGGTAGACCCTACTGGGATGAGGCATCCGCTAGACTCTGTGACCAACACCATAGTGCTTTCTAGAGTCGAGAAGCCGCGGGCGTCTGTAGCCGATACCGAAGGCCCTTCTTTAGTGGGCTTGTCTCCTCAGAGGGCGATCACATCATCATGCCAGGTTCCGACTTACCCATACCAGGAGGAGAGCTGGGCATACACGACGGTTCTGAAGTTCGCCACCTGGGACAACATATGGGCTAGGTATGAATATCCGATGGGCTCCAAGATTAGGGTGGAGAGCAAGCAGAGGTATTTCGTGATTAGCACCTGTAGCTATACTTCTTGGAGCAGCGCTGGCAGCACTGAAGTGACGTTTGATATGTATCGTGCTTCAGAAGAGCTGACGGGCAGGATGGTTTATGAAGAGAAGTTTAAGTTCAAGTACTACTTCATCAGGTACTTGCCTCCGTACCAGAGCGTGGTGCTGATAGAAAAAGTGTATGCAGTAGACACGGGTGACGATGGGAAATATCCTGGTGTTCCATCATCCTACAGTTGGGGCGGTACCCTTCCGAGCTGGAGCGACTACTTCCTTACGCCTCAAAATAGGCTTGGAGGCACGCCCATAACAGGCAAAGATCCTGGATACTCATTCTCGGTTGGCGTAAGTTTCAGCTACTATGTGGGTGTTAGCATCTCACTAGGGGTGGGTAAGTCACCTAGCCCCACCGGATTCCTTTACATTCGGGCTGGCACTTGGACTAGTGACTACATGGTTAAGACTGTCTCTAAAGATGGTTCCTACCTAGAGACCTATAGTAATTGGGTTCCATCCTAAGGTGCTTTTTCTTTATCCTCTTTTTTGCTAGAGAGAATGGTTGGTTTATCTCGCCCGCTGTGTAGAAGAGATGAAGTAAATTGTTATCTATTGTTTTACTTGCTGATGTTTTTAGAGGATTAAAGCGGGGGACTGTGTTACGTGCCATCTTTGAGGAGAAGCAGTTTTCCTCCTTCAGGATGTTAGCTGGCTTGGCGTTAGGAGCGTGTCTTTCAGCTTTTTCTCAAGTACGAATTTCTTCAGCTCGTTGTCGAGTGTAAGCAGCTTCAGGTCGAAGTGAACAGAGCTTGCGTAGAGTATGTTGTCAATCATATCCCTATGGCCTAGCGCGTAAAGCCTCAGGGCCTCGCTAAATACTAGAGGATCTTCCTTGACTTCCACATACCTGCCGCTCTCCATGATGCTTCTCAGCCCGGTGTTGAAAGCATCGTCTACGACTCCGACTGTAAGCTTGGCTATCACCCAGAGTGCTTCTAATACGCTGAAGCGTGAGTAGAATATTTCTACATCAGCTTCTGCAAGCTTCTTTAAGCATTCAACAGCCTCTCTTCCAACATCGATCCCGAGGGATGGGAGTATGAAGGATGTGTCAAGCAGTATCCTCAGCCTGCTTTGCCTGTTCCTCAACGCTTATCGCCTCTATTTCCTCAGGCTTTACTGAGACGAATTTCTTCCCAGCTATAGCTAGCTCTATGGGGTCGCGGATTATTTCTAAGATGATGCTTTCTCCCGAGGCTCTGAGCACCACCCTATCACCCTCCTTGATGCCGATGGCCTTTGCGATAGCCTTAGGAAGGTAGATAGCGTATTTTTTTCCAATGCGTGTCTCTATAGTCAGACTCATTCGCCTTTCACCAGTTTATTTATTATAAATCAGACTTAAAAAGTTATCTCTGATTATCCTGTTAATTCTGAAAAACCTCATTTTCCAGCTTTTAACCGTTTTTAGACTCTTCTTTCTAGGCATTATTGGAAATACTATGTTTAAGGGGATGGTGGATAGGAGGCAGGGGTTTCAAGACGATTGAAGAGGTTTTTACATCGATCTGAAAAGTTGCATTACTAGCATGCAGATTATGCTCGCTAGAAAGGCTAAGGTTTCTAATTGATTAAGCTGGCTGGAGGAGTTTCTCCTTCTGCAGTTGTTCAAACAGTTACTTCTTTCTCCACCTGATGTTTTTCATCCTGGGTTTATTGAGTTGATAGCAATAACGGTTTTCTTCTATTTTTCTTGGGTTTTGTGGGCTTATGAGAAAATATTTCAGGATTGCTTCCTAAACGCCTTATTGTTCTGGTTCAGGATTCCAGATGCATGTGATAGCTTTCTGCTCGCACGCTGATATGCATGGTGTTTTTTTGAACTCCAGCTTGCAGGGGGAACAGGTGTATTAGAGATTCAAGCGATTTACAGCTATCTAAGAATTACGTTGACAGTGGAAGCGATTAACTCTGCGATGTTCAGAATAAATGCTTCTGTTTTCTTTACTTTTTTATAAATCTTGGAAAAACTTCATTAAGCATTCATGTTTTTGTTCAGGGTGATGAACGACTCTAGTATACTGGCTGTAGTTTTTAGTGTTATGCATCACGTGTGGGCGGTAAGGATAAGAAGCAAGGCAGCTAAGTATATGGCAGATCGCATCCCCTGGCTACGCGTGAGCTGGGCACACCATATCCAGAACTGGATTGTCAGGGTTCTCCTGCCTACTATCATAGTTATAAGTCAAGGCAGTAGTGTGGAAGTTCTTGGATTTAGGCTTCCCGAGTTTACTGTTGTGAACATTATAATAATGAGCTTTTTACCTATATTCAGGCGCCTTGGATAAGAAGAATGGTGGAAAAAGCCTCGTAGGAGAGTATCTCTTCATTGTGGTCTCTGATTTGAAATGATCCGGTATCCGAAGTCTGATAAGAAATACGTAGAGGCCTATAGTAATTTTCATAGAAAAATATTTAATAAGCTGGTTATAAGTCTGAGGTGCCATTGATGAGGATGTGTTTCTTAGCATTTACGGTTTTTGTATTCCTTGCAGTAATTTCTGCTGTACTCTTTCTTGACAATGGTTTTGGCAGTATTGATGTTGAGACCGTTAGGATTTCTGATATTGGCTTTGATATATGCGGATTGCTTTACCGTCCATGTGAAGCTTCCTCAAATAACCCATTACCGGCTGTAGTGCTTGTTCACGGTATTAGTAGCAGTAAGGAGTCTATGAGCAGTATTGCTTTAGAGCTTGCTAGAAACGGCTTCGTTGCTTTAACTATAGATGCTGTAGGCCACGGCGACTCTGGCGGAAGGCTTTGGGCAACGAGCGACCCTAGCCTAGGTGCCTTGGCTGCTTTGAGGTTTCTTGAGTCTCAGCCTTACGTGGATGCTTCCTCATTGGGTGTTGTGGGGCATAGCCTGGGTGCTGGAGCAGCCCGGGCGACAGCTAATGCTCACAGGCGTGTTGAGGCGACTGTCCTTATAGGCGGTGGCCTAGGGGGTGTTGCTTCTGATTCTGCTTATGGTGTTTTGAACTCTACTTTTCCCAAGAATCTTATGGTGGCTATTGGAAGACAGGATGTCCTTTTCGACATATCCAAAGTAACTAAGGGGGAGTTGCCTCAAGTATTTGGTGTTTCTCAAGAAGTTGTTCCAAGTGTTCTTTACGGTGATTTCTCATCCGGTAATGCGAGGATGCTTATTACTCCGGCGACGACCCATCTTATTGAGCCTCTTGACCCTCTTATTGTTTCTGAAACCGTCAGGTGGATGATTAATGCCCTCAAACAAGATAAGGCTGAGACAGAATATATAAATCTGGTCTATCCCTACAGGGAGGCGTTGATGCTTGTGAGCGTCATCTTCTTTGTCTCCTTAACTTTTCCTATTTCGCTTCTAGCATTTCAGAGAGATTTAAAGAAAAGAGAAGAGCATGGTTTTCTCGATAGTTGGAAGATAGCGTTAATATGGGGGGTTTTAAGCCTAGTGCTGCTTGCACCGCTATTTCCCCTAGGCTTTGTACTCAATTTTCCACCTGTTTTATTTGGCTCGGCAATAGCCTGGTGGCTGCTGACGGTTGGTGTTGCAGGACTATTGTTAATCATGCTTGTTTTACCCAAGTTCTCGGTTAAGCTGAGCATGCGGAATGTTGTAAAGGAGTCGTTTACGTTACGGGGGGTTCTCATAGCCCTTGGAATGTTTCTCTTACTCTACTTCACCGCCTGGTTAATGGGTTTGCTGGGAATAAGGTTCTGGGTTTTCGTATCCATTTTTAAAACTTTAAGCGTCTCCAGGATTGCCCTACTCCCAATGTTTATCCCGTTCTTCCTAGTCTTCTTCTACGTTGAGGGCATCTTCCTGCATATTCTCCGTAAGCAAGGTGGGAGGAAAAGATTGCTCTCTGAATTATTGGATATGTGTAAGACAATCATGATTAAGATTGCTCCCTATGTGATGATTATGGTTATACAGTATGCTCCGATGTTTCTGCTTGATTTTAAGCCGCTCTCCTCCATCGCCGGCTTCATGGTGGAGTTTCTACCGCTGTTGACTTTTCAATTCATCATGTCGACCGCATGCTCATGGTGGCTTCACAGGGTTTCCTCTTCAATAGGTGTGGGCGCAGTTTTTAACGCGCTCATGTTCGCATGGATTTCAGCCGGTGTCTTCCCATTCGGAGTTTTTCGTTAACAACCTGGTTTCCAGTGCTTTTCCATTCTTAATGTTTTCCAACCGTAGGAAAAACATTTAGTGTAGAGTCAGGACGGGGATAGAGCGCGTCGATGTTTATTCCGTGACCCTGAGGTTCTTCAAGCCTTTCCGTATTGCTCCCGGGGGCGGGTGGGGAAAGCTGTAACGTTCTGGTTAGGATGGTGACGGATTATGTGTCGAATGCTGAGGTTCTGGGTATTCCTGAGCTGTTTATAAGTAGGGTTAAGCGTGTTTTTAGCCAATACTGATTCTTCGAATTTTGACCTATTAAGCTGGGAAAAACAGGGGACTCTTAATGTTTAATAGTGGTTATTCTGAATTTCTCGTGATGCAGGATTATTCGATTATCACCAAAGGAATAAGGAAGACGTATAAGAAGAGTGAGGGAGGATTCTCATTTAGAAGAAAGAGTGCAGAGACCATCGTGGCCCTCGACGATGTTGATCTAAGCATTGAAAAAGGTGAGCTCTTCGGCTTACTAGGGCCCAATGGTGCTGGTAAAACAACCCTCATCAAAATACTTAGTACACTAATCATCCCGGATGCTGGGACAGCGCTGGTTAACGGGTACGATGTTTTGAAGGAGCCTGGGAAGGTGAGGGCTTCGATCGGCGTTGTCTCGAGTGGAGAAAGGTCGCTCTACTGGAAGCTTACTGCGAGAGAGAATCTGGAGTATTTTGCGAGGCTTTACAAAGTTCCCGATGACTTGGCGAGGAGGAGGATTGGAGAATTGCTAAGCATGATGAGGCTTGAAGACAGGGCTGACGAGCTTGTTGAGAAGTATTCCAGCGGGATGAGGCAGAAGCTGGCGATTGCTAGAGCAATGCTTCATGATCCGGATATTCTCTTATTGGATGAACCGACTCTAGGCCTGGACCCCAGTTTTTCTAAGAGCATAAGGAGCTTCATCAGGGAGGAGCTTAACAGGAAGCAGGGTAAGACCGTTCTGCTGACAACTCACTACATGGAGGAAGCTGACCAGATGTGTGACAGGGTTGCTTTCATAAACAAGGGCAGGATAATTGCTGTCGATCCCCCCGAGAGGCTTAAGACTATGATAGGTAAGAACGAGGTTCTGAAGATAATTGTTAATGAACTTGAAGACAATGTCTTAAGCACGATGAAGACTCTGCCCTTTCTAGAGGACTACGGGGTATCTGATGCGGGGCAGGATGGTGGGAAAGTGGTTAGGATGTATATGAAGGATGTTGATGCGCATATCCAGGAAATTGTCGGATTCTTCTCTAAATCTGGATGTCGGATTCTTTCTTTAAGCGTAGAGAAGCCCACTCTAGAGGATGTTTTCATAAAGCTCACAGGGGAGGCTTTGGGAGATTGAATATTGATAGTAAGGAGCTCATCCTAGAGTTAAAAGCATCTTTTTCCACGGCCAAGAAGGAAATACTGGTAAACCTAAGGTACCCCCTCTGGGTTGTGTTCTGGGCGATAATGCCGATCTTCTGGTTAGCACCATTCATATTCCAAGGCCATGCGCTGGTTGGTGGAAGGTTTTCGGAATCATTCGGGGAGCTCGCTGGGAGCACAGACTTCATAACTTTCGCAATAATCGGGAGCTCGCTTTACGCATACGTAATGTCAGCATTATGGGGGATGGGTCTTTCGCTGAGAAGGGAGCAGTGGGGAGGCACATTAGAAACGATCTTGATCTCCCCCTGTAATAAGTTCTCAATACTTTTTGGGAAGGCTCTTTCAGACAGTGTTTTAACCTCTATTTATGCTGTTGTCCAATTTACTCTGGCAAGCCTGGTTTTCGGAGCCGTGGTAAGAGTTGAGAACATTGTTTTCGCGATTTCAGTAGTATTGCTTATGATTCTCGCTCTCTACGGCATTGGCTTCGTATTATCTGGCGTGATCTTAATGTATAAGGAGCCTGGAGCCTTGTTGAACTTCGTCGACACCCTGATATACACTATCTGCCCAGTCAACTACCCTCTAAGAGCCCTAATACTCTTCCTAGGAGGCGTGGGTTATTACGTTATGATGGTTGGCATACTTTTCCCGTTGACACCTGCTTTAGAGGTTGTGAGAACACTTCTCCTGCCTTCGTTCAACCCTTATCTTAACGTCGCTATAGCGGTCTCCTACCTTGTTGCTGCAACCGTGTTGTTCTTAATCACAGGCATGGTTCTATTCAACTTCGTTGAGAAAAAGATTAGGAGGAAAGGTGGGATAGAAGCCTATTGAAGAGGCTGAGTAAAATGGGGCTGAGGGCTGAGTTGAAGGTTGCTGTCGTCGTTATGAAAAAAGAGCTAGTACTATACTTCAGGTATCCTGTCTGGGTGATTTTCGACGCTCTAATGCCCCTTCTCTGGGTTCTCTCGCTGGTAATATACGGCAGGGCTCTCGTAGGCTCGCCTTACTCAGCAAATTTAGCGAGATTAACCAATACTGGAGACTACGTCTCCTTTACAATAGTAGGCATGATAGTTTCAAGCTTTGCTTACTCAACCCTCTGGGGTATGAGCTATGCTTTGAGAGGAGAACAGTGGAGCGGGACCCTTGAATCAACATTCCTAGCGCCCTGCAGCAGGTTTTCCATCCTTCTCGGGAAAGCCTTCAGCTCGATGCTGACAACGACCGTATGGGTCTCCCTGCAGATAACCCTAGTGGCATTTGTATTCGGCTTGAACATTAATATTCTAAACCTTCCTCTTGCCCTCCTGTTTTTCACAATAGCATTGCCAAGCTTTCTGGGAATAGGCTTCTCCCTCGCTGGGGTAGTGCTAGATTTCAAGGAGCATAATGCGTTCGTAAACTTCCTCAGCTCGCTGCTGGGGCTACTCCTACCGATATCCTACCCGTTAAGCGTCTTACCATCGGTTTTAAGATACTTTTCATACCTATTACCGCCGACCTATGCTATAGAAGGAATGAGGAGGCTGCTCGTAATGGATTCCAGCCTAGATGAAATGGCGAGTCTTGTAATACCCTTGGTCTTCTTCGATGCTTTCTGGATACTTGTAGGAGTAATGGTATTCATCCGGGAGGAGAGAAAAGTATTGAAGAAGGGTACCCTAGGTTATTACTAAACTATTAGCTTCAATGATTTTTTGGAGGAAATTTTAAGAAAAACTTATAGAAAACGTTAATGTATCAAAATTTTAATTTAACTGCAATGATTATTTGATGAGTATTCCTTATCAATTAGTTATCAAAATACTGCACTAGACTGGTGAATTACGCAAAATCTTACTCCAGATTCAAGTTTAAGCGTATTCCTTCCTGAGGAACCCTGCCGTCAGATATTCTTTTAATAAGGTCTCTAACTTTAGACTCGATTTTATCCACAATTCTACGAGCATCTTCCAAGCTTTTTTCGGCAGGGTCTTCGATCTCCCAATTTTCAATATACTTAGCGTTCACCACAGGACACTCTGTACCTCCGCATACGATTACTACAATATCTGCCTCGGCTTCCATTTCACTAGTTAGCTTCTTAGGCTTCTTATCTGAAATATCTATACCCTTTTCCGCCATGAGTTGAACAGCGTTGGGGTTCACTTTTTCAGCCGGCTTCGGGCCGGCACTTACGGCAATCCACTCCTCTGGAGGATTCGCGTTGAAAAAGGCTTCTGCAACCTGGCTTCTAAAACTGTTCTGCACGCATACGAAAAGAACCTTCCTAACCATTTGACGAAATAATGGTTTTAAGCCTTCTTAAGTATTCTGGCTAATGCCTTATGAAGAACCTGTTAAACTCCCCCTTGTAGTCCTCCCATTCGATCTTGATGTCAGTAACTCTGGCTCCTGGCGGTCCCCTTTTGCAGAATTCGATCATTCTCCTAACCGGCTCCTCCTCTCCTTCGAAGACGGCCTCAACCCTTCCGTCTGGAAGGTTCCTAACCCACCCTCTGACACCAAGCTCGTCAGCGAGGCTTTTAGTCTCGTATCTGAAGAATACTCCCTGAACCCTCCCGCTTACATACACGTGCGCTCTAACCATCAATCTGAGGATTAGAAGCCTCTCCCAAGAATTTTAAAAATTTGCTTCAGGAGGAGGCCAAGCTTGAAGAAAGAATGCTTAGAAAGACCTCGTAAGCCTTTACTCCTTGAACAAGCTCCTCGACAGATATGCTTTCCTTAAGGCTATGGGCGAGCGAGGGGTCTCCTGGCCCCCAGGCTATCTGCGGCCTCCCCCATTTAATACCAGTGTAGTTGAAGTCGGATGTGCCCAGCTTCCTTATTAACAGAAGCTCCTTCCCCGTTGTGCTCCTAACGGCCTCGCGCACCGAGTTGAGCATGACAAGGTCTTTGACGGAAACATAGCCGTTCAAGTGCTCGAGGAATTCGTGTCGAATACTCAATACGTTACCATTACTCTCCGCGTATTCTCTCAAGGCTTTGACTAACATTTCGGAAAGCATTTCGAAACTCACCTCCGGAGGATAGCGCAGGTTGACGCAGGCTTCGCTCGAATCCGGTATCCTTGAATCCCCGTAACCTCCTTTAATCATCGTTATCGAGACACCTATGTTTGAAAAGAGGTCTTTGGAGAAGGCGAATCTAGACTTCAAGTGTTCGATGAGCTTCAAAACCTGTATTATTGCATTAGCGTCATCCATCGGCGACGATGAATGTCCCCCTGTTGTTGAAACCATTATTTTAACTGTTGCACTACCCCTGTAAGCTATCGCAGCAGCCCTTAGTCCTGTGGGCTCTCCTATGACAACGTAGTCCGGAGGGGAAAGCTCATTCATGAGATTCTTAACACCCCTGCTATCGGACTCCTCGCCTACGACGGAAGAGTATACTAGCCTCAGGCTTCTAGATCTATAGTTTGAAGCTGCCAGCGCCATCGCCAGCAGGGAGGCCTTAGCATCTACAGCCCCCCTGCCGAATATCCTTCCGGATTCGACTTTAACATCTATCATTCCGGGGACGGTGTCGATATGCGAGCAGAACAACAGAGCCCTATTCCCATCGCCCTTCTCTCCAATCACGTTACCAACACGATCCGTCCTTACGTTTTCAAAGCCCTTGGAAACCAGTAGTGAGAAAACTTCCTCCTGCGCCTCACCTTCCTCCCCGCTTGGAGAATATTTGGAGAGGAGCTTAACCAGTTGTTGCACTGCTTCCGAGTTTAGATTCATAGTCCCTCATCGTTTCAACAATTATATCACATGCTTCGTCAATCAGGCTTAACGGTATGTTTAAAGCAGGTAGGAACCTGACTACGGTCGGACCCGCTGTTAAAGCCAACACCCCTCTATCAGCAAGCATGTCAACAACGGGTTTAGCTCTAATCCTGAGCTCTATGCCTATCATGAGGCCTCTTATTCTCATTTCTCTAATTATCCTGAGGCCTTTTAATTCTTCAAGTCTCTTGGAAAATGCTCTAGACCTGTCTTCAACATCTTTCTCCGTAATGTATTCGCGCAGAAGCCTCATCGTTGCGGCACCGGCTGCACAGGCCAGTGGATTGCCTCCATAAGTTGAAGTATGGAAGCCAGCTTCACCTACTGTTGAAGCTTCTTCACCGAATAATGTTATCCCAATTGGTATGCCCCCTGCTACTCCCTTTGCGATTATTGTTACATCAGGCACTACTCCCTCTTTTTCAAACGCGAAGAACGGGCCTGTTCTTCTCATCCCCGACTGTATTTCGTCGAGTATGAGCAGAGCTCCTTTGTCTGAAGCGATTTCTCTTGCAGCCTTCAAGTAGCCCTCCGGAGGGATCCTGACACCACCCTCGCCTTGAACTGGCTCGAGTATTACTGCGGCAGTGTCGCTGCTAACCTTGTTCTTAAGGTCTTCTTCATTACCGTATTCAGAGAAGACAACCCTATCATTCAAAATATGTTCTAGGCCCTTCTTATAGTCTGGGTTCCAGGTTGTTGATAAAGAGGCTAAGGTTTTACCATGGAAGCTCCTGTTCGCTGCGACAATCCTACTCCTCCCGGTTTTTTTGAATGCTGTTTTGAGAGCAAGGTCAACCGATTCCGCTCCACTGTTAACAAGTAGCATTCTTGAGAAGAACCGCGAGGTGAAGTAGGAGATTTCCCTCAAGAACTCTGCTCTAGCATCGTTATAGAAGGAGCCGTGGCAGGAGGATATTTTCTTCAACTGGTTTACGATGGCTTCGACAATAACTGGATTAGAATGCCCCAGTAATGCAACCCCGTATGCAGATGTTAAGTCGATAAACCTACGTCCCTTCTCATCGTATACTTCAGAACCCTTTCCGCTCACTATTGCTATACGTCTCTTAACATAAGTCTTGAGGAGAAGACTATCCTCGATTTCAAAGATATTATCCATGTTCAGCATCCTCATTTAACTATAAGCGTGCCAAGCCCATTCTCCAACGCGTTTGAAACAGGTTTCTCAATCAGCCCTGAGGAGATCCTGACTAATGCAGCACCCTCCTGCAACGCCTCGACGGAGGATTGTACCTTCCTCATCATGCCGTGGCCTATGCTCGGGAGGAGGACTGAGGCCTCGGCCATAGTTAACGACTCGACCAGCTTACCCTCCACCAGAAGACCATCAACATTAGTAAGGTAGAGGAGCTTACTGCCTAGGGCAGAGGCTATCTTGGCGGCGAAAGCATCGCTATCAACGTTCAAGGGCTCGAAGCTCCTCCCGACTGCTATGGGGGCGAGGACCGGGAGGAAACCATTATCCAGAAGCATTTTCAACAGGCCTACGTTAACTCTTTCAATTTTCCCTGTGAACCCTCCGTCCATGAGAACCCTCCTGCCGTCATCCCTCTTAACCAGTATCTTTTCCTTCCGGCTGGCGCTTGCTAGGGACCCGTCGATACCTGTGAGGCCGATAGCTTTAACGCCCTTGCTTAGAAATTTTGAAACAACCATCTTGTTGAGCCGCCCCATAGTCATCAAGTAAACCTGCATCGTCTCCCAGTCAGTGACCCTGCTCCTCATCCCGCTCACAGACACTACGAACTTGGGTTCAATACCCATCTTCTTGCAGGTTTCCGTAACCTCTGCTCCCCCGCCATGGACGAATACGACTTCCTCCTTCTTAGAATACTCTGCCACATCCGTCACTATCTTGTCTAGTGTCTCATCCTGAAGGAGTGCTCCACCGACTTTAACCACTATCATTTCTCCAACACGCCTAAGCCGGGTGTAGCCCTGGGAAGGTTAATCCCTCTCTCTCATCGTAGTTAAACATTATGTTAAAGCATTGGACTGCATTCCCGGCAGCACCCTTAACCAAGTTATCTATGGCTGCGAAGAGAATTACCCTATTGAAGTCAGAATCTATTTCGAAGCCTATGTCGGCGAAGTTAGAGCCCATGAGGTACTTGGGGTCTGGTAGGCCGTGGACCATCGTCGGGTCTCTGACCAGCCTTATGAAAGGCTCCTTGTCGTACGCAGCCCTATAGCATCTCCACAAGTCTTGGAGTGAAGGCAGTTTTCCCGCAGGGCGTGCGTGTATAGTTACAAGTATGCCCCTAACCATGTTTACCGCATGCGGCGAGAAGCCTATGGAGAGACCGTTTCCAGAAAAACGAGAGACCTCTTGGACTATTTCAGCAATGTGCCTGTGGCCAGCTGGCTTATACGGCCTTACGACCCCATACCTTTCAGGATGATACCCCTCGAGAGTGGGGGAGGAGCCTGCTCCTGAGGAGCCTATCTTAGCATCTATGAATACCTGGCTTCCATCTATTATCCTGTTCTTAACCGGTGGGACGAGGGCCAGAATGCTTGCCGAAGCCATGCAGCCGGGGACGGCAACCAGGCTCGCTCTTCCAATCTCATCTCTGTGGAGCTCAGGCAGACCGTAGACAGCATTGTCCAAAAGATCCGGATAAGGATGTTTGAAGCCGTACCATTTCTCGTATGAAGAAGGGTCTTTAAGCCTGAAGTCAGCACCCATATCTATGACTTTCAACCCACGATCCAGTAGGGCTTTAACCACATGCACCGATTGGCCGTGTGGAAGCGCCGTAAAAACTACTTCAGCATTAACCACGTTCTCAACCTTAGGCTCTACGAAGTTAAGTTGACAGACCTTTCTCAGATTTGGATGAACCTTATGAATAGGCATGCCACTAAACCTCTTGGAAGTTGCTGCAACTATCTCAGCCCTGCTGTGGGACAATAGTATTCTCAATAGTTCTCCACCCACGTATCCGCTCGCACCGTATATGGCTACTCTGACCAATTTACCCTTAGTCTTCGAAGAAGGTATTTAAGAACATTACCACTTTCCAAGAATACTTTAGCACGCTTAACTATTTATTTTCTAATTAGGGATACGAGGTGTTTGATAACTTTCTCCGGTATGTTTACGCCAGTGGCCTCCATGCTCCCCCTGAACTCTGGAGTAGGATTAACCTCGTTAACCAAGTAGCCCTCCTTAGGGGATTCTAAAACGTCAACTCCCACGAATTCTCCCTCAACAGCCTCAGCTGCTTTGAGGACTATCTCAGCAAGCTCGCTCGTTATCTCAGCCTTCTCACTCCTACCGCCCAATGCGATGTTGGTTTTCCACTGGTCCGGCGGGGAGATCCTGTATATTGCGGATACTACTTCGCCGCCTATGACAGTAGCCCTTATATCGCGCCCGGGCTTCTCCACATATTCTTGAATATAGTAGATCTGGTATAGGGGGCTCATGTATTGACGATCTTCCAGTATTGCTTCAGCCGAATACTTGTCGCCTATTAATGAAATAAGCCTGCCCCAGCTTCCTACTACTGGTTTTAAAACAGCAGGGTAACCGACTTTGCTCAGAGAGTTTAAAGCAGACTGATATGAGAAGGAGAGCACAGTCATAGGTGTTTTAACACCTTTCTTAATAAGCGCCATGGATGCGAAAAGCTTGTTGCCAGCTGTTTGAAGAGTTTTAAACGAGCTAATCGATCTTACACCAATGCCCTCCAGATAATTCGAGAAGTGGAGCGATTTGAAATAGGATACGCATCTGAGGAGAGCGATGTCAACATCCTGGATTTCATCCCCTTTCTTGCCAAGCAGGAAAGAAAAGTCATCTAAATTCAGTCTTTTAAAAGGCACTGAAAGGCTTTCAGCTGCTTTGAAAAGCTCCTTCTCCTCAAACCTTATCTGGTCATAAAAAATGCCTATTGGCAATTCCTGCTTCTACTCGCCCCAGTCTTCGCCTGAGAGCTGTACCTTCCTAGTCTTAACCACTTCACCGCCTACTTCAACTATCTCAAGGTCAGAGCCGCATTCCGGACACGTTACTACTTCACCCACTATAGCGTCGTCGGAAACTTCGAACATCGCTAAGCATTCTTCGCACTCCGCCTTCATAAGGGTTGAAAAATCTAATACTCTTGCTTATAAATTTAGCTTTTACGGGAGCGCACTTCGTTAGCCCTGACTGTTGAAAGACCCCAGAGCTGGATGAAACCGTTTGCAAGAGACTGATCGAATCTCGACAGTGACGAGTACGTGGCCCTCTTCTCATCGTAAAGCGATTTAGGAGATTTTCTTCCAACAACCATCGCCTCGCCCTTGAAAAGCTTAACCCTAACTTCGCCCTCCACATTCTCCTGAGTGTAGTCTATGAAAGCATCCAGGGCTTTCCTCAAAGGCTCGAACCACAGTCCGGAGTAGACCAGCCACGCCCATGTCGCTTCAATCCTCCTCTTCTCCTCCAGCTCGAGCCTCGTTAAAACAAGCTTCTCAAGATCTTGATGAGCCCTTATTATGGTTAGTGCAGCAGGCGCTTCGTAAACCTCCCTAGACTTTATCCCGACAACCCTATCCTCCATATGGTCTATCCTCCCGAAACCATGCGAGCCGGCAAGCTCGTTAACCCTAAGTATCAGCTCCACCGGGTTAAGCCTCTCCCCGTTCAGCTCAACCGGAACCCCTTTCTCAAAGCCCAACGTAATATACTCAGGCTCATCGGGGGCTTTTGAAACAGGCTTGCTCCAGACGAATGCTTCCTCAGGCGGTTCAACCCAAGGATCCTCCAACTCGCCTCCTTCGATCGACCTGCTCCAAAGATTATCGTCTATGCTGAACCTGCTCTTACTCCGTTCTATTTTAACACCCTTCTCCTCTAAGTATTTAACCTCCTCATCCCTGCTCAGCCCCCATTCCCTGACTGGAGCCAGTATTCTTAAACCGGGGTTTAACGATCTTATGGATACTTCAAACCTAACCTGATCATTACCCTTCCCCGTGCAACCGTGTGCAACGGTGGAAGCATTCTTCTTCTCAGCAACCTCCACAATCTTCGATGCTATTAAAGGCCTTGAGAGAGAAGTACCCATTGGGTAGACTTCCTCATAGAGCCCGTTGGCCTTAACCGCTTTGAAAACGTATTCATCGACAAATTCTCTCCTAGCATCTATTCTTACAACCTCCAGTGCTCCAAGCTTTTCAGCCCTCTCAACTGCAGATTGGAAATCTTCCTTCTGGCCAACGTCAACTATTACAGCAATAACATCCATGGAATATTTCTCCTTTATCCAAGGTATCATGACTGAAGTATCTAATCCTCCCGAGTAAGCTAGCACGCATACTTCTGTCATTTTCACTGTTTTCCATTTGAAAACATAACCTTTTTAAGAATTTCCTCCAAGGGGTAAGGCTATGAGCATGCTTGGAAAACGAAGCGAATATGTTAAAACACTTTTTCCAATGATAATGCTAGTATTGATCACTACCCTCTTTATGCAAAGGGCTTCAGGAGCCTCTGAAATAAGCGTGCCGCTCTACAAATCTCCGAAGATAGACGGCGTTATTTCAAGAGAAGAGTATCCTATTCTACAGCTGGACCAGACATGGGGAGATTTATACGCTGTACATGATGGGAAGAGGCTAGTACTTGGAATAGTTTTAGCAAGAGATTGTGAGAAAGTGGACTTATTGTTTAACACTGGCTTCTTAGGAGCTACGACGCTGACTACAAGTGCCCTAAGATACAGTATAGATATTTCCGGCAATATGAAGTATTACTACGGGGTTGTAGACAAATGGGTTGCAAGCCGTACGAGCGGGGTCTCATTTGCAGTCGGTGTTGAAGAAGCCAGATGGATTGTTGAAATATCGATATCGTTATCAAACCTAAATGTTCCTTCGAATAGTGAGGAGAAACTGGGCTTTGCGATAATTGTTTACAGGGGGGGCCTTAACTACTCTTGGCCCCAAAGAGTTTCAATCTACAATCCCTCTACATGGGGCATTATTTCTTCATTAGATAACTGGGCTACTAAGAAGGATATTTGTTTAGACGTATTCTTAGATAAGGAGACGTTAATCGTAGGATCCAATCTGACAATTACAGCGATCATTAGAAATATCGGTGATGTCCCAATACCTGATTACCAGATAAGCATTTTCTTTGACAATAAGTTAATAGAGCGGACCAAAGCCAGTACTATTAAGCTTAAGACCCCTCTGGAGAAAACGGACAGCGTAACCTACAGCAAAATTATTACGAATATTACTGAGGGAAGCCATAGAGTAAAGGTTAACGTTACTGGGATAGGTATTTACTACGATTCTGATGAGAAAAACAATGTGGGTGAGAAAAGTATTGTAGCAAGGTATGCGAAGATAGAGGTTTCAGGAATCCCAGGAATAATCGTAGAACTGGATGGTGAGAGTCAGGTGATAACTGAGGAGGAACCGGCAGTATTATACTCCGCTACGGGAAGAAAGAAAATCAAGGTTCCGAGCATATACAGTCCATCGGAAGGGTTGAGATATGTTTTCTCAAGATTAAGATACGATGGCCATTCTTATGATAGCCCGGAGCTAATAATAAATATTGATAAGGATTTTGTAATTACATTAGAATATAGAAAAGAATACTTAGTTACTTTAAACTTTTTAGACTATGACGAGAATCCCCTTACCCCCTCTTTCTTCACATGCATATTTCCAAACGGCACTTCTTACAACGGTACTTCAAGAAGACTCTGGTTGCCGAACGGTACTTTAAGTCTGTTAAGCGTCAACTATGCTGGGATGAATGTCATTGAAGAAGCCAGGACATACAGTATTTATGGAGCTAGGGAAATCAACATCATATGTAAAGTCTTAGGAGGAGCGGTAAAAATAGTTGATCCTTTTTCAATACCTATGGAAGGGGTTGAGGTGAGAGCACTCTTCCTGAACAATACTTTGAAAAACTACGAGACAGGGCCAGATGGGAAAGTTAACATGAGTGGAGTAGTAGACGGGAGGGTAAAGCTCACTATAGGCTATATGGGATACTCTACAACGGTTGATATAGATTTTTCAAAGGAAAGGGAGATAACTATTAGGATTCCGATTTCCCTACGAGTAGTTATAATAATAGTGGCAGCGGTTTCAATCGTAATAGTAATCGTAGTGTTTAAACTGTTTTTACAAAAACTGGTTCCTAAAAGAAGAGGAGAGCAGCCACATGCTAGGGAGGAAGAATACGAGTTTGAAGAGCTTTAAGCAATTACCTTTTCTCTTCTCCTCTTAGCAGATTTTCTGAGGCTTCTAGAGCATGCTCGCAGAACTTACGAAGCTCGTCGAGGGGGGTGAGCTCTAAAGAGCCTTCAAGAGCCTCAGATGCTACGTTACCGCCCTGTTCATAGATAAGCCTCAAGGTTTCAAGGTTTTTCAAGTCGACTTCCTTAGAGATAGTTAAATAGGCTAGTTTAACAAGAACCTCAGCGTCAAGAAGTATACGAGGCTCCTTGCGTGGCAACCCGTGATTAAAGCGCTCAGAGAGTATAAAAATCTTTTAACTTAGTTACGCGATTATGGATGTTTTCATTTGCCAATCCTTTTCTATCCTTAATTAATTTTCAACAAGCTTTAGTCCTAGAGAGGAAATATTATGAACATAAAAACATGATGATAAGAATAGAAGTTACAACTCATATTTCGAAAGAAGTTATTAAGAAGGGTTTAAAAATGGAAAACAGTGCATAAAATTAGTTCTTACGATCGATGTCGGCAATACTAATATGAAGGGTCTTGTTATAAGTGATGACGGGAAGGTTGTTGACAGACAAAGTTATGAAGTAACGCTACTATTTCCCGGTGGATTCTCTCCCGATTCCTTGCGTATCGACAAGAGTCATTAAGCTAGTCAGAAGGGTCGATCAACTTGGGAAGCTAATCGCAGCCATCTGCCATGGGCCCAAGTACTGATATCAGCAGGCATAGTTAGAGGCAAGAGGGTTACAGCATATGAGGCTATTAAAGACGATCTTATTAATGCAGGCGCGATTTTTGAAGATGTCCCCGCCATTAGGGATGGAAACATAATAACTGGAAGAGTTCCAGATGATCTTCCCGAATTCTGTCGTGAAATAATCTCCTTCCTTTCTAAACAGTAAAACGCCAGCTAAACATCAGAAGTGAGAAGAACATTCGCTTTCAATCTTAAACAGAGTAAACTCTAAAGAACCAGATGCATTTTATTCGAATCTATTTAGGATTCTCTTCATTTTCAAAGCATCGACCTCTAGCAGGGGCGATTCACATATTATGATGAAAGAATACCCTCTTTCAACTATTATTTCAGCAAGATTTCTGAAATCTGGGCCGTAGCCACTTCCGATAGGATGGTGTCTCCGCTCTCCTAAACCCTTGGAAGTGGTTTCAACCTCTGAGAAATGCACCACAAGGTTTCTCATCCCCTCGCTGCCTAAGGATTTCTCCACAACATCGAGTATTTTCTCATAGTCTGCGCGGTTTTTAATTACCCCACCGGCCCTCGCATGAATATGCGCAAAATCGAGTGTGAGCCTTACTTTATCTAAGCAAGTTGAAAGCTCTATAAGTTCTTCAAGCGTTCCGAATTGATCAGGCTTCCCCGTGGTTTCAGGACCGAGTTCCACGTTAATCTTTCTTTCATCCAGCTTCTCCAGTACTGTTTTCAAAGCCTCTTTTTGTGCTTGCATCGCCAGTTCCTTAGGTAAGCCACTGTAGTAACCAGGGTGGAAAGTAATGTGGAAAGCACCCATCCATGAGGCTATTTCAGCCGATTTCACTATTCTCTGAATACTCTGCCTCCTAACAAGCTTCTTGTTAGATGAGAGGTTTATCGCATACGGGCCGTGGAGGGTAAGCAGAATATCATTTTCGGAAGCTGCTGAACCCAGTTGTAAAGCTGGTTTCTTCCCGATACGAATGCTCCTAACCGCCTGGTATTCCATTGCATTTAGACCTATTCTCTTAAGGTAATTCATCGCATCTGTCCCGTGGGGACCTTTCAGAGGAAAGCCTGCAGGACCTATTCTATACGATGCCGACAATACTCTAGTTTTCCACAAAGTGTTTTTTAAAGGTTAGGGTGGGAACGTGGGAGAAGACGATAGCTGCCTCGGAACTATACTTTCCTTATTTTAGCCTATTCTTTGCGCAACCTTCAGCTTTTTGTCTGTAAGAAGCCTGTTATAATATTCTTTCCAACTATTGTCTACCGGTCTAAACTTGAATCCGTAGCTTATTATCCCACCGTCTCCCTGCTCGAAGAGCTTTCTAAAGCAGGCTTCAACCTCCATTCCTATGTATACTTCTTCAGGCTTACAGTCAACTATCTGCGACATGACCCTGGGACCCTCTTCAAGCTCGACCAAACCTATTATGTAGGGAGCGTAGCTTTCGAAAGTCTTGGACCCGACGTTGATAACGGTGTAGCTGAAGACCCTTCCTCTTCCAGAGAACTCCACCTGCCTAGTCTTACCCTTCCTACGGCATCGGGGACAGATCTTCCTCGGCGGGAAGAAGCTTCCCTTACAGTTCTCGCAATAGGTACCGAGCAGCCTATACCTCTCTTTCATGCTCCTCCAATGCCTTGGAACGCCTGAGTTACTCATCTCTAACACCTCCTGGAAAGGATGGTGACTACTGCAGTAGCACCCGATCCACCAACATTATGGGCCAAGCCGATTTCCGCGTCTTCAACTTGCCTACCCCCCTCCGCCTCGCCCCTTAGCTGCTTCACAATTTCAACTATCTGTTTAACACCGGTAGCGCCTACTGCATGCCCGCCAGCTTTTAAACCTCCATCGGTGTTCACTGGAAGCCTCCCGCCGACGTATGTTTCACCCTCCTCGTAAAGCTTGAATCCCTCACCCTTACGGCAGAAACCCAGGTCTTCGAGAGCAAGTATCTCAGCTATCGTAAAACAATCATGTACTTCAACGATGTCAATATCCTTCCTGTCGAGCTTAGCCTTAGCAAAGGCTTTCTCAGCGGCATGAACCGTCGCCTCCAGTGTACAGATATCCTTCCTCTCAAGTATGCCGAGAGTGTCAGAGGCCTGGGCTACTGCCTCCACTTTTATCGGCGTATCCGTGTATTTCCGCGCCTCATCCAAGGGGGCAAGTATAACGCAAGCAGCCCCGTCTGAAACAGGGCAGCAATCGTTCCTCCTAAGCGGATAAGCCACTATTGGAGAGGATAAGACGTCTTCAACCGTTATCCTGTTCCTGAAATGAGCCAACGGGTTCATGCTGCCATGGTAATGATTCTTAACAGCCACCTTCGCCAACGTCTCAGGCTTAAGGCCGTATTGATGCATGTATCTAGTTGCCATTAGAGCATACACTCCTGGAAACGTTGCACCGAAGTACGCCTCCCACTCGTAATCCATCGCTGCTGAAAGTATCTCAGTAGCCTGCACGGACTCCACGTCAGTCATCTTCTCCACTCCACCCACCACCACTAAATCGTAAATGCCAGATGCAACAGCCATATAACCGTGGAGAAAAGCCACACCCCCTGAGGCGCAAGCAGCCTCAACCCTTGTTGCGGGAACAGGGTTAAGACCGAGGAAGTCTGCTACGAGAGCCCCAACATGCTCCTGGCCCTCAAACATTCCTCCAGACATGTTTCCGAAGACTATGTACTGGATATCCCTGCCGCTTATCCCAGCCTCCTCAACCGCCTGGATACCTGCTTCCCAGACGAGATCTTTCATACCTTTATCCCAGTGCTCGCCGAAGCGAGTGGAGCCGACGGAGATTATCGCCACATCCCTCTTCAACTTCTCAGTCCTCCTTGAAAAGCCCCCTGTACCTAGCGTAGAGAGAGTAATCTATGTACTCACGCCTATCCAAGTAGTACATCACCGGTGGGGCGAGCTCTCTCTTTAATTCTATGGCATCCTTGACAACTATGCTGAAAGAATCGGAGCCTGCTCCAGACCCGTATGAGGTAACAAGTATTCTCTCCCCGGGGCTTGCAACATCCAATACTGCTGCAAGACCCATTAACGATGAACCTGAGTAAGTGTTTCCAAGCCTGTTAACCACAAGCCCGGGCCAAAGCTTGCTCTCTTCAAAACCAAGTATTTTTGCCGCTCTTAGCGGAAACTTCGCATTAGGCTGGTGAAAGACTACATAATCATAGTCCTTCGGAGTTGTTCCGGACTTTTCTAACAGGGCTTTAGTGCAGTTCACAACGTGTTCGAAATAAGCTGGCTCGCCAGTAAATCTTCCAGCATGCCTAGGGTAAGAGGAACCATCCCTCCTCCAGAAATCGGGAACATCTTGAGTATAGGAGTGTGTATGCTCTATTTCGGCAATCACACCTTCTCCCGCGCCTATGACGTATGCTGCCCCGCCAGCTGCAGCAGTGTACTCTAAAGCATCACCTGGTGCACCTTGAGCAGTGTCTGCGCCGATGGAGATCCCGTATTTCACATATCCTGCCTTAACCAACCCTAGGCAGGCCTGTAACCCTGTTGTCGCAGCCTTGCAGGCAAACTCCATGTCTGCTGCAGTAAGGTTGGGTGTTAAGCCGAGTGCCTCCGCTACTGTCGACGCCGTAGGTTTAACAGCATAGGGGTGAGACTCTGAACCTACGAAGACAGCACCGACTTCGCCGGGTTTAACTTCTGTCGCTCGTTTCATCGCATTCCTTGCTGCCTCAACAGCTATCGTAATAGTATCCTCATCAAGCGAGGGGACTGATTTTTCCTCTACCCCAAGACCATCCTTATACGAGGAGGCGTCGTGCCCCCAGACTCTCGCTATGTCCTCGATCCTAATCCTGAGCCTCGGTACGTAAACTCCGTATCCGACGATTCCGATTTTCATAAAGCATCCTAGAGATTCAATGGCTTGAGAAAGCCGGTATTTAACTTGATATTTAATTGCTGTAGATTACTCGTCTATTGTCGAGTGATTTCAATCCGTAAAGCATTCAAAATGCTATGCTCTAGCCTGCTCTACCAATCGCTGCTTTCAATCGCGAGACCACGTTTTCCCTGCCGAGCGTCGCAAGCAGATAGCCCAACCTGGGGCCGCTATCCAACCCGAGGAAGATCAAGTACAGTTTCCTGAAAAACTCTGGAGCGGGAATGTTGTTTTCCCGGGCTGTGGAGTAGATTATGTTTTGAATATCCTCGCCCTTGAATTCAGTGAGAGACGAGAGTTTTTCGGCAAGATCTCCAATAGCCTTCTCCATACCGCTTAAATCTACTTTGGGAGCCTCTTTCTTGAGCACGTATTTACCGGGGTCTGCAAATGTCGATAGCCAATTCTTGGCTAGCTTTAGCCTAAGCAAAACCCTATTCCTATCCTCTTCTGAAACATCCTCTCCCACTATTCCTGCTCTAACCAGACTATTGTATGCTTCCTCAACAGGGTAGAATTGGACAAGGTAGCTTGCGAGCAAATAGCTGATTCTAAGAGGCTTTTTAGAGGGAATGCGCCCCATAAGCACCGGGTATATTCTCCCAGCTTCAGAAGACTTTTTGAAAAAGCTTTCTTCAAACCTGTCGAACTCCTCAACGAGTAGATGGAGGTTCTTAAGGTCAATATTCCTCTGCATCATCGGCCTCTTAGTATATAGGTATTTCACAACCTCAGGCTCTAGAACCTTGAGAATATCTTGAAGTATGTAGGCATTACCCTTTCTGCTGGACATTTTCTCCCCGTTGACTAGGAAGAACTCGTAGACCAGGCTTGCAGGAGGCTCTATGCCGTAGACTTCTCTCGCCAATGCTTGTCCAGACTTCCACGAACCCTCGTAATGGTCCTTTCCGAAAGGCTCAGCGTTTACTTGAAAAACCTTCCATTGAGCAACCCATTCAAGGCGCCAAGGAAGCTTACCTTCTTTCAGCGTTGAAACACCCTTGTAGCCACAACCCTTTATCACGTATTTTCCAGCCAACACTCTGCCGCGACACTCGTATTCTGCAGTATCGTTTTCAAGATCGACTCTTAGGGTTGTAGTGGTTATCTTACCGCAGTTACTGCATACTGCATGGAAAGGAATCCAGTCTTTCTCCACAGTCCTCTGGTACTTGCTCAAAACTTCTCTGACGAGGCTCGTCTTAGAAAGTGTAAGCCTAGTGACTTCTAGAAAACTCCCGTTAGCATAAGAATCACTGTTGTTGTAGTTCTCCATCGAAATCCCTATCTTTTTTAAACCTTCTTGAATAACGGAGTTGAAGTGCTCACTCCAAGACCCGTGGCATCCGAATACGTCAGGTATGCGGCTGTAAGGCCAGCCTAAGTATTTCTCGAGAGTTGAAAGCTCTTGTTCCGTGAAAAAGTGCCATTCGCCATCACCGTCTGGAGCAGATGGTGGAATAGTTCTGAGCGGATCCATATCGTCATTAGTATAGATAAGCCTCGCAGGAACCCCCTTCCCCTTCACAGCATCATAGATGAAGAATGCACGAATCTGATCGTTCATGTTGCCTATATGCTTGCCACCTGATGGAGACCCCCCGCTCTTAACGGTAACGATGGACATGCCGTTCCTCTTAGCATGCTCAATAGCTGACTCCGCCACCACATCAGCCCAGAATACGAACTTATTCCTGTTCTTGCTGTTCTCACTCACTTGAAGCAGATTAGGTTTAAAAGCCCTGTATAAATAAGTTTTAACGGGCCCGTGGCCAAGCCAGGATAAAGGCGTCGAGGTTTGTTCCACGCAGGCCTCCGGAGCCGAAGATCCCGCGTTCAAATCGCGGCGGGCCCGCTATCATTTAATACTCATACAGGCATTAGGGGGGACAAGTCATGAGAATATAACTTTCTCGAAAAGCTTCAGGAATCTCTCTACGTCGACTTCTAAGCATATTGAGGCATTAGGTATGCCTCCAGTAATAACAGTGAATCCTCTTGTATACTCCCCCTTAAGCTCAACATCAACCCTAGTATTCTCTATAGATACGATTCTGTTGTCCACGACTACTGCTAAAGCTAGAGGATCGTGTAAAATCGGTTGCTTATGACCAGTGCTCTTCCTCCATGCTTCAAGCATAGAGTAGACAAGCTTGTGCTCAGGCTTATCGCTAGACCCGAGTCTTTCAACAATGCTCATCGGCATTGTGCATTTCATAGTAACGTCTAATCCAACTAAGAGAGGCTTTACATCCGACCTGAGAACCAGGTTTAAAGCCTCAGGGTCGCATTTAACATTGTATTCAGCGCCCGAGCCGTTGAAGAATCCGGCCATGGAGACGAGATTAAGCTTCTCCTTAACATCAGGCATTAAGAGAAGTGTTAAAGCAATATTCGTAAGAGGCCCTATGCTAACCACCTTAAGACCATCCGTCTTCAATACTTTTTCAGCTATAACAGCCCACGCAGGCAGGCTGGTCAGATTCAGATATTCTCCTGAGTCATCCTCAAGAACTTCAGCCTGGGGAGGTTTCCAGTTTGGGGCGAACCCTAGAAGATTCTTGGAAGAGCCGAGGGCAACAGGTATCTTCAACCCTAGGGCAGATATTAGTTTTGAAGCAAGCCTAGCCCTAGACTCAACATCCCCATAGACTACGGTCACTGCCTTGAGGTCCAATTCCCCGCATTTTAAAGCGAAAAGAAGAGCGAAAGCATCATCAATATCGTCTCCGATATCCGTATCCAGAACTATCGGTATGGTCATTGCATCTACGTTATAAGCTGGTTTAGAATTATAAAAAGATACCTAAAAGAATGTAACAATTATCCTCTTTCAATGATTGTTAGAAACTCCCCTGGCGTGAGAATGTTTAGTTTCTGCTTTATGATTTCGGTTTGAAAATTCTTATCGCCAGCAACAAGATATTTTGGCTTGATTAGGAGTGCACATGCTATGTATGGTGCATCCTTCTTGTCTCTAGTTAGTTTCAAAGCGGTTTTAATCTTCCCCAGATATTTTTCTGCTGAAACTATTTTTACACGCTGCAACGAAATGTATGCTTCAAGCAAGTGTAGGGAATCGGGTGATTTTCTTTTGAACAAAATGTATAATTCTTCAAGCTGGTCTTCAGGAATTATCAAACGCATTTTCTTCTCTAAAATTGCTTTCAACACTCTGGCAGGCTTACCTTTAAAAACGAGACCCGAGTAAATAACGTTGCTATCTACCATAACGTCTTGCATATTTCTTCTTCCATATTTCCGCCCTGATTTTCTCTATCTCCTTCCGTATCTCGTAGGGGGTTAATCTCCGTTGCTTCGCAATTCTCCTTCCAATCCTCTGCAACTCATCCATAGACCGAGCCATTTCGACTTTTTTCATCAAAACATACTCTTTGCCTATGCTGTCGACAAGCAGTTTAGTACCTAACCGTATCCCAATCCTTCTCCTAACCTCTTCAGGTATCGTTACCTGCCCTTTTCTCGTTACTGAAACAAGCTGCATGAATAAAGTAGTACAGTACTACTATTTTAAACATTAGAATAAATCTTGGGATGCAGAGACTGGAGATGATGGAAAATCGATTGATTTCCTTGAATTGTGAGTGAAGCAATTGGAGATGATAAACTGGCATCTATGGTAAACCCTCCTTAGACAGTGACTTAACACTAACTCAAAATTAGATGATTTGTAGCTTAAACCAGTTTCACATTCTGTCTCTTTACCTAATACACCGTCTTCTAAGTGGAATTTTATTAGTTATCAGAGTTATCAGGATCTGCTGCCTATTATTAAAATATCGTTATTAAACTCGGACATTTCTATTACGGAATAATCGCCATGCTTCTCAATGTTCGGCTTAAAAATCCTCCTCGACCCAAGGTCTATCCCCTCCCACTCGTATAGTTCTCCATCGATCTTCAGCTTTATATCCCAATTGTAAGGAGTGTAAACAACTATCTTCTCCTCGCTTTCTGAAACCCTTATTTCAGCCGTCTCATTCAAAAGCCTATTATTAGCCGGCTCTATGTTGAACAGGTTATTCTTCTCAAAAAGCCATTTTGCAAAAGCAGCGTCAAAAGCCCCGGGAAACTTCAATGCAACACTCCACTCATAAGGAATTCCTGAAAAAGACTCTCCACCAAACTCGCTTCCCCTCCTATGCCACGACCATACTCCGTGAGCACCGTAGGCTGTTCCCGCTTTAGCACCTGAAAGTAGACTCTGCCATATGGCTTTCCTAACGTCAAAACTGCTGAACCTGCCGTATTTACTCCCATGCGAGTGGCCTTCATAACATGGCTCACCGTTCACGATCGGTCTTTTAACAGGCATGTTGTAAAACTTCTGAGCAAGCTCGTAGGGCAAGTGTTGATGCTCCTTCATATGCCCAGATTGATACATGTAGAAATCGTATTTAGGCGATTTTACTAAAACCTCGGGCAAGCTCCATAATCCCCCCATTATATGCATGGTAGTGAGAGAACCCGGAGACCTGCTCTTAACAATGTTTAATGCAGTTTTATAATACTCTACGGATTCATCGGTTTCGAAATTCGTATCCCCGCTTATTATGAAAATAGGATCGTATTTTCCAAACCTATCCACCGCATAGCTTACATATTCTTCTAATTTTTCCAATGGAATTATTCTAGAGGGGGTTATTTTAGAGCCCCATGTTCCCTTAACATAATTACACCATAATACCACTAGTGCAGGAGTGAATCCCTTTTCGAAAGCTATTTCAACCATTTTCTCAGCCTTATCGAAGTATTTTTCATTCCTCCTGTTGAAGTCCCATCCTCCATCTGGAAGAGTCTCGAAGGGTTCCATGGAGCCTTCTACCCTGCTTCCATCATGCTGTGGGAGAATGTTTATTTGCAACGCGTTGAAACCCTGCATTCTCCTATACCTCAAATAGTGTTCCCATTCCTCAAATGTCGCGTTTGTGAAAGCGCTCCAACACGTGTCTGCAAGATAGAAGAACTTCTTCCCGTCT
Source organism: Thermoproteota archaeon (assembly GCA_038861395.1). GTDB lineage: Archaea > Thermoproteota > EX4484-205 > EX4484-205 > JAAOZP01 > JAAOZP01. The sequence continues at coordinate 1,360 of JAWCDE010000011.1, read as the reverse complement.
CTCAAAAAGAAATCTCTGGAGCTTGAAATAGTTAATTTACCCATAGTGCTTAACGTGAACCCCATCGATATAAGCTTCTCCATACCTCTGAACCTCTTGCTCGAGGGTCATCATCAGGTCGATACATTAATCGGCAACATTCAGGTCATCCTCCAGTCCATTCTATACTCTTGCGGTTTATTGGTTTACTTCATCCGAATCCTATCGCTCAATCTCGTAACGAGCCAAATGCTTAAAAAGTAAAGAACGATAATAATAAGACTGTTATGGTGTTGCGGAATTTTAGAAGTGGTGATGAACAGGTCTTCTTTTATTTAGGAAATAATGCGTTTAGGAATTTGGAAAGGGAAGTAATTGACTTCAATAAAAAGTCTCATATGATATGAGGTACTGATATTTCGGTCGATATTGGAGTTTTAGTACGCATCAGGCTTATGTTAAGGTTTAGAAAGACACAGAGAATTCGGCAACGTAACTTTTGTTACTGCCTTCTCTTTGCCGGCAGACAATGCAACTTATTCTCATTCGGCTTCTTGCTATAGGTAATAAAATAGTTATGCTTAAATATTGAAAACACCGTTTTTAGAAATGGTTATGGGAATATTCAAGGTTAAAGCTAGAGTCTGGAACGTATTCGACAGCACTAAGAAGGCAGACGTAGAGTTAACTGTTGACAGCGGCTCTACGTATACCGTTTTACCTCGCTCTCTCCTTGAAAAACTCGATGTTAAGCCGGTAAGGAGAGTGAGGCTGAGACTCGTTGACAATAGGGTGGTGGAGAAGGAACTGGGTGAAGTCGGCGTTGAAATCGAGGGATACCGTTTATCATCAACCCCAGTGATTTTCGGGGATGAAGACGTATGTTTGCTCGGCTCGGTTACTATGGAAGGGTTAAGCCTAGCGCCTGACGTAGTCAAAAAGAAGCTTGTGCCGGTTGAAGCCCTTCTGATGTAGCGTTTTAACATCATCCCTTTCAACAATTTAAGCATCTTGACTCCTTCAGACCTTTCCATTGCATTATCTCAACATTATCCCAATTAAACCATAAGCGCCCAAGCTTTTTCAGTTCCCTCGAGCCCTCCAGGGAGATTTACTCGAAACCCTTATGTTAAGATAATACTGCATTTTTCTTCGAGGAAATCAAAAGCCATTTGTTCTGCAAATAGGTTTTCTGGCGGATTTTCCCCAAAAAATTTCTTTAATAAACTTTCTTATTAGATCTGTTATCTCTAATTCGGAAACCTGCCCAGATAAAGAATCTAAAGTAGCTAAAAATTTTTAATTTCTTAGAGTCCTCGCTATCCTTCATCGAAGTCAGGAAGAACCAATCAGAGTCCAATTTAACTTGACCCAACGCTTT
>JAWCDE010000010.1:0-45204 GCA_038861395.1 Thermoproteota archaeon | reverse complement strand
ATGGTGCGATTAACAAGTTGATGAACGATATATTGGCTAAAATGGATGGAGACCCCGAATCCAAAGATTGGATCATCAATCCTAATTATTCAAATATCTTTAAAGAACTACATTAACTGGATCATTACAAACATCAAAGCATTACTCTAAAAACCGTAATTCCTATTTTTTATTTTTATAATTCAATTAAAGCTAAGAGTAAGCTAGAAGGAAAAAATCTTATGTGGGAATTGGCGGTATTCTATCTTCCATGGTGACCGGTGAGGAGATTAAGGGGTTTTTAATCGCCGCGACGGTTATATTATTAGCATTGTTTGTACTGCCACTTCTTTTTTTGGCCTACAAGGGAGGTCTCACTACGGAGGAGTTGATAATATCTTTATCGCTCTCTAGTTTTGTGACTTTCTTCGCGCTTATTTATGCCCGTTGGGCTACGAGTAGAAGACGTAGAGAATATGGAGAAAATCATGGAGCATATAGGAGGGAGCTGGCTAAACTACCTCCCGAAGTCAGAAAATCACCTAAGGTTAGAATCCTAAAATATACTGGCTTACTGATACTTATCTTAGGCACCATTCTCGGAATAATAGTCCAGATAGCTGAGGTTGCAGCATTATTTGCATTAATCGGGTTGACTATTGTTTTCCAAGGCCTCCGCGAGGAAGCAAAGCATCTACCCGAGGAAGCAAAGAAGGAGTTTGAGAGAACGTATGAAGGAAGTCTTAGGAAGATGTGGTTGATCCATATTCTGACACGCCTAATCATATTGGTAGCTGGAGTGATAATCGCCTTACTCACACTCTGGCAAATACAAGCGTTTATGAGAACCCTGTCCTAAACTAAGCTTAAACTTTAATATGTTTAGAATTGAACCTGGCTGAGTGGCAAGGAGAAGAGAATGAGAAGCTCTTGGCTATAAAGGTCTTTTTCCCTACTATTGTGCCTCAGAATTCTTTGTAAAATCTTCAGAACAACTAGCCATGCTTAAGGTTTATATTCGTCGGACAGATGCTTACTATTGTCTGGATAAATGATTGTTGACTCCAAGCAGGAGCGTCGATTTGAGACTCAGCGCAGGGTTAGAGTTGGACATATATGGGTTAGACGCAGGTCTAGAATCGGGCACATAAGGCCTAGGGATTTAGCTGGATATTTAAGTAGTGACAAGGAAAGTGGGTGTAAGAGTTAGGATAAGGATCCTCCTAAAGAATAATAGGTCTCTTGAAACAGTGGCTTTAGTAAATACTGATTTGAATCACCCGGGCCTCAACTGCTATTGCCAGTTAGGGCCGCTGAGAAACTTGGCTTATGGCCCGATCTTCCTGATGAAACCGTTGTTGAGATATATGATACTGCTGGTGGACCTACTAGGGTTTACAGAATACCCTCCTGTGCTGAAGTAAGCGTTTTGACTGAAGAAGGAGAGAGAGGAAGAGTCTTGTCAGACGTAGTAATATCACATATTGAGGTCGAAGCTCTGATTAGCGATAAACTAGCAGAAGAGTTAATGCTGTCGATAGAGAAACCAGGGGAGGGATTATGGAGGTTTAGAGGAGAGAAGAAGGAGAGGATGAGCGAGAAGCCCGAGTACTGGATGTAAAAATAATTTCCAGTTTATTCGGTTTTATCGAATATAGGAAGCATTTTTTAAACTTCTCCGGTGTTGATTTTAATCGGTATTCCTCTTTTCTCTACTTCCTTAATGAATAAGGATCTGTTTGTCTTCATTTTCTCATATTCTTTTAATGTGTACAGGTGTAGTTGAAAATTGCTTATTTTCAAATTTTTAAAAATCTCGCTATATGTCTTTTCCTTATCTTCATCCTCAACGACTACTAATAAATCGATATCGCTGGCAGGAGTATACCTACCAGTAGCGTAAGAGCCGAAAAGTATCACAATCCTTATTCGTAATCTCTCCGATATTTTTCCGATTTCGTCTTTTAGAACTAAGATGAGATTATCCCTATCTATTTCCGGATAGAATATCCTCACAGAATCTAACGATCTCTTCAGCATGGGAAATCAGCCTCTTTGCCTCACCCTCCGTGTAAACCTCGAAGGGACCCCCCTCCGGTATCGAGTTCGGATACCTAGTTGGTACATATGCTTTATCCAATTCCATGGCTTTCTCCAATAGTTCTCTACCGACCGCATATTTTTCCGGTAGTTTGACGAGGAGCCCGTAAACGCTATGGCCAAAGGCTTCCATGTTAAGCCTTTGGAAAACTGCTTCTATCACTTTCTCCGCTGCTTGCTGACTCAAAAAGCAAGCCCATTCATAAAAACCGCCTTTCATTTCATACTCGCATTCTCAAGGTCTCTTTCTGCCCGTTTCAACCAATCCCTACTTCTCTCAACCATTAGATTAATGATTTCCCTTTGCTAAATAAAAGGATTTAATTCTAGATTTAAAATGGGATTTATGATTCTGTTTGACGCCTAAGCTCTTTCTCCACGTATCTTCCTCTTCTACCGATTTCTTTAACCCTTTCCTCGACTTTGATGGCGAATTCTCCGGCTGAGGACCTGTAACCTTCTAGAAAAAGCTTTACAAGAGAATCGTAGTCTGAGAGCGGTGTTAGGCTTGAGATCAATGTGTATATGTCTTCAGCTTTTTTCTCAACCTCTTTAGAATATTCTCCTAGGCCGAAGTCTATGAGGGTAAGCCTATCGCCAGATAGGATTACGTTTGCCGGAGTCAAGTCGCCGTGTACTATGCCAGCTGAATGAAGCCTTCCTACAATCATTCCAAGCCTATTTACGAGATTAGGAAAGACGCTTGAATATTGCAGGCTCCTAAGGCTCTCGCCTTCGACATAGCTCATTATTATCCATCCCTCAACGGGGTTAACATGGTATACGAAGGGCGTTTCAACACCAGTCTTCTTAGCCGAGTTCAGGAGAGAAGCTTCTCTGAGCGTCCTAGACTTCCTTATTGATTCGTCCAGTTCCCTAATCCTATACCCCTTTCTAATCCTCGTCTTAACCACGACCCTCATGTCCATCCATTCGCAGAGGTCTACGATTGCCTCAGCACCCTGATAAAGGGTTCTAATTCTCGTACATCCTTGGGGGAGGGGGCTTGACATCTGTTATCCTCCACCTCGGCTTAACCGTGGAATCCTCTATTTTCAGCCTTTCTCCAAGCAAGTATTGGATTATTCCCTCCCAAGCTATCATGACACCGTTGTCAGCATAGTACTCTACAGGATAGTCTTTGAAGACAGCATTTCTCTCCCTGCACATTTCCCCAGCCATTTGCCTCAGCCTCATATTTGCACCAACTCCCCCTGCTATGATGAATTCGTTAACACCCAGCATCGCCATAGCCCTCTCCGAGACTTCTATCAGCATGGAGAATGCAGTCTCCTGTAATGAGAAGCAGAGGTCTTCAACAGGCTCCTTTCCAACTAGGCTTTCAAGCATCGTCAGCATCCCGGAGAACGAGACGTTCATGCCCTTGACGCTGTAGGGGAGTTTCACCAGCCTGCTCGACTTGGAGGCGAGCTCCATCACCCTCGGCCCGCCGGGGAACCCTAAGCCTGCTTTCCTAGCGAATACGTCGATAAGGTTTCCCACAGAAATATCCTCTGTCTCCCCAAGTATGACATACCTCCCTTCTGAAACATGAAGCACTTGAGTATTGCCTCCTGAAACATAGAGAACCACGGGGTTGACAGCCCTTGTTAATGCTCTAGCCATGTTTATGTGGGATGCTGCGTGGTTCACACCGACCAGAGGCTTCTCTAGTTTTAGAGAGAGCATTCTCGCCAGCGCCGCCCCGATCCTGAGGCATGGGCCAAGCCCGGGGCCCCGTGCAAAGGCCACTAAGTCAACCTGCTTAACATCAGCCTTTGAGACTGCTTCCTCAAATGCCTCTAGGGCCTTCTCCACATGGTGCTTAGCAGCCTCGCTCGGGTGTATCCCGCCTGAGACTGGTCTGTATACTCTTCTAACGTCGCAGATTATTTTGAAAGGAGGATGTTGGACGACTCCTATTCCAAAAGTGTGCGCTGTGGATTCGAAGCCGATGCACGTCAAGGGCTCCCCCACAGGGAGCTCACCTTACGAACTCCGTGTAGTTGCAGGAGCCGCAGTGCCACCTTGGCTTAACTTCCTTGTGGAAAGCCATTATCTTGCCGCACCTCGGGCACTTCCTGTTCTTAAGCTTGATAAAGCTCTTGCCGGCGTCAACCTCGTAGTATTTTATCAAGTCCTTCATTTCCTCCCACCAACAGCCTTGGCCTTCGCCTCCATCCTCTTCTTTTTAATCTCCTCCTTCATCCTCTTCTTCTCCTCAGGAGGCAGGTTCGCAACCTTGACGTGGAGCGGCTCTATGGAAGCGTCTTCCGGAGAATAGTATACGTGGGCCTCCCCTGATGAGAACTGTCTCCCAGTAATGCTTTTCAGACTCACCACGTAAACAGCCTCCAGAGGCGCTCCCTTCATCGCTGAAATCATCTGCCTAACCTCAGCCACTGTGGGAGTAGGCTTCCCCGGATGCGGCACTTCGAACAGTATCTCCCTCCTCTTTAACAGGGGGTTGTCTGACTCCTTCACTATCCTTACCTCCACCACGGGCTCATGGCGTTTTAGTCAGGCTTTAAACATTACTCATCATCGTCCCGATTATTTCAGAAACCATCCTCCGAGAGGATTCTCCCACTCTTATTGCGACGACCCCCTCTCCCGGCTGGCCGTACAACACTAGGGAGCCCTCGGGAGCAGACTCTACTGCGACGAGTGTAAGCAGATCCTCCTCCCCCTCTACGATAACCGTCGAATCGGGTGATGAAACAGCCTCCCTTATCACTCTCCAAGAGTCTTCAGAGATTGTACCAGGAGGGTTTTCAAGCTTGAAGACTTTCCTCTCCTTCTTCAAGCACTCTGCAACTGGCATGGGCTTCCTCATCGTCCTCCCGTCCACTATGCAGAGTTGGGGCTTGAAACCCATTTGGATAAGGCTCGTCGAAACTATGTCTCCAACAGTTATCAAAAACCCTTTAAAACCCTCTAGGAAACTCCTTATTTCAAAATCATCCTTAAGCAGGATCCCCAGAGGCCTCTTGACTATTCTCCTCGTCTCCTCAGTCGCTTTTAAAAACACTACTTGAGCCTCACCGCATACCTGCCGGGAACCCTCGCGCCCATCAGCTTGGCTATCGAAGAAGCTTCGGGATTGAATATCATTACTTCTCCAGCCCATTCCTGCGTGAACTCCTCGCCCCCGCAATTAGGGCACTTCGAAGAATCGCTTATCATCCTGCAATTCAAACACGCTCTCATAGGCATTATGCCTTAACCTCCTGCTTAGGCTTCTCGCCAGCCAGCTTCCTAATATCCTCCTCGATCCACTCCGGCTTTCCTAGGAAGGGTTGCCTCGCCGTCAAGCCTATCTTATCAGTCATAGAGCCCCTGCCTATAGAGACCGCTGCTATCCTCGCCCTCACCCAGTCGTTCTTCTGAATTATGCGCTTAGTCTGCCTGCCGATGAGAATACCCTGGGAACTGTTGTAATCCATGTAGTCGTCAGTTATCTGGGAAACATGCATGAGCGCATCCGTAGTCACAAGCCTGACGAAGACTCCGAACTCCTCGACTTCCACAACCCTGCCCTCTACAACCTCGTTGACCTCAGGACAGTAGGTGAGCACCTTTGCCTTAACCCTGTGATAACTATGGCCGTCTCCGGGAGAAACCTGACCCACGGGGTCGAAATCATAGTCTACTAGGAGGATGATGTAACCAACCCCCTCCATAACCATGCCCTCATACCTGTCTCTCAAAACGCTTTTGAAAACCTCCCTGACGGGGTCTCCAAGCCTAGACGGCGGGATTTTTACAACGTCTTCAATCTCTATTATCTTAAACAACTCTCACCACCTCTCCGAAACCCGCCTCCATAATCCTACCCTCCCCCGCGGGGTAAAAAACAGGTATTCCAAGGACCCTAAGCCTCCTGCGCAGCACGCTGTCGGCTGTCGCGACAGCCGATTTATAAGTTTTTGCGAGGAAAACCAGGGCATCGTCGCAAGCCATGCCCGTTGGAGGAAGCACCTTAATGTCTTTAGCGACTTCCAGCGCCAGCCTAGCCATGCCGGCAGTCTTAGGCTTGCCCATGCTCAGCCTCTTGAGCTCCACCAGTGTTTCAAAGGGCATGATCAGTCTAGCAACACCCCCAGTGAGTTCGACAACCCCCCTGAGGAAGTCGACACCGGTTTCGAAGGGGGCTAGTAGAGCACTCGAGTCTAAGAGAACCATCAATCGACGACTACACCGTGCCCAATTAATCTCCAACGCCTTTCGAAAAGCCTGCTAACCGCAACCCTCTGACCCTTCTCCGCGCACACCGGAATTTTAAGATCCAGCCTAATCCTGTTCTCCCGAGCATCCTTCACAGTAGCCTGTGTCAGGGCTGAGCCCACATTCACGTTCAAAACCTCTCCGACCCTAAGCGGCTCGTTCCTCACCATGCCCCTTACCCCCACTACTCTCTCGAACATACTGTACTCAAGCGTTATGCTCTTGGTAACTGGCGGGAGTGTCCCCGGCTTGCCCGCCATGTTGCCTACAAGCATATCGTTCTTAGTTAGAGAGGGGTCCAGCGTAGTCCCTATTCCAACTAATCCGCCGCTCCTAACCTTCTCTACGAAAACGTTGTCGAAGCCTACTGAAACAACCTCTGCAGTCAAGGGAATAGTCTCGATAGTGTCTTCCTTCTTAACCCTCAGACCGGGGAGTATCTCCAGTTCATCGCCTACTTTTATCTCGCCCCTTACTACCGACCCCCCTATTACACCGCCGCGAATATCCCTAACCCTGGTCCCAGGCCTGTTGACGTCGAAAGACCTTATGACTATCATCCTAGCGGGAGAGTTCAGGTCGAAGACGGGCGTAGGAATCTCCTTCTGGATCACGTAGAGGAGAACATCTATGTTCACCTTATGCTGCGCCGACACAGGCACAATAGTAGCGTCTGCAAAGCTTGTTCCAGAGAGGAATTGCTTAATCTCCTCCAGGTTTTTCAAAGCTCTCTCTCTGGAGACGATGTCTATCTTGTTCTGGACTACTATGAGCTTCTTAATACCCATTATCTCGGCTGCGAGAAGATGCTCATGAGTCTGGGGCTGGGGGCAGATCTCGTCAGCACCTATCACCAGTATCGCGGCATCCATAACCGCGGCTCCGCTCAACATGGTGGTCATCAAAATCTCGTGGCCAGGAGAGTCTACGAAGCTTATCTTCCTCTGGAAAACAGCCTCGGAGCCGCATGAGCATCTGGGCGTAGTAGTAAAATTGAAAGGCGGCGGACACTTAGGACACTGGAAAACGCTGAAGTTAGCGTAGCCAAGCTTTATCGTAATACCCCTCTTCAACTCATCGCTATGCTTAGCTGTCCAAACACCAGTAATAGCCTGCACGAGAGTTGTCTTCCCGTGATCCACATGACCCAGTGTTCCTAAATTTAAACAGGGCTGCACGCGCTTGTAATCCTCGATTTTCAAACACCCTCCGTAACTATCTTCATGTTGACTTGATACGTGTCTTCAGATATCTGGTTCCCCCTCACCAGCATTTTCATCCTTGTTTCCCCGACTTTAGTCTTCTTATTTACAAGAATATGCTTCTTCACGCCGCCTTGCACTGAGGCGACCATAGGTATTCCAGACTTGTCTGAGCCCCCTGTTATCATCAGCTTAATCCCAGGCTTGCCCACTAAGGAGCCGTCTACGACGCTTCCTATCTTTAGGCCGAGCAGGGGGATTGCTCTATTCCCCTCTAGCTTAACGGACTCCGTCTTACCCGTCTTAGGGTCTGAAATGCACAGTTTGAACTCAGGCGGCATGCAAAGTATGCGAGTAAGCCCTGTATTAAAACATTAAGTTGCTAGAGGCCGTAGAAAGGGTTCTCCCTCCTCTTAATGCTTGAAACCTCTTCAAGAGCCTCCAGGTAGTGGGGTTCAAGCTGGTTTTTGAAAACCCTGTTAACCAAGGAGGCGTCCCTAGCCGGGACGTCGACGAGCAGGGTTTCATCTTCCTTAAGGCTCCTGCCTACAACGGCCTCCGGTATTGAGATAGCCACTTCATCGCCAGCCTCAGCCTTGGACAACGATTTCCCCTCTTTCTGTATTTGCTGTATGACGCCTATTCTCTCACCCTTAAGGTTGATCAACGGGTAGCCGGGCTTTATCCCCCCTGCTTCAACTTTGACCCCTACTATCGCGGGCTTGCTCCTCCTGAAAATGTAGTTGGGCAGAATCCTTATCTTCCCGGGGAGGATGAGTTGTTCAAGCTGCGTCTGTATTTCCCTCTGCTTCTCCCTCCTACGCCATTCTGAAAACTCTTCGACAAGCTGGTATATTATCCTGTTTTCGAATACTGGGACATTCCTCTTCTTGGCCTCCTCCATAGCCTCCGGCATTACTCTAACGTTGAATACGAGCAGGGCTCTTAGCGTCGGGTCCTTGGAGGAGACGGAAGCCTCTATGACGTCGTGCTCCGAGACCGGGCCTAGGTCGCCTATTCTCACTGGAATACCCCTCTTCTCAAGCTCACTTACTATTGCTTCAAGCGAACCAAGGGTGTCGGCCTTAACGATAACTCCTTCCTCACCACTCCTAATCCTTATCGACCCTACCTCAGCCATTACTTTCTGAATAGCCTCCTCCACGCTGCCTGATGCAACGAGTATCGGCGACCCGGGCAATGCCTCTTCAAGATTGGGAGCAACTATTTTGACGCCAGAAGAGGGCTTCACTTCACTGACCTGGTTGAATTTGTCTCTGGGATCTCTCATTTCGTCAAGCGGCTTGGGCATGAGCAGAGCCCTTATCTTCGTGACGATAGGCTTGTTAAGACCCATCAACACTATGGTGTCCTCTTTCCTAAGCACCCCGTCGAAGATTATCGCGTTAACCGTAGTGCCCATTCCAGTTTCCTCAACAACCTCTAACACCACTCCTCTCCCAGGGCCTTCACTGTATTCAAGAATCGTTATCAGAAACTGTTGAATCAGCCCAATCAGCACCGCTATGACTTCTGAAACACCCTCTCCCGTGACTGCGCTCACGGGAACTATTGCCACATTCCTCTTGAAATCGGTTATCCTGTCAAACCTGTCAGACCTGAATCCGATCATCGACAGGTCTCCGATGATCTTGTACAGATGCTCGTCTAGAATGCGTTTGGCTCTCTCATCCTGATTCGCCAAGGACTGTGTTACGCTCAGCGTCCTCTGAGGCTTCCAACCCGGTATGAGGTCAAGCTTGTTGGCTGCAACCATGAATGGGGTCTTCCTAGCCCTGAGTATCTCAAGCGACTCTACTGTCTGAGGCTCAACACTCCTGAGAATATCTATGACGAGTATTGCAAAATCCGCTATCGAGCCGCCTCTCCTCCTAAGGTTTACGAAGGCCTCGTGACCCGGGGTGTCTATGAAAAGTATTCCCGGGACCCTAAGCTTCTCCTCAAGCCTTATGTTAAGAGTCTTAGCGACATCTGCTATCACCTGGGAGGGGATTAGGCTCGCGCCCACGTGTTGAGTAATCCCCCCTGCTTCTCTCATGGCCACGAAGGTTCCTCTAATCTTGTCTAAAAGGGAAGTCTTGCCACTATCAACATGGCCTAGTACGACGACTATGGGCTCCCTGATACCCATTACCCTACGCAGACCTCCGGGTCATTGAGGGTATAGGAGTATTAATCTCTATCCCTATGCTTCCTTCGTTATAAAAAGATGAAAAATCCTATTCAGCAATTACTGCAATTGCTTTTCAAGTTTTTCGTAAATAATTGAATGGAGCGATTCGTTTAATCTGAAAATTCTTTCAGTGCCTCCATGATATTTTCTACTGCTTGATCCGGCGAAACATCTCCTCCGGACTTGCTGGATTCGTAGAAGAAGTCTAGAACAATCCCCTTCATACGGTAGTATTCTAGCAACGGTGCAACCTCCTCCTTATATATTCTTATTCTCTCCCTGATTATCTCAGGCTTATCGTCTTCCCTCTGGTATAGTTCTCCACCGCACTTGTCGCACACGCCGTTAACCCTAGGCGGGAGCGTGACCTTGTTGTATATTGCACCACAATTCCTGCAGACGAGTCTTGAAGAAAGCCTCCTAACTATAACCTCATCCGGAACATTCAGGTTTATCACAACGTCGATTCCAGAGACCCCGTCTAGGAACTCCGCCTGCTGGATTGTCCTGGGGTAGCCGTCTAGTATGAAGCCTCTCCCACAATCCTCCTTGGAAAGCCTCTTCTCCATCACTTTATTAACGATATCGTCTGGGACAAGCTTGCCGTTCGAAACATACTCCGATATGCTCCTCCCCAGCTCGCTCCCGCTCTTAATCTCCTCCCTGAAAATGTCTCCCGTAGAGATGTGCGGTATGCCCAGCCTTGCTGCAAGCCTCGAAGAATATGTTCCCTTCCCGGAGCCCGGTGGGCCGAGTATTACAATCCTCATTTCACGGTCCCCTGCTTAGCCTTAACTACCCATTTCACCTTCCTAGGGTTCCTGCCGAGCCTAAAGTTCCTAGAGCATTTGGAGCTGCAGAATCTGAATATGCTCCCATCTCTTTTAACGTAGATTATGCCTTCTCCACTGGGGAATGTTCTGTTGCAGAAGCTGCATTGGAAGAACGTGGGCGTGGCTCATCACCCTGCGAATCTTCTCGCCTCTCTCTCAGTCTCCCTCAGCATCAGTATGTCCCCCACCTTAACCGGGCCCCGCACGTTCCTAAGTATGACCCTGCCCTTATCCCTGCCGGCGAGTATTCTCACTCTGACTTGAGTAACTTCCCCCGACGCTCCTGATCTGGCGACGAGCTCGACGACTTCAGCTGGAGTAGCTTCTTCGCTCAAGAGGATCTTCCACCTGCAGATGCTCGGAGAGACTCTATCTTCTTAACAAGGCTTTCAAGCATTGAAGCAGCTTCTCCAGGGTCGATTATTGCTACCGCGGCGGCTGAGACGTTTGTTAGTCCTGCCGCCTCCCCCAGCTGCTTCTTGTCAGGCACGACGATGTAAGGGATTTTCCTATCCCTGCTCAGCAACGGTATGTGTAGAACAACCTCGACGGGGTCAGTGTTGTCAGCTACGTATGCTAGTTTCGCAATACCTCTTTCAAGAGCCTTAGTGGTTTCATTGGTGCCCTTCTTAACCTTGCCTGTCTTAGCTGCTAGCCTCAGCAGCTCAAGCGCTTCCTCTACGAGCTCCTTGGTGGGCTCGTAATCGGCGGTTGTAATCTTAACCATTTCAGCTAAGCACCTCTACCGTCCACACCTCGTTACCAAGGGGTATAAAAACTTACTTGAATAGGCTACGGGTGGGAGAAAACCAGTTCAACCATATTACTAGACGCCTTTTCCACGACGCAGAAACCGAATCTAACTAGCTGTATCATCCTGCGTGGGGGGAGCTTCGTCAACTGGGATTCTCCAAGACCTCTTGCGAGGCTTGCGTCAGGCATGAGGACGAGTGTTTCAACAGCATCATCAGGCAGGACCCATTGGATCAGTTTTACCCCAGCCGTTTTCTCAGGTACCTCCGTGCTTTTGAAATAAGACTCGGCGAACCCAGCTTCTTGATTAACTCTTTCGATCTCAACGTTGAAGAGAGATATTAGCCTCAGCCTTGAGCCTGGAGCCGTGTCTATAACGTCGTCCGCCGAGACGAATAGCTCAGCAGTTCCTCTCGACGGTTTTACTGAAAGCAGCCTGAAGCCGAGCTCGGGCCTACTCGGGTGGCGAGATAGCTTTGCCTCAATCTCACTGGGCACGTTTTTAACGACAAGCTTGAAGGGGTTTCTTACGAAATAATAGCGCTCAGCATCCCAGTCTACAGCCTCTCTATTGTAAGCGTAAAGATTCTCCCACTTAATCATGGCCTCGGTTATGTTAAGCCCCATGTCCAGTATGACTCTCCTAATAACCTCCGGCTTAAACCCTCTTCTCCTCAACGCTCTCAGCGTGCCCAGCCTCGGGTCATCGAGGCTCCCGTAGAGCCCCTGCGACCAGCCCTTCATTATCTTAGACTTGCTGAGAACACTCTTCTCCAGCCCAACTCTTCCCACGTGCACTGAAACCGGTTGGGGAGCCTTCAAGTATTGGAAGACGTATGATTGACGCACCTCGTTAGTCATATGCTCCTTACCCCTTATCACATGCGATATTTTCATCTCGTAATCATCTATTGCGCACGCCCAGTTGTAGAGCGGCCAGACTTTGAAACCCTTTACCCGAGGGTGCTCCGCCAGGTCTATTCTGAGAGCAGGCCAGTCTCTTACAGCAGGGTTTGGATGCTGCATATCCGTCTTAACTCTTACAACCGCCTCGCCCGGGGCAAGAGCCCCGTTCAGCATCTTCTCCCAGAGGCTGAGGCTTATCGAAGGATCCTGATCCCTATGTGGGCACGGCTTACCCTTGCGCTCGAAAACCCTGAATTCCTCGGGTTTGCAGAGGCAAACGTACGCGAACCCTTTTTCGAGAAAGCTTTCAGCGTGCTCATAGTATATTCTCAGCCTCTCAGACTGGTAGTAGACCTCATCCGGCTCTATGCCAAGCCATTTCAAGTCTTCTAAAACCCAGTCATAGGCTTCTCTCAATGGGGGCTTGACGGAAGGCGAGGTGTCTTCGAACCTTAGTATGAACTTTCCATTCATCCTCTTAGCATAGTAATGGCATAGTACAGCTGGCCTAGCGTTTCCAAGCGTTAACGGACCATCAGGGTTGGGTGCAAACCTTAAGACTGTCTGAGTAAATCCTTCTGCCCTAGGGAGCGGAGGCAGTTCTTGTCTAACTGCTTTCTCAACCTTTTGGAAACCGCCTAGTCTCTGGAGCAGCTCAGCTTGCTCCGCGAGAGGAAGACTGTTAACCCTCTCAGTAATCTCTTGGACAATCGGAATAATCTCTTTAACACGGCTTCTTAAACCAGGGTTTGCCCCGAGCAGTTTTCCGAGAACAGCCTCAGGCTTAGCCACTCCGTTGAAAGACACCGCATTTTCTAAGGCGATTTTCTCAACAAGGACTCTAATTTCCTCCAGGCTCATCGATAAGCCTCCTCTCTTTCAAAAGCCTGTTGAGCAGCCCCCTCTGCTCCAGCCATTCCGCAGTCCTGCCTCTCACTACAAGCGGAGCTTTCGCAAGATCTTCAATGTTTCTCGCACCCACGAGAAACATTGTGAACCTGAGCGCGAGTTCGAACGATTTTACCAGCCTCCTGACTTCCTCAACTCCACCTTTAGAAAACGCTTTCAAGAACGGTAATGCCATACCGGTGCAGCTCGCGCCCAACGCGATGGCTTTCGCAGCATCGATGCCAGTCCTTACTCCTCCGCTGGCGATTATTTTCAGATTCGTGCACATTCTTGATTCAACTATGCTCGCAGCCGTCGGAACACCCCAGTCCCAGAAGCTCTCGTCTAACAGGTTTGCCCTATCACCGCCCTTCTTCTTCGCACGGTAGTACTCTACTGCATACCAGCTTGTGCCGCCGACGCCAGCAGTATCGATCCACTTAACCCCCCAGGATTCAGCGACCATCGCAGCCTCGCCGCTGAAGCCTGCTCCAGTCTCCTTCAAGCAAAGCCTCTCCCCAAGCCTCTTAGAGAGCTCGACGATATGCTCCGCGTATCCTTTGAAACAAGTCTCTCCCTCGGGCATAACGAGCTCCTGAAGCTTGTTGAAGTGCACAGCCAGCGAATCTGCTTTAACGACCTCCATTGCCTTCAGAGCGTATTCTAAACCATGCCTGGCAACCTGGACTGCGCCGATGTTAGAGATGACGAGAATGTTTGGAGCCCTCTCTCTGACTATGGAGTAGGTGTCTATTAGGCGAGGGTTCTCCAGCGCAGCCCTGACGCTTCCCACGCCAATACCTATGCCCTCGGATTCGGCGACTTCGGCAAGACCCATATTTATTCTCTTAGCCTCCTCGGTTCCGCCGGTGAGGGCCTCTATGATCAATGGTATCCTAAGCCTCCTACCCATCACTACAACACTCGTATCAATCTCCTTTAAGTCGATTTCGCGCACAGCATTGTGAATAAGCTCAACATCCTCGAGTCCAGTCTTAATCCTCGAAGAAACGTCTCTCGTAAGCGCTATTTGAATATGCTCAGCCTTTCTAATCTCTATAGCCACGTTTCATACTCTGTCCCAGTATTTTTAACTCTTGTCAATCCCGGAGAACAATCGCTTCCAATGGGCTTCGGCAGTTTTTATTCCAGCTCCTCTACGGAGACCCCTTCCTCTACTGTTTTAAGCACCCTCGACGGGGCGTTAATATTCTTCAAAGCCTCCTCAACCTTCTTCAAGGAATCTTCGTCAACCAGGATTAGGACGCATCCTCCTCCACCAGCGCCCGTAAGCTTCGCACCGTATGCGCCCGAGGATATGCTCAACCAGACGATGGAGTTAAGCCTGCTGTTAGAAACGCCCAGTAGAGATAGCAGGAGATGGTTCAACGTCATCAGCTTACCGGCTTCGATTACGTCGCTCTTCAGCATTTTACTAATCCTAGTTGTAATATCGCTTATCGATGTCATTACTATGTTGAAGAGGTCTGGCTCTTTCTCCCTCAAAGATGCAACTTTAGAAACCATTTCCCCAGTGCTCCGCTCCATGCCTGAGTCAGCCAGTAGGAATAGGCCTTTTCCCGCTTCAAGCTTTTCGAAACCCTTGTCTTTAACGAAGAGTATTAAGCCTCCTTTTAGGGTTGCAGCCACGTCAACACCGCTGGGATTAGCGTGAGCAATTCTCTCTCCCTCCATCGCGAGCTTGAAAACCTTTTCCTCAGGAGGCTTCTCGTATACTATTCTCAGCAAAGCATATGCTAAGGCCACTGACGTCGATGCTGAGGAGCCCATTCCGGAGGCAGGGGGTATTTCTGAGCTAACACGTATCTTCAGCTTGCCCCTGAATGCTTCAGACTCGCAGAACGTGCTCACCACTTTCGCTAGAGGCTTCAAGGCAGCGGGCCCGGATAACGCGCCTCCAATCACCTTACCGATCCCGTATTTCTCAGAGCATATTTCATGCGGCCCGAACTCGTCGATCGTTTCCACGGTAGCCTTGGAGTAGACGTTTACCGCGGCGACGAGAGCAGGATAGCCGTAGACGACAGAGTGCTCGCCCGAGATTATTACTTTAGCAGGAGCCCTGCAGGATATTCTCAAGCCCTTTTCACTTGTAGAAAGCTATGGAGGAGTACCCGACCACCCCGCCGTAGTCTCCCGAAACTTCTCCGCTATGGTAGTATTTCAGCAACGAGGCTCTTGAACAGCCCATTTCCTTCACGCAAGATATTAACGCGACCACAGGCCCGAGGCCGCATAGAGACTCGTAGGCTGAAGCTACAGAGTGCACCCGCTTCTCGTCTAAGGACTCTATTGCTCTAATTGTCGCAATATCCTTCTCCTCAGCCTCTTTCGCGGGAACGTAGTGGCTCATGTCGGAGCTTGCGATCACGATTGATTTCCTGCCCTCTAGGGCTCTCGCCAAGGCCTTGCCCAGCTCCATGTTCTTCTTCAACTCGAAATCGTGAATCATTATAGGAACCAGCTTAAAAGAGTCCCCGTATATCAACTGCAGGAAGGGAAGCTGTAGCTCGATGGAATGCTCGAAGGAGTGAGCGTATGGATTGTCCTCGACGAAGTGCGCGTAGCTAAGGAGCAGGCTGACTGTCTGCTTATCTACTTCAACATCACCCAGCGGGGTTCTCCAAACACCCTCGCTCATTGTAGCAAATCCTGTCGAAGCCATATGGTGATCAGGCCCCGCAATTACTACGGTATCCCTTGCACCATGCTTAGCCGCTTCGCCATAAGCCCATGTCGCAGCCATACCCGAGTACACGTAACCCGCATGAGGAACCATGAGCCCTAGGAGCCTAGGGTCATATTCGCCGAGCCTCGGCACCTCCCCGAGACCCAGCCTCCCTTTGAAAAGACTCTCTATCTGCTTAAGCAGACTCTCTCTAGATCCCTCGTACCAGCTTCCTGCATACGCGGGCCTCCTTACCCTAGCCATCCCCTATACCGTCTCCTCAACCTCCTCCAGCTTAGTTTCGAATGAGTGGAAGTTCTCGCTCAAGCTCTCTGAAGGCGAGAGCACCCCCCTATTCCTCAAGACCTCCCTCGTCAAAAGCCAATACACTAGGGCGAGGGAGCTGCGCCCCTTGTTGTTCGCCGGTATTATGAGGTCTATGAAGGAGCAGGAGTCGTCTGTGTCACATATACCTATTACCGGTATGCCAATCAGAGTTGCTTCCCGAATAGCCTTCTCATCAACCTTCGGGTCTGAGATTATAAGTATCTTGGGAGAAATGTAGCCGTCATACTTAGGGTTGGAGAATATGCCCGGCGGAAACCTTTCGACAATCGGTTTGAAACCAGTGTATTCGCACATTTTCAACACCGGCGTCCTCCCATAGTCTTTCCCCGATACTGCAATCACTTCACCCGGCTCGTATCTCGCCAGGGCCTTGCCTGCGACCCTTATCTTCTCATCTGTCTGGGATATCTCAATCAGGTTGAGGCCGTCCGGCCTGGTGAACCTGACGAAGCGCTTCATGCATGTTGTGCAAACCTTAGTGCCTATGTGTACCCCGGCCGCGATATACTCCGTCCTAAGTATTAACAGGCCTTCGCCGCTTCTTCCTGTCGTACTCATCTCCTATACTCCTCCCCCAGCAATACTCCTCCTGAGTAGGATATGAGTTCATCGATATAGTCTACGTGGGAGATAAATATTCTCCTGCAGCATATCCTAGTAACGTTCATCGAGTCTAAAACCCTCTTAGGCTCCTCGCCTGCAGCAACCCTCTTCTTATACTCCTCCCACAAGTGGCCTATCACCTTGCCGCATGTGAAACACCTGACTGGGAACATCATTTCACAAACCACCTACCTGTAGCTCTTCTGGAACCTCCTCCTAGCCCCTATTCCGCCAAATTTCTTAGGCTCCTTCCTCCGCGGGTCTC
This sequence comes from Thermoproteota archaeon, assembly GCA_038861395.1. Taxonomy (GTDB): domain Archaea; phylum Thermoproteota; class EX4484-205; order EX4484-205; family JAAOZP01; genus JAAOZP01. The sequence goes on along the minus strand of JAWCDE010000010.1, from coordinate 28,217 downwards.
CAGAGAGCAGGTGCCTGTCGAACTCTCTGAAGAGGTTCCTGAGGCTAGTGCTCCTAGTCCAATTGGTTATGGCTCTTGCAAGGGCTTGCATAACGGCCCTAGCCTGAGACGCGTGTCCCCCGCCCTCGACCTTGATGTCAATATCCACTTCTTTAAACTGCTCTGGAGCCAGTGTCAAAGGTGTTAAAGCAAGCATCCTATACGGGTTGTAAAGCCAGTTATCGGCGGGGAACCCGTTTATCGTTATCCTGCCAGACCCGGGTTTCACTACAGCCTTTGCCACCGACGTCTTCACGGAACCCGTTATTATCAACGGCATCTTTCTTGGAGCAGGCATTTCTAACCAGCCTCCGGAACCTTGAAGATATTCTTAAGCTCGGAAAGGGTGAAGGACCTCCCACCTAGTCTCGTAGCATCAGCCTCCTTGAACCTTACCGGCTGGCCTCCTAGGTTTCCCGGATTACCTATGTAAACGCTCAGCCTCCTGAAGGCATCCCTACCCTTCTTCTTATCCATGGGCAGCATTCCCTTGACGACGCTCCTGACGTAAGTCACTGGATTACGAGGGTGCTTGGGTGTGTGCTTCGGGTTTCTCACACTCCTTACATCCAAGAATTTAACGTATTCTCTCATGAAACTATGCTTGTCTCCAGATATCCTGGCATTCTCAACGTTAACCACGTGGACCCTGTATCCTTCCAGAAGCTTCTTGGCAATCATTGAGCACATCCTCCCCAGAATCTGATTCGTAGCATCAACAACCAGAACCCTCTCAGACAATTATCTTCACCCCAGAGCCTTTTGGCTCAACCTTTGTAAAATCGTCTATCCGCATTGCAGTGCATCCGGCAGCCCTAAGCTTACTCAAGGCGGCGGATGAGAAGGAGAGTGCTGCAACTGTCACACTATGGTTTATACTCCCCCTACCCAGTACTTTGCCGGGTACGATGACTTTGTCACCCGGCTTAGTTAAGCGCGCTATCTTATCTATGTTGACCTCAACCCTCCTGCTCCTAGGTCTATACAATATCTCCTCTACACTCTTCCAGAATCTCGAATCCCTAGCTGATTTCTCCACCGCCGTTAGCACTCTCCTCGCCGCCATGCTCCTCAACTTCGGGGAGCGAGACAGAATCCATAAGCGTTTTAAACTTATCTCTCAGTATTTGAAGAGCTTGTTTAAAAACCTCTAAGGCCGGTAGAGCGCCTGTCGACTCCAGTTTGAAGATAAAGACACCTGGTTTTTCAGTGAAGCTGTAGGTTGCTAAAGAGGCGGGTTGCCATTTAGCATGCATCCTGCCCCTACCCATTCTGGCTATAGCCTCTAGCCTAAGCCTGCTCCTCGGAGGGATCTTGGTTATCGGAATATTCCCGTAGACAGGGTATACGTCAGCGTCCTTGCACACGAGGTCTTTAGAATAAACTGTGAGGGGCTCTTCCCCCGCTGAAACATCGAGGCTAAGCGTGGTGAAACACTTCTCGCTAGAGCCCTCTGCACACTCCGTGGAATCCATGGGGAGATACTTTCCTACGGGGGTTTTCAACGGTATTAGGCCAAGCCTGTGGGAAAGCACTTCGTCAAACATGGGTCCGGGGTTTTCGAAAACGTATACTTCGTGTATCGCAAGTACCGGAACCTCTTCCAGTATCGTCCTCCTTATCGCGTTCACCATGGCCTCGGAGCAGCCGCTTATCCTAGCCTCTAGATAATCCTCGCTCAGCTTAAGCACTTCAACCTTCAACTTTGCTTGAAGACTTCTCTTCTTACAAAGTATTTAAGGGTTAGTAGGTAAAAAGCCTGGGGGGAAACTGGGAACGCTTATTAACCTCCTTAGACTAGGAACTGGGCGTGAGCACGGGGTCCGAGAAATACGCTGTCGTGAGAATATACTCTTCTAGCAACAATACTATAGTGCACGCCACCGACCCGAGTGGAACCTATACTCTCGCCGTTTCCGCAGCTGGACAGCATGTGAAAGCAGACAGGCTGGGAGGCAGCCCCTACGGTGCGATGATGGCTGCGAACGCTGTTGCAGAGGCTTTGAAGAAGCAGGGCATTGAGACAATAAAGGTAAGAGTCAGGGCGCCGGGCGGAATCAAGTCTAGGACACCTGGTCAAGGGGCTCAGGCAGCGATAAGAGCCTTAACCAGGGCTAAGCTCAGGATAATATCTATTGAAGACGTTACGCCGATCCCAACAGACGGAACTAGGAAGCCCGGTGGGAGAAGGGGGAGAAGGTTCTAGGCTGCCCTCGTCTCCTCAGCCGCTTTCAGCCTTATCACAGGCTCCTCATCCTTCTTTACAAAGTACCCTGGAGACCTAACTACCTGGTCTCCGATCATTACTTTGCCGTGGGTTATCACCTGCCTGGCTGCGTGAATCGATTTAGCCAACCCCTTCCTGTACACTATCGTCTGCAGCCTCCTCTCCAAAACGTTTGAAACAGTCAGTGAGAGAACGTCATCTAGCTTAGCATCCTTCTCCACGAGGCCGAGTCTATGCAGCCTAGATATGAGCTCAGACTCCCTTTTCACCCTCTCCTCTCCCGTTAGGCTTAGGTACGAGCGCGCCGATGCTCTTATGCCTCTCAGGAAGGAAGCAGCCCTCCAGAGCTCCCTCTTATTCCTCAAACCGTACTCCCCCACTAGCACAAGCTCCTCGGCGAGGCGCTCCCTAACCCAGGGGTGCTTCGGATGGAGAATCTTACTCCTTATCCTACGCGGATCACCCATGGCTCAATCACTTCTTGCCCCCGCCAGCCTGGGTGGCACTCTTTAGGAAGCCTATTGGCGGGCCTGTCCTACCCGTTGTCCTAGTCTTCTGCCCTCTTACTTTCAACCCGAGGGAATGCCTGACTCCCTTCCAGCTCTTCATCTTAATCATTCTCTCAATATCCATCTTCTGAGTCAGCTCCAGCTCCGAGGTTATAAGATGCCTGTCCTCGCCTGCTACGATGTCCCTCCTCCTGTTGAACATCCATGCCGGAATCTTAAGCGACTGAGGATTGTTTAGAGCAGCCTCTATCCTAGCAACCTCCTCATCCGTCAAGTAGCCGAGCCTAGTGTCTACAGGTATGTTTAGCGCTATGCATAATGCTCTAGCCAAGGACCAGCCTACTCCCTTAATCATGGAGAGACCGTCCAATACCTTTCTCTTCCCGTCGCAATCCACGCCAGCAATCCGCACTATCTCCTTGAACTCTCTGTTGCTCATAAGCAGGCTTAATGAGGCTTCCGGAGGCAGTTATAAACATTATTCCCAGTGCTTTGGAGAAACAGGGTTAAACCCCGTTGAAAGGATTTAAAACCCTCCCTCTTGATTTTAATGCTCAACGGAACGGGATTGTTCTCATGCAGAGGGACAGGTGCCAGGCATGTTAGGGATAAAGCCTATGCTCTTAAAAACCAGTCATGCGACGGCCCGGTTACAGCGAGCTGTTTGCAAAATTCGTAAAAATATAGAAAACTAGATATATTAACGCCGAGGAGGGGATTTGAACCCCTAAGGCTCGGAAGAGCCACAAGCTTGCCGGAACCTCTTCAACTCCAGGCTTGCCCCTTAGCCAAATTACTTTTTAGCCAGATTCGGGCACCTCGGCTTCGTACAACATTATGAATAGGTCTTTTTAAGTTTTGTGAACTAAACAGTTAGCACACACCTAGGTAGTGCGATATTGACAACATGTTTTGCGATTATTTCTACTGAGGTAAAGGCTACGGGAATAAGTGAAACCCTTCTAGGAACAACGGCCAGGCGTCTAAAACTCTAATTTAAACTTTTTACTATAAGCTTTAGCTTTCTTTATCTAGCAATATGATAATTCGCGTAAGCCCAGAGCGCAATGCACCGATCCATTTCTTTATGGAAGGAAGCCCTCAGGGAAAAATTCTTAATTGGCATAAGCCTCTTAGCTGCCCCACATCTTTGGGTAGAGGCCTCTATCCATCACAATCCTCTCCACGGAGACAACTATCCCGCTCCTAGCCTGCAGAACCTCATCTGAACTCAGGGCAAGAGTCCCAAAGCCTACGCATTCTCCCTTCAGTGTTTTTATGCATACTACGTCGCCCTTGGAGAGCGGGTGGTCTATTTTCGAAACCCCTCTGGAGGCGAGTGGGGCACCATGAGTAACCGCTGCAACAGCACTATCCTTAATGTAGACTGAGGGAAAGCCTTTTAGAGCCTCCTCCACCGGCTTAACTGTTTTTCTCAGAAGCCTGTCGTCACCCTCTTTTGAGTACATGTACCACGCGGCGTATAGCTCGAGCAGAGTCGAAGATGATTCTTCTTTCAGAAACCCGTCTCTCGTTCTTCTGAGCTCAACCATGTGAGCACCCACGCCCATTAGGAGGCCCAGGTCGTGCACGAGCTTCCTTATGTATGTGCCCGGTTCTGTGACGACTCTGAATACAAACCTCCTGTCAACAATATCTTCTATCGTAAACCTGAGTACCACCCTGCGTCTCAAAGCCCTCTTGACGGAAGATTTTACGGGAGGTTTCTGGTATATTACTCCAGTCAGTTTCTCAATCCATTTTCTCAAATCCTTCTCATCGAACTCTCTATGCATCTCGCAAACACCAACGTATTCCTTGCTCATCATGTGCAGGTACTCCACTGCCTTAGTAGCGTCGTTAAGACAGACAGGTAGCACACCGGACACGCCGGGATCTCCCCATTGCTTCAAGGGTCCCAGCGTGGCCGGCTTTCTCAACTCCAAGTATTTTCTTCACCATGGATGAAACATCGTGGCTTGACGGCCCAGGCGGTTTATCCAAGTTTACTATACCCAGTTTGAGAAGCCTTTCGACACTCCTCTTCTCAGGATACTCGCCGTAGTTGGGATCAGTCTCATAATCCTCTTTCACAATGGTTCTGAGCCTTAGGACGTCAACGAGGTTTCTCAATTCTCACCAGCTCCGTCATAAATTGCTTCAAACCGCTCTTCTCTATCGCTGCCAGGACAGTCTCATCCCTGGAGTTCGTTCTTATCCTGACTGTTTCATTAAGAGGCATGAGATGGATGATGTTTTTCCTACCCCTCTTAACGCCGTTCAACTCTTTGGGTCCCGTTACCAGCACGCTAGAATCGTCGACAAGCCCGACTATGACGCATTTCTTACCCCTTTCCCTACCCCTTGTTATCACGCATATCCTCCCTGGACGCAACACGTCTCTAGGCATCCTTCCCCACCCACTTCTCCTCCAAATAGGCTGAGACAGCCGTCTTAAGTATTCTACTCACGGAGTCCTGGGACAAGACCCCCGTGTCTAAAACCAGGTCGTAAAGACCTAAATCATCTATGTTGAACCCGTAGTACTTCATGAATCTTCTTCTCTCAGAATCCTCTCTGGCAGCGGTTTCTGAGACTACTTCCTCCAGCGGCCTGTTCTCCCTAGAGGCTATTCTCCTACACCTTACTTCAAATGATGCTTTCAAGAATATTTTAAACGATTCCACGCCCTTTGCGAACCATCCTGCGAGAAGGCTGTCTAGGACTACGCCGCCTGAGTCGAGTAGTGAAAGCGTTATGCTGTCTATCTCCCTGTCTAACTCAGGGGTCTTCATGCATATTTCCGAGAGCTGTGCAACAGTCAGCCCCCTCTCCCTAGCTATCCTCCTGAAGACAGAGCCCGTTGAAACGTATTCGAGATTAAACTCTTCAGCAAGCGGCTTGGCGTAAGTAGACTTACCGACACCATGCATGCCCGTCAATATTATTATCGGCCGCTTCGGGCGTTTCAAACCTGACAATTCAAACACCGGTCCCCAGCAGCTTTCTGAAAAGAAGCATGAAGAAAAGCATGCAGATAGAGTACCATACTACCAGTGGCACAGGGATGGCATTGCCGCCGTATGCAACCGGTGCTGGATAATAGCCTGCGAGCCCGCTAAGAGGAATAAAGTACCCCAGGATGATGAAAGCTGTTAGAGGAATCATGTTGAGCATTGTCATTCTCAGCTGGAAAGACGATACTTCTTTCTCGAGTTGAGCCATGTAGAGCTTTTGCTTATCAAGCTTCTTAAGAAGCTTCTGGTCATTAAGCTTGAGGGCAGCGGCTCGCTGCATCCTGAATGCTTTCAAAGCCTCAGCCTTCTCCTTCACCCTTTCCGGGTGAAGAACAAGCTTGGTTGCTAAATTCGTTGCTAACGAGGAAACGGCTGAAACCACTGTTACCACCATCATGTTGCTGAAGAGCAGCATCCTCCTATCGCTGTAAAAAGAGGGATAAAACGTTTTCTAAAGGCTATTCTCCTAGAAACCTCGCTATCCCCGGGTAGGTCTCCAGCGTCTCCTGGATTATGAGCTGGTAGTACTGCTGTATAATGTCCACTGCCAGCAGTACCCCCATTCCCCCACCCAACACCCCCAGAACATCCCCTAAGCCGGCGATAAGGCCTATGAGCAGCCCCCCGAGAAAAGCCACTGTGTTAATGTAGGGGGCAATCCTACTCTCTATCACGCTGGGAGTAGACCTGAAGCCTCTTAGAAATATGTCTGAGTCGACGAGCTGCGTGGAGAGGGAGCGCGCATCCATGCCTGAGACTGAGAGCCAGATCATGGAGAGGCCGAGGCTGAAGAGGGCAAGTATAGCTATGTAACCCAGTGCGTGCAGGGGGTCTTCAACAACACGCGTAATACCGCGGGGTGCTGAAACCAGTTTCGCCAAGCCGGAGACGGGGACGTAAGTATTATTGACAACCTCTACCCTCCCTATCATATCGCCCAGCGGGGTTTCAGCAAGCTGAGTATTGCTCAAGAAGGTAGCTATCATTATTATGTTCGAGAATATTGCTGCAGTCAGTATTACTGGAATGTTTGAAACGTACAGGAGTTTAATGGGGAAGCCTCTCGCGAAGCCTCTGAAACGCCCGTGGGAAATCGGGACGTTTATGCTCACGCTCTCCAAGTATATTAAGACGAGTATGAATATAACGGTTAGTAGAAGCTGGAACAGTGTTGGAACAGCTGGTGCACCGCGATAGAAGAAGCCTTTAAGGGGATTACTCAACGTAAAGACATTCTGGAAGAAGAAGATTAGTACGCCCCATGAGTAACCGTCTGGTGCAGGGCCTAGTGGGCTTAAGCATTCCAGCCATATCTCTTTAGCAACCCCCGTCAATATGAAGAGGCTTATCCCGCTTCCGAGACCCCATCCTTTCTGAAGAATCTCATCCATCATGAGAAGAAGCAGGGAGGCTAGGAAGAGCTGCGTAGTCGCTATTATCCTAGCCTTGAAATCAGAGACTATTAATGCTCCGCTGAAAACAGTAGAAGAGGCTGAGAAGAGTATTAGTATTATCGTGAAAATCTTAGTCGCAACCTGCAGCATCCTCCTATCATACTCTGAGCCGGGGTCGAACCTGATTAGGCCTGAGCCTGCGAGAAGCTGCACGAGCAGGCTGCCAGTCACTATCGGACCTATGCCGAGGTGTAGAAGAGAACCCTGTTGCCCCCCTATTATAATCCTCATCGCAGCCCAGGGGTCTGCACCCTGCTCCCTAGCTATGCCGTATAGAGGAATATAGCCCATGACTAGGTAAAGGATGAGCACTAGAGCAGTCCAAACCAGCCTCACTGTGAAACTTACTTTTCGAGTAGGTGCTTCGACCTGAAAGACGTATGGTTCAATCTTCTCCATCGCTTCCAAGAAGCCCATTACGCTACACCAGGCTTGACAATCCTCCCCCCACTGGCTTCAATCTTAGCCCGGGCTCTCTCGCTGCACTGGAGGATTTTCACGACGTAAGCCGATGAAACCTCCCCGGCGCCCAGGAGCTTAGAGTAACCGTGTGCAGCAAGGTCCAGCATCCTCTCCCCCTCGGGTGTTTGAAAACCTATCTTACGGTACATCTCATCCAACTCTCCCACGTTTATCTCCTTACCCGCAGCCCTTGGAACCTTCCTGACAAAACCCTTCTCCTTCTCCTCCTTGTAGAAGCTTAGGAACTTGTGGCCCATGCTCCCGGCTCTTCCGACACCGCCCTTGGAGCCGGATTTCCTATGCTGCCCTATTTGGCCCCAGCCATGGGTCCTGCTCCCACGCATCTTCCTGACTTTTCTCAGCCTCGTCGGCAATCCTCGTCACGTGGGAATATTGGAGTTTTTAAACGTTCTGCACTCATATCATTCTCTTCAATATTATGTTTATCCTGTCACCCCAGTCTCCCAAGACTCCTCCTTTTTTAACGGGCTTCTTAACGCTCCTCCTGAAACCTCCTTTGGGAGGGGTTAGTCTGAATACTGGCTTAATCGGTTTTAGCACCCGGCTCGGAGACTCGCCCGCCCACACTGCTTCGACAAGCTCGTCTAAAGACTTGTAGCGCGTGAACTTTGAAAGGTTCTCGTCGCTTAAACGCCTATCACCCGGAAGCCTACCCCTTTTCAACAATAATAGTCTAAGCGTGTTCTTATCTATCCTGCCCCACATCAAGTGGTCCTTAGCCTTCTTCAACATCCCTTCTAGAGAAGGCGTTAGCCTGATTAACGTCGACGAGTTGACTCTGAGAAGCCTGAGTTTACTGAGGACTGTCGCTACATCTTTAGTAACATTGACTGTGCCCCTAACCCTCACTACGGCGATGAGTGGAGCATTCTCCTTAGGATCCAGCTTGACCCGCCTCCGTGGTTAAGAAGCTAGTTACAAATAGTTTCTTCAAAGCGGCGTATGTGGCTGCTATAAAGGAATGGCTTGTGGAAGTTGAGCCCTTCGTCTTAGACCAGACGTCCCTGATTCCTGCGAGCCTGAGGAGAGGCTTAATCGCGTCCCCTACTACGAGGCCGAGTCCCTTTGGACCTGGGTAGAGCACTATTGATACGCTACCTGTTTTACCCGATGCCTTCGCTGGAATGGAATGGGGCTCGCCGCATTTACACTCCCAAGAGCCGCATCCCCGTGGCACGGGAACCATGTTTAGCCTAGCTTTTCTAGCGGCCTTCTCAATGGCGTCCCTGACCTGCCTAGCCTTGGCGGAGCCTATTCCCACATGCCCCTCCTCGTCTCCTACTACGACGAGCGCTCTGAAACGCGTTTTCTCACCTGCGTCGCTCTGCTTCTGAACAGGGCTAACCGATATGACTTCCTCCCTCATCTTGCGGAGAAGCAGGTCAACTGCCTCAGGCTCCCTTATCTTGAGCCCCATGTTGAAAACGTCTTCAAGCGTGGAAGCCCTCCCCTCCTTAATCATTCTGATGAGCGGCGTCTCCACGGTGATTTCAAGCACTTCCTCAGGTTCTTCAGCCTCATCCTCAGCCATGTTCAACCGCCTCCCTTATTCTTTTCTTAACCTCCTCGAATATCCCCGGCATATTCTCAACCTTCAAGCCCTCGCTCACGTACTTGGAGAACCCCCTGCCCCCGGAAGCCTTAAAATAGTTGACTATGTGCTCACCCCTTATCCTACTCTCCTCGGGGAGCATGGATTCGTTAACCCTCACCTTGAAGCCCGCGTCCAACAGCCCGCTGCAGGCGGCGTAAAGCCTGCCTCCTTTAACCGGCTTATGCAAGCCAATGTCTAGAATGCCTTCGGAAACATCCTTCTTCAAACACCTTAGGCCTGCGAGATAGGCTGTCAAGTACGCGGCAGGGGTATTGTTGAGACTGAAAGGCCAGTTGAATTTCCTCAACTCTTGGGAGAAGGCTGATGCCAGAGTAATGTCTCCAAAAGGCTTGCTTGAAACCACCATTACTCTCACATTCTTGTTCGAAACCCTCACCACTACCCTTGGCAAGCCTGACCTAAGGAGCTTAGTCCTAAGATAGTAGTCCGTAAGCCCCTCGCGACGTCTCCTGAACTTAACCCTGTAGGATGCTGACCTCGCCATTAAGCAGCCTCACCTCTCTCCCTGGCGGAGACAATATAGTTCATCAAGGCCCTCCTGCTGGCGAATGCGCCTCCCTTAACCATGAGGTAGAGCCTCCTGTACATCCTCCTGGAAATAATCTTCTTGTCACGCAATTCTTTAAGCAGCCTCCGCTGCGCCCTGACTTTCTCAACCCATGTGACTGAAGCCCTAGCGCCTTTCGAACCCTTCCTGCTCCCGGGGCCCCTGCTACCGCTTCCCGCCCTAATCCTACCCCTGCTGGGTGTTGAGGCAGGTTTCTTCCTAACCACGCCGCTTTTAATAAGCCTCCTGACATCAGCCCTAGTGACAGCGTTCTCAACGTCTTCAAGCCTCTGGGGGTCTATCCATATTCTCGACTCTCCCACTTTAAGGATGTCGGCGGCAAGCCTCTTGACTGTTTTAACACCCAAAACTATTACGCCTCCGTCTTCTCAACAATCCTAGCCTTATAGTTGGCTATTGCAAAGCCTCTTGAAGAAGCCTCTTTTGCAAGAGCCTCCTTAAGCCTCCTTCCCAGTTTCGAAGAGAACACGAGTATCTTACCTTCTGGGGAACCAGCTTCTTCAAGATCCCTTTTAGAAGAGATTAAGACAGGCTTCAGGCCGGAGGGATGTAGGCCCCTAGTCTTCCTAGGAGAACCGTATCCTATGTTAACTGTTTTAGGCCATCCCTTAACTCCGAGCCTCATCTTACTATCCTTGCCCCTGGGTCTGCGCCAACTCTCATCCAGCCTTACGTACCTCCAGCTCTCCTGCCTCGCGAACTCCGGCTTAGCCTTCTTATGCTTCCTCCTCAAAGCAAGGAGCTTATTTTCGGTGCTCAAGCCTCCCGCCTCCAGAGCCCCTTCTCTACAATATATATCCCGTCTATGTAGATTCTGGGATCTTTGTCCTTAATCTTCGTCGCCAGCTCGAACATTGCAGCAACCTGAGTGACCTCGTTCTTATCTAAGCCTGTGACGATTATATCTTGACCAGAAACACTGATGTCAACGTTTTTAAAAGGCACTTTGAAAACCCTTGGAGACTTCTCTCCTATAAAATTGTGTATTGAAACAATATTGCGCGTCTTATCGTATTTAACAGTAACAGGGAAGTGCGAGTAAACTATTTTAAGCTTAACCATGTAGCCGTGAAGCACCCCTTCCATCATGTTCTTAACAAGCTTGGCAACCGTCCTTACGAGTGCTTTAAACCTCTTGCCTTTTTTGAAACATAGTATCCTCAACGAATTGCCTTCAAACACTAGTCTTAACCCTGTGTGCGAAAAGTCCTTAGACAGCTTTCCAAGCGGGCCCTCGACTATGATGGTAGAGTCTTGTAGTCTTATCCTAACTCCTTCCACAGCCTCGATCTTTTCAGCGTAAACAGCTTTTACAACGCTAGTAGACATATGCTATCAGCCTCCCTCCGATCTTGTTGTTCTTGGCCTCAGTGTGCGTCATCAATCCCTTGGGGGTTGATATGATTAACAATCCTACATTGTATGCGGGGAGGAACATTTTTTCAAACTTCTCAATATCTCTATAGGACGTTGGAAACCTGGGTTTAATAGCCCTGCATTTGTTTATCCTCCCTATCAATTGCACTCTGAAGAACCCTGCCTTACCATCGTCCACGAACTCGAACTCTCCTATGTAGCCGGACTGTTGCAGTATTTTAAGGACGTGCCCTATTAGATTGGAGGCTGGTGAGATTACGCACTCTTTCTTCCTCCTGAGATCGCAGTTTTGAAGCGTCGTCAAAGCGTTTGCTAGAGGATCGTTTAGGGTCAATGCACACACCTCAACTATATTTTCTGAATCCGAGCATTGGAGCAACCTCTCTGAAACAGTGTCTACAATAGTTCAAGCCGTACATCCTTATTATCGGACCGTATGAGCCGCATCTAACGCATGGCCGCGATCCCTTTCCGAAAGTCCTCTTCTTAGGTGTTTGACGAGCCATTTTAGACAACCTCCAAGCCGAACTTTTCTTTCATGAAGCTTATTGCCTCCTCCTTCATGATTCTATGAGACGAGCCGACTCTGCTCCTACGACGCCTCCTGTACATGACGCGGAACCCTGGCCTACAGAGCTTTACGCAAACATCCATCCCGAAGACCCCGATCTTAGGGTCATACTTAACTCCGGGGAACTGAATGTGCTCTTTGACTCCGAAGCTGAACACACCATCCTGGAAGCTGGAGGCCTTTACTCTTCCACCTACTGCTCTAAAAGCCTTGGAGAGAAATTCTTCAGCCCTCCTACCCCGGAGCGTAACCACTGCGGCGATTGCTTCACGCCTCCTGACTCCGAATTCCTTTATAGTCTTCCTAGCTCTTCTCTCAGCAGGCTTCATACCGGTAAGCATTGTTAGAACCTGCTTAGCCTTCTCCAACATGTCCCCGGGTTTACCTGGGCATATGTTTACCACAACCTTCTCTATCCTTATGCTTCTCATTGGGTTTTCAAGCTTCTGCCCTTTCTTTTCTAAAACAGCTTCAGCCAAGGCTTCTCCCTCCCGACAACCATGACATAATCCTTTACCGTGCTAACCTCCCTACCGTCAACATCCAGTGTAACAGTGCTGTCGCGAAGCAGGCTTGATTCACTAATTGATTTCACAACTCCGATGCAACCGGCATGCTTGCCCATGAATACATAGGCGACACAGCCTGGAGCAAGCGGGGCCTTGTCTATTATGGCTGCATTAGGAATCTTCACGAGTAAGGATCCACCCACGTTGAGAGAATTATCATCAGTCTCAAAAGTCCTACCGTCCTCGGTTGCAAGCATAATCTTACCGCGGTAAAGGTACTTCCTGTTTATCCTACATATCTTCATCGAGGATTCTTCCGGAGGAGCCTCTATAGGTATGAACCTACCCTTATTGTCAACAAGCATCCGGTAATGCTTGTTGAGCTCCCTGATGCTTACAACATCCATCAAGCCAACGGGGAATTTGTGAGAAGTTCTGGAAACACCGTCTACGAGGACCATGGAGCGGCTTATAATACTCTTAGCCTCCTTACCTGTTTCAGCTATTTTCAAAAGATCCCTTACAACAACCTGCAGGGGCAGGGATAGTTTAAAACGGTGTGGACCCGGCTCGGGCCTGGTGATGAACTTCCTCTCCTTAACGCTTACAACCTGCATCGGAGTTGGGGCAGCATACCTTTTGAGACTCTTCGATCCTCCTTTACGAGCCACTTTGGGAAACCTCCTCAGCCTGCTTACGCTTTCTCTCTACTATGCGTTGCCTCCACTTGTCTTTCTCATCTATCTTAACCAGTATGACTGAGCTCAAGGGTATCGGAACCAAGCGCTGCTCGCCGCGGGCATTCTCCCTGTAGACGCCTGAAACATAGACACGGCCCCTCTCCCTGTCAACCCTGCTGACATCGCCCTCAACACCCCTGTAGTCGCCCCTTATTATGAGAACCCTGTCCCCGGTCTTTACCGGCAGGCTTCTGAAACCGTATTTAGATCTCAGCTCACGGCTCAGGTGGGCGGAGGAAGACTTGTAAGCCAAGTGCCTCTGATTCATACTCTTGTTACACCACCATGGAGGCCAGTGCAGAAAGCTTAGGCCAGAGGTCGACAGCCTCCTTGGCCACAGGCCCCTTGATCTCAGTGCCCTTAATATCTCCTTCAGGAGTTACTAGCACCGCAGCGTTATCTTCGAAAACAACCCTGAGCCCGTCTCTCCTCCTAATGGGATAGCGCTGCCTGATTATTATTGCCTTCATAAGCTTGTTCTTAAGGTCTGGCGTACCCTTCTTAACAGCTACTGTAACTAGGTCGCCGACTTTTGCAGACGGTCTACGTCTCAGCCTACTGCCCGTCCTGTAGACTTGGACTATTCTGAGAACCTTCGCGCCCGAATTATCTGCGCAAACTAAATTAGCGCCGACGGGTAGCCCCCGGGAGCCGTGCAGCCTATACTCTAAAATACCCTTGGCGGAAACAGCTCTAGATTTCTTCATCGCCATCCTAACCCACCTTCCCTATTACTACGAAGTGCACAGTCTTGCTCAATGGCCTCGTCTCCCCTATTATAACCCTATCCCCGGTCCTCGCGGAAATGCAGGGAGGATTATGGGACGGGATTCTCCCCCTCTTCCTTATGTAACGCTTGTACTTCGGAACGTAGTGCAAGTATTCCCTCATGACTATCACCGTGTTCTTCATCTTGTCGGATACTACTACTCCTTCGAAAACACTCCCCCTGACCCTCACATCCCCGTGGAAAGGGCACTTCTTGTCTTCACACTCCTTTGCAGGAGGGCTTATCCCGAAGTCCTTAAGGAAGCTCAAGGATCAATCCTCCCCGTTCTGTCCTCGGGCCTGAAGGCTATTGATTCGCCTCTCAACGCGACATCTCCTTCGCCAAGCTTAAAGATGAAAAGCCTGTGTTGCTTCGGAACGATGAGCCGCCGTCCTTTTTCAGAAACTATTACGATAGTGTTCTTAGTCTCCCAGACGATTTTGCCTGAGAAGAGAGTTGGACCGTCTTCAGATTCCAGAACCTTTACGGGCAGTCCTATGAGCTCGTGGTATGCAAGGTTGTTGGGTGTTCTCACTTCTTCTCCTCCTCCCTCTCTACAGTAAGTATCCTTGCTATGGCGCGTTTCAACTCTCTAACAGCCTTAGTGTTTTCCTCAAGGCCTGAGGCAGCCTTCATCCTCGCAACCATCAGCTCGTTGCGAAGCTCCCGGAGCTTCTTAAGCCTCTCCTCCCTGCTCATTCCCCTTATTTCACTCGCCTTTAGCCTCGCCAACTTCACCACTCTCCTGCGGGACCTCGGCCAGCTGGACTTCATCTGGGGAAACAAGCTCCTTCAATATCTTGACTTTAACACCTATGATGCCCTGTGGCAGGAGAACACTCGCCTTACCGACTTTAACGTATTTCATCGCAGGGTCTCCGGCTGCAGGCATATAGCCGTACGTAAACTTCTCGAATCTAGCCCTGTCGGTAGCAAGTTTCCCAGCTATCCTTATCTCACAACCCTTAGCGCCCGCGGCAACCACTCTGCGCAGAGCAATCCTAGCTGCCCTACGGTATTTAACACCCTTCTCAAGAGCCCTGCATATCATCTGGGCAACCAGCTGCGGCTCTAAGTCGGGATTCTCAACCTCAGCCACGTTGACTTGAGGATTCTCCAAGTTAAACTTCTCCTTCAGAATGTCTTGGAGCTCCCTGATATTCCTCCCGTCTGGACCTATGACGAGACCAGGCTTACTCGTGTATATGGTGACCACCAGACCCATCGGAACATTCAGAACCTTAACGCCCATGTAACCCCCCTCCTTAAAGTACTCTTTGAGAAAATCGTCAATCCTCTGGTGTAGCTTGCCTAAGTCCAGAACCTTTTTGAAAAATATTAGCTTCTTCTTAGTGGACAGTTCAACCAGCCTCCTCCACAGCCAAGGCCTCCACATGCGTAAGGGTTTCAAACCTAGGCGTAGCCCTGCCGAAGGCCCTCGGTATGTATCTCTTCAATCTCCTACCTCTATGAACAACGATCCCGGTTATCCTCATCCTATCGGGAGACAAGCCCTTATACTCGGCATTGGCCTCAAGCTGCGAGATGAGCCTAAGGAATAACCGGGCGGTTTTAACAGGATACCTCCCGGAGTCGAAGCCCTCAACTCCACGTTTATGAGGAACCTTCTTCCTATACCTACGAAAGGGAACTGGGGTTTCCAGCTTAACCACCGCCTCAAGCCTCTCCCTAGCCTCCGGAATCCTAAGCCCCTTTACAAACCTAGCCACCTCAACCGCGTGCTTAGGAGATATTCTAACCTCTCTGAGACTAGCCTTAGCCGAACGCGACTTATCCGCCTCCACCAGACTATACCTGAAGCTGGGCAAACTTAACACCAGTTAGCTCGCGGGAGCGAGACAGAAACAGACACCAATTATTAAATATTTTGTCGCCTTATAGGGAATGCTTAAATCCCCAGGGAGAGCCTTTTCAACGATGAAAAATGAGCAAAGAAGCTGAAACCGAGCCTAGTATACGTAGGGCTGTTAATGTTGACAAGCTTGAGAAAACCCCCGACGGTTATGTCGCGCATGTGAAATCGCTCGAGGGATTGAGGAAAATTGCTACGATACTGAAGAAGCCCATGGTCTCCGTTAAGGAGAGCGGGGAATACCTCGTTATCGACGACAGAATAACCTACGTATGGAAGGAGACAGGTAAGTAGTACGTTAACAAACCCTTTTTTCTATTTCTCCTATTTCAACGGAACGTACGTAGAGGATTTGCTAGCTCCAACACCAGGCTTACCGTGGATAACCCTCTTGTTCGTTATAGCAAACTCCCCCAGGTAGTGGCCAACCTTGTCGAGAGTTATCTCAACCGGGATGAAATCCTTACCGTTGTGGACTTCGATGGTTAACCCAACCATCTCCGGTAGAATAGGCATATCCCTTCTATGCGTCCTTATCCTCTTAGTCTGAGTACCTGTCTTAGCCATCTCAGCCTTAACCTCCCTGATCTTCTCCAGAAGCTTCCTGTTCTCAGGGTGCAAACCCCTTCTCAGAGTCCTCCTAATACGAGCTGGGAGGAGCTTCATCAACTCGTTCATCGAAAGACTATTCAGCTCCTCAAGCGTCTTACCCCTATACATAGGAACCGTAGACATCGCCACTTAGACGAAGGAGAGATATATAATCTTTCCTTAAGTGGAGTTTAAATTTTAAGACCTATCACCACTAGTAAGGGAGGAAAATAATAAAGTAGGGCATATTCCTTATGTAGCTTCAGACAATTATAAGTTTGCGTTTTCATGGAGCCTAAGAAGGCAGGTTCTTCGGAGTATTACGATGAAATACTTTACGAGTATGAGAAAGTTGTTAAACAGCTGAGAAAATTAAAAGTCTAACTATTCTTCTTTCATCTGAAGAACATGTTTATCACTGTCCTGATTAAGCCTAATAATATTCTTACGGTTACGAGAAGTTTATAACTAGGAAACGAAGCTAATCATTAAATAATAATGACAAGTAGAACGCCAGAGTATTTTCTGGTTTCTGTATCCAACCGTAAAAATCTTGAATTATGCATAAGACATGCTTTAGCCGGTTTTACGAACAGCATCAATGGGCTGTGGACTTTTTTAGACATTCATGTCGACGACTTTATATCCTTTCTCTATGGTGCGAGAGTATACAACCTTTATAGGGTTGTAAAGAAAGAAGCTTTTAAAAACGCAGAGAACCTTCCGCCATGGCCTCCTGTTACTTTTAAAGTGTCTAGGAGAACATATTATTTTCCCTTCAGACTACACCTTAAGCAAGAAAGAGTTTTAGAAGAGCCGATGGTTAGGCCTGAATTCGCATACGTAGCGGAAAATTTGCTCTTAAGAGGAGGATATAGGAAAACTCATTTCCAAGCTGATGCAGTAACTTTCTATAACGTTTCTAACATGGGTACTCGTTTTGAGGGAGTAAATGAAATATTGCATCTTCAAGGAACAATCTTTCAGCCGAAGATTACTTTTAGAAGAGAAAGAGTGAATTTAGAGACTTTCTATTTCCATGAATTAATTCTACAAAGCCTAGTTAAGAATAAAATTAAAAATGAAAAGTTAAATATTATCCTAGAGCACTTCGATGTAAACATTCCATCGGACTATTTTGAGGTTTTGGGAGAAAAAGCATTGCCAGAAGGCTTCGTAGATATTTTCATTAAAATGAAGCATCCAACTGGAAGTAATCTTTTCTTCCCGGTGGAAGTAAAAACTGGAAAAGCAAAACTCAGCGAAGCTGAACAACTGGAAGCCTATATGAAGGAGCTTGGAAACGAGTGTAAAGGAGGAGTATTGATAGCAAAAGATTTTCCTAAAACTTTAAGTCAATACTGCGAATCCGAGAATATTTTGCCCATTAAGTATTATTTTGAAAATCTAGATGATCAAAAAGAATACACTTACGAAGAGTTGTTAAACTTGTTGAAGTTAGAAGTAGTAGGATAGTAAAGCAATTAAACCAGCCTTAGCGCCGGGCGGAGCATTACGGCTAACAGAAGTAGAACTCCCTACGTGGTAGTGATAATATTCCTACGAGAAAGTATGTGCTCGCATCCAAATCGCATGCTTACTTCACTCGGCTATAATCCTATGATGTGGAACCACATTTTAACGTTATACTGCTTATGAATGTCATATGCTTTTTTAAAGAATTCTCCCCATGCTTTCATAAAACTATTCATAGAATCAATATGATGGTCGATACGTTGATCAGAAGTCATCTGCTCCTCTTGACAAGGTATTCCGAATCTCCTAATATCCTCTTCAGCTATCATTCTGTCCTCTAGATTATCTTTAGAGAAGAAAAACTTCGTTAGCAGCATCTTTAATTCATCATCTACTTCTTTAACCTCTAAGACTTCGATTGGCCAGAAAATCTTTAAACCAGGACCATTAGTTTTTGGATCAACTCTAATATTGTCTGGGCATTTCCTGATAATAACCTTAACTTTATTCATCAAGTAAGAAACATAAGGATCCTTCTTAACTTCCTCGACTTCTTTCTCTCCATAAGCATAAGCCGAGCGAATAATAGCAGGAACATATTTCAATCTCTTTTTCTCCATAAGCCAAGAGGAACCCGTTGCAGGCATCCATATTTTCTCTAACTCCTCTTTTATTTTCCCTCGAGTTTTAGGTGCAGGCTTAATCACCATCCAGTATTCAGTCATTTTTTCCTACTCTCCATATTTCTCCCACTTATAAAAACCTCCACTACATCTGGATACTGTCTCATAAGCTCAACCACATGATTAAGCAATTCTTTGGCCGAGAAACGTCAACCTGTTTCTTGACGAAGTTCATTTCCGGGAGGATTGGCCACGTTTTACGAGAAGACTGTACGACATGAAGGAGGTTAACAGGATTTTCATCACGGATTCTTCCTCAAAGCTTCTGAAAGGCGAGTATGCAAGGATTCTAACTGGAAGAACGATTAAACACGAGGTTTTTCCGCTCTCGTTCAGAAAGTTTCCGCGGGGTCTCAGCGGAGATTAAGCTTCTTTCCTACAAGACTGAAGCTAAGGTTAAAAACCTGTTGCGAGAATACTTAGAGTTCGGCGGGTTCCCGGAGGTCGTTCTCAAGAATGAAGCGCTCAGGTACAGGATTCTCCAAGAGTATTTCAGCGACATAATCTACAAGGATGTGACGGAGAGGTTTAACCTTAACGCAAGCATTACATACGAAGTTGCCAAGTTCCTAATTACAAACGTGTCTAAATACGTTACTCTAAGGTCGTTGAGAAAAGGGTTTGGAATAGGTCTGGAGACAGCGCCCAAGATTCTGCAGGCCTTAGAGGAAGTTAGGCTGATAAATCTCTTAAGACCATTCTCGCTTTCCCAAGTTAAGGGGATAAAGAAGGCATATGCTATAGACACCGGATTGTCGAACGCAGTCGGATTCAGGTTTAGCGAGAACTTTGGAAAACTAGCTGAAAACATAGTCTTCCTACACTTGAGGAGAATGCAGTCTAAAAATCCTCTGCTCGAGATTTTCTACTGGAGAGACTACCAGCAGAACGGGGTTGACTTCGTTGTTAAGAACGGGGCAGAAGTTAAACACTTGATCCAAGTGACTTACGCCTCTGGCAGGGATGAGATTGAGAAAAGGGAGATAAGGGCTTTAACTAAGGCAAGCGGCGAACTAGGATGCAACGAACTCTCAATAATAACCTGGGATTATGAGGATGAAATCAAAACCAACGATAAAAAGATAGAATGTATCCCCTTATGGAAATGGCTGCTTTCCAAGCCCTAGTAACAGCATGAAACAGTCCCTGTCTCTACCACGAGTTTATTATACAGTTCTTTTACTGTCTTCTTTATTCTCTTTCTATCACTCTTAACAATTTGTGAAAGCTTGTTAATAAGAGTATACGGAAAGGGAAAAATTGGAAGGGTTACATTATTCAGCGTAGAGCACAAACAGTTTTAAAATGGTCTAAATGGATACAACAAACCGTAGGAATCGTAGAAGTAAGAAAAAGTATAAAAATATTTTAATCTTTATCCAGATGCTTGTCTAACCTTCTTCCTACCAGTCTTCCTGGGAGCAATCAAACCAACCTTAGCGCCAGGCGGAGCATTACGGCTAACAGAAGTAGAACCCCCTGCGTGCTGATGCCTCCCCCCACCGTGGGGATGGTATACGCTTATCATTGCTACTCCTCTTACGATTGGGTATTTTCTTCCTTTGCTTTTCATTAGTTTTAGTTTTGTGCCTGCTTTGAGGAATGGTTTTTCTGTTCTTCCTCCTGCTGCTATTACTCCTATTGTTGCTAGTGCTCTCGTGTCTATTACGAATGTTTTTGCCTTGGGGTTTTGCAGTATTGCTGTCCCGTTTGTTTTGCCTACTAGTGTCGCGTAGTTTCCTGATGCTCTGAATAGTGCTCCTCCGTCTCCCGGGTTTCGTTCAACGTTTGATACTATTGCTCCCTCCGGGATTTCTGCTAATGGCAGTATGTTTCCTACTGCGAGGGGACTTCCTGGCCCTATTGATATTCTCTGGCCTACGTACATTGATTCTACTGCTACTGTGTGGAATGCTCTTCCATCGTCTAATCTGATTTCTGCGAGCGGTGCTCCTCTTCCAGGGTCGTGGTGCAGTGCTATGAGCGTTCCTTCGATTTTCTCTCCCTGTGCTAATAGCGGGTATTTTGCAGGAGCTACTCTCCTGTGCGTTGGAGCCATGAAGTTAGGGGATCTTCCGCGCCTCCTTACTATCGGCCTCTTCCCCATTTCACACTCCTCCTATACTATCTTAAGCCTGCTCGCAACATCCATCGCGTTATACTCCTTGGCAAGTTTCACTATTGCTTTCTTCTCTCCTGTTATGCTTCTTATTATGTTTACTTTCTCAACCTTTACGTTTAGGAGCTTCTCAACAGCCTGTTTAACCGTGTTCCTATCCGCCTTCGGGTCTACGATGAATATCAGCTTGTTCTCCCTCTCTATCATTCTGAATGCTTTCTCCGTCGATACTGGTCTTATCACAATTTTATCCAGCGACATATTTCCTC
Source organism: Thermoproteota archaeon (assembly GCA_038861395.1). Lineage (GTDB taxonomy): Archaea > Thermoproteota > EX4484-205 > EX4484-205 > JAAOZP01 > JAAOZP01. Next base: position 7,328 of record JAWCDE010000010.1, on the reverse strand, counting down.
ACTCTCTCTACCATCTTGTTTAAAGCCGGGAGGCTCCATATAGTCAGCCTGCCAGGATGCCCTCCGGGCGCGAGGTCTATTACTGAGACCCTGTCAGGGGTCTTAACGTCTACGCCGGGTATTCCAGAAGCTGCTTTAACGATGCTCGCCCTCATGTTTGAGACAACTATCAGGGGGCCGACTCTCCTCCTAAGCCTTCTCCCCCTCCATTTCGATTTCCCGCTCCTTATCCTAGGCCTGCCGTATATCCTCTCAACCTCCTGGCTTAGCCCTATTTTCTCCAATAGCTCGACTACTTCACGGGTCTTAGAGAGGTTTTCAACATCCTCGGTGAAGACTATGGGGATCCTTGCGTCTCCAATCCTGTGCCCCCTCTTTTCGACAACCTCCCTCCTGAAGGTTGCTGAAAGCGCTGATAAGAATGCTTTCCTATACTCCTTCTTGTTTATTTCTTTTCTTATCTTCTTCTCGACACGCGGCGGATGGGCTAGCCTGCCTTTGACAGTCATGGGTGCGAACCTGGCTACTCCCCTCTCAGTCCTAGGAACCCTCGCTATCCCGTAGCCCACGCCCCAGCTTTCAGCAGTAGTTCTCTTGCCAGCCATCGGGTCCCTACCCTGGGGCTGTAGCCTCCTGGACTGTTGGGCTAGGAAGGCTCTTCTCACCAGGTAATCCTCTATCTCGAACCCTATTATGAAAGAGGGGACTGATGCCTCCCCGTCTTCCTCCCCATTTATCTTGAGTACTCTTATCTTCATTTCATGCTGCAGACTCATCATGCTGCCACTGCCCTCCTTATATTAACGTAGGTCAACACCGGTGGCTCAGCCTTTACCTTCATCTTCCTGGCTGAAATCCTCATTTTCACAAGCCTCTTAGGAGCCCCGGGAATGCTTCCGCTGAGCATGACCACTGTATTCTTTACCACACCATACTTGTGGAAGCCACCCGGCTTATTAACCTCGTCAGTCTTCTCCACAATCCGGAGTATCCTAAGGTTTCTGACGAGCCTCTGCATATACCCCATTTGCCCAGGTCTGGGGACAGTGTACATCACTCCAGAAGGCTTCCAGGGGCCGAGTGTTGCAATGCCCCTGCGGGTCTTATTGCTTTTCCTGTCGAGGATCTTAACTCGGAATCTTTTAACAACGCCCTCGAAACCCTTCCCCTTCGTAACCGCGAAAACGTCGACGTAGCTTCCCTCTTGGAAAACATCTTTAACACTGACTTCTTTCCCGAGGAGGGAGAGCGCGTAGCTAATCCTCTCGCCAACACTATTACCCCCGCCTACCGCGATTTCAAAAACCTCAGGAGTTTTCCTCCCTATCCCCGTCTTGTAAGGCTGAGTTGAGACAATAACCCTAACCTCCTCAGTCTTGTCGACAAGCTCTTTAGGAGGCTCTTCCGTCGACGTTCTCTCCCTGTTCCTCAAGGAGGTTATCCTCCTCTCAATATGCTTGGGAAGGGATGCGGCCCAGCCCTCCCAGATAACCCTTAAGCCCTGCGGGCTGTTTCCGTAAAGCCTAACCCCCACTATGCTGAGCGGGGGCGTTTCCACGAGCGTGATCGGCGTGAGAACCTCCTTGCCCTTCAGTGGAGACGATTCCGAAGTATCTATGGTGAAGCCGTGTGTCATTCCGACGCGGTAGCCGGCGAAGCCCAGGAGCCTAACCCTACCCTCTACCTCAGGCCAGAACCTTATCCTAGGGGTTAGTCTTCTAAAACGTGCTCTAGGACGGAATGCGAGCGAACCGTGTCGCGGAGCGCTTTGCTTCCTATGACCCATTTCAATAATCCCCTTTTAACCAGCGTGATTGGTCAAGAGGGTAGATAAGCCCGTTTTAACCTTTTCTCCTCCATTAAACTGTTGAAGAACCCTCCTTACCCTGCTGTTTTTCTACAACGAGTCCAGTAACTGAAATCTGAGGGTCATTAAGCCTCTACATAACTCCTTACCAGAGAGGTTATTAATGGGAGCGTGATGTAAATAGCCTCTTCCGTTCGCACCGTCTCAGTGCCCTGCTCACCCACAGTGTTTACAATAATATCGAAAGCCTCATAGGCCTCCACGTTCTCCCTAGCGAGCATCTCCCTTATTCCCATCGAGGGCGAGCCGAAAACTATAAGCATCCTGCTTGTCCGGGAAGTAATCGTCTTAAGATCTCTCACCCTTTTCCAGAAGAGCTCCCCATATTTCGAAGTGCCTATCTTAACGCCCTCAAACTTTTTCAAAAGCAGCCCTAAGGTCACTCTGGGGGAAGATACTTGGTACCCCAGGTAGAAAGGGGGATTAGAAGGGTCGACTATTCTTGCCTGAAGCCTCGGAGGGTCTTCAACTATTATGAGGACAATATCCCCCGGGCGTGCTTGCAGAGGAGGGTCTGGAACAGGGGCGATAAGCCTCTTCTCAAGTCCGGCTTCTAATACGATTTTCTTCTCCGACTCTCTTACTACGACGGCGAGCCTAAAGCTCTTGGGAGGTAGCTGTTTAAGAGAAGAAGGCACTGTGTGAGAGGGGATTTTTAGAGGGGGGAGTAGACCTGCGAACCTAAGATCCTCTTCCTTCTTGAAAACAATCTTCCTCAAATACTGTGGGACAACCATGTATCTGAGTAGTTTTGAGAAAATTCTTTGGTTTTCAAGAGACTCCTTACTATAGTCGTCCAAGTATATCACTATTTCATCGACCATGAATATTGCTGCAGCCCTTCCAACGAGCCCAGCCCTGAAGGTTTTAACTCTAAGATCTTCGGAAACACCTATCACCGAAGCCGGGAGCGCAATGGATATTTGCAAGTCTATTCAATACTGATTGTCCCAAGTTATTATGGGTTTCTGAAAACAAACTATTCTAGTTCAGACATTTTCTCAGAGAGGATTTGTGAAAGAGGCTTCTTCTCGCCCTTGCTGGCAACCATTATCTTAGACTCGTACCTCACCGGGATACCCAAGTACCTGAGGAATCTGTAGAAGTCGCCTGCATCAACGGGGCCTTCGACAAAACCTTTTTTAAAGAGAGCGTAGAGAATAAGCTTAGCCTTCTTAGTTTCCTGTGGGAAATCTATTTCAGCAAGCGTAAGAATCTCCCTACCCTTCTCGTCCAGGAGGCTAAGCACAACTCTGTCAACCTCCTTATCAATACTCTCACCACCTCGATTCTCCTCGCTCTTCTTCTCAACCATCAGCTTACGCATTAAACGCCGTTTTTTCTCCTCCAGTATACGCTCAAGCTCTGTGTCTTCAGACAATTATTATCCCCTTTTAACCATCGGAGAACACTATGTTTTTTAAACATTATCTTTTTAACCCCAAGGAGACCAGTATCTCGTAGGCCGGGGTGGCAGAGTGGAAATGCGCTGGCCTTGAGAGCCAGTGGCCCAATGTGGCCGCAAGGGTTCGAATCCCTTCCCCGGCGCTTTCTCCTCTTTTTTCGGAGCTTCGTTTAAAACGTTATTTTCTTCGATAACGCACTGGGGCAAGCTATTATTGAATTCAATAACACTCAACAACTGCTTAAACAGCCCGGCTGCCCACTCGTTGCCTAGGAGCACGGGAAGGTCTTGAGGAGCAAACGTCTCAAGCTTCCTCTTGATTTTCCACTTCAAAAATCTCTTCTGCCCCGGGCTCATAGGCCTGTTTTGCAGCAAATAATCGAGCTCCGCTCTGCTAAACAACCCGTTTAAACACGTTTTCCCGGGCTTAAAAGTTTGCAGTTTTGCAGTAGATTCCATGAAAAATTCTCACCAGACTATTGATGCCGGCTTCAAGACTGGCTGTTTGACACGCGCGCCCAGGTATTCGAAGCACGGCCTCTCTGCCGCAGACGTCGCATCTCCTGGTTAGGAAGCCTGTCGTCTTAGCTCTGTTCTGGTGGCTTGAGGTTCCAGAAGAGCTCTTTTTCAGAGGATATATTCAAAATCGGCTACAGGGAGAATATGGGAAAAACATATCCATGCTTCTAAGTGCGCTTATATGGGATATTTGGCATGTACATGGTCCTGCACAATGTCTTATAAGATTCTTCGTAGGCTTAATCCTCGCATTCGCCTTCAGATGGAGGCAGAACTCCTATCCAACCATGCTCGTACATTCGATCGGAAACAGAGTAGGAACCGCGATAATTCTATCGCTTCGCTGAGGCTATGGTAATAGACTTATATGGCTCAGTTTTAATATTCAGGCCGAAGGACTTCGTTTTTGGCCCCATATAATTTATGGAGAGTGAGATTAAACCTTCTTTCACAAGATGAAGAGAAAAGGTTTTTGACAATGAAGCAGCAAGATTATTTTTAACGATTTGGAGAGCTTTTCCAAAGGTCTTGTTCAACACTATTATTCTTTACTCTCCCCACCTATCAGTTGAAGCATTTCCATAACTGCTTCATCTCTCGTTGAACATAATATTATTGTTGAAACACCTTTCCGAATCATCGAGTATTTTCTTTCATACTTCTTCCAAATATCTTTATCCATTTCTTCCGCTCCAACTCTTCTCATCATTTCTTGAAAAGATGCGTCAAATTCAGATGCGTCATTTACAGAATCCCACGTAATGTTCCACGTGAAAAGATAGTCATCTCCATGCTCATAATAGGTGAAGTTATCTCCACCCCAGCCTCCTGCTACCTTGGTTGCCTCTGTTGAAGAAACCCACCTTTCCAGCATGACTAGTATGAAGTATTCTCCAAACCTTTCGCTTCTTATCATTTGCCAATCTCCAAGTACTGTCGGAGCTTCCGTAGGTATGCTCGTCTCATTGATGAAGTATTTCTCCGGGTGCATTATTTGCTCCGTTGTAGTCGGAAAATTATCGTATGCACAGTTGACCCTCTGCCAGCCTCCTTCTGAGTAGAGAGCCTTTACAAACCTCAGGCCATATTCATACGGGAAATAGTTTAATCGCGATACCGAGTCGGGTAAACGTGCATACACACTGGTTTCGCTTGTAGAAGGAGCCTTGACAAAATATCCGTGAGGCGCAAAGATTATTTCCATTGTGAGAAACCCTTCTTTGGTTCTGTTTAGAAAAGCCTCTTCCATCAAGCATGCATCGCCTTCAATCAATGCTGCTTTAGCTTTATCTCCGTCGAACGTAGGTACGTATGGGATGTTGAAGTATTTGTCTTGCATGATATGGGTTAACTCGTGCACCAGTGTTTTTTCAGCAGTAAGCTTATCGTAAGGATTAAAGTATTCTTTCACCACGTATATTTTGCCCTGCCAGACTGCGGACACTATCATCCCCCACCATTCGACTCTAGCCTCGTAGAGACTTTCATCCTCCGAGATCATGAACAAAGCCTTATAGATCCTTTCTTCCCTAGCTATGCTTTCCCTATCTGCTTCCGCGAAGGATTTGCCCCAGTTTTCCCTAGCCCAGTCGACGGTTATGATTTCAACCTGTAAATTCTCAAGAGAGAACCCTCTAACTTCTTCTATCAGTTTGACCGCTTCCCTGAGAAGCTCCTCCACTTTGGCTCTATATTTGTATTCATCCTGCTCGCTGATGAGAGTATTAAATAAGATGGTGCCTAGTGAAGCGACGACTGCGATAAGGCAAATTATGGCCAAAAATTGCTTTATTGAAAACATGGAGAAGGATTGTCCCTTATCAGTTAAACTTTTAGAGTGGCATTCTTTACTCTTTAGAGTTCGAACATCGTTGCTTATCAGTATGTTTCTACACCCCTAGAAATCAAAATTATCGACACTAGTCCGATGATTACACCAATATACGTCCAAAAGTCATATTTCTGGTGGAAGATAAGGGCTTCAAGAATCATAGTAAACACGAGGCCTAACACCGTTACGGAGATGAATACTTGCGTAGCACCCCAGGCAGATAATGGGCTCCCCATTAGAAACCTTCCGATGAAAAACAGGACCAGGGCTATGAAGATTGAAGGCGTGAAGAGATACTGGATGCTGAAAGAGATATCGAAGAAACGCTGTGGGGGGATTAAGCCCCATTTCTTAGTTCCGATTTTAAAAAGTATATTACCCACAGCCCCCAAGAGGGCAGCGACTATTATTATTCCCACGACCTCAAGCCTCTCCATATCGCATTCACTTATCGGATTGAGGCCATTATTTAAAAATAAGTCTTTTTTCAGGATCGTCTCGATTTTATGCGTAGTATCGATAGTCTTTATAATTCGAAAAGATCCTCGTCACAGGATTCCATGACTAAACGAGCATTCTCCTCGCACTTCTCCCAGGAAGTTTTTGCATACTTCTCAACTATACTTCTCTTAACACTTATGATAATACTGTCCTCTCCATTGCTGAACCTGGCTGATAATCCCCCGCCTTCTCGTAGTACAATATTGTTACCGATTATTGCCCTCAATCCGTCTACTGCACAGACGTATGGTTTTTTCATTATAGTAACTACTTCGCATGAGGAAGGCCTACCAATGATGCTAACAGCTCTTAGGCCCATCCTCAACCCCAAGACTAGGAAGGGCCCCAAATGGCCGTGGAGGCTAACAGCCTTATCTAGTATTTCTCTCTCAATTCTTGTCGGAGTCATGCCTTGCCTCCAGTCTTACGTAACCCCCTGGACTCCAAGCTTACCATGAGAATAAACCCTAGCAGCCAGCCTACTACACCACCAGCCATGTGTAATATGACCCAGCCTAATACCCCACCCCATTTAGCCAATTGTGGAGTAGCCATGAAGAACGTCCCTATTATGAAGCCGGCTACCGCAGCTGAAACTGTTGAAGCAATAATCAAAAACACGGCTCCCCAAAGTCTTTTCTCGAAACAATTATTGTAACGGAATATCCAAATAAGTACGTCAAATACGACGCTAGCTGCTGTAAAGCCCAAGAAGTGTGTTGCACCTGGTCTAAAGATGAAGTTTATGATAGTTGCTACAATGCCAACTACGCTGGCTGTCCCAAGCTTCCTAACCCACCAAACAGCTAGAATCAGAGACATAAAACCTATCATATCACAGAAAACGGGTATGCCGAACATATTGAATATTATTGGTGCAAGCGTAGCGTTCAATATACCCCAAAGTGCTGCGAAAAGCGCTATTGCAACGAAGTCGCGAACGGTGAAGTATGCCATGGTTATTTCATCTCCGGTATTACTTTTAACATGATTAGTAATACCTATATAAATTTTAAGCCATGGTCTTCATTAAAGACAATTGGAATTTAAAAGTAATTGCCTTATGATAATTCATTGAATATCGTATCAGTTGCAAAATGGAAATAAAAGAAGCTTTAAACGAGTATTACCGGGATTTGAAACACTTCATTCATTTCTTTCAAATCTATCTATGAAGTGGAAGAATTCCCATTCTTTCGAATTCT
>JAWCDE010000009.1:41883-51256 GCA_038861395.1 Thermoproteota archaeon | reverse complement strand
CTCAACCTGGAGTTTATACAAGTCAAGTGGACCAGGGTCTTGGAGGATTTTTTCTCCCGCATTAAGGATAAGGTGATTGCTTTAGACGAGGTGCAGGAAGTATCATCGTATTATTTCTTGAAGGTTTTGAAAAGCGTTTGGGATAGGTATAGAGATTTGAGAATTATCTTCTCAGGGTCTTACGTTGGGGTATTGCGTAGGCTCTTAGAGCCGAGTTCGACTTCACCCCTCTACGGAAGGAAGCCCGTTAAGCTCTTATTGAAGCCTTTCAGCAGGGAAGTTTCTAGGAAGTTTCTCGAAAGCGGTTTCAGAGAGAACCCTAAGGTTAAAGTAAAAAGCGGAGAGATAGAGGAGGCTGTAGACAGGTTAAACGGATACGTAGGCTGGCTAACCTACTACGGTAATTTCAGATGTATAAGGAAGCTTTCTCATGACGAGGCTTTGAAGGAGACTATTAGAGAAGGTTCAAGAATAATTCTGGATGAGCTTAACAATTTCCTAAGGGGAAGGAGAAGAGAGCTTTACGTGAAAGCCCTGAGGATTGTTAGCAACGGGGCTAGGTGGAGCGATGTTAAAAGAACTCTGGGCGTGAATAGTAAGGTGGTGAAAATAGTTTTGGAAACTCTTTCCTCCGCTATGATAGTAGAGAGTGAGAAAGGCTACTATTGGATAGAGGATCCGATAGTCAAGGAGGCTGTTAGAAGAATAAGATAGCGATTTCGATAAACCTTATTCTCGTTCCCGTCTTAAGCTTGTACTGACGTAGTTACTGTTTCCAACGCTTTGTAAGGATAGTGTTCCCGTGGGTTCTCGGTCTTGTTAATCTTCATAAGTATGTGCATTATACTGCATAGAAATTCAAGCTTTTTGTGCAGTATGATTGTCAATAGGGTAATTGGGTTTAATACTTCTTTGGAAAAGTTGCTCAGAATCTAAGTTAGGCTTAACACAATATAAAGAATATCCTTAATCTCCACCTATTAGATATTAGTAAGCTATTCTTAGAATATTCTCTTCACCCACGGTATTTTATCGAAATCCTTGTCGTTCGAGTATATTTCTTTTACGTTGATTCTTTTCATCTGCGCAGCGATTACTATGTCGTCCCAGGCTGACCACGGCAGGTTCTGCTGTTTCTGCAGGCTTCTCGCTTCTTCGAAATCCAGCATGCTGGTTTCGATTTTCTGAAGCGATGCGAGTCCCTTTAGGAATGTTAAGAAGATTGGTATCACGTCTTGCCTTTTCTTCCATTTCAAGTAGCTGCATACTTGGGCGATTACGAGAGTAGACGTATATGATTCTTCACCGTTCTCTATTTTCTCTATTATTTTTCTTGCCGTCTTGCCGTAGACAGGATCGGCTGCCAAGTGGTATACGAAAACGTTTGAATCCACGAAAGGCATTTTACGACTCCTTGCCCAATGCTTCCTCTATCTCTTCTATTTCTACTCTCCCTATTTTCGCTACGCCCCATAGTTCTTTAGACGAGGGGGCTTTCGGCTTAAGGAGTATTCCTTTACTAGTGACTTCAACCATAAGGGAGTCTCCTTCTTTAAGGCCTAGTGAAGCCCTTATTTTAAGCGGGAGAGTTATCCTACCCTTATCGCCGATTTTAATTTCCATTTTTATTTCCCACTATATGGAGGGAATTTTTAATATATAAGTTTTAACTCATATGGTTTAAGCATCTTGGAAGACTCTAAGCTCATAAGACTAATATATTGTTTTTACTGTAGGAAGCATTTAGGTAGAAATGCCCTTTACGCTTTTTCACATCGGTCCGGCTTTAGCACTCGGCTATTTCCTGCGAAAGAAGCTTCACCTCCCAACTTTTATTGTAGCCAATGTTATTACGGATGTTGAGCCTCTCGTTGTAACGTTTTTCTCGATTAGGGGTTATTCCTTGCACGGTTATCTCCATACTTTTCTTTTCGCAGCGATACTTGGCTCAGCCCTGGGCCTAGTGTTTTACTCGGCTGACAGGTTTCTCAGAAAGCCTTTCGAATATTTGGCTCTAGTGGAGGGGGAGGGTTGCGGTGCTTGGGGGTATGTGGCTGCTGGAGTCTTAGGCTGGTCTCTTCACATTATGCTTGACACACCCTTATACAGTGAGATCAAACCACTGTACCCGCTTAGCGTTAATCCCTTCTATAATCATAGCCTAGACTTAACCCTGGGACACTTGTGTGTAATCCTGATTTTTGCAGGTTCCTTCTTGTATTTAAGAAGCCTTTACCTTAATCTTTCAAGTAGGGCTGGTAACAGGGTTGCGGGAGTGTGCACAGGGCTGATCGCTATGGTCCTTGGTCTTATATCTATGATTGTGATGTTTTTCAACCCGGCGTATGTTTTTCCGTCGACCGGACTAGTATTCTCAGGATTACTATTGTTCTACGCTTCTCTTAAACGTTTAGAGCCTTTAATGAGACGGAGGATAGTCGCATCGGAAGTAATGATGCTAATGGCGGTCTCATTCTTCTCAATATTGATGTTAAAAGTGTTTATCCTAGGAATTCGTTTTGAGCCGTTTCTCAGCGGGCTTCTCTTTTTCTCTCCAGCCTATACGATGCTGTTTTACTCATCGTGGGTCGCATCACTAATTAGCATTATTTTGCTTAGGTCCGTGTTCAACCGTTTCGGTGCTGGAGACAGGTTGTTCAAGCTGCTTGTAGATTTGCTTATTGTAGGATGGGTTTTAATGTTTGTTTTCATAGGAGTCTTAATAGTTTTGCCGACCCTAATAATTATACTATTGAAGATGCCGGTTGTGTTAGCTGTTTACTTCTCCCCCGAGCAAAAGTGACTTGCGAAACATATGTTTTGACATGCCGATTTTTCCATGCATTTTACTTTACCCTCACTATTATGTTTGCATAAGTATGGGGGATCGTTGCTTTTTACTCCAAATTGATTTTAGACTGAGCACCTGCACCCTACTCGATTTTTCAAGACTCTTTTGTAAAAACATTTTTTACACGAGTTTCAACCAGAAACTCTTATATAGGGATCGTACGTTGTTTCCTCGAATTGGCTGGTCAGAGCGTTCAAGAAACCGTTAACAAAAGGCCTCTCATCGTGCTTAGGAACATGGTTGGGAAAAACGTTTTCCTAAGGCTTAAGAATGATCGCTCAGTATATAAGGGTAAGCTTCTGAACGTTGATGTTCAGATGAATCTCATAATGAGCGGCACAATGGAGTATGAAGACAGTAAGGAGGTTGTTAAATTCGACCTCGTCCTCGTCAGGGGCAGCAACATACTCTTCATAGGCAAGGCTGACGACCTGTAGGGTTTACAGTTTAGAGAGTATTATCGCTCAGCCTTTTAAACATGGCTGAGGTGAGCACGTTCCTCCTACTCTCCAGGAGGCTCTTGATATCGCTCCTCTTAACGTAAAGCTTGCCGTTAAGAAGCTCCATCGGCAGATTCTTCAGCTCGCAGATTACTACTCCGTGGCCAGCAGCTTCCTCAACAAGCCCGTCCTCTAATTCTTCAACATCCATGACGAGAACACCCACTCCCTTAGAAGAAAGGGCTTTGAATATTTTCACCAGATCACCCTTCAGCCTCTTCGCTGCCACAACCGGGTTTTTAACCTCGCTCTTAGCCTTCTTGCAAGTAAGCTCTTCGAAAACGTCTACTTCAACCCGCTCGCCTAAACCGGGCTCCTGCTTCTTCAGAACACTGTCCAAGGTGGTTACTCGGATCCCGGCGGGGGTGAATCTCACCGTGGTCTTTGACTCAACCTTCTCCACCGACTTCCTCTCAACCATCTTCTTCATGTCCTCCCTGAGGCCTTCTAGTTTAAGCGTAAGCACTTCTACTCTCTTCCTTTCTTCCAGAAGCTGTTTCCTCAACTGTTCAATAACGTCTGCGTCTGTAGACTGGACGACGGTTTGGCTGAGCCTCTCCCTGATCGAGCGTTCCGGCGGAATCCCTTTGATAAGGTCGCTCTTAACCTCCTCTATAAGCATGTTTTTGAACTCCTCGATCTTCTTCTCAACGCTTGCCTCAATATTCATGAACTCGTTCTTGAAACTGTTGAAAGCCTTGAGCGCAGCGTATAGTGCTGAAGCCTGGTGATCATCCTCAATCTTCAACCCCTTCTTGGAGGCGAATTCCTCAACCATCCTACTCTTACCCTCCAGGGGCTCCTCCTTCTCGAGTTGGAAAACCGGTAGGCTTAGGGACTGCGCCAACTCCCTAACTGCCCTCGGCGCCTCAGACCTGTCGGTCGCGATCAGGACGGGCGTGCCGGTGCTCAGCATCTCCATCATAATGTTTCTCTTACTCCAGTGCCTGAGGCTTTTTAGGAGAATAACCTCGCCGTTCAGGTTCATGACTGCTAGACCAGCGGTCGTGCCGGGGTCGAAGCCCACTATGGTCTTCTGGAAACGCTTATGCGTCTGCATCGGCTTCCCCCTTCTCCAACCGGTTCCTCTGAAAAACTATGGGGATACTGTTGTTTCTCAATACAGCGATACATCCAGCACCGTGCCGCAGCCGCACTTCCTCTCCCTAGGTATTTTTGGAATCGTCTCGTAGATAAGCTTGTTCACGTTAGCAACGTTCTCCCTCATGCTTTTTGCGACTCTCTCCGCAGTGACAGGCATTAAACCGTAGACATCAGTATCCGTGACGAGAGCTATGCTGAGGAAGCATATCTCAGCCTCCCTGGCTAAGTAGGCTTCCGATATGGCTGTCATGCCCACGACCGAGAAACCTAGGCTCTTGTAGAAGAGGGATTCAGCCCTCGTGGAGAACCTTGGGCCCTCTATCGTAACGTATGTGAAAGACTTTTTCTCAGCCTCCTCCTCAGGCGTCGGATGAATCTTAACGTTGGGAAGAACCTGCCTACCCGAGTCTAGAAATATCCTCCTAAGCTCGGGGCAGACGGGGTCGCTAAAAGGCACATGCCCCACGACACCGCCTTCGTAGAAGGAGAGGCTCCTCCTGTTAGTAGTCCTGTCGAAAAACTGGTCTACTACGACGAACTCATAGGGCTTTATGAACTCCGGCTGGAGGCTGCCTACGGCGGCGGGGCTTATTATCCTTGTAACCCCCATCGACTTAAAGGCCCAGACATTAGCCCTGTAATTAACCTTGTAAGGCGGGATAGTGTGGTGCCTGCCGTGCCTAGGCAGGAACGCTACCTTCCTATCTTTCACCCAGCCCACTGTAATCAAGTCTGAGGGTGGGCCGTATGGAGTGTAGACCTTAACCTGCTTAGCATCCTGCAGGTAGGAAGGGTCGTAGTTTCCAGTGCCTCCGAAAATACCTATCTCTGCTGTTTCAGGAGGGGTATACCTCGTGCTCGCGCACATGGCTGGTCAACTAGGCTTCTAATGGAATAGATAAAGGTTTCACAGCCGCATTGGAGGAATTATGATTTTCTATACGAGTGTTGGCGAGGCTAGGACTGTTGACTTTGCTGTGCCCGCGAACCTGCTCATCATGAGCTCGTACGCCCTGCGCTCCTCCGGCGACGGGATGTTTATCTTGCTTATCGCCTCCATGAGGTGCCTCTTCTGTATTACGAGCCTCTCAGCCATCCTTCTAACCCTCTCCTCGTCGTTCGTCATCTCCAAAAGCTCTCTTATGGCTAGGAGGCCCGCGTCGTTGCAGGCTTGAGCAATATCCGCACCCGAGTAGCCTTCCGTTATTGATGCGAGCTCATCTATGTTCACGTCGGGGGCCACCGGCTTGCCTCTCAGATGGATCTGGAATATCTTCTTACGCGTATCCTTATCCGGCCAGTTTAAGCCTATCAGCTTGTCGAACCTGCCTGCTCTCAGCAGCGCGGGGTCTATTATGTCCGGCCTGTTCGTCGCACCTATAACTATCACTCCCCTCAGGTCTTGCAGGCCATCCATCTCCGTGAGCAGCTGGCTTACAACCCTCTCGGTCACGTCGCTGCTCACATCCCTACCCCTGATCGGCGCTATCGAATCTATCTCGTCGAAGAAGATTATGCAGGGCGCTACCTGCCTAGCCTTCCTGAACACCTCCCTAATGCCTCTCTCAGACTCTCCAACCCACTTTGAAAGCAGCTCAGGGCCCTTGATGCTTATGAAATTGGCCTCGCTCTCCGTCGCCAAAGCCTTTGCCAAGAGGGTCTTACCGGTGCCAGGGGGGCCGTAGAGCAGGATACCCTTTGGCTGCCTTATGTTAAGCTTCTTAAAGAGCTCGGGGAACCTTAGAGGCCACTCTATGGAGGTTATAAGCTCCCTCTTAACGTCTTCCAAGCCCCCGATATCGTCCCAGTGCACATTCGGGCTCTCAACCATGATCTCCCTGAGGGCGGAGGGCTCTATCTCCCTCAGGGCCTCCATGAAGTGCTTCATCCTTACGACGAGCTTGCTGAGAACCTCCATCGGAATCACGTCGATTTCCAAGTCTATTTCCGGGAGGACTTCCCTGAGGCATCTTAAAGCAGCCTCTTTGGCTAGGGCAGCGAGGTCAGCGCCCACGAAGCCAGGGGTGAGCTCAGCAAGCCTCTTCAAATCAACGTCGTCAGCCAGGGGCATGCCCCTAGTATGTATCTGCAGTATCTCAAGCCTTGCCTTCTTATCTGGGACGCCTATCTCTATCTCCCTGTCGAACCTCCCCGGTCTACGCAACGCAGGGTCTATTGCGTTAACTCTGTTCGTGCAGCCTATTACGACAACTTTACCACGGCTCTGGAGACCATCCATGAGCGATAGCAACTGTGCCACAACCCTCTTCTCAACCTCGCCAGTCACATCCTCTCTCTTCGGAGCGATGGAGTCAAGCTCGTCTATGAAAACTATGCTTGGAGCATTTTCCTCAGCCTCCTTGAATATTTCCCTTAGGCGCTGCTCGCTCTCACCGTAGTACTTGCTCATTATCTCTGGGCCGCTTATGCTTATGAAGTGCGCGTTAGTCTCGTTGGCAACAGCCTTAGCCATCAGTGTTTTACCGGTGCCAGGTGGTCCGTAAAGCAGAATACCCTTTGGCGCCTCTATCCCCAGCCTGTCGAAGAGCTCGGGGTGGCGTAGGGGGAGCTCAACCATCTCCCTGATCTTCTGTATCGCATCCTGGAGCCCACCTATGTCTTCGTAAGTAACTCTTGGATACAGTTTCTTAAGCTGGTATATTTTCTCGCTTATCTTAACCACAGTGTCCTCCGTGACTATGACTGCTTCTGCAGCAGGCTGGTAGGAGACTACGACGAGTTGAACGATCTTACCCATTATCCTCACCGGGATTATGTCGCCCCTGTTTATTATGCGGCCTATCATTATGCTCTTAACGAACTCTTCGCCGTTAACCATTCTAGGCTGCTCCGTGTGAGCCAGTACGACGGTGGTGGCGTATCTCGCAGTAACCTTCCTAACCCTAACCTTGTCGTCTAGGCTCACGCCAACGTTCTCCCTTGTGTAGCCGTCTATTCTGATTAATCCGAGACCCCTGTCCCTCGCTGAAGCAGGCCAGACCAGCGCGTAAGTCTTCCTCTTGCCAACTATCTCTATAGCATCCCCAGGAGAAAGATTCAGTAGCTTGGCGACCTCAGGGTCTATTCTAGCATAGCCACGCCCAACATCCGTCGGCTGGGCTTCGGCGACACGCAGATAAACGTAGTCGGGAGAATCCTTTTTCTTACCAAAACCACTCGCGGAATCATCTTTCTTACCATCCAATACCCTGCTTCTCCCTCCTCTTCAGTATGGAACTGAAAAGAATAAGTGTTGGAGGGGGTTTATTAAGTTTCACCTTCGGAGAAACCTGAGAAAGATAAAAAAAAGAGTTTTATTAAAAACAATGTTGACAAAACTGTTTAAAATCCCGATTTCAACTAGCAAGATCCTTCCGATAGAAAGTGAGGGAATAAAGAAACTAAAAAATAAATTATTATAATAACATCGCCGTAATACCATACCAGTAGTGAAGACTGATGGACGCGTTAGACTTAGAGAGCGCTGTCAAACTAATTAGGGAGGGCTTGCGCATGAGAGAGTTCATAGCCATGGTTTGTTTATGCGAAGCCGATTACGCTGGGAGGGCGAGATCATTCTTGGAGAAGGGTGAGAGACTAGTCGTGATCAAAGAAGATACTTCGTTTCTGATACACAGGGCTACTGAGCTTGAACCCGTGAATTGGCAGCCTCCTCCAAACCACGTTAGCATCTCCACAGGCCAGGGTTGTGTAAACCTTGTTGTGAAAAGAATCAGGAAGCTGGAGAAAATCCTCGTAAAGATCTATGGTTTCAGAAGCCTTTTCTCAGGCAAGCTTAGGGATGAGGGAGGCTTCTACATGCATTTGAGCGAGAAGGAGATTTCTGAAATCATTGAGAAACACCCTGAGCTCGTTGAGGAGGGTTTCAGAATAGTATCCATGGAGCGTAGGGAGGACACGGGTATCGTAGACGTTTTCGGCGTCGATGCTAATGGGCGGAGGACGATAGTCGAAATAAAGAAGGATAGAGCGGGTAAAGAAGCAGTTAGACAGGTTCTAAGATATGTTAGAGGCGTTGGAACGGGTGTCAGAGTAATCCTGTTCTCCCCGGGGATAACGCCGGAGGCGGAGAGAATGTTGAGGAAGAACAACATCGAGTTTAAGAAGATAAGCATGGTTGAGCTTACGAGAATAGTCACTAAAGAAAAGTGTAGTGAAAACGGCATAACCAGGTTTCTGAAGTAGAGGAATAGATAATTATGCTATTTGCTTATTCTGCTAAGCCATTCTCTAAAGGTATTAAAATAATTCACCTTCTCCTCGCGCTTCTTCTTGAACTCGCTTATCAGGGAAACAGGCGTAGGGTCGACTCTTCTAAGTATGGCGAGGTAGTAGCTAACCCAGTCTCCGAACAATATTGCTGAAAGCATTTCTTCGAGCATCGTCTCCCCAAGGGGTGTTAACACGCTTACCCCAACACCCTCAGCCTCTATCTTGGAAACAAGTTCCCTAATGCTCTCAGCAACGTACTTGTTCTTAAACCCGGTGTCTATCAGGATGATGTGGAGAAGCTCTTTAAAGTCGGCTCTCTCCCAGGCTTCAACCTCGTTGTGGTTGAGCTCCGGAAGCTGGTCGCACATAGCCCTCATCTTAGCGTTCTCGTTAATCTGATCCTTATACCTTAGGGCTACGGATTTAAGATGCCCCAGCGAGTATATTACTGGAAGCTTCCCATACAGCTTGGCCGCTAGCTGTTTAGCAGGATTACTCTCCGTAGGAGAATCCGGGGAAAGAATCTTATTGTAGTCTTCAAGAAGCACGCATAATCTTTTCAACTCGTCGTCACCAGCCATCGGGAAACCTATTTTCTCAGCGATTTTAAGCAGGGGGATGAAGAGCAGCGGTAGTGCAGCCCTAGGCTGATATCCCGTGGGAACCTTGATGAAGGGGATTCTTA